>DATNCQ010000109.1:0-51946 GCA_035571515.1 Vicinamibacterales bacterium
TTCCGGGTCGAGTCGACGCCCTGGCGTTCCATCTGCTGATCCTGGTCGTTCGATGAACGCACCCGATCGTGTTCGATGTCGCTGTCCTCGTTCGCCCGGGGGCGCGTGTTCTCGAGCGTCTCTTCGGATGAATTGCGCCGCTGCTCAGCCATGCGTTGACCTCCAGCATTCGCCGCCGCAATGCCGATGCCAGACGGATCGAGCGATCCGTATCCTCGAGGTCGCAGCCGATCGGTGCGGGCCTGGATACCCATGGCGGTGGCGGCGAAGCCCTCCTCGATGAAGAGCCGCGCCGCCGGATGCGCGGTCGCGGCGGCGCCGTTGATCTCCGCGATGAGCATGCCGCGGCGTCCTTCGCGCGTGGCGGCAAGGTGCAGCAGCATGCGCGCGACCTCGCGGCCGACGCGCGAGCGCGACGGTTCCGGCTCGGGCAGGAAGAGCAGCAGCTCGCGTTCGCCACGGCGCAGGTACGCGGCCGCACGGCCGTCGACGAGGATGACGAGCGCCCCGGCCGCACGCGTGGGCCCCCTCGACTCGCTGCGCTCGCTCGGGGCGTGCTCCGGCCCCGATGACGTCGTCGGCCACTTCGTGATCGCTCCGTACGGATTGGCCGGGTCGGTTGCCGCCATCACGACCGTACGAGGCTCTTCGGGAACGTCGCGCATCGACCGCAGCAGATCGAGCGCGGCCGGCAGCGCAAACTGCGCCGCGCCAAGGCCGGCGACGAAGTAGCCGCGACGAATGCGCCCCGCATCCTCCATCGCCTTGAGCACCTGGTAGACCGCCGAGAACCCTCCCGCGACCGATTCCGCCGCCACCGTTTCCCGCGTGACGACGCCGTGGCGCGCGAGCAGCTGATGCGCCATCGCCGTGGCCCACTCTGTGGCGGACAGTTGTCCGGCGCGCCCGCCTTGGCGCGAATCGCTTCGGCGGACGTCCGCCGAACCCCTGGCGTAGGCGGACGGCCCCGCGACGAGCGACCACCGGCCCTCGGCGCGCGGCGGCACGAGGCGGCGCGAGCGGAACGGCGCGCCGCGCGGACGCTTCGGCGACCGCGTGTTCTCGGTCCGCGTGTAGGCGCGCAGCGGCTGCATGGTGTCGTTCGTCACGAGCCCCTGCCACACCAGGCTCCACAACGCGTCCACCGTCTCGGCGGGAAAGCCGCCGCCGGTGCCCTCGTGAATCGCGCTGAAGAACGATGCGCCATGTTCGCCGAGGTGATCCAGGATGTCGGCCGCGCGCCCTTCGACGTCGGGCTTGGCGGCAAAAGGGGGACGCAGCTGCGCCAGCTGGTCGGTCAGATAGAGCGCCACACGGCCGTCGCGTTCCCCGAGCGGCTCGACGCCGGCCCAGACCACTTCGCCGGCGCTCATCAGGGTGTCGAGCATCGCCGGCGTGTAATCGTCCACGCGCGCCGGCAGCACCTCGCGCTCGAGAACCGACGCGGGCACCGCTGCACCCTGCAGCTGTTCGATTGCGTCGAGCACCGCTTCGAGGCCGCGCCGCCCGGAACCGACGCCGTGCCACGACACGAGAAAGCGGCCGAGCGCTTCGGCGTCGACCGGCTCGATCTCCTGGCGCAGGCGCGCCAGCGAACGGCGCCGGAGGCTGCGCAGCACGTCGGGATCGATCCATTCCCGCTCGCTGCCGCCGGGCCTGAACTCGCCTTCGATCAACTTGCCGGCGGCAGTCAGCTGGAGGACGAGCGCGGTGGCGACGCTGGCGCCGAGACCGTAGCGCGCCGCCAGTTCGCGCGCCGTGAACGGACCATGCGAGCGTGCGTAGCGCAGCGTGAGATCGCCCGCGGGGTCGCGGACCGGCTCCAGGAGCGATTCCGGCAGGCCCACGGGCAACGGCGCACCGAGCGCGTCGCGGTAACGCGCGACGTCTTCGACCGCGACGTATCGCTTCATACCGGCAATCGGCAGCAGCACCACCCGCCGTTCCCGCTCGAGCTCACGCATCGTGGCGGCGGCGTCCGCCACGGTCGTTCTCGCGGTCAGTTCCTCGACGTCGAGGTCGCCGATGCGCAGCAGCAGGTCGTGGAGTCCGTCCTTCGTACGCACCTTGTACTTGTCGTCGAGCTGCTGCAGCTGGCGTTCGAGGGCGACGATGGCGTCGGCGTCGAGCAGCTCGCGGAGCTCCGCGTCGCCGAGCAGCTCGCGCAGCTGCGCCTGATCGACCGACAACGCCTGCGCGCGCCGTTCGGCCAGCGGCGCGTCGCCGTCGTAGATGTAATTGGCGACGTAGCTGAACAGGAGCGACGCGGCGAACGGCGATGGCACGCGCGACTCGATCGTCGCCACGCGCAGCGTGCGTGCGCCGATCTTCCGCAGCGTCTCCACCAGCGCCGGCATGTCGAAGTGGTCGCGCAGCACTTCTCGATACGTCTCGAGCAGCGCCGGAAACGATCCGAAGCGCGAGGCGACGGCCAGCAGGTCGGAGGCGCGCTTGCGCTGCTGCCAGAGCGGTGTCCGCATGCCGGGTCGGCGCCGCGGGAGCAGCAGGGCGCGCGCGGCGGTCTCCCTGAACCGCGCCGCGAAGAGCGACGTCGAGCCCAGTTGCCGCAGCACCAGCGGTTCCACGTCGTCGACGTCCGGAAGCAGGAGCGCGAAGTCGGGTGGATTCTCGACTTCCGGAAAGCGGACGACGAAGCCCTCGTCGCCCCACATGACCTCGACGTCCATGCCGGTCCTGTTGCGGATGTGCGCGGTCGCCGCCATCGCCCACGGCGCGTGGATGCGGCTGCCGAGAGGCGAGAGCAGGCAGACGCGCCAGTCGCCGAGCTCGTCGAGGCAGCGCTCGATGACGATGGTGCGATCGTCCGGGATCGCACCGGACGCCGCCTGATCGTCCAGGTAGCGAAGAAGATTTTCCGCGGCGACGCCGTCGAGGTCGTGCTGGCGGACGAGCCGCTCGATGGCCGCGGGCCTCGACAACCCGCGGAGATCGCGAACCAGCTTGCCGATCGCATAACCGAGCTCGATGGGGCGCCCTTCGCGGTCGCCGTGCCAGAACGGCATCTTGCCCGGCTCGCCCGGCGCCGGCGTCACGAGCACGCGGTCGTGCGTGATCTCCTCGATGCGCCACGTCGACGCGCCGAGCGTGAACGTCTCGCCGACCTGGCTCTCGAAGACCATCTCCTCGTCGAGCTCGCCGACGCGGACCGGCCGATCGGCGCCCGCGAGGAACACCCCGTAGAGCCCGCGATCGGGAATGGTGCCCGCGTTCGCGATGGCGACGCGCTTGGCGCCTTCGCGTCCGGCGATCGTCCCGTGCACGCGGTCCCACGTGATGCGCGGGCGCAGCTCCGCGAACTCATCGGACGGGTAGCGGCCCGACAGCATGTCGAGGACGCCCTCGAACATGCGCAGGCTGAGGTCGGCATACGGCGCCGCGCAGCGGACGCGCGCGAACAGATCGTTGATGTCCCACGTGTCCATGCCGGCCATGGCGACGACCTGCTGGGCGAGCACGTCGAGCGGGTTTCGCGGGTAGCGCGTGGACTCCACGAGCCCTTCGTGCATCGCCCGCGCGACCGCCGCGGAGGCGACGAGGTCGCCGCGGAATTTCGGAAAGATGATCCCTTCGCTCGTCGCGCCGGCCTGGTGACCGGAGCGGCCGATGCGCTGAAGGCCGCTGGCCACCGAGGGGGGCGCCTCGATTTGCACGACCAGGTCGATCGCCCCCATGTCGATGCCGAGCTCCAGCGAGGAGGTGGCGACGAGCGCCTTGATGCGGCCGGCCTTGAGCAGGTCCTCCACCTCGCTGCGCGCCGCCCGCGCGAGCGAACCATGGTGCGACCGCACGAGCGGCTCGCCGGCGAGCTCGTTCAGCGCCCCCGCGAGGCGTTCCGCGAGCCGGCGGCTGTTGACGAAGATCAAGGTGGAGCGATGCGCGTGAATCAGCTCCAGGAGGCGCGGGTAGATGGAGCTCCAGATGGACGCGCGGGGGGCGGGTTGCCCGGCCGGCCCGCTCGGAATGTCCACCGGTTTCGCCAGCCGCGCCATGTCCTCGACGGGGACTTCGATGTGCAGCTGCAGCGGCTTGCGTTCCGAGGCGTTGACGATGGTCACCGGCCGGTAGGAGGGGCTCTTGTCGTCGGCGGCGAACTCGTCGTGCAGCTCGCTCTCGATCTCCTCGACGGCCTGCACGTCGCGCTTCTTCGAGCGCTTTGCCGCGGGCCGCGCTTTCTTCACCGCGCGCGGCTCGGCGCCGCCGAGGAATCGCGCGACCTCGTCGAGCGGCCGCTGCGTGGCCGAGAGGCCGATGCGCTGTAAGGGCCGGCTGAAGCCGGCCCCCACGCTGTCGGATATGCCCTCGCGTACGTAGGGGCCGGCTTTAGCCGGCCCGGCCGTTTTAGCCGGCCCAGGCGCGGCCTCACGGATCGCCTCCAGCCGTTCCAGCGAGAGCGCGAGGTGGGCGCCGCGCTTGCCCGGCACCAGCGCGTGGATTTCGTCGATGATGACCGTATCGACCGCGACGAGCCGCTCGCGGGCGTTCGAGGTGAGCAGCAGGAAGAGCGACTCGGGCGTCGTGATCAGGATGTCGGCGGCTTCGCGTCCGAAGCGGGCGCGCTCGGCCGCCGGCGTGTCGCCGGTGCGGATGGCGATCTCGGGCACGTTGACGGCGACGCCCCGCTCGCGCGCGACATTGGCGATCCCCGCCAGCGGCGCGCGCAGGTTGCGCTCGACGTCGACGGCCAGCGCCTTCAGCGGCGACACGTAGAGAACGCGGCACCGCTGCTTCGGCGGCGGCGCCGGCTCGAACATCAGGCGGTTGAGGCACCACAGGAACGCGGCCAGCGTCTTGCCGCTGCCGGTCGGCGCCAGAATCAGCGTTGAGTCACCGCGTGCAATGGCGGGCCATCCCAGCTGCTGCGGCCGGGTCGGCGACTCGAACGCCGACGCGAACCACTGCCGCACCGCCGGGTCGAAAAGGTCGAGCACCTCGCCGCGCGCCACAGGACGATCTAAGCACGTTCGCGCCGGGGGCTTTGCGTTGCCCGTATAATGTTGAGCGCTCTTCCTGGCGCCGAATCAACCTCGAACGGACTCTCGTGGCGCCGAGTGCGACAAGGACGCGCCCGGCGGCGAGTTTGAAAGGACCGAGCACTAAATGGGTGATGCCGGAGAAGGACTGGTCGACGCGGAATCCCGCCTCGCCGAGCGGATGGAAGAACGGGAAGAAGAGAAGCGGAAACTGCGCCAGGGCGGCAAGGGCACCGATCCCGAGCGCGCGCGGCAGGTCGAGTCGCTCAAGCTGGCGCGGACCGAGATGGAGCGGCAGCTCGAGCTCACGACGCATCCGGCCCGCAGGCAGCAGCTGACGCAGGCGCTCGCCGAGATCGAGAAGCGGATCAAACAGCTCTCGGCGTGATCGCCGTCCGCTATCACGATTCGACCAAACATCACTTCAATCGATTTGCGCGGTCGCTCGGATACCTCGACTGGGCGACCCAACCCGACCCCTTTCGGCGCTATGAGGGCGCGCCGTTGCGCGCCCTGCCGCGCGAGCCGCTGGCCGGCGACGTCCACTACGCGTCGCTCTTCGCCGGCGACCTTCCGGCGCAGCCAATCACGGACCATTCGATAGGCGAGTTCCTCCGCTGCTCGATGGGACTGTCCGCGTGGAAGCAGTACGGACAGTCACGCTGGGCGCTGCGCGTCAACCCGTCGAGCGGCAACCTGCATCCCACCGAGGCGTGGATCGTCCACGGCGCGCGCGTCTGTCACTACGCGCCGCGCGAGCATGCATTGGAAGAAAGGTGTGTGCTTCCGGCACGTGTGGGGCAAACCTTCCACGAGTGCCCCACAGATGAGTGTTTCCTGGTTGCGCTCACCTCCATCATCTGGCGTGAGGCGTGGAAGTACGGCGAACGCGCGTTTCGCTACTGCCAGCACGACACGGGGCACGCCATCGGTGCCCTGCGCCTGGCGGCCGCGATGCTGGGATGGCGCCTCCGGCTGCTGCCGGAATGGTCGGACGCGCAGATTGCCGCGCTCCTGGGACTCGACCGCGATGCCGACTACACCGACGCGGAGCACGAGGAAGCGGAGTGCGTGGCCGTCGTGGGGGCCTCGGTCCGGGAGCCGGGATCCGCGATCCGGGATCCGTTGGTTCGGGATCCGCAGGTTCTTGTCGACGCTGCGCGTTCTGGTTCCTGGTACGGGCGCGCGAATCGCTTGAGCCGGGACCACGTCGAGTGGCCCATCATCGACGAAGTTGCTGCCGCCACACGATATCCGGGCCGAAGCAGCGAGCCCGGAACCAGCGAACCCGCAGCCATGAACCGCGAACCAACGGATCCCGGATCCCGGATCCCCGATCCCGGTTCCCGGCCTGGCGCGCGCGCCATCCTCCTCCAGCGCCGCAGCGCCCTCGCCTTCGATCCCCGCGGCCCCCTTCCGCGCGACGCCTTCCTCTCGATGCTCGATCGCCTCCAGCCTGGCGCGCCGCCGTGGGATGCCATCGACTGGCCGCCGCACGTGCATCTCGTGCTCTTCGTCCATCGCGTGCAGGACGTGACGCCGGGCATTTACGCCTGCGTGCGCGATCGGGGGGTCCTCGAGGAGTGGAAGGCGGCGATGCGGCCCGACTTCCTGTGGGAACCAGCCGACGCGCGAGGCCTCGAGCGCGCGAACCTCTTTCTCCTCGTCCCCATCGACGCCGGCCGCATCGCCAATCGCCTCTCGTGCGATCAGGACATCGCGGAAGACGGGTTCTTCGCGCTCGCGATGATGGCGCGCTTCGAGCAGCCGCTGCGCGAGCAGGGGGAATGGTTCTATCGCCGGCTCTTCTGGGAATGCGGGCTCGTCGGCCAGGTGCTCTATCTCGAGGCCGAGGCCGCGGGCGGCCGCGCGACGGGGATCGGCTGCTACTACGACGACCCCGTTCACGAGCTGCTCGGACTGTCAGGGCACGCGTGGCAGAGCCTGTATCACTTCTCGATGGGGATGCCCGTCGAGGACACGCGCCTGACCAGCGAGCCGGGCTACGTGTGGGAACGGACGTAGAGGCGGACCTTCAGGTCAGCCTTTTCGTGTACCTACCGCTGCGGATGTGGACATGTCGCCCGCCGGCCTCCAGCTGCGCACGCCGGGAAACCGCTCTCGCTTCGGTACCCTGACGCAGGCGCGTCGACTAGTCGCTAACTCGATGCTGCATCTGTCACACGGCTCAAAACGTCCGAGCCGACGCGCGGCAACTCGAACGCGTTGACGGAAGTCGATGCGGAAGGCTCGCTCGCGCGCTTTCCGGTTTATCGGAGCGGCGTGCTCCGCAGTCGGCCGTCGGCCGACACGCCCATCCGCGACATGCGGACAGTCGAGCGCCCCGATCCCTGATCCCTACCGCAATCCGAATTCCGCCAGAATCGCCCGCGCCAGCTCCGTCCCGTCCGCGCTGAACTGCGGCGGCCAATCATCGGGGCGGGGAGGCGGCGACAGCCTCACGGCCTCCTCCAGGATCTGCCTCCATACCGAAGCAGCGTGTGCCGGCGTCGCATGCGCCTGCCACCAGGCGTGGGCGGCGATGCCCAATTGCTCGCGGGATGCTTCGTCTGACGACAGTCGCCGGATCGCGAGCATCAAGGAATGCTCTTCGTCGCGTGGATCGATCGTGACGGCAATCGGCTGGCCGCTGACGGCGACGCCGCGCGGCCGCCACGTCTGCGGGTCCAGCGCCGGCCATTCCGCCGTTGCATCCATTTCCATCGTCACGACCGCCTTGCCGGCCGCCATTCCCGCGAGCACCGCGGTTGGTGCGTGGTGCGAGGGCGGCCATCCCGGTGAGACGAGGACGTCGCACGTCGCAAGCATGTTCGGCTCCGCGTCGGGCCCGACGACATCGAACGCCGCGCCCGCGTCCCGCGCACGCTGGAGGGCGCGGCCGACCACGTCGCCGCCGCGCGTCCGGTCATCGAACACGGCGAACCTCACCAATCGCGGACCTGGCGCGGCTTCGACAAGAAGGTCCGCGCCGGCCTGGCCACGACTCGACGCCCCCGGGGCGGACCGTGTGGGTCCGCCGCAAGGCGGCGCACAGCGAACATGAATCTCCGGATGGAGCCGCCGCAGCAACTCGGCGGCTGCCTCGCTCGACGCGACGACCACGCGCGAGGCGAGCAGCGGTACGCGAAGATGCGCGATGCCCGTGCTGCGAAGCAGCAGGACGCCGGGGTAGTTCAGCAGGTAGGCCCAGACGAACTGGTGGGCGCGCGTGTTGTCGAGCTCGTGGACGCACAGGTCCCACGGACGCAGCTGCTCCTGCCAGACGAAGTCGTGCGCGTCACGCTCGGTGACGACGTGGATGTCGTGCGTCGCGCGAAGCTCGTCGATGAGCGCCGCCGTGTCGTCGAACGGATCGGTGGCGTCGGGCGAAGCGGGTCGGAACCAGGCGATGCGCATGCTTCAGGCGAGAGTTGTGTGGCTGGTGCTGTAATTGACCTTGCCCCGCCGGTTCTATAGCATGAACAGGTTGGGAAACTCTTCACAAGCGCGACAGGGTCTACCGGCTCGCGCCACGCGCCGGTGGACGGGGGCCTAGGGAAGACTCGATGGACGGCTGGCTCGGGGTCGTAATCATGGTCGCGCTCGGCGTCGGATTCGCCGGCGTGATGATCGGGCTTTCCCTCCTCCTCGGACCGAAGAACCCCACCCCGGAAAAGCTCGCGCCGTACGAATGCGGCATGCCCGCGGTGGGCGACGCCCGCGAGCGGCAGTCGGTGAAGTTCTACCTCGTCGCGATGATCTTCCTGCTCTTCGACATCGAGGTGGCGTTCCTCTATCCGTGGGCGGTGTCCCTACGGGACCTCGGGTGGTCCGGCTTCGTGCAGATCGTGACGTTCTTCCTCATCCTGCTCGTCGGCTTCGTCTACGTGTGGCGCAAGGGCGTCCTCGACTGGGGCTCGCGCCGGCGGGTCGCGCCCGGTTCGCGCAAGGCTGCCTAGAGGGGTCCAACGAGAGATTCATGAATGCGCCCGCGCCCGGCCACGAACACGGACTCGATCCGGAACTTCCGCTGATCACGACGACGGTCGAGAAGCTGATCCAGTGGGCGCGCCGCTCGGCAATCTGGCCGGCGCAGTTCGGCCTCGCCTGCTGCGCCATCGAGATGATGTCGATGGCGACCAGCCGCTACGACGTCGCGCGCTTCGGCGCCGAGGTGTTCCGCGGCTCGCCGCGGCAGTCGGACCTGATGATCGTCGCCGGCCGCCTGTCGCGGAAGATGGCGCCGGCGATGCGGCGCGTGTACGACCAGATGCCGGACCCGAAATGGGTCATCTCGATGGGCGCCTGCGCGTCGATCGGCGGCGTCTTCGACAACTACGCGATCGTCCAGGGCGTCGACCAGGTGGTGCCGGTCGACGTCTACGTGCCCGGCTGCCCGCCCCGGCCGGAGTCGCTCATTTACGGCATCGTGCAACTGCAGCAGAAAATCGCCCGCTCCCGGGCCTAGACCGCAGGACGCGTGGACGCTTCTACAATCATCGACACGCTGAAGGCTGCCATCCCCGGTGCTTCGTACGAGACGGGGGCCGGCGTCGACGTCGCCACCGTCTACGTGCCGGCTGCGTCGCTCGTCGAGACGTGCCGCGCGCTCTACGAGACCCCGTCGCTCCGCTTCAACGTCCTGCTCGAAGTGACCGCGGCCGACTACCTGCCGCGCGAGCCGCGCTTCGAGGTCGTCTACCACCTGCTCTCGATCCCGAACCGGCAGCGCCTGCGCGTGAAGGTGCGCGTCGGGTCGAACGAAATCGACGGGGTGGTGCCGACGGTGCAGGGCATCTGGCCCGCCGCCGGCTGGCCCGAACGCGAAGTCTGGGACATGTTCGGCATCGTCTTCGCGGGGCACGGCGACCTCCGGCGGCTGCTGATGCCCGACGACTGGGACGGCCATCCGTTGCGGAAGGACTACCCGGTGCAGATTCGCAAGGCGGCGCAGACCTACGAGCCGCTCGAGGTGAGCGAGGACGAGTTCAAGGCGAACATCGAGCGCGACCGCCAGCGGCGGTCGCATTAGCTCGTTGGTGGGTGGCTGGTTGGCAGTTGGTGGTTGGTAGTTGGTGGTTGGTCAGTTGGTCGTGGGTAGTTGGTTGTCACTAACCACGATCCACCACCCACCGTCCAGGTGACATGGCCGAGCTCCGAACGGAAACGATGACCGTCAACATGGGGCCGCAGCACCCCAGCACGCATGGCGTGCTGCGGCTCGTGCTGGAGCTCGATGGCGAGACGATCAAGTCCTGCATGCCGACCATCGGCTACCTCCACACCGGCATCGAGAAGACGGCGGAGCAGAAGAAGTGGCAGCAGGTGGTTCCGCTCGTCGAGCGGATGGACTACCTCGCCGCGCAGTCCAACAGCCTCGCGTACGTGCTGAGCGTCGAGAAGCTGCTCGGCCTCGACATGCCGCAACGCGTCAAGGACATCCGCGTGCTCATCGCCGAGCTGCAGCGGATGGCAAGCCACCTCGTGTGGATCGGCACGCACGCGATGGAAATCGGCGCGGTGTCGATGCTCTTCTACGCCATCCGCGAGCGCGAGCTGCTGCTCAACATCAACGAGCTGGTCGCCGGCTTCCGGTTCTTCCCGAGCTACTTCCGCGTCGGCGGCCTGCGCGAGGACCTGCCGCGCGGCTTTCACGCGGCGGTCAACGCGTTCCTCGACCGGTTCCCGGCGAAGATCGACGAGTTCGAGGGGCTGTTGACGAAGAACGACATGTTCGCGCGCCGCACGCAGGGTGTCGGCGTGATCACGCAGGAGGAGGCGCTGGCGTGGGGGCTCGTCGGCCCGATCGCGCGCGGCTCCGGCTCCGACTACGACGTGCGCCGGTACTTCCCGTACTGCGGCTACGAGACCTACGACTTCACGGTGCCGACGGCGACCGAGGGCGACGTCTTCGCGCGCTACCGCGTGCGCGTCGAGGAGATGCGGCAGAGCGTCAACATCTCGCGCCAGGCGATCAAGCGCATCGCGCCGTCGGGCGCGTGGGCGTGCGACGACCCACGCGTGGTGCCGCCGCCGAAGGACAAGGTCTACACGGAGATGGAAGCGCTCATCCAGCACTTCCTCATCTACTCGCAGGGGTTCACCGTGCCCGCCGGCGAGGCCTACGTGCCGATTGAAGGGCCGCGCGGCGAGCACGGCGTCTACATCGTCTCCGACGGCACCAACCGGCCCTGGCGCGTCAAGATGCGGCCGCCGTCGTTCATGGCCATCCAGGCGCTGCCGAAGATCATCCAGAACGGCATGATTGCCGACGTCATCGCGGTCATCGGCTCGACCGATGTCGTCATGGGAGATTGCGACCGGTGAGCTTTCATCCCCCGATGGAGTACACGCCGGCGAAGTTCCACCGTTCGGAACGGAAGCTGGCCGAGCCCGGCGAGCCGTTCACCTACACGGCCGAGAACCAGAAGAAGTTCGACGAGGTGGTGCAGCGGTATCCGCCCGATCGCCGCAAGTCGGCGATTCTCTACGCGCTCTACCTGGTGCAGAACCAGCAGGGCTACATCACGGCGGCTGGCATGCGTCTGGTCGCCGAGCAGATTCGCTGCACGCCCGCGGAGGTCGAAGACGTCGTCTCGTACTACACGATGTTCTACACGCGGCCGGTGGGGAAGTACGTGCTCAACGTGTGCCGCACGCTGTCGTGCGCGCTGCTCGGCGCCGAGCGCGTCACCGAGGAGTTGAGCGCGAAGCTGGGGATCAAGCCGGGCGAGACCGACCCGACCGGGACGTTCACGCTGGTGGAGGTCGAGTGCCTCGGCGCGTGCGATCGCGCGCCGGTCGTGATGGTCAACGACGACTGGCACGAGGGGCTCACGCCGGAGCAGTGCGCGACGTTCGTCGACGACATCCGCGCCCGCGGCCAGTCCGCGTTCACGGGGTGTCATCTGAGGAAGGAAGGCGGGCCGGCTGAAGCCGGCCCCTACGAACGGAAATGAATGTACGCGTAACCGCCGTACGTAGGGGCCGCCTTTAGGCGGCCCAGCCACGAGGCGGCCCAACAACGATGCCCTATCAACCTGTCCTCACGTCGCACGTCAACGAGCCGAACTCGTTCACGCTCGACTTCTACCTGAAAAACCTTCGCGGCTACGAGGGGCTGCGCAAGGCGCTCACGCAGAAGCCGAACGACATCATCGAACAGGTGAAGGCATCGGGGCTGCGCGGCCGCGGCGGCGCCGGCTTCCCAACCGGCATGAAGTGGCAGTTCGTGCTGAAGGACACCCCGAAGCCGAAATACATCGCCTGCAATGCCGACGAGAGCGAGCCGGGCACGTTCAAGGACCACGTGCTGATGGAGCGCAACCCACACCTGCTGATCGAAGGGTGCGCCATCGCCTGCTACGCCATCGGCGCGAAGGTCGCCTACATCTACATCCGCGGCGAGTTCTTCCACGTGCAGCAGATTCTCGAGGCCGAGATCGAGAAGGCGTACAAGGCGGGATATCTCGGTCAGAACATCCTCGGCAGCGGCTTCGACTGCGACGTGTTCATCCACCGCGGCGCCGGCGCGTACGAGGCGGGCGAGGAAACCGCGCTCATCGAATCGCTCGAGGGCAAGCGCGCGCAGCCGCGGCTGAAGCCGCCGTTCCCCGCGGTCGAGGGCCTCTACAACTGCCCGACCGCGGTGAACAACGTCGAGACGCTCTGCAACGTGCCGCCCATCGTCCTCAACGGCGCCGAGTGGTTCGCGAAGATGGGACCCGAGAAGAACGGCGGCCCGAAGCTGTTCTGCATCAGCGGCCACGTCAAGAAGCCGGGCGTCTACGAAGCGTCGATGAACACGACGCTGCGCGAGCTGATCTACGACTACGCGGGCGGCATGCGAGGCGACCGCGCGTTCAAGGCCATCATTCCCGGCGGATCGTCGGTGCCGCTGCTTCTTGAAAAAGACCTCGACACCCCCGCCAGCTTCGACGCGATCCAGAAGGCCGGTTCGTTGCTCGGCTCCGCCGGGCTCATCGTCCTCGACGACACCGTCTGCATGGTGTGGCTGGCGATGAACCTGCTGCATTTCTATCGCCACGAATCGTGCGGCAAGTGCACGCCGTGCCGTGAAGGGTGCGACTGGCTGTACAAGTTGTTGCTGCGCCTCGAGCGTGGCGAGGGACAGGCCAAAGATCTCGACCTGCTGTTCGGCGTCTCGAACAACATCGTCGGCAAGACCCTCTGCGCGTTCGGTGATGCCGCGGCAACACCAGTGCTCTCGACGATGAAACTGTTCAGGGCGGAGTACGAGGCGCACGTGCGCGAGGGGCGCTGCACGCTGCCGGCCGACTGGCGCGCCAGGACGCCGGCGCTCGCGGGGGCGCACTGATGGATCAGGCGACGCTGCGTTTCGTCATCCAGCTCGTCATCATCGGCTTCACCTTCTTCATGCTGATCAACGCGTCGGCGCTGCTCGTGCTCGCCGAGCGGAAGATCATGGGCTTCATGCAGCAGCGCTACGGCCCCTATCTCGTCGGGCCGCACGGGCTGCTGCAGCCGCTCGCCGACATCCTGAAGCTGCTCTTCAAGGAGGAGCTGCGGCCGAAGGACGCCGACAAGTGGCTGTTCACGCTGGCGCCGATCATCTCGGTGACCGCCGCGTTTGCGGCGTTCGCGGCGGTGCCGTGGGGCGCCGAGACCACGTTCTTCGGGCTGCTCGACACGCCCGTGAAGCTGGGCGTCGCCGACGTCAACGTCGCGGTGCTCGTGGTCTTCGCCATCACCTCGATGGGCGTCTACGGCATCGTCCTCGCCGGCTGGTCGTCCAACAGCAAGTACTCGCTGCTTGGCGGCCTGCGCTCCTCCGCGCAGATGATCAGCTATGAGCTTGCGTATGCCACCGCGCTCGCGTCGGTCATCATGCTGGCCGGCTCGCTGTCGCTGCGCGAGGTGGTCGATGCGCAGAGCGGGTACTGGCTTGGATTCATCCCACGCTGGTACCTGTTTCTCCAGCCGGTCGGCTTCATCATCTACATCATCGCGGGTGTCGCCGAGACCAATCGCGCGCCGTTCGACTTCCCCGAGGCCGAGCAGGAGCTCGTCGCCGGCTACAACACCGAGTACAGCTCGGTCCGCTTCGCGCTCTTCCCGCAGGCCGAATACATCAACATGACGACGATGTCGGCGGTGGCGACGGACCTTTACCTGGGTGGATGGCACGGGCCGCTCCTCGAGCGGTGGGGGCTCGGGTGGGTCTGGTTCCTCATGAAGGTCGGCGTGATTCTCTTCGCCTACATCTGGGTGCGCTGGACGGTGCCGCGCTACCGCTACGACCAGCTGATGCAGTTCGGATGGAAATGGCTGTTCCCGGCGGCGGTGCTCAACCTGATCGCAACCGCGGCCGCCATCCTCTACTTCAATGTTTGAGACGCTGCTCTTCTACGTCTTCTCGGGCGTCGCGATCGTGGCGTCGGCGCTGGTCATCGGGCAGCGCAACCCGATGTACAGCATCATGCTGCTCATCGCGTCGTTCGGCGCGCTGTCGGGCCTCTACATCCAGCTCGACGCGCCGTTCGTGGCGATGGCGCAGGTCATCGTCTACGCGGGCGCGATCATGGTGCTCTTCCTGTTCGTCGTGATGCTGCTCAACGCACCGCAGGAAGACGCCGCCGAGTGGGACCGCACGCACCCGCTGCGCCGGCCAGGCGTGGCGCGGTTCGGCGCACTGCTCGCGGGGCTGCTGATCATCCAGCTGGTCTGGGCGCTGGTGCGCGTCAACGACGCCTCGGCGGCGGTCGGGGCGCGCGGCGACGTCGCGGCCATCAGCTCGGTGCGCTCCGTCGGGCGCGTGCTCTTCACCGACTACCTGTTCGCCTTCGAGGCCACCTCGATCCTGATCCTGGTCGCGATGGTCGGCGCCGTCCTCCTGGCGGCGCGGGAGCCGGGCCGGTGATCCCGCTTGGACACTACCTGATCGTTTCGGCGATTCTGTTTGCGATCGGCACGGCCGGCGTGTTCCTGCGGCGCAACCTGATCACGATTCTGCTGTCGATCGAAATCATGCTCAACGCCGTCAACCTCTCGTTCGTCGCCTTCGGGCGCGCGCAGGGAAACGTGGACGGGCAGATCATCACCTTCTTCGTCATGACCGTCGCCGCCGCCGAGGCGGCCGTCGGGCTCGCGATCGTGATCGGCCTGTTCCGCCACCGCGAGTCGCTCAACCCGGATGCCTTCACGTCGCTGAAGTGGTGATGATCGCCCTCATCCCGTTGTTCCCGCTGCTCGGCTTCGCCGTCAACGCGTCGATGGGACGCCGCCTGCCGAAGACCGTCTCGGGCGGCCTGGCGTCGCTCGTGATGCTCGCGTCGTTTGCGGTCTCCGTCGCGGCCGTGTGGCAGGTGGCGAACCTCGCGCCGGCCCAGCGCGCGATCGAGCAGACGCTTTACACCTGGATCGCCTCGGGCGACTTCGTGCTCGACCTCACGCTGCGCGTCGACCCGCTGGCGTCGGTGATGATCCTGGTCATCACCGGCATCGGGTCGCTCATCCACATCTACTCGACGGCCTACATGCACGAGGAGAGCGACCGCGAGTACGCGCGCTACTTCTCGTATCTCAACCTCTTTGCTGCCTTCATGCTCGTGCTCGTGCTGGGCGCGAACTTCCTCGTCCTCTTCGTCGGCTGGGAGGGCGTCGGCCTCTGCTCGTACCTGCTGATCGGCTTCTGGTTCGAGAAGCGATCGGCCGCCGACGCGGGCAAGAAGGCGTTCGTCGTCAACCGCATCGGCGACTATGCGTTCATCCTCGGCACGCTGCTGCTGTTTGTCCGCTTCGGGACGCTCGACTTCCAGCGCATCGCGTCCGCCGTCGCCCCGCTCGGCGCCGAGCCCGCCTTCGGCCTGCTCTCGGTGGGAACGCTGTTGCTCTTCATCGGCGCGACGGGGAAGTCGGCGCAAATCCCGCTCTATGTCTGGCTGCCCGACGCGATGGAAGGGCCGACACCGGTCTCCGCGCTGATTCACGCGGCGACGATGGTCACGGCGGGCGTCTACATGATCGGGCGCAACGCGGTGCTGTTCCGCCACGCGCCGGAAACGATGGCGGTCGTCGCGGTCATCGGCGCCGCCACGGCGCTGATGGCAGGGACCATCGGGCTTGTGCAGAACGACATCAAGCGCGTGCTCGCCTACTCGACGGTCTCGCAGCTCGGCTACATGTTCCTGGCGATGGGCGTCGGCGCCTTCGGCGCCGGCATCTTCCATCTCTATACGCACGCGTTCTTCAAGGCGTGTCTCTTCCTCGGCTCGGGCGCGGTGATTCACGCGCTCCACGGCGAGCAGGACATCCGCAACATGGGCGGGCTGAAGGCGGGCCTGCCGATCACGTACTGGACGTTCCTCATCGGATCGCTGGCCATTGCCGGCGTCCCGCTGCTCGCGGGCTTCTTCAGCAAGGACGAGATTCTCTTCGAGACCTTCGCGCGCGGGCACGTCATTCTCTGGACCATCGGCATCCTGACGTCGCTGCTGACCGCGACCTACATGTTCCGGCTCGTCTTTCTGACGTTCCACGGCGAGCGTCGGCATGACGCGCCGGCGCCGGCGCATGCTGAGGAAGAAGAACCTGCCGCGCACCGACCCGGATCCGACTTGCACCAACCCGCAGCCGACTTGCACCGACCCGCAGCCGACTTGCACCAACCCGGAGCCCACTTGCACGACGCGCCGCCGGCGATGGCGCTCGCGCTCATCGTCCTGGCACTGGGATCGGTGCTCGCCGGCTACATCGGCGTGCCGCACGCGCTCGGCGGCGGCAACGCGCTCGGCGCGTGGCTCGCACCGTCCTTCGCCGCCCGTTCGGCCACGACGCTCGCCGACCAGGCCGTCGGTGAGGTGGGCGAGCCTGGGGCCGGCGAGGCGGGTGAGGCCGGCGGGGGACTCGAGCTCTCGCTGATGGTCGTGTCGAGTATCGTCGCGCTCGTCGGCATCGGTCTCGCCGCGTTCATCTGGCTCCGGCGGCGGGAGATTGCCGACAAAGCGGCGGCGAGTTTCCCCGGCGTCTACCGGTTGCTCCTGAACAAGTACTACGTGGACGAGGTCTACGACGCGACCATCGTGCAGCCAATCCGCATCGTGTCGCAGGAAGGGTTGTGGCGCGGCATCGACGTGAACGTGATCGACGGCGCCGTCAACGGCACGGCATCGATCGTCGACGGCAGCTCGTCGCTGCTTCGCCGGCTGCAGAGCGGATCGGTGCGCGCCTACGCCGGCTCGCTCTTGATCGGCGTGGTGCTGATATTGGGGTATTACCTCTGGCGATGAACCTTCCGTTGCTCTCGATCTCGTGGATGCTCCCGGTCGCGGGCGCCCTGCTGCTGCTGTTGGTCGGCAACGCCGAGGGGCAGCGCAACGCGCTCGTCCGGTGGGTCACGCTCATCGTGTCGATCGCCGTGTTCGCGGTGACGCTCGCGACGTGGGCGTCGTTCAACCCGGCCTCGGCGGAGTTCCAGCTGGTCGAGCGGCATCCGTGGATTCCCGCGTTCGGCATCGACTATTACCTCGGCATCGACGGCATCAGCCTGCTGCTCGTGGTGCTGACCGGCTTCCTGACGCCGGTCGCCGTGCTGTCGTCGTGGATCGGCATCGAGAAGAAGGTGAAGGAGTTCTGCATCTTCCTGCTGCTCCTCGAGGCGGCGATGATCGGCGTCTTCCTCTCGCTCGACCTGTTCCTCTTCTACGTGTTCTGGGACGCGATGCTCGTCCCGATGTACTTCCTGATCGGCATCTGGGGCTACGACCAGCGCATCTACGCCGCCATCAAGTTCATGCTCTACACGATGGCGGGGAGCGTCCTGATGCTGATCGCCATCCTCGGCCTCGCCTACCTGCACAACGCGGCCACCGGGTCCTACAGCTTCGACCTGCTCAAGCTCTACACGCTCGACATCGCGGGGCCGACGCAGTATTGGTTCTTCCTCGCCTTTGCCATCGCGTTCGCCATCAAGGTGCCGCTCTTCCCGTTCCACACGTGGCTGCCCGACGCGCACGTGCAGGCGCCGACGGCCGGCTCGGTCATCCTCGCGGGCGTGCTGCTGAAGATGGGGACCTACGGGCTCGTCCGCTTCGCCTTCCCGCTCTTCCCGCTCGCGGCCGCGTACTTCGCGCCGTGGATCGCGGTGCTGGCGGTCATCGGCATCATCTACGGCGCGCTCGTCGCGATGGTGCAGCCCGACATGAAGAAGCTGGTGGCGTATTCGTCGGTGAGCCACCTCGGGTTCGTGGTGCTCGGCATCTGCGCGATGAACGTCAACGGCATGCAGGGCGCTGTTTACCAGATGCTCGCGCACGGCGTCAGCACCGGCGGCCTCTTCCTCATCGTCGGCATGCTGTCGGATCGGCGGCACACGCGGTTGATCAGCGAGTTCGGCGGGCTCAAGGCCGTGATGCCGCGCCTGACCGCCGCCTTCATGATCATCACGCTCGCCTCCATCGGCCTGCCGGGCCTGAACGGCTTCATCGGCGAGTTCCTGATCATGCTCGGCGCGTTCCGCTGGGACCCGAGGTACGTCGTCGGCGCGGGCCTCGGCGTGATCCTCTCCGCGGTCTACATGCTCTGGATGTTCCAGCGCGTGTACTACGGCAAGGTGACGCACGCGGAGAACAGAGGGCTGCCGGACCTGCTGCCGCACGAGTGGGGCTCGGTGATCCCGCTCTGCGCGATCGCGCTCGTGATGGGCGTGTTCCCGATGCTGTTCCTGCGGCCGATGGAGCCGTCGGTCACGCGCATCGTCGAGCGGCTGCAGAACACGCAGACGCTGCGCGTCAAGCGTGATCCTCTGCCGGGTCCGAAAGGACCCGGCCTACGCGTCCGCCAGGTAGGGCGGGTCCTCGTCCGCCAAGTAGGGCGGGTCCTTTCGGACCCGCCTGATGGGAATCCGGCCGGACCGGGCGAGGCCACCCGCTGATGGGAGCCATCCTCGGCTCCATGCAGGCCATCGTGCCGATGCTCTCGGTCACCCTGGCCGCGCTCGCCTGCATGGCGGCCGAGGCGTTCCGCGAGCCCGGCGAGCGCATGCCCGTCGGCGGCCTCGGCATCGTCGGCCTGCTCGGCGCCGGCATTTCGGCGGGGTTTCTCTGGAACGGCAACACTGTCAGCTTCGGCGTCATCTCGGGCGACAACTTCGGCCTCTTCGTCACGCTCGTGCTCGTCGTCGTCGGCATCCTGACGATCATGTTCTCGTCGCAGGTGATCCATCGGGACGGCATCCCGCCCGGCGAGTACTACACGCTGATCCTGTTCTCGATCGCCGGCATGATCATGATGGCGACCGCCAACGACCTGCTGGTGATCTTCATCGCGCTCGAGGTGCTGTCGCTGGCGGTGTACGTGCTCACCGGCATCCGCCGCGAGGATCCGCGCGCGACCGAGGCCGCCTTCAAGTACTTCCTGCTCGGCGCCTTCTCGAGCGCGTTCTTCCTCTACGGCATCGCCTTCACCTTCGGCCTGACGGGCAGCACGCACCTGGATCGAATCGGCTCCTATCTCGCCGCGCAGTCGCTGTCGGACGACCCGCTCATTCTCGTCGCCCTCGGCCTGCTGCTGGTCGGCTTCGCGTTCAAGATCTCCGCGGTGCCGTTCCACATGTGGACGCCGGACGCGTACGAGGGGGCGCCGGCCATCGTCACCGGCTTCATGTCCACCGGCGTCAAGGCCGCGGCGTTCGCCGCGTTTGCGCGCGTGTTCCTCTCGTCGTTCGAGCCGTTCAGCGCGGACTGGGCGCCCATCGTCTGGGTGATCGCGGCGGCGACGATGATTCTCGGAACGGTCGTGGGAGTCGCGCAGACGAACCTGAAGCGGATGCTCGCCTATTCGAGCATCGCGCACGGCGGCTACCTGCTGGTCGGCCTCGTCGCGGCCAACGAGGTGGGGAAGGCCGCGATCCTCTTCTACCTGGCGGCGTACGCGATCACCAATCTCGCGGCGTTCGGCGTCATCGCGCTGCTCGGCGCGCGCGACCAGGCCAACGACGAGCTGCGCGACTACGCCGGGCTCTGGTACAGCCACCCGGGGCTGTCGGCGCTGATGACCGTCTGCCTGCTGTCGCTCGGCGGCCTGCCGCCGACGGCGGGCTTCATCGGCAAGTGGTACATCTTCAGCGCCGCCGTCAGCGCCGGCGATTACGGCCTCGCCGTCATCGGCGTGCTGACGAGCGTCATCTCCGTCTTCTTCTACCTGCGCGTCGTCGTGATGATGTACATGCAGGAGCGCGGCACCGACGCGCCGCGCGTCCACGTCGATGCGATCAGCATGGCCGCGCTGACGGTCTCCATAATCGCGATTTTCTACCTCGGAATTCTGCCGACGCAGGTGCTCAACCTCGCCGCACAATCGATCGCGACGATCTTCTGATTCGACCGCCCTTACACGGGCCCAGGAGCGCAGCGATGCTCCGCCAGCACACCCACGGCATCAACGCAGGCGGAACAAGCGGTCCCTTTCGGCGATGACGACTTGGTGGGCCCCATGCTGGCGCAGCCAGGCGGAGATCTCGATCCCCTCGTCGTCCAGGAACGCATCTTCGTGCACGATGGCATGCGTCGCGCCCGAGGAGATGAGGGCGTTCCACGCTTCGTCACCGGAAGGACGGTGCGAGAGCGGCCCTACGAGTCGTACGTAACTCGACGGGTAGAAACCCGAATACCCGTTCACGATCGGCTTGCGATGATAGCCCGCGTAGAAGGTGTACTGGATTTCCCATGGGATCGGGCCGAGGGGAAATTCGGCCAGCACCGTGTCAGCTGGTAAGTACCGAATCATCTGGTACGCCCCACTGAGCTGCGGCAACACGGTGATCTCGGCGCGAGGAAGCGCGTAGCGCGGATCCGAATAACGCACGTTCAGGGGGGTCGGTACGCTCCAGCTTTCTGCCATGATCGCGATCATGCCGACACCGACCAGAAGGCGTCCCGCTCTGTGTCCGCCGGCGATGAGCGACGCGGCTCCAAGCCCGGCCAGGACAGCGAGAAAGAACGCGACGAGCATGAAATAGAGCGTCACTACGCGTAATCCGTCGAAGCCCGGCACCCACCGATAGAAGACGTTATAGAGGCCGGGACCGATGTCGTTGCCGTTGGCGTACATCGTGGGACCGAGCGACAGCCAGGCGGATGCCATCGCGGCGCCGGCGAAGAATCCCAGCGTGGACTCCGGCACCCCGCGGGCGATGCGCCGCAGCACCGGCGAGACGATCAGCGACGCACTCACGACGGCCACGATCTCGGCGAGCAGGCGCATCGTGCTCCGCTTGCTCACCGTGATGCCCGCGATCGACATCATGAGTCGCCCGGTGACCAGCGTGTGTCCCAGCACGACGAGCAGCGCGATCAGCGTGACACCAAGGAGGAGGGCTGGCGCGTGCCGCCACCGCGCCTGGCGCAGACCGGCGCGGCGCGCGTGGGCGCCGGCCCGGACCACCCCGATGCCACACGCGGCGGCGGCGAACAACAGGATCGCGAAGCCGGGGAAACCCAGGCCTTGGACTCGGGGCCAGGCGCGAATGCGCGATCCCCATAACCTGGAGTTCTCCGAGATCGTGGCGAAGGCGTGTGTATCGGCGGAAAGTTCCTGGATCTCGGCCGGGTCGCGCACGCCGGTGTCGGCGAGGAGTCGCACCTGAAGATACGGCCAGAGAAAGAAGGCGGTTACCAGCAGCGCGACCCCGCCGGCGCCAAGGAGCGCGCGCCACGTCGGGCCGTCGCTCAACGTGCCGCGAACAACCATTTCGTAGACGCAATACGCCACTGCGAACGGCGTGAAATACGCCAGGTAATACCCGCACGACAGTCCCTGTGCCACGAGCGCCGCGGTCCCGCCGAGGAGCGGACGCCACCGCGCCGTCACGAAGAACCGTCGGAACCCATACAGGGTGAACGGCATCCACTGGCTCGAGAGCACTTCGAGGTGTGAGTACTGGGCGACGCGAAAGGGCGCGAACGCGAACGCCACACCGGCGAAGACGGCGGCAAGCGGCTGACCCGTCAGCTCGCGCACGAACAGGTACATCCCGAGGCCCGACAGGACGAACGTGACGAGGAGCTGCAGGTTGTAACAGAGGATGACGTTGTCGGTCGCGGCCATGACCGGCAGGATCTGGAGCATCTGAGGCGTGAGATGCTCCGAATACGCGAGCGTCAGGGGCGACGGATAAAAGATGTTGCCCTGCCAGTAGAGGGACAGCGCCGCCAGATCACCGTGCAGTGCCGCCAGGACCTGGCCACTTGTCCAGCGCAGGACCCAGGAGTTGAATAACGGATCCCCGAGGTCTCCGGCAATCTGCCGGGGCAGAACCGTCACGAGCGGCCACGTCATGATGATCGTCGCGACGAGAAAGAATGCGGCGACGATCCACGGGCGATTCCACGTGTCCTTTTCAGTGCGTCCGGCGCGCCGCGTGAGCACCACGCAAGATTTATACTCCGACCTTTCATAGACAGGAACCGGGATGCGTGCCGGCGCCCATCCCGTTCCGGCGGACCGGCCTGCGGTAGTGGGTCTAGAATGAGCAGACGGTGGCCAAGCAGGAGTCCTCCGACCTCGATCGCGAGCTCGAAATCCTCGAAGCGGAGCTGAAGCGGCTCGAGGCGGAGTACAACATGTTCTTCTCCGGCCGCCTGCCGCGGCCGCCGTGGGAAACGCGCGGGCGCGTCAATGCGATGGTGCGCCGCCTCGATAACACGCACATCTCGAACACCGGCGGCCGCTTCCGTTTCAACACGCTGCAGTCACGCTTCCAGACGTTCAGCGACCTCTGGGACCGCGGCCTCAAGGCGCGTGAAGAGGGGCGTCCGGGCCCCTTCGCCAACCTGAAGCCGCCGGCCGAGGACAGGCCGAAGCGGCCGCAAGACCGCATCCTGCACGTGACGACCTTCAGCGATCCGACCCGGGAGATGGACAAGCTGCAGGATCTCTACGAGAGCCTGACCGAGGCGCGCCGCGAGGTGGGTGAGGACGCCATCCCGTTCCACAAGTTCGCAGACCTGATCAAGACGCAGGTCGGCGCCTTCCAGCAGAAAGGGAACTCCGAGGTCGCCTTCCGCGTCGCCGTCAAGCAGGGGAAGGTCGCATTCACCGCGCGGGCGATGAAGGGGAGTGCGAAGGACGAAGGAGAAGGGTGAGGGGGAGTGCCGGGGTATGAAGCCCGGCGCCGCGAGGGGCGCCGGGCAGGTCGTGAAGTGGTTCTAGGCTTTGGTGACGTTCCCCGCCTGCGGACCCTTGGGGCCGTCGACGATTTCGAACTCGACGGCCTGACCCTCTTCCAGGGACCGGAAGCCGTTGCCACTGATTGCGGAATAGTGTACGAACACGTCGCTGCCACCCTCCCGTTCAATGAATCCGTAGCCCTTGGCGTTGTTGAACCACTTGACCTTACCTGTGATACGCATCGTTCTTCTTCCCTGCTGAAACATGCCCGTGGAAGCCGCAGATGAGCTTCCGGACACAAAAAAAGACCGCGAGTGCTTGCGCGGCCTCGACTGCTACGCTGAGGGAACGCCCCTTAACGCAGCGTTATCCTAAGCATCCGTTACACGTCTGTCAAGGGTCGGGGACCGGAAGCACTGCTCTTTCAATACGATCGGCCTGTTACTCCCTTGCGCAGAACCGCTCATGCATAGAGCCCTGATCAGCGTCTCGGACAAGACCGGACTGGCCGATTTTGCCCGTGGACTGGCCGCCCGCGGCTTCGAACTGGTGTCGACCGGGGGGACCGCCAGGGCGCTCCAGGAGGCCGGCCTCGCCGTGATCGGCGTCTCCGACGTCACAGGATTTCCCGAGATGATGGACGGCCGCGTCAAGACGCTGCACCCGCTGGTGCACGGCGGCATCCTGGCGCGCCGGGGGCGTCCCGAAGACCTCGCGTCGGCCTCGACCCACGGCATCACGCTCATCGACCTGGTCGTCGTGAACCTCTACCCGTTCGTGAAGGCCGCGTCGAATCCCGACACGCCGTTCGACGCGCTCGTCGAGGAAATCGACATCGGCGGCCCGAGCCTGGTGCGCGCCGCTGCCAAGAACTTCCAGGACGTCCTCGTCGTCGTCTCGCCGTCGGATTACCCGGCGGTCCTCGAGCAGCTCGATCGCCCCGGCGGACCGGCGCGCGAGTTCCGGTTCGAGCTGGCGCGGAAGGCGTTCGCGCACACCGGCGATTACGACACGGCGATTGCCTCGACGTTGGCGAGCATCAGCGTCGATGCCGACGGATATCACCGTGACACCGACGGCGGGCGCGTCCTCGTGGACTCGGCTGATCTGCCGGCGCGCATGAACCTGGCGCTGCGCAAGATCCAAGACCTGCGCTACGGCGAGAACCCGCACCAGCAGGCAGCGTGGTACGCGGAAGATCCGGCGACGGGTCTCGGCAACGCGCAGGTGCTGCAGGGGAAGGAGCTGTCGTACACGAACCTGCTCGACCTCGACGCCGCCTCGCGCATCGTGCTCGAGTTCGACGAACCCGCGGCGGCGGTCATCAAGCACACCAACCCGTGCGGCGCCGCGACCGGCGCCACCGCGGCCGAGGCCTACGTGCGCGCGCGCGACGCCGACCGCCTGTCGTCGTTCGGCGGGATTGTCGGCTTGAACCGGCCGATCGACGTCGAGACCGCAGCCGCGATTGTCGCGACCAAGATCGACGCGGTCATTGCGCCGGGCGTTGACGAGGGCGCGAGGCCGACGCTGGCGGCGAAGTCGCAGATGCGGGTGGTGGTCGCTGATTTCTCGCGCGCGGCGCGCGCAGGAGGACACGACGTGCGATCCATCCTCGGCGCCGTGCTCGTGCAGGAACGCGACCGCGTCGTCGAGGCGTCGCGGCCGTGGCCGTCGGACGGGCTTCGCGTCGTGACGAGGCGTCAGCCGTCCAGCGCCGAGTGGCAGGCACTGCGCTTTGCGTGGCGCATCGGCGCGCACGTGAAGTCCAACACGATCATCTTCACGGCCGCCGAGCGGACGATCGCGATCGGTGCGGGTCAAATGAGCCGCGTCGACGCGGCGAACGTCGCGCGCATGAAGGCCGCGTCTCTCGGCGCGGATGTCCTGAAGGGGTCGGTCGCGGCATCGGATGCCTTCATCCCGTTTCGCGACGGCCTCGACGCGATTGCCGCCGCCGGCGCGACCGCAGTCGTGCAGCCCGGCGGATCGCTGAAGGATTCGGAAGTGATTGCCGCCGCCGACGAGCACGGCCTGGCGATGGTGTTCACGGGCCGCAGGCACTTCCGGCATTGAGATCTCGCCTGCGCCGCGAGTCGATCAACGCCGCCTTCATCGCGGCCGGCATCCTCTCGGCGGCCATGGGCATCAAGGGCTTCCTGGTCTCGAGCGGGTTCATCGACGGCGGCGTGACCGGCGTGTCGATGCTCGTCTCGCGCGTCACGGGGCTGCCGCTGGCGGCGCTGCTGCCGGCCATCAACCTGCCGTTTGTCGCGCTCGGCTTCCACCAGATGGGCGCGCTGTTCGCCGCGCGGAGCGTGCTCGGCATCGCGGGCCTCGCGGTCGCGCTCGCCTTCGTGCCGTTCCCCGACGTGACGCCGGACCTCGTGCTCACCGCGGTCTTCGGCGGCTTCTTCCTCGGCGCCGGCATCGGCCTCGCCATCCGCGGCGGCGCGGTGCTCGACGGCACCGAGATCGCGGCGCTGCTGATCAGCCGCCGCGGCGACCTGCTGCGCGTCGGCGACATCATCCTCGGCTTCAACGCGGTGCTGTTCCTCTCGGCGATCGCGCTGCTCGGCGTCGAGCCCGCGCTCTATTCGATCCTCACCTACCTGGCGGCGGCGCGGACGCTCGACTTCGTCATCCACGGCATCGACGAGTACACGGCGGTGACGATCGTCTCCGATCACCACGCCCAGATCCGGCAGCGGATCATGCACGCGCTCGGCCGCGGCGTGACGATCTATCGCGGATTCGGCGGCATGAGCGGCCGCGAGCGCGACATCCTCTACTGCGTGGTGACGCGGCTCGAGATCGGCAAGGTGAAGGCGATCGTCCGCGAGATCGATCCCGACGCGTTCGTCGTCTATCACGCGCTCGCCGGCGCCGAGGGAGGCGTCGTGAAGACGCGCGGGTTTCACTGATTACGGCGGGAGCACCTCGTAGAGCTGCACCGTGTGCCCGTTCCACTCGACGCTCGACGTCAGCCGGAAGCGTCCGTCGCGGCGCACGGCGTCGAGCAGCACGCCGCACTCGCTCGGCGACACGAACGTGCCGATGCCGCAGTTGACGCTCACATACGTGACGCCGCGTCGGCGGAGCGCGGCGATGCTGCGCGTGTCGGGAAAGAACACCATCTCCTTGAAGAAGTCGCGGTACGACCCGGGAACGAACCCGCTGTAGCCGTTCACCATCTTCGCAAAGTGCCACGTCGAGAAATACATGTAGGGGATGTTGAAGACCTCGTCGTTCGGGAGCGGCGTCTCGAGGAGGATGGCGCCCGGCGCGTAGCGGAACACGTCGTAGATGGGCGGCGGCTCCTTCCAGACCGGCTCGAGCCGCAACGACGGCCACGCGTCGAGCATCACGAACGCGACGAGCACGGCGAACATCGCCTGTTGATACGCGCGCGAGGGACGCCAGCGCAGCGCGCGCCGCGCGCCGAACCCCGCCAGGATGGCGAGCGTGAGCCCGACCAGCGCCGCGAAGCGTGCCGGCGAGCGCAGGCCGCGGAACGGCGGCAGCAGCCAGTAGTAGTACGGATACGCCACGCCGTGCAGGCCGAGCGCCCCGTCTACTGACGCGAGAAGACCCGCGGCGTAGGCCAGCTGCAGCGTCCCGAACGGGGGCGCGACGCCGAGCACCGCGAGTGACAGCGGCGCCGCGCCGGGAAACAGCGTGCGCTCGGGCGCGGGCGGCCGCAGGCGCCCGTTCCAGAGCAGGCTCGAGCGGTTCGCACGCAGGAAGTCCGACGGGTAGGCGCTGTAAAACTCCACCTCGAAGGTTCCACGGGCGCCTTTGATCGGCTCGGCCGCGACGAACGCCCACGTGATCGGCACGGCCAGCACCGCCGCGATCGCCGCAGCGATCGCCAGCGGCGCTGCGAGCGGGCGCATCGGCGGCCGGTGGATTCGCAGCAGCCCGAGGCCGACGACCGTCGCGTACACGAGGAAGAACGCCGCGTAGTACATCGACGAGTAGAGCTGCGCGACACCCGCCAGTCCGAAGGCCACCGCATAGAGGCGGCGGCCGGTGGCGAGGAACTGATGTAACCCCAGCAGCCCCAGCGGCATCCACTGCGTCATCTGCAGCTCGAGATGGCTGTAGTGCTCGAAGCGGTACGAATAGCACGCGTAGGTCAGCCCCGCGACAAAGGCCGCGCGCGCCGACCCGGTCAGCCGCTCGACGAGCAGGTAGGTCGCGACGCCGGACAGCCAGAAGCCCGAGAGGAACAGGATGTTGTAGGCGACGACGGGGTGAACGCCCACGGCGAGCAACGGCGCGATCGTGAGCGCCGGCAGGATGACGGGGTCAGACAGGGTGAGCGTCAGCCCCTGCGGATAGAAGATGTTCGCGTCGAAGAGGTGCAGTGGGTCAGTGGCGATCTGATGCGCCACCCATCCGACCCGCCACATCGAAAACAGCGGATCGCCGAGGTCGGGCACCCAGTCGAGATGCAAGACCTGCTGGTGAAGGAGCGTCGCGAGCGCGGCGCCGATGCCGGCGGCA
Source organism: Vicinamibacterales bacterium (assembly GCA_035571515.1). GTDB lineage: Bacteria > Acidobacteriota > Vicinamibacteria > Vicinamibacterales > UBA2999 > Gp6-AA40. The sequence goes on from DATNCQ010000109.1 coordinate 27,648, forward strand.
GCCAGCAGCGCGCGCCGCCATACGCCAGCCGGCGCGTCGACGAGCAGCGGTTCGTGCACGGTGGCGTCGAGCAGGCGCTGCCACCTGTCGCTCCACAGCCCGAACGGGCCGATGCGACGCGCGACGGCCAGGCGGACGACGACGACGGCGAAGAGCGCCAGCAGCGCCCGGTGCGGCGAGCCGAGCGAGACGTGGAGCGACCCGACGTCGAACGCCAGGCCGCGCGTGCGGAGGATCGCGCGTGCCAGCAGCGCCAGCGCAATCGCCAGGCTGTCGAGGCCGATGATGACGGAGCGTCGCGGTGCGCGCACGGCCGTGATGCGTCAGCGCTCGGCGTGGGCCTGCAGCGCCCGCAGCAGTTCGGTCGGCGTGACGGTCGCGGCGCCGAACTTGCCGACCGCGATGCCCGCCGCCTCGTTGGCCAGGTGCGCGGCTTCGAGCGTCGTGGCGCCCGACCCGATCGCCAGCGCCAGGGTGGCGATCACCGTGTCGCCCGCGCCGGTCACGTCGGCGACCTCGCGCGCCGCCGCGGCGAGCTGCCCCTCGGCGTCGCTGGCGAGCAGCCACATGCCCTGGTCGCCGCGCGTCATCAGCACCGCCTCGCATTTGGCCAGGTCTCGAAACGCGCTCGCGCCGAGCCGGGCATCGGTCGCCGACCGGATGCGCGTGTGGGTCGCGATTTCCGCCTCGTGATGGTTCGGCGTGATCAGCGTGGCGCCCGCGTAGTAGTCGATGTGCGGAATCTTCGGGTCGACGAGCAGCGGGATCCCGCGCTGCCGCGCGACGTCGAGGGCGGCGTCCATCACGCGCGTCGTCACGCACCCTTTCAGGTAGTCCGAGACGATGATGGCCGACGCGTCGCCGCCGTGCGTGCGCACCGCGCCGACGAGCCCGTGCTCGATGTCGCCGGAGATCTCCGCGTCGTTCTCGTAATCGACGCGCGCCACCTGCTGGTTGCGCTCCGTGACGATGCGCACCTTGGTCGTGGTCACGCGCCCGGAATCGGTGGCGATGAACCCGGCCTCGATGCCGGCGTCGCGGCACCCCTGCAGCAGGAGGTTCGAGTTGTCGTCCTGCCCCGTCACCGCGACCAGCGTCGCGTGGCCGCCGAGCGCCGTGATGTTGTGCGCGACGTTGGCGGCGCCGCCGATGCGGTGCGTCTGGTGATCGAAGGCGACGACCGGCACCGGCGCCTCGGGCGAGATGCGCGTCACCCGCCCGACGATGAACGTGTCGAGCATCGCGTCGCCGACGACGAGCACGTGCGCGGTGGAGAAGGCGGACGCGAGGCGGGCCGCGCGATCAGGCGCGAGCGGCGGCAGTTGCATGTTCGTCGCGTGCCGCCGCGAACGGCAGCGTGACGAGGACGAGGAACAGCATGAGGAACTCGGAATCGCCGAAGTTGTACTCGAACAGTCCCGCGGCGAGCATCGCCGCCACGGCGGCCAGCGCCGCGGCCGCGGGCACCTTGTCCGACTGCGCTCTGAACATCCGGAACTGCGCGACGAGCAGCGCGCCGACGAACCAGAGCCAGAGCAGCGCCGCCGGCACGCCGCGCTCGGCCGCGATCTGCAGCGGCACGTTGTGCAGGTGCGGGTTGACCGGGTTGATCGCGTAATCGGGCCGGTACTGCGCGTAGACGCGCGGAATCATGTTCGGGCCGACGCCCGTGAGCGGATGGGCGTTGACGATGCGCGCGCCGATCTCGATCATCGCCAGCCGGTCCTGGTTGGTCGGCTCCTGCGGGTCGAAAATCGACATCACGCGCCGGGTCACCGTGCCCGGCGCGACCGCGAAGAGAATGGCGATGAACACGGGCAGCAGCACCGTCAGCTTCAGGTCCTTGAGCGCCAGCAGCAGTGCGATGGCGGCGGAGGCGCCGATCCAGGCGCTCCGGCCGAGCGTCAGCGCGAGGGCGACGACGAGCGCCGGCATGACGAGCGCCGGCCACGTGCGGCCGCGCCGGCCGAAGATCAGCCGCGCCGCCGCCGCGCAGAGGACGAGCATCAACAGGCCCGAGTAGGTCATGTAGTGCGACATCGCGCCCTCGGGACGGCGTCCGAGGTTGTCGTAGTGCAGCAGGCCGTACTGGATGATGCCGTAGGCAGCGCTCGCGGCGCCGACCGAGACGATGACGTCGACGACGAGCGCGGCACGTTCGCCGCGCGCGATCTGGTAGACCGCCGGCACGATGACGAACAGCACGAGCTGCTTGTCGTCGATGAGGCTGGTCCGCGGATCGAGTGAGAAGGCCGAGACGACGAGCGTGACCGCGCCGTAGGCGGCGAGCGGCCAGAAGAAGCGCGGCACGGCCGGCAGCGTCTTCTCCTGGACGATCTGCGCGACCCAGCAGACCATCATCAGCGCCAGCAGGATGTTCGCGGCGGCGATCGAGATCTGCAGCGAGGCGACGAAGCAGAGCAGCAGCGCCACGGTCGCGCGCTCGAGGCCGGGCGCGGTCCGCGGGTGCGTCATGCTCATCGCTGCTGCGGTGGTCATAGGCTCTTTGTCACGACCCCTGATTCGTCCAAGGCGCGCTCGGCTGCCGCGGCCACCTGTTCCGCCGTGATGTGCGTCAGGCAGCGGAAGTCGCCGGGCACGCACTCGCGCTGACGGCACGGCCGGCATTCGAGCGGCCCCGCGTCGACCGCTTCGGCAAACCACCTCGCGTCGCGCCACGGCATCGAGCGCGCGGGGAGCGTCGGCCCCAGCAGCGCGACGATCGGCGTGGTCGTCGTGCCGGCGATGTGCAGCGGTCCGCTGTCGCCCCCAATGTACACCGCCGCGCGCCCTACGAGCGCCCGCAGTTCGGCGAGGTCGAATTCACCGATGTCGGGCACGGCGGCCGCCAGCGGTCCGAGCGCGGCGCGCGCGCCGTCGGCAATCGCCTGCGCGGCGGAGGCGTCGGACGGTCCCGACGTGAGGATGATGCGCCGGGACGCGTCGCGCCGCGCGAGCGCGACGACGAGCGCCTCGAACGACTCGCGTGGCCAGCGGCGAAACGGGTTCCCCGCGCTCACGTGCACGACGACAATCGGGTGCGCACCCGTGATGCGCGCGTCGCGCAGCCGGCGATCGACGGAGGCGGCGGCCTGCGCGTCCTCGACCATCTCGAGCGGGTCGCGGGCCGGATCCGGCGGTCCGACGTCGAGCGGCGCGAGCAGGTCCCACTGGTTCGCCACCGATGCGCGCGGCGCCTCGTCCGGCGTGCGGCCGATGACCTGCGTGTACATCCACGAGCGCCCCGCGATCGCGTAGCCGATGCGCATCGGCGCGCCGCTGGCCCACGTGAACCAGGCGGCCCTCGGCCCGCCGTGCAGGTCGATCGCGATCTCGAAGCGCTCGCGCCGGAGCCGCCGCGCGATCGAGAGGTCGTCGCGCACGCGGGCCAGGCCGCGCCGCCTCGGCGCGACGACGATCTGCGAGAGGTGGGGATTGCCGCGGACGACCGGGAGGGCGGCGGGCTCGACCAGGTAGGTCAGCCGGGCGGCGGGATGCCTGCGCTTGATGGCACGCAGCAGAGGCGTGGTCAGCACGACATCGCCGATCAGTCGCAGCCGGACGATAAGGATCTTCATCGGCCGGGGTTGCTGGTTGGTGGCGGGTGGCTGGCCTACCAACTACCAACTACTATCCAGCCGCTTCCGGCTCAATCGTGGCTTCGTCGATGAGCATGACCGGGATGTCGTCCTTGATCGGATAGACACGGTGACAGGTGGCGCACTTGAGCGCGGTGCCGTTTTTCACGAGCTTCACCGGGGTCTTGCAGTTGGGACACGCGAGAATTTCGAGCAACTCTGTGTCGATCGGCACGCTGGAAACTATAGCATTCTGAGCTAAAATCGCTGTGCCCATGCGCACCTTGCACGTCGCGTCCGTTGCACTTGGCGCGGCGTTGTGCCTGACGCCGCACGCCGCGTCCGCGCAGACCAACGCCGACGCGTACTTCGACTTTCTCATGGCCCGTCATCTCGAAGCGGCCGGCGACTCGAGGGGCGCGCAGGCGCAGCTCGAGAAAGCGGTCGCGGCCGATCCGAAGTCGGCCGAGGTGCGCGCGGAGCTCGCCGCGTTTCACCTGCGGCGTGACGCGGGCGACGACGCGGAGCGCGTGGCCAAGGAAGCGCTGCAGATTGAGGACAGCAATTCCGAGGCGCACCGCGTGCTCGGCATGCTCTACGCCTCGCGCTCCGAGGACACCGGCCGCGGCCAGGCCGCCCAGACCGCCGCCGTGGAGCTCGTCAGGCAGGCCATCGCGAATCTCGAGCGCGTCACCGACAACCCGTCGGGGCTCACCGACCTCAATCTTCAGTACACGCTCGGCCGCCTCTATACGCGCAACAACCAGGCGGACAAGGCCATCCAGGCGCTGACGCGCGTCGTCAACGAGAACCCGCTGTCGGTGCAGGGCCGCCTCGCGCTCGCGCAGGCCTTCGTCGTCGCGCGCGACATGAACAGCGCCATCGCCGCGCTCGAGGAGATCGTGGAGGACGAGCCGCGCGTGGCGAACATGCTCGGCCAGTTCCAGGAGCAGGCCGGACGGCTGAAGGACGCGGCGGATTCGTACACGAAGGCGCTCGCGGTCGCGCCCAACAGCCGCGAGCTGAAGGTGCGCCGCATCGCGGCGCTCCTCGGCGCGAAGGAGTACCAGCGCGCCGCCGATTTCGCCGGCCAGGGGCAGATGCAGCACCCCGACGACCTGCGGTTCCCCCAGCTGCGCGCGCACGCGCTGCAGCAGCTTGGCGACTCCGCGCGCGCAATCACGGTGCTCGAACCCGTCGCGCGCGCGAACCCGAACGACGCAACCACGCAGCTCGCGCTCGCGGACCTCTATAGCAACACCGGACGCAAACAGGACGCGGAGCGGACCGTCCGTCAGCTCGTGGCGCTCGAGCCGGGCAACGCCGACGCGCTGAACTATCTCGGCTACCTGCTCGCGGACCGCGGGCAGCAGCTCGACGAGGCGATTCGCCTCGTGCGCCGGGCGCTCGACATCGAGCCGAACAACCCGAACTATCTCGACAGCCTCGGGTGGGCGTACTACCGCCGCGGCGACTACGACCAGGCGGAGAAATACATCACGCCGGCCGCGCAGCAGATGCCGCGCAACGCCACCGTGCAGGAGCACATGGGCGACATCCTCGCCAAGCGCGGGCGCTGGGCCGACGCGATTGCCGCGTGGACGCGCGCGCTGCAGGGCGACGAAGGGGACATCAACAAGGCCGTGGTCGAGAAGAAGATCGCGGATGCGCGAGGTAAGGTGCGCTGATACCAAGGAGACTGGTCCTGGGAGTTGGAAGTTGGTTCCTGGGAGTTTTCATTTCATCCTGCGCTCATCCGCGTATCACGCTCCCCGCCGACGCGGGCGTTCCCTTTCCTGACTTCAAGACCGTTCACATGCAGCTCTCCGCGGCGTGCACCGGCGTGCGCACGCTGACGGCGGAGATCGGGATGTCGGGACGCGCCGGACGTCAGCGGTTGCGTGGACGGGTGGTCGCCGGCTTTGCCCGGCCGGCGTCGATGCGGCTCGAAGGCGTCGCGCCGTTTGGCGCGCCGGCGTTCATCCTCGTCGCGAGCGGCGGGAACGCAACGCTGCTGCTGCCGCGCGACGAGCCGCGCGTGCTGCGTGGCCCGAAGCCCGAGGACATTCTCGGCGCGCTCACCGGCGTCGCCCTCGGCCCGGCCGACCTGCAGGCGATCCTCACGGGGTGCGTCGTCCCGGCGCCGCAGGCGACAGCGGCACGGCGTCATGCCAATGGATGGGCGTCGATCGACCTTGCCGGCGGCGCGAGGCTCTACCTCGAACCGGAGCGCGGCGGATGGACCGTCCGCGCCGCGACGCGTGCTGGCTGGCAGATCGAATATCCCGCCTGGAGCGGCAACTTCCCGCAATCGGTGCGCCTGCAATCGTCGCAGCCGGACGTGAGCGTCGATCTCACCGCGGCGCTCTCGCAGATCGAGACCAACAAGGACCTCGAGGACGCGGCGTTCACCGTCAACGTGCCGCCTGGCGCCGACCCGATCACGCTCGACGAGCTGAGAGACAGCGGCCCCTTGGGCCGCTGATTCGTCAATGCCAGCGACAGTCGTTATCCGGGCGCACGCGAAGATCAACCTCGATCTCCGCGTGCTCGGCACGAGGCCCGACGGCTTCCACGAGCTGCGGACGGTCTTCCAGGCGCTCGCGCTCCACGACATGATCCGCTGCATCCCGCGCGAGGGTCCATTCGCCATCGAATGCTCGTCGGCCGGCGTCCCGCTCGATCAATCCAACCTGATCTGGCGCGCGGCGGAGACGCTGTGGCGATCGATCCGCCGCAGTGGTCCCGTTCGCGACGTGGTCGTGCAGCTCGAAAAGCGGATCCCGCTGCAGGCGGGGCTCGGGGGCGGGAGCGCCGACGCGGCGGCCGCGCTGATGGCGCTCGCGCACGCGTGGCGGGTGCCCGTGAAGCCGTCGCAGCTGACCGACCTGGCTGCGCACATTGGCTCGGATGTGCCCTTCTTCCTGTCCGGCGGCACCGCGCTCGGGCTCGGCCGCGGCGAAGAGGTCTATCCGCTGGCGGACCTGCCGCGCCACTGGATCGTGCTGCTGATCCCCGGGTTTGGCGTGTCCACGAGCGAAGCCTACGGCTGGTACGACTCGGAACGACAGCTGTCACGTGCCCCGCGCGAGCCGCAGCACGTGCCGGGGCCGTGGCCCTCGCGGGCCGCGCAGATGATCAACGACCTGGAGGCGCCGATCGCGCGTCATCACCCGGAAATCGACCAGATGAAGGCCGCGCTTCGCCGCGTGGGCGCGCTGGCGGCGTCGATGTCGGGCAGCGGCTCGACCGTTTTCGGGCTGTTTCAGAAACGGCGCGATGCCGTCGCCGCGGTCTCGCGGCTGGAGGGCTCGGGGTGGCAGGTCCTGCTGACCGAATCACTCGGGCGAGGCGATTACGCCCGCCTTGCTGCCCCCCGGAAGTCTCGACTACACTAAGAGTTTCCACAGCCCCTCGCTGATCGGTCAGTACCAAAGCTCACATGGTGGGGCGTGGCCAAGCGGTAAGGCGCGGGACTTTGGATCCCGTATTCGAAGGTTCGAATCCTTCCGCCCCAACCAAAGCCTGCCTCGCCGAAGCGCAGCGTAGGCGGGCCGCGCCGAAGCACGCGCGAAGTGCGTGCCAAGGCGGGGCGGGGGGCGATTCAGCGATCAGGCCGTTTACACGTCGACAGGGTCGAGCAGGATGAGAAGGCCGCTCAGTGGTGAAGGGTTGATGTCGACGGGCCTGGGAGACCTGAAGGTCTTTTCGGGAAGCGCCCATCCGCAGTTGACGCGGGAAATCGCGGATTTCCTCGGCATCGCGGTCGGGCAGGCGCGGCTGCGCCGCTTCCCGGACAGCGAGGTGTCGTTTCAGATCGACGAGAACATCCGCGGCACCGACGTGTTCATCGTGCAGCCGACGTCGACCCCGGTCGACCAGCACCTGTTGGAGATGCTGATCATGGTCGACGCGTTCCGCCGCTCGTCGGCGGCGCGCATCACGGCGGTGGTGCCGTATTACGGCTACGCGCGCCAGGATCGCAAGGACAAGCCGCGCGTGCCGATCTCGGCCAAGCTCGTGGCGAACCTGCTGAGCGCGGCGGGGACCAATCGCGTGCTGACCATGGACCTGCACAAGGCGCAGATCCAGGGGTTCTTCGACATCCCGGTGGATCACCTGTTCGCGGCGCCGGTGATCATCGAGTACCTGTCGCGGCTGAACTATCCGAAGCTGACCATCGTGTCGCCGGACGCGGGCGGCGCCGAACGCGCGCGCGCCTACGCGAAGCGGCTCGACGCGGAACTGGCGATCATCGACAAGCGGCGATCGGAGGACGGCTCGGCGGAGGTGATGAACGTCATCGGCGACGTGCAGGGACGGACCTGTATTCTCCAGGACGACATCATCGACACCGCGGGAACGATTCAGAAGGGCGCCAGCGCGCTGAAGGCGGCCGGCGCCGAGCGGGTGCTCGCCTGCGCGGTGCACGGCGTGCTGTCGGGACCGGCGATCGATCGCATCGAGAACTCGCCGCTCGACCAGCTGATCGTCACCAACACGATCCCGCTGAGCGCCAACGCGCAGCAGTGCAGGAAGATCGTCGTGCTCTCGGTCGCACGGCTGCTGGGGCAGGCGATTCGCAGTATTCACGAGGAGACGTCGGTTTCGTCGTTGTTCGTATAGGCAAACGGCATTCGGCAGTTCACGGCTTCGTGGTGCTGGGTGCTCGGTTCGTGTTCTGGTTCGAACGTGAACACGAACGGAGAAGCGAGAACCTCGAAGGGTGAACCGCAGGAGCGATATGGACGCATCACTTGACGCCAAGAAGCGTGACGGCAGAGGGAAGAACGAGGCACGCCGCCTCCGCGTCGCGGGTCAGATCCCCGCCGTCGTCTACGGCGCGCGCAAGGAAGGCCAGGCGCCGGAAGGCGTCCCGGTGGCCGTCGACCCGAAGGAGTTGCTCCGCATCCTCCACTCCGAGTCGGGCGCCAACACGCTCATCAACCTGAAGCTCGATGGCGGCGAATCGCGCGTGATGGTGCGTGACTACCAGCTCGATCCGATCACGCACCAGCTGCTGCACGCCGATCTCTATCAGCTCGCGATGGACAAGGCGATCGTCGTCTCCGTGCCCGTCGTGGTGAAGGGCGAGCCGCAGGGCGTCAAGCAGCAGGGCGGGTTGCTCGACTTCGTCACGCGTGAAATCCAGGTGCAGTGCCTGCCGACCGACATCCCGGAGAACATCACCGTGGACGTCAGCGAGCTGATGCTCCACCAGTCGATCCGCGTCAAGGACGTGCCGACCAACCCGAAGTGGAAGGCCGTGACGGACGGCGAGACGATGCTGGTGCACGTCGTGATGCCGAAGGCCGAGGAGTCGGCGACGACGACGGCGGCCGAAGGTGCGGAGGCCGCACCGGCTGCTGCCGCGGGCGCGACGCCGGCGGAGCCCGAGGTCATCAAGAAGGGCAAGACCGACGAGAAGGAAGCGAAAGAAAAGAAGTAGAGGCGGACCTTCAGGTCCGCCTGAACGGCGTGAAGCTCATCGTCGGACTCGGCAATCCCGGTCGCGAGTACCGGGAGACGCGGCACAACGTCGGCTTCATGGTGGTCGACGAGATTGCGAAGCGGCACGGCCTGACGCTGGCGATGGCGCCGTCGCAGGTGCCGGACGCATTCATCGCGAAGAGGTTCGGCGCGGATCCGCTGCTCGTCGCCAAGCCGCTGACGTTCATGAACCGCAGCGGCGACGCGGTGGCGGCGCTGACGCGCTACTACGGAATCGAGGCCGGCGACCTGCTCGTGGTCGTCGACGAGGTGGCGTTGCCGTTCGGCCGCTTGCGCGCGCGGGCGCGCGGGTCGGCGGGCGGCCACAACGGTCTCAAGTCGTGCATCGAGCGGCTCGGGACCATGGAGTTTCCCCGGCTCCGGCTGGGGGTGGGGCGCGGCGATGCGCGGAGGGATCTCGCGGATCACGTGCTCTCGAAGTTCGAGGCCGACGAACAGCCGGCGCTCGGAGAGTTCATCGCCCGGGCGGCGGACGCCGCCGAGATGTTTGCCGCGGAAGGCATCGCCAAGGTGATGAACACGTACAACCCGGGCGCCACGGACCCGGACTGATGAACGACTAGCTCCTTGCTGCTTCGATAACCACGAAGGCCTTTGGCCAGCACGGAGCGCACGAAGACGATTCGATTCTTCGTTCTTCGTGGGCTTCGTGGAGGTCGCGCCAGCGACCTTCGTGGTGTTCACATGGCGGCCGCTTAGTCCAGAAGGAGAGACATGAAACGGAAGTACGAACTCGTCTACGTCGTGTCGCCCGAGGCGACCGACGCCCAGATCTCCGACCTGCACACGCAGGTCGAGCAGATCACCCAGCGCCTTGGCGGAACCATCGAGAAGACCGACAACTGGGGCCGGCGCAAGCTCGCCTACGAGATCGGACCGCACAAGGAAGGGACCTACGTCCTCGAGACCATCGACGGCGGCGGCGACGTGATGAAGGAAATCGACCGCCGGCTCAAGGTCTCGGATCTCGTCATCCGCCACCTGGTCGTCCGCATCGACGAGGAGCAGTCGGTCATCGATCGCACGCGGACGCGCCGTACCGAGAACGTGCGCCGGCGGCGTGTCGCGCGCGGCCTGCCGCCCGACCGGCAGCCGGGTGAGGGCCAGCGCGGCGACGTGGACGACGACCGCGACGATCGTTTCGACCTGCCTGAAGGGATGGACCGATGAACGGCGGCAAGAGAAGCTTTGGCAGCGGCGGCCGCGGCAAGACCGGGGGGCACGGCGCGCAGCAGGGGAAGGACGGCCAGCGCCGTCCCATGTTCCGCCGCCGCAAGGTCTGCAAGTTCTGCGCGGACAAGATCGACGACATCAACTACAAGGACATGAAGCTGCTGATGCCGTTCGTGCCGGAGCGCGCGAAGATCCTGCCGCGCCGGATCTCGGGCACCTGCGCCATGCACCAGCGGAAGCTGCGCACGGCGATCATGCGCGCGCGGCAGCTCGCGCTGATCCCGTACACGGCCGAATAAATTCAGGCGGACCTGAAGGTCCGCCTCTACGGCCCCAAGGTGACACGACGGTCGTGACGTCATGCGGATTGGGCCGTAACGTCAGGCGCGGTTTGTACGTAGAGGCGGACCTTCAGGTCCGCCTACGAGGACATCATGGAAGTCATTCTCAGAGACCACGTCGAGAAGCTGGGCAAGCGCGGCGAGATCGTCAAGGTTTCCGACGGCTACGCCAGAAACTACCTGCTGCCGCGGAAGCTGGCGCTGCCGGCCACCGATGGCAACAAGAAGCACGTCGAGCGCGAGCGGAAGATCATGGAATCGCGCGAGGCGGAGGAGAAGTCGGGCGCCGAGGCGATTGCCGCGCGCCTGGCCGCGGTCGACATCACGATCGCGCGCCGGGTCGGCGAGACCGAGCAGCTCTACGGATCGGTGACCGCGGCCGACATCACCGACTACCTCAAGAGCAAGGGCTTCGAGGTCGATCGGCGCAAGCTGATCCTGCCCGAGGCGATCAAGACGGTCGGCGAGCACGACGTGCCGCTGAAGCTGCACCGCGAGGTGACCGTGCCGCTGAAGGTGAAGGTCGTCAAAGAGGGCGCCGAGACGCCCGGCGCCTGATGGACGAGGCCGCCCGCGTCGGCGCGAAGGCGCCGGACTTCACGCTCACGAACCAGGACCGCACGCCCGTCACGCTCGCCGAGGAGCTGAAGAAGGGGCCGGTGGTCCTGGCGTTCTTTCCTGCCGCGTTCAGCGGTACGTGCACGAAGGAGCTGTGCACGTTCCGCGACACGATGTCCGAGTTGAACCGGCTCTCGGCCAACGTGATCGGGGTCAGCACCGACACGTTCTTCGCGCTGAAGGCGTGGGCCGACGCGCAGCGCTTCACCTTCCCCCTGCTCAGCGACTACAACAAGACCGTCATCCGCCAGTACGGCGTCGTCAACCCCGACATGATCGGCCTGAAGGACATTGCGAAGCGCGCCACGTTCGTCATCGATCGCGGCGGCACGATCAGGTACCGCGAGATCCTGGACGACGCGCGCAACGAGCCGGACTACGGGAAGCTCAGAGACGCGCTGGCGTCGCTGTAGCGTCGGCGGCGAACGCGAGCCGCCGCCGGAACTCGCGGCGCAGCAGCAGCAGGCTCATCCCCATCTGCGCGAAGACGGTCACCGCCGAGAGGAGCCATACCCATCGCAGCGTGAATCCCGGCATCCGCGAGAGGAAGAGGACCGGGATGGCCGTGCCGACGATTCGCGTCACGGAGCTGACGAGCGACGGGATGGTGTTGCCCATCGCCTGGAACATGCTCGACGACACGAAGATGATCCCGGACGCCATGTAGCTCCACGAGACGATGCGCAGGTATTCCTCGCCGACCGAGACCACCGCCGCTTCGCTCGTGAAGACGCGGATCATCGGCGCGGCGGCCGCCTGCGAGACGAGGAAGACGCACGCCATGCCGGCCGCGGCCATTCCCGCCGCGACATAGAACGTCTGCCGCACGCGCTCGCCGCGGCGCGCGCCGAAATTCTGTCCCGCGACCGGTGCCACCGCGAAGCCGAGCGCGACCACCGGCATGAAGCACGCCTGGATGATGCGCATCCCGATGCCGAAGCCCGCCTGCGCGCTGGCGCCGAACGGGCGGCTCACCGCGTAGATGACGAGCAAGTAGACGGTCATCATGCCGAATTCGGCGCCGGCCGGCAGCCCGACCTTCATCATGTCGGTCCACAGGCGGCGCCGCGGCGCGACCTGTGAGGCGGCGAACTTGAGGTACGACGCCGGCGGCGCGAAGTAGAGCGCCAGCCAGACGTTGCCGACGGCAATCGCGAGCAGCGTGGCGATGGCCGCCCCGGCGACGCCGAGCGCCACGCCGGTGCCCCATCCGAAAACGAGCACCGGCGCGAGGATGATGTTGATGACGATGGTGGCGCTCTGCACGATCATCCCGGGTTTGAAGTTGCCGGTGCCGCGCAGCGCGGCGCCCATCGCGACGAGCGGAAACTGCAGCGCGAGCGACGGGATGAACCAGCGCAGGTAGTCGCTGGCGAGAGTCGCGGTCTCCGCGTCGGCGCTGAGGGCGCGCGCGTACGGGGTGCGCAGCACCGCGCCGAGCGCGAAGAAGAGGAGGCCGAGCGTGACGGCGAGCCCGAGCGACTGATTGAACACCAGCCGCGCCGCGTCGTGGTCCTTGCGTCCGACCGCGTGCGACACGAGCGTCGTCGTGCCGACGCCGAGCATCTGCGTCGCGGCGAGCACGAGGAACATCAGGTTGCCGCTGACGGCGACGGCGGCGACCGCGCTGGTGCCGAGACGTCCGACCCAGTACAGGTCGATGAGGACGTACAGCGTCTGGAAGACCATCGCGACGAGCATGAAGCTCGACGTCTTGAGCAGGTGGCGCGAGAGCGAGCCGCTCGTGAGGTCTTGCATGGGCCGATGATTCTACATCCTGCTCTCGCTGCTTGGGCGGATGCCCCGCGTCTGATGGTCGATCGAGCGGTCGCGTTCTTGTGACAATCCCGCTACAATCGCTGCTCTCCTCTCTCCCTGCTCCCTCATGGCCGAAACGATCGCCACCGCAGAACGAACGCTTCCACACAATCTCGAGGCGGAGCGCTCGGTGCTCGGCGCGATCCTCGTGCACAACGACGCGTTCAACACCGCGGCGCAGGTCATCGACGGCCGCGACTTCTACCGCGACGCGCACCGCCGCATCTTCGACCGCATGGTGACGCTGAGCGAGCGCGGTGCGGCGATCGACTTCATCACGCTGAAAGAGGAGCTGTCGCGCGGCGGCGAGCTCGATCACGTCGGCGGCCCGGCCTACATCGCGTCGCTCGTCGACGGCGTGCCGCGCGCCACCAACGTCGAGTACTACGCGAAGATCGTCAAGGAAAAGGCAACGCTCCGCAGCCTGATCTACGCCGCAAACAAGATCGTCGCCAACGCCTACGAGGCCGAGCAGGAGTCGGACCTGATCCTCGACGAGGCCGAGAGCCTGATCTTCGCCGTCGCGGACGACCGGCTGAAGGCCGGCTTCGTGGCGATGCGGACGCTCGTCAACGAGAGCTTCCCCAAGATCGAGCAGCTGTTCGAGCACAAGCGGCTCGTCACCGGCGTGCCCACCGGCTTCGTCGATCTCGACGAGATGACGCGCGGCTTCCAGGGCGGCGACCTGATCATCATCGCGGCGCGGCCGTCGATGGGGAAGACGAGCCTCGTGCTGAACATGGCGCAGCACGTCGCCGTGCAGCCGCAGATGGTGGTCGGGTTCTACAGCCTCGAAATGTCGAAGGAGTCGCTCTTCATCAGGCTGCTGACGTCCGAGGCGCAGATCGACAGCCACCGCCTGATGAGCGGGCACATCGGCGAGCGCGACTACGGGCGCATCTCGCAGGCGCTCGAGCGGCTGAGCAGCATGGGCCTCTTCATCGACGACACCGCGAACATCGGCGTGCTGGAGATGCGCGCCAAGTCGCGCCGCCTGCAGTCGGAGCACGGCCTCAGCCTGATCGTCGTGGACTACATCCAGCTGATGAGCGCGCGCGGCCGCTACGAGAACCGCACGCTGGAGCTGGCGTCGATCTCGCGCTCGCTGAAAGGCCTCGCCAAGGAACTGAACGTCCCCATCGTGGTGTTGTCGCAGCTGTCGCGCGCGCCGGAGTCGCGCTCGGACCATCGTCCGCAGCTCTCCGACCTGCGCGAATCGGGCGCCCTCGAGCAGGACGCGGACGTCGTCATCCTCATCTACCGCGACGACGCATACAACCGCGACCCGAACAACCCCGACGCGGGCACCGCGGAGTTGATCCTCGCCAAGCAGCGCAACGGTCCAACCGGCATCGTGCGGCTCGCGTTCCTGCGCGAGCAGACACGCTTCGCGAACCTCGCCCCGGGCTCGTAAGTACATGGGGTTGGAGGTCATTTCTCGACGACCGTGCGCGGCGTAATCCGGAGCACGGTCGCGCATGTGGACCTGGCGGCGCTGCAGGCCAACTTCAGGGCCATCCGGGAGTTTCTCACCAGTGGGGCAACCCTCAAAGGTCTGCCCCGCAAGGTCCCTCGCATCATCGCTGTCGTAAAAGCCAATGCGTACGGCCACGGCTCCGAGCGTGTGGCGCTGGCGCTCGAGGCAGCGGGCGCGGATCTGCTCGCCTGCGCGGACATCGAGGAAGCGATCGTGCTGCGCCGTGCCGGCGTGCGCACGCCGATTCTCATCTTCGGCGCGCTCAGCGTCAGCGATCTCGACGGGCTGTTCGAGTTCTCGTTGACGCCGACGATCTCGACGCCCTCCGCGGCGCGCGCGGTGCAGGCCGCCGCCGCGCGCAACGAGGCCACGATCGGGTATCACCTGAAGATCGACACCGGGATGAACCGTCTCGGCTTCCGCCACGACAACCTGCCGCGCACGCTGCCCGGCGTGCTCGCGGGTCCGAACCTGCGGCTCGACGCCGTCTACACGCACTTTGCGACGGCCGACGAGCCGGAGACGCCGTTCTTCGACCGGCAGCGGACGAATTTCGAAGCGGCGCTGAAGACCATCGCGGACATGCGCGGTGGGCCGCGTGAAGGCGAGCCGTTGATCCATGCGGCCAACAGCGCGGCGACGCTGCGCGACTCGCGCGTCTGGTACGACATGGTGCGGCCCGGCCTGTTGCTCTACGGCATCGTCCCGCCGCCGCTGGCCTCGACGATCCCGCTGACGCCGGTGATGTCGCTGACGAGCCGTGTCGTCGCGGTCAAAGGGATTCGCCCGGGTGAAGGCGTCGGCTACGGCCTGCGCTTCACCGCGGACGCGCCCGTGACCACCGCCGTCATTCCCGCTGGCTACGCTGACGGCATCGACCTCCGCGTCTCGGGCCGGTGCCACGTGCTCATCCGCGGCCGCCGCGTGCCGATCGTCGGCGCGGTGTCGATGGACATGATGATGGTGGACGTGACTGGCCTCGACGAGGTGTCGCCGGGAGACGAGGTGGTCATCATCGGCCGGCAGGGCAGCGAATCGTGGCAGCAGATCGACGCGCGCGAGATGGCTGCCGCGATCGGCACGATCCCGTATGAGATCGTATGCCGCATCGGATCTCGAATCGAACGTCAGTACACGGCCACGTAGCCACAGAGGCACAGAGAAAATCAGGTACTGTTTGTGCTCTGTGTCGTTCTCTGTGTCTCCGTGCCTCTGTGGCGCTGTGAGCGCGTATGAAGCCCCCTAAGGTAGTGTTCGTTTGTCAGGAGTGCGGCGCGCAGGCGCCGAAGTGGGCGGGCCGCTGCACCGACTGCGGCGCATGGAACTCGCTCGTCGAGGAGCGCGTGTCGCAGGAACCCGCGGGCGGCGCGGCGGCGGGTCACCGCTACTCGCAGCTTGGCGCGTCGGGTTCCGCGAAGCTCTACGCCGAGGTCGAGACCGCCAACGCCGTTCGCCTCTCCTCGGGCATCACCGAGTTCGACCGCGTGCTCGGCGGCGGCATCGTCCCCGGTTCGCTCATCCTGCTCGGCGGCGAGCCGGGCATCGGCAAGTCCACGCTGCTGCTGCAGGCGGCGGCGCACTTCGCGAATGCCGCCGGCCCCGTGCTCTACGCGTCCGGCGAGGAATCCGAGCATCAGATCAAGAGCCGCGGCGACCGGCTCGGCGTCGGCGCCGCGCCGCTCTATCTGCTGTCCGAGACCTGCATCGAGCGGATCCTGGAGGAGATCGCGCGCCTCAAGCCCGCGCTCGTCATCATCGACTCCGTCCAGACCGTCTTCTCGATCAAGTTCCAGTCGGCGCCCGGCAGCATCGGCCAGGTGCGCGAGGCCGCGACGCAGTTCCTCTTTGCCGCCAAGGGCCAGAACATCCCGACCGTCCTCGTCGGCCACGTGACGAAGGATGGCAACCTCGCCGGACCGAAGGCGCTCGAGCACGTCGTGGACACCGTGCTCTACTTCGAGGGGGAGCGCCACCACTCGCATCGCGTCGTCCGCGCCATCAAGAACCGCTTCGGCGCGGTGAGCGAGCTCGGCGTGTTCGAGATGACCGGCACCGGCCTGCGCGCGGTTGCCAACCCTTCGCGCTTGTTTCTCTCCGAACGCGCATCGGGGACGCCGGGGTCCGCGGTGCTCTGCTGCGTCGAGGGGTCGCGGCCCATCCTGGTCGAGGTCCAGGCGCTCGTCAGCACCAGCACCTACGGCAACGCGAGGCGGATGGCGATCGGGATCGACCAGAACCGGCTCGCGCTCCTGCTCGCGGTCCTCGAAAAGCGTGCAGGCCTCAGCCTCGCCGGCGACGACGTGTACGTGAATATTGCAGGAGGAATGAACATCGAGGAGCCGGCGGCGGACCTGAGCGTGGTCGCGGCCGTCGCCTCGAGCGTCCGCAACCGTGGCCTGTCGCCCTCCACGGCCGTGTTCGGGGAAGTGGGGTTGAGCGGGGAAATCAGGGGTATTCCACAGGCACCCCTGCGGATTCGCGAGGCGGTGCAAATGGGATTTACCCGCATCGTCCTGCCGACAGCCAATCTCGACCCTTCGGAGTCAAAGGATTGCCAGTTAATCGGCGTCCGGACCGTGGGGGAGGCGCTCGATGAGCTGATCGCTTGATTTTCACCCCCCGAGGGCTCTAAGGTTCATCCACTCATAGCGCTCTGTGTGATTCGGTCATAAACCCAGGGGGCAGGCATGGTCTGGTCCATCATCGCGCGGCTCTTATTCATCCTGGCGGTCGGCTACTCGGCGTACCAGCTGCAGCCGCTCGGGGACGACCCCATTCCCAGCCTTGGTTTCGGCGTCGGGCTCGGCACGCTCGTCATCTTCCTCGAGCAGCGCCTCCAGCACATTGCGATGACCCACATGCTGGGGAGCCTCCTCGGCGGCGCCGTCGGCCTCGGCGCGGCGAAGACCATCGGCGCGGCGCTGTACTGGGCCGACGTCAACGATCACCGCGTCGTCTTCCTCCACAGCCTCATCCTGCTCGGCCTGCCGTACCTCGGGCTGGTGATGGGTGCGCGCAACGCCGAATGGCTCGAGCCCGAGCGCATCGTCAGCCTGTTCCGCAATACGGGACCACGCCGCCGCTACCGTGTCCTCGACACGAGCGTCATCATCGACGGCCGCATCGCCGACATCTGCGAGACCGGCTTCATGGACGGCACGCTCGTCATCCCGCAGTTCGTGCTGAAGGAGCTGCAGTTCGTCGCCGACTCGTCGGACTCGATGAAGCGCAACCGCGGGCGCCGCGGCCTCGACATCCTGCAGAAGATTCAGAAGATGGCCGGCGTGGACGTCACGATCTCCGACGTCGATTTTCCCGACATCAAGGAAGTCGACCTGAAGCTGATCGAGCTCGCGCGCACGCTCGAGGGGAAGATCGTCACCAACGACTTCAACCTGAACAAGGTGGCGCAGCTGCGCGGAGTGGCGGTGCTCAACATCAACGAGCTGGCCAACTCGCTCAAGCCCGTTGTCCTGCCCGGCGAGCTGATGAAGGTCTTCATCCTGAAGGAAGGGAAGGAATACAACCAGGGCGTCGCCTACCTGGACGACGGGACGATGGTCGTCGTCGACAACGCGCGCAAGATGATCGGCAAGACCATCGACGTCGTCGTCACGAGCGTGCTGCAGACGACGGCGGGGAAGATGATCTTCGGACGGTTCATCGACCCGGCGACGGCGGCGCAGGCCACGCCTTCGACGTCCACGGCGCCGGCTGCCGCGCCCGAGGGCGAGCCGGTGCGGCGCACGCGCGCGCAGATGCCTCCGTCCGCTGCGGCCGCGGGCAAGTGACGGCCGCCGGTAATTGCCTTTCCGACTTCCTCCTTTCCACTGGTGGCGGACGGTCTTCTACCTGATTCCCGCCATCACCGTCTACACCATCGTCCTCGGCACGCTGTCGATTGGCTCCAGTCTCTTCGAGCGCCGCGGACGCTTCGCGCACCGGTGCGCGCGCACGTGGTCGCGCCTGATTCTCGTGACGACCGGCGTGCGCGTGGAGATCAGCGGCCTCGAGCGCCTCGACCGTGACCGCGCCTACGTCTTCGTCGCGAACCACCAGAGCATCTACGACATTCCGATCATCTTCTGGTCGCTGCCGTACCAGATTCGGATCATCGCGAAGGCATCGCTCGGACGCTTTCCGTTCCTCGGCTGGCACCTGCGGCGCGCGGGCCACATCCTCGTCGATCGCCGGCATCCCGACCGCGCGGCCATCTTCGGCCGCGCCTCGAGGCTGATGAAGGAAGGGCTGTCGCTGATCGTCTTCCCGGAGGGCACACGCAGCCGCGACGGGCGCGTCGCGCCGTTCAAGGGCGGCAGCTTCTATCTCGCGCTCGAGGCGGGACTGCCGGTCGTGCCCATCGCCATCGTCGGCAGCCGGCACGTGATGTTGAAGGGCCGGCTGGCAACCTATCCTGGCCATGTGAAGCTGATCGTGCACGAGCCGATCGATACGACGGGACTCGCGGGCAATCCGCGCGCCGCGCGGGCGTTTGCGGCGCGCGTCCGCGAGATCGTCGCGCCCGCCGCCGAGGCAGACGTCGCAGCGCCCGCCGCATGACGTTCACGCTCGACCCCGCGCTCGCGTCGATCGTCCGCCCAGGCGTGCTCTGGTTCGACGGCGCGACCGTGGCCGAACACGATCATCGGATGGACGCCTCGCTTGCCGCCGCCGAGGCCGCCGTCCGCATGAACCCTCCCACGGAGACGACCGCGGTGCGGACGATGTACAAGCGCGTGGGCATCGACCCGACCAAGACGCGCCCCTCGTCCGAGGCGCTGCTGCGGCGCGTCCGCAAGGGCGACACGCTGCCGCGCATCAACTCGATGGTCGACGTCTGCAACTGGTGCTCGTTCGAGTTCCAGCTGCCCTACGGCCTCTACGACGCGGCGCACATCGCGGGCGACGTCACGCTGCGGATTGGCCGCGAGGGCGAGTCGTACCCGGGCATCCGCAAGGACGACGTGCACGTCGGCGGCCGCATCGCGCTGGTCGATGACGCGGGTCCCTTCGGCAACCCGACCTCCGATTCCGCGAGGACGATGGTGACGACCGCCACGACGCGCGGGCTGCTGGTGGTATTCGCGCCGCGCGAGGTGGATGGCGCGCGGTTGACGCGCGTCATGGACGTCACATCGCAGCGGATGCAGCAGTTCACCGGCTGTCGGGAGACGGGACGGCTGCTGGCGGGATAGTGGATGGTGGGTCCACCAACCACCAACCAACCGGACTAGAATCGGATTTCGTGCACGTCTCTGCCATCATCGCCGCGGGCGGCCGCGGCTCCAGGTTTGGCGGCGCGCAGCCCAAGCAGTTCGAGTTGCTCGCCGGCGTCCCCATCCTCAAGCGCACCGTCGATACGTTCCTCACGGGGTATCCCTTCGATGAGGTCGTCGTCGCGCTCCCGTCGGAGCTGGCCGCGCACCCACCCGCGTATCTCGACGACGCGATTGTCGTCGAGGGCGGCGAGCGCAGGCAGGACTCGGTCGCGAACGCGTTCGCGGCCGTGGCGCCCAGCTCACAGGTGATCGTCATCCACGACGCCGCCCGGCCGCTCGTCTCGCCCGCGCTCATCGAGCGCACGGTGGCGGCGGCGATCGAGCATGGCGCCGCGATTGCGGCACTCGCGGCCAGGGACACGGTGAAGCGCGGTGACGCGTCGCGGACGATTCGCGGCACGCTGCCGCGCGACGAGATCTTCCTCGCGCAGACGCCGCAGGCGTTCCGCGTCGGCGTGCTCCGCGACGCGCTCTCGCTCGCCTCGACCGCGGCCGACGCCACGGACGAGGCGACGCTGGCGGAGCAGGCCGGGCATCGCGTGCATCTCGTCGAAGGGGACGCCCGCAACCTGAAGATCACGACGCCCGACGATCTGGACATGGCCGAGCGCCTGCTGGCCCGCAGGGGCGGCGCGACGTCCATTCGCATCGGGAACGGATACGACCTGCACCGGCTCGTGGCGGGGCGGCCCCTGGTTCTCGGCGGCGTCTCCATCCCGTTCGACAAGGGGCTCGACGGGCACTCGGATGCGGACGTGGTCTGCCACGCCGTCACCGACGCGATCCTCGGCGCGGCATCGGCGGGCGACATCGGCCGCCACTTCCCGGACACCGATCCCGCCTGGAAAGGGGCCGACAGCGTCGACCTGTTGAAGCGGGCGGTCGCCATCGTCAAGGCGGCCGGCTTCGGCGTCGCCAACGTCGACGTCATCGTCATCGCGCAGCGGCCGAAGCTGTCGCCGTACGTGGATTCGATGCGCGCGAGCCTGGCCTGCGCGCTCGGGATCGACATGGACCAGGTGAGCGTCAAAGGGAAGACGAACGAAGGCGTCGATTCCACCGGCGCCGGCGAGGCGATTGCGGTGCACGCGGTCGCCCTCATTCACCATGCGTCTTAGATTTGCGCCGAGTCCGACGGGGCAGCTCCACGTCGGCAACGCACGCACGGCGCTGTTCAACTGGCTGATGGCCCGCGGCGCCGGTGCGACGTTGGTGCTGCGCATCGAGGACACGGACTTCGCGCGCTCGACGAAAGAGGCCGAGCGGTCGGCCATCGACGACCTGCGCTGGCTCGGGTTGAACTGGGACGAGGGGGCGGACGCCGGCGGCGCGCACGGCCCGTATCGGCAGTCCGAGCGGCTGCACATCTATCGCGCGCACGCCGCCGAGCTGATGTCGAAGGCGCTGGCGTACCACTGCTTCTGCTCCGAGGAGCAGCTCGAGATGGACCGCTACCAGGCGCTGCGGAACATGCAGCCCCCCAAGTACGTCGGCCGGTGCCGGAACATCCCGCGCGAGGAGGCGCGCAGGCGCATCGAAGGCGGGGAGCCCGCGACCATTCGCTTCCGTGTCCCTGACGGCGACCGCGAGGTCAGCTGGGAGGACCTGGTCCGCGGCCGCGTCGCGTTCACGACCGACGTCATCGGTGATTTCGTGATGCTGCGCTCCGACGGTGTCCCCGCCTACAACTTCGCCGTGGTCATCGACGATGCGCTGATGGAGATCAGTCATGTGATTCGCGGCGAGGACCACATCTCGAACACGCCGCGGCAGCTGTTGCTGTGCGAAGCGTTCGGGTGGAAGGGGCCGGTTTTTGCCCACGTGCCGAATGTCCTCGGTCCCGATCACGCCAAGCTGTCCAAGCGTCATGGCGCGACGTCGCTTGGCGAGTTTCGCGAGCGTGGCTACCTGCCCGAGGCGCTTGCGAACTACCTCGCGTTGATCGGCTGGTCGCCCGGCGAGAACGAGGAACTGCTTCCGCTCGAGGAGCTCGCGAAGCGGTTTCGCATCGAGGATGTCGGCAGGAGCGCCGGCGTGTTCGATCCGGAGAAGCTCGCGTGGGTGAACCGGCATTACCTGAAGCTGGCGGCGCCCGAGCGCCTGGTGGAGCTCGCGCTGCCGTTTCTGCGGCAGCTGGGGTGGATCGGCAAGGATCCGGGGCCGGGGATCCGGGATGCGAAAGCGCTCGACTTTCTTACGAAGGCGGTCGGCACCGCCGCGCAGTCGGTTGACCGCCTCGACCAGGTCCCGGGCCGCCTGCATTTCCTCTTCGACTACTCGGCGGAGGCGTCGCTGGCCGACCCGGCGATTCGCGCGGAGGCCGCCGATGCGCGCGCCGTCATCGCCGCGCTTGCCGGCGAGCTCGCGGCGGCAGGACCGCTCACCGACAAGGAGACGTTCCGCACGCTGGCGGGTCGTGTCCGGGAGAAAACCGGCGCGAAAGGGAAGGGACTGTTCCATCCGATTCGCCTCGCGCTGACGGGCGAGCAGGAGGGGCTCGAGCTCGACATCGCGGTGCCGCTGATCGAACAGGGCGCGGCCCTCCGCGGCCCCGACGTGCGCGCGGTGTCGAGCGCCGCGGACCGCGCCGCCGCGTTCCTGCACGAGCTCGAGAAACCGGTCGCCAACGCGTGATCATTTACGGGATCAATCCGGTGCTCGAGGCGCTGCGCGCCGGGCGCGTGAAGGAGCTTCGCGTCGGTGACCGCGCCGACGACCGGCTGAAACAGTTGCTCGCGCTCGCGGGAGAGCGCGGCGTGCGCGTCAGGCGCGTGCCTGCGGACGCGCTCGAACGCGAATCGCGCCGCGGCGTGCACCAGGGGGTCGTCGCCGAGGTCGAAAAGGCCGACGACCACAGCATCGACGAGATCGTTCGCGGCGCGACCGGCCCGGCGCTCGTCGTCGTGCTCGACGGCGTCGAGGACCCGCACAACCTTGGAGCGATCCTGAGGACGGCGGATGCCGCGGGCGTTGACGGCGTCGTCGTCCAGAGCCGGCGGTCGGCGGCGCGTGACGGCGTGGCGGCGAAAGCGTCGGCGGGGGCGCTGGCGCACGTGAAGATCGCGGAGGTGGTCAATATCGCGCGCGCCGTCGAGGAGTTGAAGGACGCGGGGGTCTGGACCGTCGGCCTGGCGGGCGAGGCGGCAGCGTCCTACGAGACCATCGACTACACGCTGCCGACCGCAGTGGTCGTGGGCGCCGAGGGCGCCGGGTTGCGACGTCTGGTGCGTGAACGCTGCGACCGCCTCGCGTCGATTCCAATGCGCGGCCACGTTTCGAGCCTGAATGTCTCGGTGGCGGCAGGGATTGTGTTGTTCGAGGCTATCCGTCAGAGGAGCCTGAAAAACGGCCAATAAAGAGGGCCCACGGCTGAGATTGGGCCGTCATTCACAGGGACCCCTGTTGGCTGTCGTGGCACGGGAAGTGCTATAATTCGCTCTTTGTCTGGCTGGCGTAGCTCAGTCCGGTAGAGCAGCTGATTTGTAATCAGCCGGTCGGGGGTTCAAATCCCTCCGCCAGCTCCACCGAAGTGATCCCCGCCCGCCAGCGTTCCCCGAATTCATGCTTCGAAAAGGGTCTTCAGGAAAGCGCCGATCGTACGGACTCCAAACATTCAAGAAGGGCCCATGGCGGAGGCTTCGGGTCCGAGACGCGCATGAACGAAACGAGGCCTGAGGTCCGAACCCCGAGGCCCGTCGGTGACTGAGATAACGGGGAGGTGGCAGAGCGGTCAATCGCAGCAGGCTGTAAACCTGCCGCCTTAGGGCTACGGAGGTTCGAACCCTCCCCTCCCCACCAACCTTCTTGCACGCGACGCGTGGCGGAGGTTGGTTGGCGTCGCACGAAGAAGGTTGGTGGATGGCAGCGAGTCGCGGAGTGATGCGAGCGGCGGACTTGCCCGCCGTAGCGGCGAGCGATGACGAAGCGGCGCGAGCCGCGAAGGCGGGAGTAACTCAGTGGTAGAGTCACAGCCTTCCAAGCTGTTGGTCGCGGGTTCGATCCCCGTCTCCCGCTCCAACCTTCGCTCGCGGATGGCTTCGGCCCGCGAGCTATGGTTGGCAAGCCAACCTTCGCGCGCGTGCGAAGGCCGACTTGTCGGCCGTAGCGTTTACAGCGAAAGGTGAACGCGAAGGCCGATGTAGCTCAGTTGGCAGAGCGCGTCCTTGGTAAGGACGAGGTCACCAGTTCAATCCTGGTCATCGGCTCCAACCTTCGCTCGCGGTGGCCAGCGACCGCGAGCCTCGGTTGGTAAGCCAGCCTTCGCTGGAGAAGCAAGGCGGAGGTTGTCCCGCCGAAGCGCGACGCGCGAAGGCGGACGGGCTTCGACGGTGAGAAACACGGATTAATCGCTATGGGAAAAGAAAAATTCGATCGTTCGAAACCCCACGTCAATGTCGGGACCATCGGGCACATCGACCACGGCAAGACGACGCTGACGTCGGCGCTGACGAAGGTGGCGGCCGACAAGGGGTGGGCGAAGTTCGTGTCGTATGACCAGGTGGCG
>DATNCQ010000110.1:0-2676 GCA_035571515.1 Vicinamibacterales bacterium
AAACTGCGGGCGATGGGGATCCGCTTTCTGACCGACGCCGAGGAGAGCCTCGATTCGCTCGGCGCCGACGACGTGGTGATCCTGCCGGCGTTCGGCGTCACCGTCGCGATGCTCGAGCAGCTCGATCGCCGCGGCTGCACGCTGATCGACACCACCTGCGGTTCGGTGCTCAACGTCTGGAAGAACGTGCGCCGCTACGCCGAGGGCGCCTACACGTCGATCATCCACGGCAAGGTGTGGCACGAAGAAACGCAGGCCACGGCCTCGCAGGCGGTGCAGTACGGCGGCAAGTACCTCGTCGTCTTCGATCACGCTGAGACCGGCGTCGTCTGCGACTACATCCGCCGTGGCGGCGACCGGGCCGCCTTCCTCGAGCGCTTCAAGAACGCCGTGTCGCCCGATTTCGACCCCGATCGCGACCTGCAGCGCGTCGGCCTCGCCAACCAGACGACCATGCTGATGAGCGAGTCGCTCGAAATCGGCGAGATGGTCCGGGCCGCGATGCGCGACCGCTACGGCGAGGCCGAACCTGGCGAGCGGTTCCAGGCGTTCGACACGATTTGCAGCGCCACCCAGGATCGCCAGGACGCGGTGGTCGCGCTGCTGCGCGACAAGCCGGTCGATCTGGTGCTCGTCATCGGCGGCTACAACAGCAGCAACACTGCGAACCTCGCCCGGATTTGCGCCGCGTCGAGGCCGACGTTCCACGTCTCGGATCCCGTGTGTCTGGTGTCGGCAAATGAGATACGGCATCGCCCGGTGGGGTCGAAAAGCGAAGTGACGTCGAGCGGCTGGCTGCCGCCGGAAGGGCCGGTAACGATTGGGCTGACCTCGGGTGCGTCGACGCCGGACAACCTGGTGGGCGCCGCCATCGCGCGGCTTACCGAGTTCTGTGGAGGGGCTGGAGGCTAATACCCAGCCCCGAGCCCCTACTCAGCGTCAGTCGTCAACGTCACCCGAATCCGCTGCCCGGCGTGCGCCTGCAACCACCGCTGCACGCCACTGCCCTGCTTGACGACGACCATCGCGTCGCTGCCGACCGCGAAATAGCCTTCAGCCGCTTCCTGTTCGGTCGCGTTGAGGAAGCCGGCCAGCGCGAGCTCGTCGCCCGCACCGGTGAATTTCCCGAGCACCAGGAGGAGGAGCGCCAGAGTGAGCCACGCGAGAAAGAACCGTCGCATGGCTCATCCAAACAGCAACCGCAATGCCAGCAGTATTCGCGGGATCGGCGACGCGGCGTGCGTATTCGCGCCAGTTTTCGAGCGTGACCGTCGATCGCGGAAAACGCGTTCGCCCGGCGCGGGAAATCCGCTTCTGGAAAAGATGAACTCCCGGTCGCGGCGCATTGTCGCCAAGTGTCACGGGTTGCGCGCGTCCCACGTAAAAAGTTGTCTCACCATAAACACGTCCGCACGATGCGTCGTAATCTTGTCAAGTAGCTGAATTTCAGAGGTTTACGCATGAAACGCACATTGGCCTGCCGCCTGGCGCTCGTGCTCGTGCTGCTGGCGCTGGCCGCGCCGCTCCGCGGCCAGTCGTTCGGGTTCCCCTGGTGGCGAGACGCCCAGTTTCAGAAGGATCTCGGGCTGACGAGCGATCAGTCGGCTCGGATCGACGGCGTCTTCCAGTCGAACATCACTGTCCTGCGGCAGAAGAAAGCCGAGCTGGACCAGCAGGAAGCGGAGCTGTCGCGGCTGATTGCCGGCAACGCCGACGAAGGCGGCGTCGTGCGCCAGGTGGACAAGGTCGAAGCGATCCGCGGCGCGCTGAACAAGACGCGGACGCTGATGCTGCTGCGCATGCGCCAGGTGCTGACGCCCGAGCAGCGGGTCATCCTCAACAAGCTTCACGAACAGTGGGACAAGGATCACGGCCGCGCGAGGGGCGAGGGCCGGAAATGATAGCGGGGCCGAATCGGCCTGGCGCATTGGCGCAATGGAGAGAGACGCAATGACACGCACCAGAACCTTTTCGACGCTCACGGCCGCGATGGCGCTCGCGGCAATCGGCGGCCTTGCGGCCCCGGCGCGGGGGCAGCAGATTTCCGAAGCGCGGATCAAGGAACTGATCAAGCAGGCGGCCGATCGGTCCATCATCACTGAGACGACCACTCAGCCGCAGACCGTCGCAATCGGCGGCCGGCGGCCGGTCGTCGCGATGACGCTCGACGAAGCGGTGAAGTTCGCGCTGGAGCGCAACCTCGACATCTCGGTTCAGCGCCTCAACCCCGAGATCAACGACATCGCCGTGGCCAGCATCACCTCGGTCTACCACCCGGCGCTGACGTCGGTGGTGAGCCAGTCGTCGACCAACGGCGTGCCGCAGAACATCCTCCAGCTCTCCTCCGGCCAGCAGGGCACGAACACCGATCAGCTGCTCTACAACGGCGGCGTTGCTCAGAGCATCAAGTGGGGCGGCGGCTCGTATCAGGTGACGTTGAACAACGGCCGCAACAAGTCGAACTCCAACACCTCGCTGTTCAACCCGGCGTTCACCTCCACCTGGAGCGGCATCTACACGCAGCCGCTGCTGCGAAACTTCCGCATCGACTCGACGCGCCAACAGCTTGCCGTGACGAAGATCAACCGCGACGTCACCGACATCCAGTTGCGCGCCACGATCACCAACACCTTGTCGAACGTTCGCAACGCGTACTGGGATTACGTCTACGCCGTG
>DATNCQ010000111.1:0-47291 GCA_035571515.1 Vicinamibacterales bacterium
GGACCAGTGCGTGAGGTTTTCTTCTCCGAAGAGGAAGCCCGCGTGCCCCACCATCAGCTCGTTGACCGTCCGATTGCTCAGAACGTTGGTGAGCTGCACGGCCAGCTGGTCGGAGTTTTCCCATCCCCTCGATGTCCCTGCCGGATGGTTGGTGTCGCCGGCGCCGAACGGTGTGGACGTCTTCGCCACGTTCAAGCGGACCATCACCCGGCTCTGCGGCGAGATCTGGTAATCGAGGCGGGTGCCGCCGATCTTCTTCCTGGACGTGCCCTGCAACGAGACGTTGAACCGCGGGTACGGCGTCCTCCACGTCTCTTCTTTCGGCTCGCGCTCGTACTCGTCGTACGCGAAGAAGTGCAGCCGGTTGCGCACGATGGGGCCGCCAAACGTCGCGGCGTACTGCTGGTTCTGGATGGGCGTGACGCGATCGAGAATCGGATCCGGAGCGTTGAACCGATCGTCGCGGAAGTTGCTGCGGAACGATCCGCCGTAGCGGTTGGTTCCAGACTTCGTGACGAGGTTGACCTGGAGACCCGAGGAACGGCCCTGAGTGGCGTCGAACCGGTTGGAGATGAACTGGAACTCCGCGATCATCTCTTGGCTGAACGTCGGCTGGCCGCCGCCGCCCATCGTGTTCTGGAACTGCTGGCCGTCGACGTTGGTCTGAAACTCCCGGATGCGGTCGGTGTTCCTCGAGTTGATGCGCGCCACGGTGTCGGTGGTGGTGCGGCTGCCGGGCGCCAGCAGCAGCAGCGCGCCCCAGTCGCGCCCCTGCAGGGGCATGTCCTGCACCTGCTTCGGATCGATGTTGCTGCCGAGGACGGACGAGGAGACGTTCAGGAGCGGGGCTTCGGCCGTGACGGTGATCGTTTCCGCCAGCGTCGACGGCGACAGCTGCAGGTTCACAACCAGGGTCTCGCCGACCAGCAGCTGCACGCCCTCGCGGACGACGGTGGTGAACCCGGGCAGTTCGGCCGCAATCTTGTACGCGCCCACGCGCGCCGGGATGCGGTACATGCCACGGTCATCGGTGACGGCAGTGAAGGTGTTGCCGGTGGCCGCGAGCACCGCCGTGACGACCACGCCCGGCAGCACGCCGCCGGTTGAATCGGTGGCCGTGCCGGTCAACGTCGCTTCCTGGGCGAAGGTGACGGCCGGCAGCAGCAGGATCCCGGTGGAGAGCAGCAACCGCCTGACGATCGCGAATGTCATAACGCCTCCCGAAGGGTTGACTCGGGTACACGCGCCGGTGAGGGATCTTCCGGGACCTAGTGCGAGCGGGACGCAGGACTACGAGCGGCGCACTCTATAACGTACGGCCGGTAGGAGCTGTCAAGGAGAAAGAAAGAGGTGAGATCGACTTATCCCTGCATCCAGGGTGACATGTTGTGCCACGTGGACGAGAGGAACGCGCCAAGCCGCGCGACGTAGCCGGTGAAGCCACCGCCGCCGTCGGCCATCGCCGCGATGTCTTCGGCTTCGACGGTGACCTCGATCGGCATCTCGAGCGGCACGTTCGCCGCGGCCCACCACTCGGCGGCCGTCGCGGCCGTCGGCCGCAGCGAGCCGATCGCCGCGCTCACCGTCGGCCGCAGGACACGATTGCGGTCCATCATGCGGCCCCACGGCTCGCCGTTGATGGCGCGCGTGTAGACGTCCGCATACCAGCCGAGACGTGACGGTTGCGGCACGACGTGGAAGACCAACTGCTGGCGCTCGGCGATGAAGA
Organism: Vicinamibacterales bacterium; assembly: GCA_035571515.1. Taxonomy (GTDB): domain Bacteria; phylum Acidobacteriota; class Vicinamibacteria; order Vicinamibacterales; family UBA2999; genus Gp6-AA40. The sequence continues at coordinate 1,730 of DATNCQ010000111.1, forward strand.
GGATGTCGCCCGCGTCGCTCATCTCACGGAGCACGTCCTCGAGCTCCAGGACGGTCTGCAACGGCGTGTTCACGATGGCGATGTCGAAGGCGAGGCCCAGCGCATGCGTCGGAACGTCGGTGATCGCGTTGGGATTGGTCGCGCGCAGCTCGTTCTGATACTCGAGATGGCGGACCATGCTGGTGACCTCGATCGGTCCCGACTTGATCCGTGAGGCAACATCGATCAGGCAGCCGATCGTCGCGGTGCGCGCCGACACGTAGCTGTTCTGGTGGACAACGTCCATCTCCCCGATCGGACTGGCGCCCTCGCGCCGTACGCGCACGTTGAACCGCTCCGCGCCTTCCGGGAGCGGAACGAGACCGCCGGTGGCGAGACCCTGTTCGATGTCCGCGTACGTATTGAGCGCGAGCGGCGAGAGAAACGCGGCGTAGGCCTCACGAATCGCCAGCGCGTCGTGGGCGCTGCGCGCGCCCAGCTCCGTCACCACGTCGTTGACCACCGACAGGAATTCGTCGGGGCTCACTCGCTCGGCGCGCGCGACGTCGGGCGAGACGAGGCAGAGCGACACCGCGACGATGGGCACCAGTTGGCGTATGACGGGCACGGTGCCTCCAATTGTGCGCGACTCGAGGCGTCAATTTCGAGCTCGGCCGGAGGACTGGTCGCGCCGCGGCACGCCGATGAGCCATTCGCGTCGCGCGGATCAGCCGTGACCGAGCGCGACTGGGCGAGCCAGGGGACGCGGGACGTCGGGTGCCACGCGCACGCCCTTCACGATCAGCCAGGCCGCCAGCATGACGTGAACCGGGGCGAGCGGCATCGCCATCTCCATGATCGGTGGATATCCCAGGAGGCCGCGCACGGGCACGCCGACGATCTGCAGCGCCGTCGTCACCATGCCGGCCGCGGCCAGCAGCCGCGGCACGAGTGCGGTTCGCCACAGCGTCACGTAGAGCAGGAACAGCCAGCTCACCACCGTCAGCAGCTGCGTATAGTGCGCCCACTTGCGCGCAGCTGAGGCGACCGCGCCAGCCGCCTGCAGCCGTGAGATGTCGCCGCCGTTCGCGATGGCGAAATCCTGGCTCAGCGAGAGCATCGTCAGCAGCGCGCCGCTTTCGACGAGCTGCAGCGAGACGTTCGCAATGGCGAGGGCGAGCAGCGCCATGGCCAGGCGTTCGGCGTCCGCGCGGAGCAGGGGCCACGCCGCGATCGCGATGCCGAGCACGAGAACGGCGGCGAGGATGAACAGGCCGACGGCCCCCCGCACGCCCGCGGCGTCCGCCGCGGCACTCTCGAGAAAGCTCGGCGGGACGAGCGCGGCATCGAGCAGCACGTACGGCAGGATGAGCCCGAGGAAGAAGTGCAGGAGGAGCAGCACTCCGAGCAGGTGTCCGACGCGCCTGTCCGGCATCATCGCGCTTCCGTGGTCATGTCAAATCGCTCCTCGCACGCGGCGCAGGCGGACGGCGCCCAGCAGGAACACCGCGCTCAATGCCAGGCCGGCGCAGAGAGCCGGACTGATCAGCAGTTGGCCGAGCGGATGTGGTGTCAGCATCTCCATGGTCATCGGGGGGGCGCCGGCTCCCGGCGTCATCTCCCCGCCGCCGAGGAAGTAGTGCATGACCAGCGTGGCGAAGTGGGTGCTGTTGAACGCAATTCTCTCGATGACGCCGATCGCGACCGGCGGCAGCGCGGCCCAGAGGAACGGAACGCGCGGAGCCCAGGCCGACGCGAGCAGCAGCCAGGCGTAGAACGGCGCGTACCAGAGCCCGTGAAACGCAACCAGGTGGCCGAAGTTGATGCGGGAGATGTCCAGCAACGACACGTGCGACCACAGTATCGACGGGCTCATGCCGCTGGCCGCCAGCACGGCGCTGCCGGCCAGCAGCATGACGGTCTGTGTCGCGACCGTCGCGACGAAGGTCACGAGCGGGAGCACGAGGATGGGAATGCTGGCTTTCGAGAGCACGGTCATCAGATCCGAGACGGGCAGCGACTTCCAGAAGAGGACGCTGCGATCCCGGCGATCGCCGTACAGCGCATCCTGGCAGTAGAAGACGGCCACGAACAGATCGACCGCCATGAGGATGATCGAGACGATCAGGTACGGCTGCTCGATGGCCTGACGCAACGCGGGTTCGCTCAGCGTCAGCGCCGCACGCGTCCGCGAGGGAAGCGTGAACAGCGAAATCGAGAAGCCGACGAGCACCAGGCCGGCGACCGACAGCGGCGCCAGGTAGATCGACCGGTTCTCCCACAACTCTCGCCGCACCGACCACGACAATCGCTGGACTGCCGGAACCTCCACGTCGTTCATCGCACCGCCCCTTGTTCCCGCGGGCCGCGGTTGCTCATCACGGCCAGGAACAGATCGGCCACGCTCGGCGTTCGCATCTCGCCCAGCGCGGCCAGTTGCCGCCGGTCCGCACCATCGAACATCAGCACGGTATGGCCGACCCCGTCCCGCTCGGCGATCGGATGCAGGGCGCGCGCGGTCGCGAGCCGGTCGGGATGGACGAACACTTCCTGGTACCGCGACTCGACTTCCTCCATGCTGCGGCTGAACACGATGCGGCCCCGATCGATGAACAGCACGTCGGTGAGGACGTGCTGGACCTCTTCGACCTGGTGCGTCGCCACCAGCACGGTGCGGCTGCGCTCGAGGTAGTCGGTCAGCAGCGCGTCGTAGAACTGCTTGCGCGAGAGGAGATCGAGTCCGAGCGTCGGCTCGTCGAGCACGAGGAGGCGTGCGTCGATGGCCATGACGATCGCCAGGTGCAGCTGCGTCACCATCCCCTTCGACAGCTGTCCGACTTTCCGATCCGCCCCGATGCCGGTCTTCGCCAGGAAGGCCTCCGCCTTCGCGCGATCGAATCGCGGATGGATGCCGGCGACGAAATCGAGCGCCTGCGACACCCGTATCCAGCGCGGCAGCACGGCGACGTCGGTGATGAAGCAGACGTCGCGGGCGAGCCGATCGCGTTCCGTCCACGGATCTCGCCCGAGCACGCGCAGGTGTCCCGCGTAGGCCGTGAGACCGACAATCGCGTTCAACGCGGTGGTCTTGCCGGCGCCGTTGGCACCGATCAGCCCGACGATGCGGCCCTCCTCGACCTGCAGATCGACGCGGTCGAGGGCGACGGTCGCGCCGTACGTCTTGTGGAGGCCGCGAGCCTCGATGTACGCCATGGGGTCAGTGCTCCTCGCGAGCGGCCGGCAGGAGATCGCCGGGCTTCAGTCCGAGCCGCTGCATCCGCTCCTGGATTCTCGGCCACTCGTCGGCCAGGAACTTGTCGCGCTCGCCTTTCAGCAGCAGCTCGCGGGCGCCCGCGTTGATGAACATGCCGCGGCCGCGCCGCGTCTCCACCAGTCCTTCGTCCACGAGCTGCTGGTATCCCTTCATGACCGTGATCGGATTGATCCGGTATTCGGCGGCCACCGTGCGCACCGACGGCAGCGGGTCGCCTTCCTTGAGCACGTCGTCAAGGATCATGGCGACCACGCGGTCGCGCAGCTGCCGGTAGATCGGCTGACCGTCGTTCCACTCGTGGCCCATCGGCTGTCCGATCGTCAGTGGGTGCCGCCACCCTCGAAGTTCGTTCGCTGCAGGGCGAAGTGCGCGCGCATCGGCACGTCGCCAGGCATCATGTAGGTCCAGTCTTCCGTGTGATGGTTCGCGTCGACGAAGGTGAACACCGCGTGGTGCATGTGGCCGCGTTCGTTGCCACCCGAGAGATCGAGGAAGTCGAACTCCACCGTCTTGCCGTCCGGCGACAGCGTACCGACCATGCGCGGCCGGTTGCCGGCGTCGCAGTAGTGGGTCAGCGTCATCCGGCCGGCGTCGAGATAGAACATCGTCAGCGGATGGTCCGGGAGCCCCGACACGGACATCTCGTGCACCAGCGCATTCCCACGCGACGTCACGCGCAGGGAGAACTGCACGAAGTTGCCGGTGGCCGCGGGGACCGCCGGGATCGTCGTCAGCTGGCCGACCCAGGAACCCGCCAACGTCTTGAGCTGCTCGAATCCTGCTACCGGCGCTGCGTCGGTTGAGGTCTCGTGACCGTGCGCGGATGACTGGGCAAAGGCCGGGCTGGCCACCGACAACGCGAGGATCAAGAACGCAAAGTGCCACGGTTTCATCTTTTCTTCTCCCTATTGGGTCACGCGTTCCAAATGCGATGTAGTGTTATATCTAGCTATAACACTAATACACTCGAACGCTCGAGGCAACACCTAACTCCTGGTCGCGAGAAAAAAACGATTGGGGTGGATTAGGAGGAGGGAAGGACCGGGCCCATGCACATGCATGGGCCCGGCACCGGGAAAATTAGAAGTCGATCTCCATGCTGATCCGCGCGTAGCGCGCCGGCTGCAGCGCCGTCGGGGCCAGCCACTGACCACCGGGCACGAACGTCTGGTTGTACGCCGTCACCACGTCCACGTTCATCAGGTTGTAAACGTCGACGCCGATCTGCGTTCGCATTCCGGCGAACCGGAGAATCTTCGCCACGCGGAAGTCCACGTTGTTGCGCCGATCGGCAAACATCGTGTACGGCGCGATCAGGTTCACCGTGGCCACAGCGGCGCCCGTGAGCGGCCGCCCGAGCGGTTGCGGCCCGGACGCGATCCACGCGTTGTCCGCCACGAAGTTCGCCTCCAGGTACTCGCCGGGCACACTGATCCACGTCGCGGCCAGCTGAACGTCCCAGCGCGGAATCGTATAGGTGGCGAGCCCGCGGACATCCGTTCGGTACGGTTCGGCGTAGCGGCAATAGGGGTTGGTCACCGACAGTGAACCACGCTGCGTCGTCACGAGCACGTTGGCTGTCACGGAGCTGTTCGCAACACCCGTGGGGCCGGTCCCCAGCTCCGGCAGCTTCGCGCGCACGGCGCAGCCGTCGGACAGCTTGCGCCCGGTGGACGCCCCGCCCTGCAACGTCAGCCCCATCTTCAGCCGCGCCGCGACGGCGTAATCGAAGCCCTGCCAGTTCTCCTTCTGCTCACCGAAGTTCCTGGAGGACTGCGCGAGCTCGTCGACGAGACCGACCTTCTCCGGCACGAGGTTGTACAGGCCGCCGATCGTGTAACCGCCGCCGCCAGGCAGGCGCGGATCGACGGGCGCGCGGATGCTGAACGGCGTGTAGTCCTGGAAGCTGGTGGCCCGGTTGTCCACGACGTACCAGTTGCCCCACGAGTTCCGATTGAAGCCGGCGGTCACGGAGACACGCGGCACGATTTCGTGCTGCACCGACGTGCCCATGCTCCAGTTGTGCGGCCGCCTGCCCCAGCCGCCGATGTAGTCCGGATCGAAGGTGCGGTTGAACACCTGCCGTCCGAGGTTCTGGTTGTCCATCCGCGCGCATTCGCCATTCGCCGCGGGGCTCATCAGATCGCAGTCCGGCACGTAGTTCCGGTTGCTGTCGGTCCACCCGCGCGTCGTCCTGACGACGGTGCGCACCAGCGGGTTCATGTCGAGATCGTTGTTGGTCGCCGTGATGGCTTCCATGTACTTCCCGACGTTGAACTTCACGGCCGTCTTCCCGTTCCCGAACAGGTCGTACGCAACGGCGATGCGCGGTGAGAGGTCCTTCCAGCCGTAGCCGGGCGTCGATCGACTCGGATAGAAGATCTCCTCAGGCGCGTACGGGTAGCCGGGACCGCCAACGCCCGAATCCGGATAGCTCGAGGTCAGCGAGTCGTAGCGCAGGCCGCCCTGGAGCGTCATCCGCCTGAACGTCCACTGGTCCTGCGCGTAGAAGTTGGTCGGAACGAGATTGCGAACGTACTTGATGTGGCCTCCCACGACCATGGTTTGCGTCAACTGGTTCGGCACGCCGTCCCGCATCCGGATCTGGGTGATCTGGTTCGGGTAGTCGTAGGTCTGCGACGGGTTGCCGAACCCGCCCTGGTAGCCGAACTTCATGTTGTGCGCGCCGGTGACATAGGTCAGCGACGCCCGCACGCTGGCCAGGTTCCCGATCAGCGAGTGTGCGAACCCGCCGTTCACGGGGGCCGAGGGTGCCCGCGAGAGAAGGTTCGGCACCTCGCCGCCCTGCTCCAGGACCTGAATCATTCCCGGAACGTTGGTGCCGTCGTTGCGTTTCGTGAAGCGGTAGCGCGCCTGATACATGCCCCAGCCGGCCTCCGCCAGCAGCCGGCCCGAGATCGGGGACGACCACGTGGCGCTTGGTTGACGGGAAGGGATGTAGTACGAGCGGGGCGTCGCTTCCGGCGTCGTCAGCTGGCCGTTGGTCTCGGCGCCGCCGCCCTCGCCGTAGTTGGAGTCGAGGTACTGCTCGGCCCAGAGCATGTTGAACTTGTTGCGAGGAGTGGCCTGCCACGTCAACCGCATCGTCGCCTGGCGCTCGACCCGGTTGGTGAATGCCGGCTTCGAATGGTCGAAATCGACGATCCACGCATTCGGGTTGCCGGCGTTCTTGTTCCACCACAACCCGGGCACGGTGCTCTTGCCGCCAGTCTGACGGAAGGCCGAGTAGAACCACAACTTGTTCCGCACCAGGCGGCCGCCGAACATCGGGTTGACGTCGTAGACGCTGATGAGCTCGGAAGGTGACCTGAGGCCCTTGGCCTTGAGCCGGTCGGTGTAGTTGCTGCCCTGCAGCGCGCCGTTCGAGCCGCTGAAATTGAATTGACCGCTGAAGTTGTTGGCGCCCTCGCGCGGGATGACGTTGAAGACCACGCCGCTCGTCTCCGCATCCGCGAGCCCGCCTGCAATGGTCAGCACCACCTCCTGCGAGGCGGCCACCTGCGGCATGTTTCCGCCGCCGCCGTTTCCGCCGGCCCACCCCATGTTGATGCCGTCCGCGTAGATGCGCGAATCGGCCGCGCGGCCACCATGGATGGAAGCGGCCGAGCCCTGCAGCGATCCTCCGATGCCGCCCGAATCGGTGTTCGAATTCCCGATGACGCCGACGCCGCCGGTCGCCGACATGCCTGGCACCAGGTTCTGCAGGCCGAGCGCGTTCCGCGAGGAGGGAATCGCCGAGATGATGTCCCTGGTGAGAATCTGCTGCGTCCGCGCGCTCTGCACGTCGACGATGGGCGTCTCACCGCTCACCGTGATCGTTTCCTCGAGCGCGCCGACCCTCAGCTCGGCGTTCACGGTGGCGACGAAGTTTCCCGACAGCTCGATCCCTTCGCGCCGGACGGTGCTGAAGCCGAACAACTCGAACGACACGGCATACACACCCGGACGGAGATCGACGATGCGGTACTGGCCGGTCGCGTCGCTGACGACGGACCGCGCTTGTTCAATCAGGGCCGGGCTGGCAGCTTCCACCCGAACGCCCGGGAGGACCGCGCCGGAGTTGTCCTTGACAACACCGGTAATCGCGGCTTGTGCGAAGGCTGTCGATGGTACGAGCAGGGAGACCAGGACGAACAGGAGGGCCCACGGGGTTCGCTGGATCGGGTTCGGCATCGCTGTCCTCCTTACCGGGGTTGTGGGAGTGGACGAACGCCAGCGCGCGGGATTGGTGTCAGGGGAGAATACTTCACTTGCGGCTCAATTCGCGTGCGCTTTGTACCACACGAGGAAGTCGAGGATGTTTTCGTTCGCAGCGCGGCCGCGGGCGTAGAGGGTCGTCGTCGTGTCGAGCGGGCGAATGGTGACCGACTTCAGGTCGGGCGCGGAGACGTTGGCCAGCAGGAAGCCGCCGGGTATCAGCATTGCCTCGACGTTCGACATCGCCAGCGCCTGCTCGAACAGGTCGTAGTAGATGAACACGTTGGTCGCGATCACCAGGTCGAACCGCTCCCCGTCGAGGCGCTGGGTCACGATGTTGAGGTTCGACACGGACATCCGCCGGACCGCGGCCGGCCTCGCACGCACGCCTCGCACCTCGGCCAGGTCCGCGATCGCCTGGGGCGGACGCACCTCGGCAGGCGCGCCAATCCGATCGCCGAACGCCTGCCAGTAGGCGCGCACCTCGGGGAGCCACGGCGTGCTCCTCGGCAGCGGCACGTTCAGCGTGTAGCCGATGTTGCTCGCGGCCCGTGCCTGCGCCCGCGTCACGTGATCGATGATGCGAGGACTGATGTCGAGGAGCGCAATCTCCGGCCCTGCCGCAGGCGCAAGACCGAGCCGCACGAGCGAATCCAACACGGCGAACGGCTGCAGCGTCTGTGGCGGATAGAAGTCGAAGCCGACGTCTTTGTCCGCGAAGTCGAGCCCGGGGCCGACGATCGCCACGCGCTTGATCCCGCCGGCTTCGAGCACCCCGCGCGCCTTCATCGCCGTCAGCGCCTGCTCGATTGAAAAGTTCGGAATCAGCGACGCGTCGAGCGACAGCCCGCGCGTCCGGAACAGGCGGGACCGCCCGACGAATTCGGCCAGCGGGTCGCGGCTGCCCGTCGCCGCAAGCTCCTGATCGATCTGCTCCTGTTCGCTCGCGACGCGAATCATCGCGGCCAGCAGATACTGTCGCGCGGCCTCCCGCTCGGCGGCGGTGGCGAAGCGAAGTCCTCGCCGCTGCAGCAGGGATCGCGCGAACAGCCGGCGCTCGTCGTTGCCGGGCGTCGCCAGCGCCGTCAGGAGATCGTCGAGGCGGGCCTCGATCAGCTCGATGGTCCGGCGCACCACGACATCCCGATCGCCCGTCGTGCCCGCTTCGACCGCGCCGAGGATGGCGCGCGGTCGTGACGTGAACGTCGTGCCGAACAGCATCCAGTTGACGACGGTGTCTTCGTCGCCCTGGTCGAGCCGCGCGCGGATGTCGCGATCGTGACGTTCGATCCAGCGCGGCCACTCCGTGTCCAACTGCGCCGGCGTCAGCGTGACGAGCGCGGGGGGGAGCCTGCCTGCAAGCTCGGTGAGCATCGGGCGCGCTTCGCTGAGACGAACGAACCGCGCCGGTGCGACGCCGGCCGCCGCGGCGGGGACGCCAACGCGCACACGTCGCGCGTCGGGGATCCCCCCTGCGGTGATCAGCAGCAGGATGGCGACAATCCGCGTAGGGGTCTGCGAAATGCGCCGATCCTAGCAGTTTTCAGCTTTGTCACTGCGGCGAAGCCGTCCGCCGCTCACAGGTTCTTCCGCAGTGATCTGAAGCCCGCGCGCACGTCCTCTGCGAGGAGTTGCGGCTGCTCCCAGGCCGCGAAGTGGCCGCCTTTGTCGTGCGTCTTGTAGTACACGAGCTTTGGATACGCGCGCTCCGCCCAGCTTCGCGGCGCGGGATAGAGCTCGTCGGGAAAGACGCTCGCGGCCACCGGCATGGCGGCGCTGACGCCCTTGACGGCGAAGAACGACGTCCCCCAGTTCTCCCAGTAGAGGCGGCCGCCGGAAACCCCGGTATTCGTCAACCAGGTCATCGTGAGGTTGTCGAGGATGTCGTCGCGGGTGATGCCCTCGGGCTGTCCGTTGAAAACGCGCGAGATGAGCTCGTAACTGCGCGCGTCGTGATCGAGGAAATACGCCGCGAGGCCGACGGGTGAATCCGCGATGCCGTACAGCGTCTGCGGCCGCAGGCCCATCTGAAAGCCGTAGCCGATCCCCTTGGCGTAGACAAAGCTCAGTCGCTCATACGCGACCGTCTCCTCGGCGGAGAGACCTGCGGGCGCCGGCGCACCGGAAAACGCGGCCTTGTCGATGTCGACCGGAATCACGTTCGGCATGTTGGTGTGAATGCCGAGCAATTCCGGCGGTGCCTGCGCGCCCATCACCTCGGTGATGATCGCGCCCCAGTCGCCGCCCTGCGCCACGAATTTCGTGTAGCCGAGGCGCTTCATCAGCACGGTCCAGGCGCGCGCGATGTGCGGAACATCCCACCCGGTGACGGCCGGCTTGCCCGAATACCCGTAGCCGGGTATCGACGGAATCACGACATGGAACGCGTCCGCTGCGCTCGCGCCGTGCGCCGTGGGATTGGTGAGCGGGTCGATGATCTTCAGCTGCTCGGTGACGGAGCCGGGCCAGCCGTGCGTGACGATGAGCGGCAGCGCGTTGGCGTGCTTCGAACGCACGTGAATGAAATGAATGTCCAGACCATCGATCGCGGTGATGAAGTGCGGGAGCGCGTTGAGTCTCGCCTCGCACGCGCGCCAGTTGTACTCGGTGGCCCAGTAGCGCGCGAGCGCCTGGATGGTGGCCAACTGGACGCCCTGCGATTGATCGTTGACTGTCTCCCGTTCGGGCCATCTCGTCGCGTTGATGCGCCGTCGCAATTCGGTGAGCTCCGCATCGGGAACATTCAACACCCGAAAGGGACGAATCGCCGTCGTGTCAGTGACCTGCTCGCTGAGTTCCTGTGTCGCACCGGCTGGAGTCATGCTGCTGCTCTCCTTCGCGCGTCAAAAACCGGACGCGCGACCCGGGCCGGGTACCTTTTTTCGTGCCAGCGGGTTTCGGTGGAAAGTGCGCCGTCAACGCGGACGCCGGGCGCCGCGCCGCACAGCGCGTTGTGATGCGAACACGGCGGCCCGTGAGTGCGCGGCGTCCTACTTCAGGAAGCTGACCAACTCGGCGTTGATGCGATCGGCGTGGGTCCAGAGCACGCCATGCGGCCCGCCAGGCAACTCGACGAACTTCACGTTCTTGATCATCTTGGCCTGCCGCCGGGACGAGGCGTCGGGCGGCAGGATGCGGTCCGCATCGCCGTGCAGGATCAGCGTCGGCACCTTGTTCTTCTTCAGGTCCTTGCGAAAATCCTCGATCCAGCAGTCGACGCACGCCACGGTCCCGATGGCGGACGCGCCCGCGGCAACATTCCAGTTGTCCTCGAGCACGCGCTCGCCCACGAGCTTTCCGCCGGTCACGTCGTAGTTGTAGAAGTTGCGGAGGAACTCCATCAGGAAGGCCGGACGATCCGCGCGCAGCGACGCCTTGATGCCCTCGAACACGCTCGCGTCCACGCCCTCCGGGTTGTCGGATGCCTTCACCAGGTACGGCCCGAGCGTGCCGATGAGGACCGCCTTGCGCACACGCTTGTCGCCGTACTTCGCGAGGTATCGCGTCACCTCGCCTGACCCCATCGAGAACCCGACCAGCGCGACCTTCTTCAGGTTGAGTTTCTTCAGCAGCTTGTCGAGATCCGCCGCGAAGGTGTCGTAGTTGTAGCCGACGCCCGTCTTGCTCGAACGTCCGAAGCCGCGGCGATCGTAGGTGATCACGCGGTGACCGGCCGCCAGCAGCGCGGCGGTCTGTTTTTCCCACGACGCTCCGCTCAGCGGCCATCCGTGGATGAGCACGACCGGCGACCCGGAACCGTGATCTTCGTAATAGAGCTCGATGGGGGTGGAGTTCTCCTTACCGACCGTGATGGTGCTCATGCTCCGGCTCCTTCAAGCGGCAGGTGTCCTGGAAAAGGCCGCGGCGTCAAGCTATGAAGCCTGCGCCGGATTGAAGCGAGCCGTCAAGTAACTTCGCGCCCCGCAGGTTCAACGTGCGCGATTCGATGCACACGCCTGCTCGAGCGCCGCGCGGTCGCCGATTTCGTGATCGGCGTGTTTCATCGTCGATCACACCCGAGACGTCGCGCGAGAATTCGCTGCCGTAATCCGAGGGTTGTGGGAGGCACGAGAGTTGTTGTCGCGCGTGCCCGTGACGAACCCCGGGGAACGTTGTCCGAAATGCAGCTCGCACCGCACCTTCGAGATGGGTCAATCAACCGAGACTCCTCCCGCCAGCATCGTGCGCTGCGAAGGGTGCGGCCATATCTGGATGCGGGCCTCGCCGGCGCCATCGCCGCCGGCGATCTCCCGCTGCGCGAAGTGTGGCAACCGGCACACTCGATTCGTCGGGCATTCAGCGGCGGGCGTGGGCTACTACAGGTGCGATGCCTGCCGGCATCTGACGATGGAACGGCCTGCCGACAACAGAAACCGGCCCGGGCGCGCGCCGTCGGCGCGGCCGCGCTGATCATCCACGCAGCTTTTTTCGCCGCTCGGATTTCTGCCGGCGATCGGTCCAGTCTGTTGCGACGTGATCGCGCGCGCGTTCGCCAGCCATCTTCGCCTTGATGGTTGCCGACAGCTCCTTCGCCTGCTGCATCACGTCATCGAGCTTGGACAGGATCGAGGTGAGTTCCTCGGATGTGAGTTCCGCCATGGCGGCCGCATGTCTGCGGGTGACTGCAAAAATACACCTAGTCCGAGCGACGCGTAAACCTCAGCGGCGTCGCCTCGTTGCGGGCGCACAATTTGCTCTATCCCCAATGCCCATGGATGATCGGCAGAACGATACCGTGCGCACACTGATCGAGCAGATCGATCGGCGGCTCCGCGATGCAGAGCGGCTGAGGAATCACGTGACGCAGCCGCCGCGCCCGATCTGGCCCGATCGCCGCCACGAGGGGCGAATCCCGCAGCCATCTGCGGACGAGCCGGAGCACGGCCACCACGAATAACCTGTCATTGCTGGCCCGAAAGCGCGCTCGAGGTCGGCGTGAGCTGCGTCCGGGATGCGGCCAACGAAGGTGCTCTGCGGCAGCGGGAGGAGTAGTTCTCGACCCTCCCACTGTGTAGGAGGGGACTTCACTTCTTTGTGGGGCGAACCCTGTCGGGCTGCCCCACTCGTGAGACCTAGTCGACCGGACAGAGCGGGAGGAGGCCGGTCGCTGCCGTGATCGCGCCCTCGGTGCTGGCGGCGCTCCTGTCGGGGAACCACGATCGGATCACCGGCAGCGCCGCCATTGCGGCCGCTTCGCCCGCGTTGACGAGCTCTTTCCCGGCGTCGAATCCGTTCCATTCGATGCTCTTGAGATCCGGCGTGAGCACCAGGTCGCTGGCGTTCCGCCAGGCGGACTCGCTGTGCCGCTGCATGATCTGGAAGCATCGCCGCACGACCTGGAACACGTCTCCCGGCGGCCGGCAGAGCGGCGGCGCCGGCACGGCGACCGAGATCACGTGCGTCGCCCCGAGCTCGCGCGCGAGAACGGCGGGAATCTCGATGCTCATCGCCCCGTCGACCAGGAGCCGGCCGCCCACGTTCACGGGCTGAAACAGACCCGGATACGAGCAGCTGGCGCGAACGGGAAGAAACACGTCGCCGCTGTCGCGGAACGACACGGGCTCACCGGTGCAGAGATCGGTGGCGAGCACGCCGAGCGGGGTCGGCATGTCTTCGAAGCGTTCGGCCCTGAGGACTCCGGACAGGAACTGCTTCATCCGGTCGCTGCCCATGAATCCCATGCGGCAGATCCGCCAGCGGGCCACGTCGCGAAATCGCATGGAGCAGCCGACGCGCGCGATTTCCTCGGCGCCGGTGCCGCTGGCATATGCCGCCGCCACAATCGATCCGGCGCTCACACCCGTGATGCAGTGAAGGTCAATGCCGTGGCGTTCGAAGACTTTCAGGACGCCGGCGTGGGCGATGCCGCGGGCGAACCCGCCGCCGAGCGCGAGCCCGATGCGCGGCGCGCCGTGCGTCGACGGGCCACGACCTCGTATCAGAGACTGGACAACCGCAGACGAAGCTTCTCGTCTTTTCATAGGTACCAGGGGTCCCGCAGACGGACTCAGTACAAGGCGCTGTGGAGAAGCCCAGCAATTGGCACGCCAGAATCAGGGGCGACCGATTCGAGTGCTCGAACGATCGACCCGGCGAGCAGTCACCGCCCATTGGCTTCGGATTGACACACGGCCGTCTCGGTGGTGACCCAGAATCGACACACCGTCCTCTGGACGCCGATCGAAAAGTGTCATTGCGGCGGCGCACGCCTCGATCGCTCCCCGGTCGAGGCGAACTTTTGTCTGCTTTTCGGAGTGGCAGCCTGGCGTGGATCCGACGCGTGGCAGATGCGAAACTGAAACGAGTCCCATGTCCCAGATCGCGCTGTTCGATCCGATCGATCGAGTGCTCGCCGACGACGAACGCGGCCGCATCACGTACGTGACGGCGTTCATCGATCCGGCGACGGCCGAGGCGTGGTTCACAGCGCTGCGCGACGCCGTCGAGTGGCGCGCGGAGCGGCGGCAGATGTACGACCGCGAGGTCGACGTTCCGCGACTGGTAGGCCACTACCGCCTCGATTCACCGCCGGCAGCGGCGCCGCCCGTCATTGCCGACGCCGCCGCGCGCGTCACGGCCAGCCTGCAGGTGCCGTTCAACAGCGTCGGCCTCAACTTGTACCGCGACGGCCGCGACAGCGTCGCCCCGCACAACGATCATCTCTACGACCTGCGGAAGGGATTTCCGATTGCGCTGCTCTCGCTCGGCGCGACGCGGCGGATGACCATTCGCGCGAAGGCGGCGCCGCGCCGCGCGATGCACGTCGAGCTCGAAAGCGGCAGCCTCCTCGTCATGGAGTACGCGACGCAGGTGCACTACACCCACGCGGTGCCGAAAACGAAGGACCCGGTGGGTGAGCGCATCAGCCTCGCCTTTCGCGTGAAGCCCGATCGCGGCCCGGTCGAGGGTGGTGGCGACAGCGGCTTCTACGCGCCGCGCCCTGCCTCGCGGCCGTGACGCTCGTGCAGGTCGCTGCGCTGTTTCCGTTCATCGGAGCGCGGCGGCTCCACCTACTTCAGCGGTACATCTCCACCTGACGATCCCGCGGACATCTGACGGCCGTTGGCCAGCGTGACGATGCGGGCGTTGACCGTCGTCGGGCTGTCGCGCGCCATCCACCCGTCGATCGTCACCTCGTCGCCTACGTTCAGCGACCTGGCTCTCCAGCCCTGCTGCAGCAGCACCTGCGGGCTCGCCAGCTCGAACTTCCAGTTCGTCGTGACGTGCTTGTCGTCGACGATATCGAGGAACACGTGCGTGTGCGGGTTCGTCCACTCGATCTTCGTGACGACCCCCTTGAGCGTGACGGGACGGTGGCTGTCGAATCCAGCCGCGAACGAATGGTGGGCGGCAGCTGGCGCCGCCATGCGCGCCAGGATGACCAGTGAGAGCAGCACGATCTTCACGTCACTCACTCCTCGCCGGCAGGGGTAGCGCGCGGCCATACAGGACCCGTACCAGGGAGAACAGTCTGTACCAATCCGTGATTCGTTGACCGTCGCGCCTCGACGGACGATCGGCGTCCGCGCCCACGGACTTTTGTCTCCGCCAGGGGAGCCAGGATGGTCGGCGAATGTCGCCGGTGGCTCCCCTCGTACGGCTACTGTCTCGCGGACTGGCCGGTGAGCTCCCGCTGGACGCCCGAGCAATCGGCCGTCGCGTCGGAGGGCGTGTAGACCTGACGCAATTCGCACTCGCCGTCGCCCGCGATCTTCAGGAAATCCTTCGTCAACCGGATGGCCTCTTCCTTCGATGCGGCCTCGAGCAGCGCGAACCCGGCAACGACCTCCTTCGTTTCCGCGAAGGGACCATCGGTCACCATCACGTTGCCGCCGGACGAGCGGACGCGCGCGCCGAGCGCAGTCGGCAGGCAGCCTTCGGTTGCCAGCAGCCAGCCGGCCTTCATCCCCTCCTCGACGAGCCTCCCCATCTTCTCCATGTGCTCCGGGGTCGGCGGCACCCCGGTCTCGGCAGTCTTGTAAATCGACAGGAATCGCATCACATGCCTCCTCGCTGCTGTGCTCCGGGCCATCCGGCGGCTTCATTCCCTTGTCGATTGGCAATCCCGGAAATCGACACCGGGGATGAAAAATAAAGCAAGCCGGACGAAAACTGCAGAGACCCGGTAAACTCACTCGCTCATGGAATCTGCGGGCTGCTCTCGAGCATGAGTCTACGCCGGGCCGTCGTCGCGCTCCCAATCCTGTGCGTGGCCATGCTGTCGGCGGCGCCGGCCAGGGCAGGCGAGCCGCAAGGACCACTGCTCGCGGTCGACGACGGACCGCCATCGCCCGTGGCGCCCGCGGTCATCACCCGCGACGAGAAGGGCGGCGCGACGATACGCGCCGTGCGCATCGACACGCCGTTGCGGATCGACGGGCAACTGGACGAAGAGGTCTACCGCAGCGTCCCCGCCGCCGGCGGTTTCATCATGCAGGAGCCGCGCGAAGGCGACGAGGCGACCGAACGCACCGAGACGTGGGTGCTGTTCGACGGCGAGAACCTCTACATCTCGGCGCGGTGCTGGGACGATCATCCGGAGCGCTGGGTCGTGACCGAGCTGCGCCACGACAACAACAACATCATCGACAACGAAAACCTGTCGGTCGCGCTCGATACCTTCCACGACCGCCGCAACGGCTTCATGTTTCAGACCAACCCCCTCAGCGCGCTGCGCGAGCAGGCGTTCACGGACGAAGGCAACATCAACTCCAACTGGAACACGGTGTGGCAGGTGAAGAGCGGGCGGTTCGACGGAGGCTGGACGGTCGAAATGGCCATCCCCTTCAAGTCGCTGCGCTATCGAGGATCCGGTCCGCAGGTCTGGGGGATCAACTTTCGACGAATGATCAAGTGGAAGAACGAGACCTCCTTCCTGACGCAAGTGCCGCGGGCGTACGGCCACAACGGCCTCTTCAAAGTGTCATCGGCAGGGACGCTCGTCGGCCTGGAAACGCCCGCGCAGTCGATGAACCTGGAGCTGAAACCGTACGCGGTCTCCTCGCTGACGACGGACCGCGCCGCGGCCGCGCCGTTCTCCAACCGCTTTTCGCCCAACGCCGGTTTCGATTTCAAGTACGGGTTGACGCGCAGCCTCATCGCCGACGCGACCGTCAACACCGACTTCGCGCAGGTCGAGGAGGACCTGCAGCAGGTCAACCTCACGCGTTTCACCCTGCAGTTTCCCGAGAAGCGGGACTTCTTTCTCGAGGGGCAGGGCATGTTCAACTTCGGCGGCACGCGCGGCAACGGCAACGACGTCCCCATCCTGTTTTTCAGCCGGCGCGTCGGCTTGAGCCAGGGGCAATCCGTCCCCGTCGTCGCCGGCGGCCGCCTCACCGGGACCGTCGGCAAGTTCGGCATCGGCGCGCTGAACATTCAGACCGACGACAAGCTCTCGGCGGGGGCGGCCGCGACGAATTTCTCTGTGCTGCGCGTGAAGCGGGACGTCCTGCGGCGCAGCAGTATCGGCGTCATCGCCACACGCCGGACGCCGGCTGCCAGTCAGGCGGCATCCAATGCCGTGCTCGGCGCGGATGCGAACATGGCGTTCTTCAGGAACCTGTCGATCAACGGCTACTACGCCCGCACCGACACGTCAGCGGCCCAGGGGGACCAATCGAGCTATCGCGGACGGTTCGACTACGCCGGCGACCGCTACGGGTTGCAGGCCGAGCACCTGCTGGTTGGCGACAAGTTCAATCCCGAGATCGGCTTTCTGCGCCGCAGCGATTTCCGTCGCAGCTCCGTTGGCGCGCGGTTCAGCCCGCGGCCGAAGTCCAGCCGCCTCATTCGCAGGCTGGATTGGGAAGCCGGCTACGACTACATCACCGACAGCCGGCGCACGCGGATCGAAAACCGCCAGGCCTCCGGGACGTTTCAGATTGATTTCGAGAACAGCGATCAGTGGACCCTCGATTTCACGCACGACTTCGAATATCTGCCGCGCAGTTTCCAGATTGCGCCCGGCGTCGTCCTGCCCATCGGCGGCTATGACTACGACACCGCCCGAATGACCTACGAGCTCGGACAGCAGCGGCGGGTCTCGGGCCAGCTGTCGGTGGCCGCCGGCACGTTCTACGACGGGCACAAGAAGGAAGCGAACTTCACGAGCGGCCGCATTGCGCTCTCCGCGCGTGTGAGCGTCGAGCCGGGCGTGACGATGAACTGGATCGATCTGCCGCAGGGCAGCTTCGAGAACCGGCTGATGACCGCCAGGGGGATCTTCACGCCTTCGCCGCGCATGCTCGTCAGCAGCCTGGTGCAGTACAACGCGAGCGACCGCACGGTGAGCTCCAGCGTGCGCCTGCGCTGGGAGTACATCCCTGGCAGCGAGCTGTTCGTGGTCTACAGCGACGGCCGGAACACCGCCGACGTGCCGCTGCGCGGGCTCGTCAACCGCTCGGCGGCAATCAAGCTGACGCGGCTCCTTCGTTTCTAGCACCAGGCGGCCGGCGCGCGCTGCACGCGGGAATCAGGGCCTCCATACGATTCATCCGTCCCTGCCGATGAGCTGCGCTACCATGTCGCGCGTGAAGGCCTTGCTCCCCGCGTTGACCCTGGCGGTCGCGATCGGCGCACCGCAGATGGCCGCGGCCCAATCCGTGTCCGCCGTCCCGCAGCTCGTGGTGCGTCAGCTGGGCGAGGGCGAGCGGCCCGTCGTCGACGGCCGCGTGGACGAGGCGTCCTGGGCGAACACCGAGGCCTTCAGCGCATTCGTGCAGCAGGAGCCGCACGATGGCGAGCCCGCCACCGAGCGAACCGAGATCCGGTTCCTGCTCGATAACCTGACCCTGTACATCGGCGTCATCTGCTTCGATGCCGAACCAGCGAACATCGTGGTCAGCCAGAGCCGCCGTGACGCCGATCTCGACGACACCGACTCGATCCAGATCCTCCTCGATACGTTCAACGACGGACAGAACGCGTTCGTCTTCGGGACCAATCCGTTCGGCATCGAATACGACGGCCAGGTGATGGCCGAAGGGCAGGCCGGGCAGGGCAATCGCGGCGGCTTCAACCTGGACTGGGACGCGGACTGGGCCGTCCGCACCGCGATGAGCGACCGCGGCTGGGAGGCGGAGTTCGCCATTCCGCTCAAGACCTTGCGCTACAGCCCGGGGCAGGCACGGACCTGGGGCATCAACGCGGTGCGCAACATCCGCCGCAAGAACGAGCAGGTGTTCCTCGCGGCCGTACCGCGCGGCTACAACCTGTACCGCGTGTCCGTCGCCGGCAAGCTGCGTGGCCTGAGCCTGCCGTCGCGGCGGGACCTGAAATTCGTCCCGTATGCATCGGGCACGGTGACCGACGACGCCACGCTGCGGACCGATACCGTTCGTCGATCGGGCGACGTCGGTCTCGACGTCAAGTGGGGCGTGCGCGCCGACCTGACGCTCGATGCGACCGTTAACACCGATTTCGCGCAGGTCGAGGCCGACGAGCAGCAGGTCAACCTGACGCGGTTCCCGCTGTTCTTTCCCGAGAAGCGGCCGTTCTTCCTGGAGAACGCGCAGGTCTTCCAGCTTGGACAGCCGCGGTCGGTCGACCTGTTCTTCTCCCGCCGCATCGGCCTGTCGCCCGATGGACAGCCGATCGACATCCTCGGGGGCGGGCGGCTGAGCGGGAAACTCGGCGGCTACAACGTCGGGCTGCTGAACATGCAGACGGACGCGGCGGTCGACCCGCAACTGGGAGAGACGGTTGCGCCCGCCAGCAATTTCACCGTGCTGCGCCTGCAGCGCGAAGTGGGCCGCTCGAACTTCGGCGCGATGTTCGTCGGCCGCCAGGGTGTCGGCTCCCGCGCGCCGGCACACGACTACAACCGCGGATACGGGCTCGATCTCGGCTGGCAAACGTCGACCAACGGCCGCCTGACGGCGTTCATGGCGCGGACCGACTCGCCGCAGTCGAAGGGCGGCTCCGACTACGCGGGCGCATTGTCGTACCAGTACACCAATGACGTGTGGACCAGCGGCGGCGGCTTCACCCAGGTTGGCGACCGGTTCAACCCCGAGGTCGGGTTCCTTCAGCGGCGCGGCTATCGCCGCGTCGAGCTGCGCTCGAACATGCGCTACCAGCCGAAGCAGTGGCCGTGGATCCGGCGCATCAGTCCGCACGTCAACTACAACGGCTACGTGGATCTCCAGAATCGGCTGGAGAGCTCCCAGGGGCACTGGCACTTCTTCGACATCCAGACGCTGTCGGGCGCCCGCTTCGGCTACGTGATCGTCACCGGGCAGGACCGGCCGCGGCTGCCGTTCACCATCTACCAGGACGTCACCGGCCGCCGTGTCGTCGTGCCCGCGGGCGAGTACGCGTGGATGTGGGGCGAATTCGAGGGCAACACGAATCAGAGCGCGCCGATCTCCGCGGCGCTGGTGCACAGGATCGGCAACTACTACGACGGTGACTACCAGAACTGGCGGTTGACGCTCGCCCTGCGCGCGGGCGCGAGGCTTTTGTCGGAGCTCGGCTGGACTCGCGACGACGTCAGGCTGCCTGGCGGCCGCTTCATGAACGATCTGGTGCCGATGAAGGTGAGCTATGCCTTCACGAGCCTGGCCAGTGTGCAGGGGCTCATCCAGTACAACAAGCAGGCGTCGACCATCTCGTCCAATATCCGGCTGGCATTGCTCAATCGCAGCGGCACCGGGTTCTTCCTCGTTTACAACGATCGCCGCGACACATCACCGTTCACACCCGACGAAGTGCTCGGCCGTTCTTTCATCGTCAAGTACACACGCCTCTTCGACTACTAGCACGGCTCACCTTTCTGTGGCGCGAGCCCTGTCGGGTTCGCGAGGCGAGCGCGCCGTGATTCGAGCGTATCCACCGGATGCGTTCGCCCGACACTCGGCGTCGGTACCGACTACTCGACACCGGCGGATCCGCTCCGCACGTGCACGAGACCCGAGATCGCGTCTGGCATCCGTGTTGAACCCCGCACGCCGGTCTCCCCTCATCGGCCCTCGGAACCAGTAAGGAGAACTCGATGAGAATGTTTCATGCCAACGTGATGACGCTCGCCCTGACGGCGACCGTGCTGGGAGGACTCGTCACGGCGTCCGACGCGGACGCTCAGCCGCAGGCGATACCCTTTGCCTTCATCGGCACCGCGGACGAATGCGGCGGCCCTGCGGGAAGTCATATCGTGACCGCCGCCTGGTTGGGCGGAATGGGGTTGCCGGACAACGGCGGACAGAACACAACGGCGGCCGATCCCGCCACCAAGAACGATCCGCATCGTGGCCTGTTGTTGTCGAAGAACGGGCCGACGGCGGACTGTTCATCCGCGGGCGCGGTCATTGTCGGGTTCGGCCGTGGCACGACGCTGACCGAGCTCGGGTTCGATTACCGCAACGGCACGCACTGCGGAGCGGGCGCGCCGAGGTTCAACATCACGTCGACCCAGGGGTTCACGTACTTCGCCGGGTGTGCCGCGGGCATTCCGTCGCCGGCGCCGCAGGACCCGCTCGAATGGACGCGCGTGCGCTTCGTCGCGGCGGCGCAGGTGTTCCCCGCATCGGCGGCGGCGCCTCCGTTTGTCTTCGGTCCCGGCGGCACGCAGATCAGCCGGCTGTCGATCGTCTACGACGAGGGGACGGACACGCCGGGTGTCGAAGACCCGCGCGGGGTGGGTCTCTCGGTCCTCGACAACATCGACGTCAACGGGCGCCTGATTCGCAGCGGCGCCGGCATCGCCGACGGCATCAATCGCCGCGACGAGGATCGTGACGACGATAACGACAACGACGACCAGGACGACTAGCGCGGATTTCACGTGGTCCGTGGCGCGAATCCCGTCGTCCCTCCACTACGCTCGGGTTCGGCGGCGAGGCTGACCGGGCTCGGCCTGGAGGAGGCGGCTCTCGGGAGTCACTGAAATGGGGAGCGCGCGCGCCGGCTGATTACTGCGACTCGATGTGCAGGTCGCTGTCGCGCGGCGCGCCCGCGGTCACGGTGCGCGCCGGGGCCGTGACGCGGATCGTCGTGCCCAGGCGCGGCCCGGTGATGATGTGGATGTCGCCGTCCACCAGGCGCGCCCGCTCCTCCATGCTGACCAGCCCGAGGCCGTGGCCCTGCCGGCGTGCGGCGTCGAGATCGAAGCCGCGCCCGTTGTCGCTCACCGTCATCTCGACGTCGTCTCCGGCCCTGGTGAGCGAGATCGCGAACCGCCGTGCGTCGCCGTGCACCAGTCCGTTCCGCAGCGACTCCTGGCCGATGCGGAACAGGCAGACCGCGACATCGGGGTGCAGGTGCCGGAAATCGCCCTCGGCCCTGAAGGCCACCTCGACGCCGTGCCGCTTCGCGAATTCGGTGCAGTGCGTCTTGAGCGCCGGCGCGAGGCCGAGGACGCGCAGCGTCGCCGGGTGCAGTTCGTGTGCGAGCCGCCGGACGCCGTCGAGCGTGCTGCGCGTATCGTGCGAGAGGTCGGCGAACGCGCGCTGCGCGGCGACGTCCTCGAGCCGGCCCGAGGAGGTCTTGAGGTGATCGACGGTCACCGAAACCGCCGCCAGCTGCTGGCAGACGTCGTCGTGCAGGTCCTGCGCGATGCTCGCACGGACCGCCTCCTGCGCGTGAATGAGCTGTCCGGCGAGCTGCCGGATGCGGTCGTAGCTCGTTCGTAGCGACGCTTCGCGCGCGCCGATCGTCCGCTCCGCGCGCAGCCGCCGCGACCGCTGCGTCACGAGCCCGGCGATGAGCAGGAGCTGTGCTGCGACCACGACGAACGTGCCGACGATGTACGGCCGGTACTCGTCCCACGCGGTCGGCATCCTGAAGAGCATGCGTGATTCCGGAGGAAGCCGCGACGGGTCGATGCCCCAGCGCGTCACCTGGCGCCAGTCGAACATCGGCGTCGTCGAAATCGCGGTAATCGGAATGTTCTCCGGCGGCGTGCCGTCGAGAATCCGGCGCGCAATCTGTCCGACCCTGGCCCCGCCGGCTTGAGGCGTGCGGACCATCCCGCCCACCACACCGCTCCCGAGGTAGAGGTCAGTCGCGGCGTAGACCGGAACCGGAGAGGCCCCGGCGATGAGACGCGCAATTTCGTCCGGATACACGATATGCACGTTTTCGTCCGGGACGTATCGCGTGTACAGGATCACATTCCCCGGCGGAACGGCTTTGACGGCCGCGAGGAGCGCGGGCAGCGTCGGCTCATCGAGGTAGGTGAGCTCCGCCCGGGCCGAGAATCGACTCAACGCCGACCGTATTCGCTCGTCGTATCCCGCGACCGATCGTGCTCGCGTCACCACGAACACCCGTTTCGCCGAAGGGTGCAGGCGCAGCGCGAGCTCCAGTGTCTCGCCGATCGGGGTATCGTTCAGCACGCCTGTGATGCCGGACGCCGTGCGATCCACGACCGCTTGCGGCACCGTCACGGCGATGAACACGATTGGCGCGTCGGGAAACAATTCCTCGCGGTATCGGAGCGCGAACTGCAGCGCCGCGGACGCGTCGGCGATGACGATGTCGATGTGGCGGTCCTCGAACTTCCGGCGGATGTAGTCGCGCAACGCGGTCGCGGCGGTTTCCGCCGGGAACTCCTCCGACTCGAGATATTCCGCGAAATAGTTGACAGGTACATCGGCTTGCGCCAGGCCGTCTCGAATCGCCGCGTCGCGCGATTCAGTTCCGGGAAAATCTTCGGCATTCTGATGAATGGTCAGTACCGTGCGAGGAGCGGGCGTCTGCGACGAAGCCGGCGCCCCCAGCATCGCGGGTGCAACGACCGTCACGACCAACACGGCGAAGCCTCGCGATGCCGGGAGTCGCATCTCAGAAGGACAGGTTCGCGGACAGCTGAATCTGTCGCGACGATCCCGCCTCGCCCGTGGGGAGGCGGGTGCGCGAGATCTTGCCGAACGTCGGGCTTCCGACCACGTTGCCGGGCGGTCCGAAGTTGGCGTGGTTGAAGAGGTCGAAGGCATCCGCGCGCAGGCGCAGGCCGTAGCTGTTCCCCACGGTCAGCATCTTCGAGATCGACAGGTCCGTGTTGACGAAGCCGGGGCCGATCACCACGTTGCGGCCCAGGTTGCCGAAACGATTGACGGCGGCGAACGCCGACGGATCGAACCACTGGTTCACCGACCCGATGACTCGAACGGGGCCGACCAGGTCGGGGCGCACGCTGTTCGGCACGCCGTTGAGGGTGCTGCTGCTGGTGACGATGTTGACCGGGTTTCCGCTCTGGGCCTGGACGATCGTGGCGAGCTGCCAGCGGCGCGCGAGCGCATGCCCGTCGAACGGTAGCTCGTAGGTCGCGCTGAGAACGAACCGATGCCGGGCGTCGAAGTCGGACAAGCCGGACTCGCCGGCAATGTCGTAGCCGTTCTGCACGGCGAACCCCATCGAGCTCAGGGAATTGGTGTCGAGCGATTTCGACCAGGTGTACGACGCGTCGAACACGAGCCCGCGGGACAGCCGCTTGGTCGCCGATGCCCAGAGCGCCCTGTAGCTGGAAAAGCCGGTGCTCTCCGCCTGCGTAATGTTGCCGAGCGGGGCGCCCGGGCGAATCGGGCTCGACGCACTGACCGAGGGGAACGGCACGACACCGTTCACAGGCTGGTTGACGTTGCGCGAAATCCGCAGGTTCGACCCGCGCGAGCCGAAGTAGCCCACCATGACGGCCAGATCCCGGGCGAGTTGACGCTGCACGTTGACGTTCCACGAGCGCAACGAGGCGTTGCGCAAACGGGGATCGACCGTCACCGGCGCGAGACGAACCGGCTGCGTCGTGCCGACCGCGGCGCGCACGGGAATCGAACCGGCCGCCGACAGAGGGGTGGCAAACGGCGGGTTGCCCGGCGTGTCACGCACCGCTGCCGTCGCCGGCTCGTCCGCGGCCACCCCATACGCGGCGCGGATCGCGGTGAGACCGTTCACCCCTGGTGACCACGCCACGCCGAGCCGGGGCTCGAAATTCCGGTTGTTCTGCTGGTAGATCCTGCTGACGTCAGCGCCCACGCGGAGGAGCGACGCCGTGAACGCGTCGAAGACGACGAACTGGTTGTCGCGCTCCGTCGGCGTGACGTGCCATTCGTAGCGGAGTCCGGCGTCCAGCGTGACGTTCGAGGCGAGCCTGACGTTGTCCTGCGCAAAGAACGATACGGCATCCTGGGTGATATGACTCCGCCGTTCCCCGAGCGTGATGGCAAAGGCATTCGCCGTTCCCGCCAGGAACGCGGCCATGCTCGGGAAGTTGAACTGACCGCTGCCCTCGGCGAAGTTGTTGTTGAGGAATCGCCGGTACTCGCCGCCAAGACGCAGCGAGTGGCGGCCGACCGCGCGGGTGACCGTGTCGTTGAACACGTAGAGCGTGTCCTTCCGGCCCTGCGGCAGGATGGCGGGTCCGCCGAAGTTGAGCGAGCCGGCGACGATCATCTGGGGTAATCCGATGGGACGGTCGACCCCGTTGCCGATGCCGAAGTCCACGGGATTGAGCGGGGCCGCCGGGAACGTGCTGCCGTCCTGGGCGGTCTCGCCGAAGCGCGCTTCGTTCAGCAGCCCGGTGCCGAAGCTGTGCGTCTCGCCCGCCGTGACCGTGCTCTTCCAGATGTCGCGCTTCGCGCCGAACCCGGGGATGCTCATTCCCTGCGATGTGGGTTCGGCCACGTGAATCTGCTGCCGGCCCATGAACAGCTGGAAGCGGTCGCGGCTGCCGGCGTTGTGCCGCACATCGGCCGTCCAGGTGTTTTCTTCGACAGAGGCCGCGGCGGCGCCGACGAAGCGCGGCGTGCCGTCGGCATCGAAGTAGTTCGCGCGGGGGACCAGCGGCAGCAGGCGGGCGATTGCGGGATCGGCGGCCGCCGCGCGTTGGTCGTCGCCGGGAACGACGCTGTTCATGTCGAGTCCCTGCCGCTGCCGCAGGCCCTCGTATGTGGCGAAGAAGAAGGTGCGGCCGCGGAGGATGGGGCCGCCAAGCGCGCCGCCGAACTGGTTCCGGTCGAAGGGATGCGGATGCCTGGACGTGAACTCGAAGAAGTTTCTCGCGTCGAGCGCGTCGTTGCGGAAGAACTCGTACGCCTCGCCGTGAAACGAATCGGTGCCGGAGCGGGTGATCAGGTTGACGATCGCGCCCGAGACATGTCCGTACTCGGCGCTGAACGTCGAGTTGTCGATCTTGAACTCCTCGATGCTGCCGACGGGCGGAGGAAAGCCGATCGAGCCGAACGTCAGGTTGTTGGTCGTCACGCCGTTGACGACGAAGGCGACGGCCTCCTCGCGGTTGCCGCCCGTGTTGAAGGCGAGCGCGCCCGTGCCGCGGATCGGCGTCGTCGAAAATCCGCTCTGCGAGGGCGCCACGGCGCCCGGGACGAGCGCTCCGAGATCGACGAAGTGGCGGCCGTTGAGCGGCGATCCGTGGATGGTCTGCGACGACACCACAGTGCCGACCGTGCTCGTCGCCCGGTCGAGCAGCGGCAGCTCCGCGCTGACGATGACAGCTTCACTTCGAGCGCCGATGCCCAGGCGGAAGTCGCGCACCAGCGTCCGGCCGACGTCGACGGTCAGTTCTTCGATGACTTCGGGCCTGAAGCCGTCGGCCGCGGCGGTGACCTCGTATGATCCCGCGGGGATGGCGGGCACGTAGTAGCGGCCCTCGGCATCAGTGGAGACGGTCGTCTCGAAATTGACGGCCCGGTTCAGGATCCTGATCGATGCGGTGGGCAGAGCCGCGCCGGAGGCATCGCACACCTGCCCCTGCAACGCGGCAACGGGTTGCGCGTTGACGGCTGACGTCATGCTGAGGAGGAACATGACTTGCGCCGGGAGGACACCGCACAGACGTACCAGACGCGGGAAAACGGACCGAGACCCCCCTAAGACCACGGGCAGACCCCCGAAACCGCGAGTATGGTACGCGGCTCCGGGCGGATCAACCCTTTAGCACCCGCGCTTGCACAACGTCTGGAGAGGCGAACGGACGGATGCCTCGTCAGCCCCGTAATGCGCGATCCGCGTCGCGCCCGAGGCGTGCGAGAAGTGGCAGCAGCGCCTCGATATCCGCCAGCGACGTCCGGAAGTTCACGATGCACGCGCGGAGCGCAAACCGGCCGTTGACCGTGGCTGTCGAGAGAAATGCGTCGCCGCTGCGCTCGATGCGCGTCAACAGCTCCTGATTGAGCCGCTGCAGGTAGGCCTCCGTCTCGGCCGTAGGCGCCGTCGACCGCAGGTCACGCGGCACGTACCGGAACGTCGTGATGCTCAGGTGCTGCGTCATCGCCTCGAACTCCGAATGCTCCTGCACCAGCGCGTGCAGCCGGCGGGCGAGGCGCATGTCGTCGCCGATCATCTCGAGATAGCCCGACGACCCGACGTGCCGCAGCGCGAGCCACACCTTCAGCGCCCGGAACCCGCGCGAGTTCTGCGGGCCGTACTCGAAGTAGTTCGTCACCTCGTGGTCGAAGTGGTAGTAGCTCGGATGATACGAGAAGGCGCGCAGGAGATCGTCGGGGCGCCGTACCAGCGCACAGCCCGCCTCGACCGGCGCGTAAAGCCACTTGTGCGGATCGACGGCGACGGAATCCGCATCGCTCAGCGCGCGCAGACCCTCCGGCGCTCCCGGCACTCGCGCGGCGAACGCGCCGTAGGCGCCGTCGACGTGAAACCAGATATCGTGGCGGCGGCAGACGGCGGCGATCTCCTGCAGCGGATCGACGACGCCGGTGCCGACCGATCCGGCGGTGCCGACGACCAGGAACGGCACGCCGCCATTGTTGCGAT
Source organism: Vicinamibacterales bacterium (assembly GCA_035571515.1). GTDB lineage: Bacteria > Acidobacteriota > Vicinamibacteria > Vicinamibacterales > UBA2999 > Gp6-AA40. The sequence continues at coordinate 28,929 of DATNCQ010000111.1, forward strand.
CGGTGACGATCTGCTGCTCGAGGGCAGCCACGTCCATCCGCTGCCCGGCGTCGATGGGAATCCATCGAATCGCATCGGTTCCCAGCCCGAACAGGTCGGCCGCCTTCTGAATCCACGTGTGCGTTTCCGTCGAGCCGTAGACGTGCAACGGCCGCGCGCCCCGCAGGCCGCTCGTGCGTGCCTCCGGCGCCTTCGCCGCGCGTGCGGCAAGGAAACAGACGAAGTTCGCCATGTTGCCGCCGCTGACGAGCAGCCCGCCGCAGCCGGCCGGAAATGCAATCAGCTCGGCGATCCAGCGCACGGTCTGCGCCTCGATCTCGGTGGCCATCGGCGAGAGACGCCACGCGCCGACGTTCTGGTTGATCGCCGAGGCGAGCAGATCGCCGAGCGCGCCGATCGGCGCCGGGCTCGACGTGATGTAGCCGAAGAAGCGCGGGTGGCCGTTGAAGAGCGAATGATCGAAGAGCAGCTGCGCCGCTTCGTCCAGCAGCGGCTGCGCCTCGACGCCCGTCTCGGGCAGCCCGCGGTCCGCGCGCAGCGCCTCGCGCACGTCGGCGGGTGTCTCGTCGTGCGTCACGCGGCCGCTCGCCAGCGTGTCGAGCCAGCCGGCGATCTGGTCCACGAGGCGGTGACCCGCCGTGCGGAAATCCGCGGCGGTCATGTCGAGCGGCGCGGTGCGCCCCCTGAGCGTCTCGATGTCCATGGTCGGCATCATCGCAGTCCTTCGAAAAGATCGGTTTCGCGCGCGCGCCCGCCGTTGACGAGGCTGAAGGCGCGATAGAACTCCTGCACGCCCCACAACGCCCGGTGGTGCTCCGGCGCCAGCGCGGCGAGGTTCTTGTAGACGCTCATCTGCGTGCGGTGACACTGCACGGCTCGCCACACGGCCGGCCACGATTCGCTGGTGTCGATCCGGGTCGTCACCACCCATTCCGGCGCCGGCACCGCGCGCCGCTCGACGCCGTCCACCGTGCTCGTCAGCTTCTTGAACGCCGCCTCATACGCCGCCCACGGTTTCGCGCTCCAGGCGATGTAGTACAGCTTCGAGACCCCGGCGTCGCGATCGGCCGCACGGTAGGCCGCCGCGGTGGTCAGCTGCGAGATGGCCACGTGATCGGGATGGCCATACGCACCGTCGGGACCGAACGTGATGACGACGTGCGGCCGGACGCGGCGGAGATGCTGTGCGATCGCTTCCTGCGCGGCCGTCGGATCGACGGCATCGAGCCCGCCGTCCGGGTAGCCGAGAATCGCGACGTCGCGCAGGCCGAGCTCTTGCGCCGCGGCGTGGAGCTCGGCCTCTCGCGTGCGGCCGACAACCTCGTCGGCCGGACGCTCGCCGCCGTCGCCGAAGCGGCCCCGTTCGCCGCGCGTCGCGGTGACGAGATAGGTTTCGACGCCCTCCGCCGCGTACCGGGCCAGCGTCCCGCCCGTCCCCAGCGATTCGTCGTCGGGGTGGGCGAGGACGCACATCAGCCTGAGGGTCTTCACCGGATGATGACGGTTTCGAGATATTCCGCCGGCACCACGAGGCCCGCCGCGCCTCCGCGGTCGGCGCGTTTGAGCAGCGCGATCACGTCGGACTCGAACGCCGCCTGCCCATCGGTGTCGAGCGCCGCGAACGCCTTGTGCACGGGCCCGTAGAAGCGCCGGAAGATGTCGACCCAGTGCGCCGGCGATTCGTAGCGGAAGGCGAAGTAGCGAACCGTGTGCTCGATCGACACTGCATCCGCAAACAGATCCTGGAGGTGATCCCGGGTGCCCCAGAGCAGCGGCGAACGCACCCCCGCCGGCGGCGGGACGTACTTCGCGACGATGCGAAGGAGGTCGCCGAGGAAGCCTTCCGGTGTCCAGGACGCGAGGCCGATGCGGCCGCCCAGCCTGCAGGCGCGCCGCAGCTCGCTGGCGGACTGCGCGTGGTCGGGCGCGAACATGACGCCGAAGGTCGAGAGGACGACGTCGAAACTTCCCGGGGGATAGGGGAGCGCTTCCGCGTCGGCGACCTCGAACGTGACGTCGAGTCCTTCAGCGGCCGCGCGTGCCCGTCCGCGCTCGAGCAGCGCCGGCACGTAGTCGGTCGACGTCACCCGCGCAAAGCGGCGCGCTGCCGCGAGCGTGGCGTTGCCGTTGCCGGCCGCGACGTCGAGCACGCGCTCGCCCGCGCGAAGGTCGATCGCTTCGCAGAGGTTCTCGCCGACGATCTGCAGCGTCGTGCCGATGACGGCAAAATCGCCCGAGGCCCACATGGCCTGCTGCCTGGTCTTGATCGAGGGCGCCGGGACCGGCGAAGTCGGGGTGTTCGCGATGGTGGTCATGTCGTTCTCCTTGCGCCGGCTACGGCCGCACGGCCCGCCGCAGGCGGGCGAGATGGTGATAACTGTGCCGGACCGCGTGGTCCTCGAGCACGAACTGGCACGTGAGCGGGGCATCGCTGTAGAGCGACACCGGTGCGGCCTGGGCGAGTTGCTCGTCGCTCAGCGCGCGAATCGCCGCTGCGGCGTCCGCGCTGTTGGTGCGCAGGAGGTCCAGCGCCACCTGCTTCGTCACGGTGCCGTTCTCCGCCGCGTGCCGGGCATTCATGGCGTCGATGTCGGCCATCGTGACACCGGTCACCGGCCTGCCGTCCCCGACGGTCCGTGCGAGCTGGATCTCGATGGGGTAGACGCTGGCGACGTGATGCACGATGACGCCGACGCTGCGGCCGTCATGCGGTGTTCTGGCCTGCCATTCCACGTCGGTGAGCGTGCTGGCGAAGGCGGCAAGGGCACGGGCCCCCTGCTCGAGGCGATCGGCCAGGGCGAGTGCGCTCTGGCTGGTGACACGCGCCGGCGTGTCGGGTTGAAGTGTTGTGTGTGTCATGCCGCCAATCTACCGGGCGCCGCGCGGACGCGCGTCCCCGGATCCGGTCATTTTGCGGCGAACCACGAAAATGGCCCGATCGGGCCATGCCAGGATCGTTCAGGCGAACGTCGCGGGCGAACGGAGAGGCGGATCTTAAGCCGAACGTAGAGGCGGACCTTCAGGTCCGCCTGAAACTACAACAGCCCAAGCCGTGCGGCGCAGGCGACGGCGGCCGACCGCGACGGCACGTCCAGCTTCGACAGGGTGTTGGCGACGTGCCGGTGCACCGTGTGCTCGCTGATGCAGAGACGCTCGGCAATCGCCTGGTTGCTGAGGCCGCTCGAGATGAGGCGGAGCACTTCGAGTTCGCGCGGCGTCAGCACGGTCGTCTCGACGGGCGCGACATTCCTGGAACGTTGCGGAGACGCCAGTCGATCGCGCAGCGCCTGCGCCGACGACATCTCGAAGCGGGCGTCGAGCCGCGTCAGCGCGGCGAGCGCGCGATCGGCTTCGACGACGGCCGAATCGATCCGACCGAGCCTGTCCATCACGGACGCCAGCTCGAGCCGGGCGCGCGCCGCTTCGAACGGTGCGCCGCTCGTGTCGAACAGATCGACCGCGTCCTCGAGCGCAGGGCGCCCGGCCTCGAGGTCGCCCGCGGCGACGGCGACGAGCCCCGCGGCGAGGCGGGCCGATGCCAGCAGCGGCGCGGTCTGCGCGTCGGTGGCGATGCCGCGCAGCTCTTCGAGCGCCGCGCGGGCGCGCTGGAGATCGTCGTGCTGGCCGAGCGCGGCGTGGGCGCCGATCAACAGTTCCAGCGCGGCGGCGCGTTCGGTGCGATTCCTCGACGGCAGCCGCCGCAGGTGCCGCTCGGCGAGCTCCGCGGCGCCCCGCGGATCACCGCGGTCGAGCGCGAGGGCGGCGCGTCCGAGCGACGCGATGGGATGTCCGCCGCTGCGCTCGAACAGCGACGCGGCCTCGTCCATCATTCCCTGGCGGCGCCGCAGCTCACCGAGACGCGCGAGGCCGTCGGTCGTCATCCCCGGACGGCAGATCGCCAGCTCGTCGCACGCGCTGGTCAATTCGCGCTCGGCCTCTTCCCACGAGCCGCGCCACATGCAGACCGATGCGTACTGCGTCCGGCAGACGGCGAAGAGCGGCTTGAGACCCCACTTCCGGCTGTGCTCCTTGATGCGGTCGCACCACTGCACGGCGCGCCCGTGGTCGCGCACGCGATCGCACGCCCCGATCAAGTAGCAGCCGGCGAGGCCGATGAGCAGGCGATCGGTCAGCTCGCCTCCCAGGATTGCCGCGCTCACCTCGTCGAGCTCGCGCAGCCCCTCCGTCACGCGGCCGGTCGTCACCAGGGCGAAGCCGCGCAGCGACCGTCCGAGCATTTCGTAGTCGATCGTGCCGAGCAGCTGCGCGAGGCGAATCACCTCGAGCGCCAGCTTCTCCGCCTCTTCCGGGTCGCCGTCGTCGAGGAGGGTGAACACGGCGGACCGTGCCGCGAGGAACGCGTGCTCCAGCGACTCGGGTTGCCCGTCGAGCAGCCGGCGCGCACGGTGAAGCCATCCTCTCGCCACACCTTCTTCGCCGCGGAAGGCGGCGGAGTCCCACGCGATCCAGACGGCGATGCGCGCCGCCGACACCAGGTCGCCGCGGTTGCGATACTCGCGATACGCCCGCTCGCGCGCATCGAAGACGACGGCGGCGAGGTCGAGCCACCACGCGGCGAGGCCGAGACCTTCCAGGGCCTCCGGCGTTTCCTCCGTCGCCAGCGCGCGCTCGAAGGCGTGCTGCGCCTGCTGCCAGGCTCCCGCGTCGAGGGCGGCCCGGCCGGCGGCAAGATCGTCGATCGACTGGGAGGGCAGCACCTTGCGCGATTATATCGGCGCGCCGCGCGGCGATTGTCGTAGGCGAGGCGTTCGGGGATAGGGCCGTCGCTCAGGGCACCTGCAGCGGGACCGTCTCGGTCCGCGGCAGCGCGCGCGACGATCGCGCCAGCTTCGTCCGCACCACGCGGTTCCACCACATCACGACGCCGGTCACGAACATGACCCCCGGCGCGAGCCCCACGACGGCCCACGTCAACTTCGTGGCCTGGTCGCAGAGCCCGGGGCCGCTGCACGGGATGCCGATCCCGTTGATGCGGCCGAAGTGTAGGTACGCGAGCCAGTAGATCACCTGGTCGACGACGCGCGACCCTTCGTTGGTGTCGGTGGCAGGTTCGATCCAGTCGGCGAAACGCTGGAACGGCTCGGCGTTGCCGAGATACGCGCCGCTGAGCGCGAACAGCAGGATGAACCCGAAGGTCCAGAACCCCATCATGCTGTGCAGGTCCCACGTGAACCGCCGCCATCCGGCGTGGCGGTGAACGGCCAGGCTTCGCCGCCACATCCGGATCCCCGGCCACCACACGACGATGCCCGTGCAGGCGAGCAGCACGACCACGTACGCCGCCACGGCGTTGACCATGCGCCCGGTCCTGCCGCCGAGCAGGTCGTCGTGTAATTCCATCAGCTTCGACACGAGCCAGATGCCGAGCGGCACCGCATCGCCCAGGTCCTCTCCGGTGTAGGGATTGAACAGGCGGTTCTCGACATCGGCGCCGCGCGCGAGCGACACACTCGAGGGCTGATCGGCGCGGCGGCTGCGGCCGATGCTGGTGACCACATATCCGGGATATGCACGCGCCGCGGCAGCCTTCAACTCCTCGTCGGTCAGTCGCGGCCCCGACGTGGTCACGACGATCGGATCGGGCGTGGCCGCCCTGTACAGCTCGTTGCGGTAGACGAGGACGCTGCCCGTGACGCTGATCATCAGCACGTACAGGCCGATGCCGAGCCCGCTCCACAGGTGAAGCTGGAAGATCGCCCGGCGCAGCCACGTGCCCTGCGGCTGCCACTTCCATCGCTGCCAGAAGGTCATCCGTTCCCCGGGGCAGATACTACCAGACCACGCGTTGTCACCTTTCGCGCCCTTCGCACTCTGTTCAGGTGAGGGCGAAAGGAGCAAGCGCAATGCGACTGATCTGTGCTGGATCGCTGGTGTATCTCCTCGCGGTGGCGTTCGTCATGTCCGGGTTCGCCGGCACGGATCCGCCACGGCTCGTCGCGTCCGCTGCCGAACGCGACGCGCCTCATCGGGATGGACAAACCATCTTCCGCTTCGACACGTTCGGCGACGAGCAGCTGTGGACGAACGTGCTGCGGATGCACGAGGTTCTTCCCACGGTGAGCCCGGCGACGGCGCTCGCCGTCGGTCTCAAGGTGGACGTCGACGCGCTTCCGCCGGCGATCATCGATGCCCTGCGAGCGGGCGCCGTTGACCTCACCGACCCCGCGGTGACCGTCGCACTGCTGCGACTGAACGCCGTCGTCGGCGTGAACGGGACGGTCAACGACGCCGGCCAATTGACGAAGGTCGGCATCACGTGCGCGCTCTGCCACTCGTCGGTGGACGATTCGTTCGCGCCGGGCATCGGCAAGCGGCTCGACGGCTGGGCGAATCGCGACCTGAACGTCGGCGCGATCGTGGCGCTGTCGCCGGCGCTCGATGACGCGACGAAGACGGAGTTCCGGTCGTGGGGCCCGGGCATGTACGACCCGCGGCATCACGCGTTCGACGGCACCAACATCGTTCCGCTGAACAGCCCGTCGCTGCCGATCCTGATTCCGCCGATCTACGGGTTGAAGGGTGTCGGCTTCGAGACCTACACCGCCGATGGTCCCATCTCGTACTGGAACAGCTACGTCGGCGTGGGTCAGATGGGCGGCCACGGCAGCTTCAACGATCCGCGGATCAACCTGTTCATCCGGCAGACGCCGGATCTCGTCACGCCCAAGCTTCCGGCGTTGCTCGACTACCAGCTGAGCCTGCAAGCGCCGAAGGCCGCGGCCCGCAGCTTCAATCGCGACGCCGCCGAGCGCGGGAAGGAGATCTTCAGGGGCCAGGCGCGCTGCAGCACGTGCCACCAGGGCCCGCGCTTCACCGACGTCCTCTCCGGTTCCGGCCGCGTGCCGGTGCTGCACAGCGCCGCCGAAGTCGGCACGGATCCGGGGTATGCGGAGCGCTCCGCGACCGGTCAGTACCGGACGACGCCGCTGCGCGCGCTCGCGCGGCACGCGCCGTACTTCCACGACGGCAGCGCGCCGGACCTCCCCGCGGTGGTGAATCACTACGACACGTTGTTCGGCCTGCACCTGTCCGCCGCGCAGAAAGCGGACCTCGTCGAATATCTCAAATCGCTCTGAGGGCGACGGCGCTACGATGTGGAGGCGGCACGTCATCACCTGCCGCCTCCACGCGCCATGAGATACGACTTCCTGATCGACACCTACGACACCGAGCGGCTGAAGGTGCTGAGCGTCTGGAGCGAGTTCCGCGACGAGGACCTCGCGGTGCGGCCGAAGCCCGACGACCCGCGCGGGCGCAGCGTCCACGAGCAGATGGTGCACCAGTGCGTCAGCGAGGACAGCTGGTTCCGGACGATGCTCGGCATCGATGTCGGCGCGCCGCCGCTTCCGGAGCAGGAGACGCGGCTCGCCTTCATCAGGCGCTACGCGGAGGACAGCGGCCGGCGCCTCGAACGGCTGCGCGCGACCGCCGAGTCGTGGTGGGAGGAGCCGGCCCCGTTCTTCGACGTCCGGCGATCGAGAGCGTGGGTCTTCACGCGGCGGCTGGCGCACACCTCGCATCACCGCGGCCAGCAGATGGCGATGCTGCGGATGCTCGGACGCGAGCTCCACAGCAACTACGGCCCGACGGCCGACACCGGTGGCCTGCTGCAGCGCCACGCGCCGACCATCTACGCGTACGCGACGCTCGAGGCGCTCCTCGAGGGAGAGCGCCAGGGTGGCACGAAGTCGCCGCTGCCCGGCGCACCGCGCGGCACCGCGGTGACGGAGCGCCCTGAGCAACGGCGTTAAGCCGTTGCGGTAGACGCTGAGCAACGGCGTCAAGCCGTTGCGGTAGACGCAGCAGTAGGCGTCCCGCCGCCTCGCGGCAGCCCTCATGGCGCCCCCACTTTGTTGCGCCCTGCACCCCGATTTGGCGTAATCTGCCACCCTCACCACGGGATTTCGTCAACTCCTCGCGCCGGACACCGGGTTCATGCGGAACTGGGCAAAGGAGGAAGTCGATGTCACCCCTGCGACTCGCCGGTTTCCTACTGATCATCACTATCGCTCTCTCGCCAGCCAGCGGTTGGGCACAGACCGCCAGCGGGACGATCGCGGGACAGGTCCGGGATACATCGGGTGCGGTCATCCCGGGCGTCACCGTCGAAGCGAGCAGCCCCGCGCTGATCGAAAAAGTTCGTTCCGTCGTCAGCGACAACCAGGGCCTCTACCGGATCGTCGACCTCCGGCCCGGCGCCTACACCGTCACCTTCACGCTGCCCGGTTTCGCGACCTTCAAGCGCGACGGGGTCGAGCTCACGTCCGGGTTCACCGCGCAGGTCAACGCCGACATGAAAGTGGGCGAGCTCGCCGAGACGATCACGGTCTCCGGCGAGGCGTCGGTCGTCGACATCCAGAACGTGCGGCAGCAGACGACCATCGCGCGTGAGACGCTCGATGCGATTCCGACCACGAAGCGCATCGGCCAGTACGCGTCGATCATTCCCGGCGCGACCTACACCAACCCGACGTTCCAGGACGTCGGCGGCAACCAGGGCGAGGGCGGCCAGTTCGGCGTGCACGGCCAGCGCGGCGCTGATCTCAGCACCAACGTCGACGGCATGAACCAGAACCAGCAGGCCCTCGGCGTCTTCAGCTTCAACTCGCAGTCGTTCCAGGAAGTCGTCGTCGAGACCGGCGGCATGTCCGCGGAGGCGATGAGCGGCGGCATCCAGGTCAACATCGTGCAGAAAGACGGCGGCAATCGCTTCTCGGGAAGCCTGGCCATGGCCTACGCCGGTCCGAGCCTGCAGAGCGGCAACCTGAACGACGACCTGCGCGCGCGCGGCCTGAGCACCGACATCTCGATCAGGCACTCCTACGACAACGGCGGCGCGCTCGGAGGGCCGATCGTCCGCGACAAACTGTGGTTCTTCACGGCGCACCGCTGGTGGGGCGCGTCGCGGTATATCCAGGGGAGCTACTTCAACAAGCTGCAGGGCACGCTCTTCTACGAGCCCGATCTGTCACGCGTGGCGCGCAACAACGAGTTCTTCGAGGACCACAGCGTGCGCCTGACGTGGCAGGCGACGCAGAAGCAGAAGCTCGTGGTGTCGTTCTCGCACCAGAACAACTGCAGCTGCCCGTTCGGCCTCACCGGCGTCGGCGGCGTCAACGCCGTCAAGCCGACGCCCGAGTCGCGCGGCCTGCACATCTACAACCCGCAGTACCTGCCGCTCGTCAGCTGGAGCTACCCGGTCACGAACAAGCTCCTGCTCGAGGCGGGGTACTCGCAGAACGTGCTGAACGAAGACTCGCGCCGGCAGGACGACCTCCAGCGCGACGGCACCCTCGTCGGGGTGAACGACATCCGGGTGACGGATCTCGCGCTCAACGTCGTCTACGGCTCCGACGCGAACAACAACATCTGGTCGGGGAGCTACACGCGGCGCTTCGTCAACAAGTACAACAGCCGTTTCTCGGCCTCGTACATCACCGGCACGCACAACCTCAAGGTCGGGTACTTCCTGCAGCAGTACTACCTCGGGCGCGAAGGCCAGTATCACGACCTGAACCAGATCACGGGTGCGCGCTCCTACACCTTCAGGAACCGGGTGCCGCAGTCGGTCACGATCTGGGCGACGCCGTTCGAGGTGGTCGAGCACACCAACGATCTCGGCATCTACGCACAGGACCAGTGGGTGATCAAGAAGGCGACGCTCAACCTCGGCCTGCGCTACGACAGCCTCTATGGCGTCGTCCCGGAGCATCACCTCCCGGCCGGTCTCTTCGTCCCCGCGCGCGACTTCCCGGCAGCGAAGGGCGTGCCCGACTGGAAGAACGTGAACCCGCGGCTCGGCATCTCGTACGACGTCTTCGGCAACGGCAAGAGCGCGCTGAAGGCGTCGGCCGGACGGTTCGTCCCCTACACGGTCGCCTCGTCGAACAATCCCGCCTCGAACCAGGCGACCAACGCGACGCGCACGTGGAACGACGCCAACGGCAACTACATCCCGGACTGTGTCCTCGACGCGAGCGTCCCCGGCGCCAACGGCGAGTGCGGCGCGCTGTCGGATACGACCTTCGGCCAGGTGCGCGCCGGCAACACCACCTTCGCGGACGATGCGCTGAACGGCTTCAACAGGCAGTTCGCCAACTGGCAGGCGGCGGTCGCCATCCAGCAGGAGCTGCGGCCGGGGATGGCGCTCAACGTCGGCTACTTCCGCACCTGGTACCAGAACTTCCTGGTGACGGACAACCTGGCGACGACCGCCGCGGACTACGACTCCTTTTGCGTGACGACGCCGACCGACGGACGGCTGCCCAACAGCGGACAGCAGTTGTGTGGCTTCTACGACGTGCGGCCGGCACTCTTCGGCGTGACGCAGAACCTGCGCACGCAGGCGGCCAACTACGGCAAGCGGAGCGAGGTGTTCAACGGCATCGACGTGACGCTGAACAGCCGCTTCGCGCAGCGTGGCCAGTTCTCCGGCGGCCTCAGCGTCGGGCGCTCGGTCTACGACGCGTGCGAAGTGACCTCCAAGGTGCCCGAGGCACTGCAGGGGACCGACACGATCACGCAGGCCGCGGGCGGCACGGCGTCGTGGACCTCCAGCGAGAGCTGCCGCAACGTGCGGCCGTGGTCCGCGCTGACGCAGGTCAAGTTCCTGGTGGTCTATCCGCTGCCGTGGGATATGCAGACGAGCGTGACGTTCCAGAACATTCCCGGCATCCCCGTCACCGCGACCAACCCGACCAGCAACGCGGTGGTGCGCAGCTCGCTCGGCCGCGACCTCGCGTCGTGCCGCGGCGCCGCGACGTGCAACGCGAACATGAACCTGGAGCTGCTCGACCCGACGGCGAACTACGAATCGCGCCTCAGCCAGCTGGACCTGCGCTTCACCCGGCGCGTGCGGCTGGGCGGCGCGACGCTGCGCGGCAACTTCGACATCTACAACGCGCTGAACGGGGCGTCGATCCTCTCGATGAACGCCGGCTACGGGAACAACTGGCTGGTGCCCTACGAGATCATGGGCGGCCGGCTGGTGAAGTTCAGCGGGCAGATCGAATTCTGACGACGGCCGGTGGGATAACCACGAAGGGCGCGAAGAACGCGAAGCTCTATCCGTGGGGGGCCGACCTGAAGGTCGGCCCCTCCTTCCAGCCGCGGCGGGACGTAGAGGCGGACCTTCAGGTCCGCCGGATGGATCAGCGAACGTCGATTCGAAACAGATTGTGGTGAACGTCTGCCTTCACGTACGCGAAGGTCGCTCGATCCGGCGAGGGGCTGAGCCCGGTGATGCGGTAATCGGCGGAGTCCGATCCCCCTTCGATCACTTCCACACCGGCAATCGAATCCAGGTCGGACAGCCGGGAGAAGCCGTCGCCTGCGAAGTCCGGAAGCGACTGGCCGTCCCGGAGCGGAATCATCGCCGTCCTCCCCAAACGCATCGTCTCTGGTGACCTGATGGGGAGATACATGCGTCTACCATCCGGCGAAAACCTCGGGATGCAGAAGCCCGCACAAATCGACTTTGGCGGCCCGCCGGCGACTGGCACCGCAAAGGTCGCCATGGGCCCGTCCTGCACCCCTGCTTCGGAGCAAGACGATCAGCCACTTTCTGTCCCCGGAAATCCCGAGCAGCGTGCTGATCGGATACGGCGCAACCCTGGTGCGATGGGAGCCGTTCCTGTCCATGCGCGCGACGTAGTTGGCTCCTCCTTCGGACAGGCGAAAGAGAATCTCACCGCCCGGTCCAAAGAACGGCGACGCGTCGCCCAGGGCGGCGATTCGTCGGGGAGGCGTCGTGCGATCGAGACGTGCCAGCCAGACTTCCGATTGACTTCCGGTGGCCTCCGCCGCGAACACGACCTCCTCGCCGTCCTTCGCGATGTCGTAATCAGTTATCGGGAAGCCGGTGACGACGGCCTCGCGCTCGGTCGAATCGAGGTGATAGCGCCAGAGCTCGGTCGTGGGTCCGGATGAATTGCGCCGGAGCAGGTAGTACAGGAAGCGGCCATCCGCCGAAAACACGGGCCGCGACGACATCCCCTGACTGACGCCCGGCGAGGTCGTCCCCGTCGAGGTGATCGGGCGTTCTCCCTTGCCGTCCTTGATCCAGACGGCGCTCTCTGAAAGTCCGACGGCCGTCACGAGCGCGCCGTCCGGGAACACCGCGAGCCCCTCCTCCTCGCTGGCGCCGAACGAGATCTGCTCGGGCTGCCCATCCGGAAACCGCTGGCGCCACAGGTGCCGGTGGCCGTCGATTTCGGCGGAGAAATACATCCACCGGCCGTCGGGCGACCAGCCTGCCGCCGTACACCCGCCCAGCGGGCCGACCTGTCGGAACGGTGAGCCGCCGTCGAAGGATACGAGCCGGCACGGCGTCCACACGCTGATGTCCTGCATCTCCACGATCAGCACCGATCGCCGGTCGGGCGACAGGTACGAGTAGTGGGCCATCGAGCGCTCGTGCCGCGGGAAGTAGAGCTCGCGGCGATCGGAACGGTTCGCACGGCTGGTCACGATGCCCATGTGCATGCCGCGCCTGATTTCCGAGAACAGGATATGGTCGCCGTCGATCCATGTCAGGCCCGCCGCATTGCGCAGCAGCAACTGCGGTGTGTCTCCACCGACCGACGACACGGTGAACGTCTCCCAGTCGGGATGTGGCGACGCGACCGTGAACGCGACGCGCGACCCGTCGTCCGAAAACGCCGGGCCGTACTTGTTGCCCCGGACGTTGGTCAGCTGCACGGGCTCGCCATGGCGCAGCAGCTTGATCCAGATCTGATCGGGGCTGAGGAAGCTGATGTCGCTGCGGATGAACGCGAGCATGCGGCCATCCGGCGACAACGCAGGCGCCATCGCCGAATCGTTGAAGTCGGTCAACTGTGTGAACGTCAGCGACGGCGGCCTCGGCGCCGACCCCCACGCTCCGTAGCCGATCGCCACGACGGTCGCGGCAAGGGCCGCCGCGACCGGAATCGTCCACCGGTAGCGGCGGCGTGAGACGAGCCGCGGAGCGCCGACCGGACGGGGCCCTGCCCCGACCTCGTGCGCGCCGCGGGGCATCTCCGAAGACCGAAGACACCGCGGCGTCGAACAGGTAGCCGCGCCGCGCGACCGTCCTGATCATCGTCTGCGCGTCATCGTCGAGCGCGCGGCGTATCTCGAACAGGCACTGCGACAGGGAATTGTCGGTCACCGCGGGTCGGCCCAGACGGCGGCGACGAGCTCGTTCTTCGAAACGAGCCTCCCGTGGTGCAGGACCAGATATTTGAGAACGTCGAATGCCTTCGGCCTGAGGGGGACTTCCTCACCGTTCCGGCGGAGAGAACCGCGCTCCAAATCCAGGACGCAGTCGCCGAACCGATAGTGGCTGCGGCGCGGCTCCCCGGCCGTGTCTCGGGTCGTCACAACGCTTCTCCGGCGCACCGCTCAGTGTCACGAGCGAGTTCTTCGAGCATGGACTGCTGCAGGGGCTGAGGCGCCGAATTATAGGACCGCCGGCGCGGCAAATTCACGGCGATTTCACCAGTCCTTGAGGGTTCTCGAAGGACCTGGCGGCAGTGGCTCCAGTAGCGTGACGGCCCGGGTCGGATCCCGTGAACGAGAAGGAGAGGGCGTCATGAGGCACTTAGGTGAGTGGATGCATTCGGGACACACAGGCATGTCGAAGTGGATATGGGGCGCGGCGGTGGCCAGCCTCCTGCTGGCCGTTCAGGCGTGGGCCACGCCGCCCTTCGGGTTCGTCGTCAATCAGATTCTCGTGTCTGGCGTGGCCGAGGATGGCATCAGCCAGCACATGCAGATCTGTACATCAGCTATCTGGTGAAGCACGGTCAGCCGCGGCGGCGCGAAGAAGCCGCGCCCCCTTGCGCGTTTACGACGCCGATACCGTAGCAGGCTGACGACGGCCGGTGGGATACCCACGAAGGGTTCGAAGAGCACGAAGTAAGAATCTTCGCGCCCTTCGCGTCCTTCGTGGTTGGACGCTGTTCAGTCGCTACGCGCGGAGAAAGTTGTGCAACTCCGCCAGGAGCTGTTCCGACGCCTCGAGCTGGATGTTATGGCCCGACGGCATCGATCGGCCTCGGACGTCCGACGCGCGCTCGCGCCAGACGGCCAGCGGGTCGAACAAGCTGCCGACGTTCCCCTTCTCGCCCCACCACACGAGCAGCGGACACGCGATCTTGCGGTTCAGGTCCGCCTCGTCGTGCTGGAAATCGATCGTGGCGCCGGCGCGATAGTCCTCGCACATCGCGTGCACGGTCGCCCGGTTCTTGAACGCGCGCAGGAACTCCGCCTGCGGCTCACCGTTGCCGGCGCCGACATACGTCTCGACGCTGTTGTTGATGAGCGTTTCCGGGAACGGCTCGGGACGGATGAGGAAGAACCAGTGATAGTACGCGGCCGCCTCTCCCGTGTGACGTGGCTGTAGAAGTAGTGGGTGGGGATGATATCCAGGATCGCCGCCCTGGTCACGACGTTCGCGTGATCGAGCGTCATCCGGTGCGTCACGCGCCCGCCGCGATCGTGGCCGACGACGGCAAAGCGATCGAACCCGAAGTGCTTCATGACCTCGACCTGGGCGAACCACGTCAACTACTCCAAGCGCGCCATGGCCCTGGACCGGCACGCCGTTCCGTCGCCGCGTTGCTGCGCCTCGGCGCGCTCGAGGCCCCAGGCCGCGGCTCCGGTAACCAGCGTCGCGGTCTGACGAAGCCAGTCGCGGCGGTCGATCATGATGGCCTCCTGACTACGGCCTCGCCGGTTCCCCCTTCGGGGCGCCGTAATCCTTGTTGTTGATGCTCGACGGATGCGGGTCCCCGCGATGGCACGTCCAGCAGGTGACGGCTTGCGTTCCGTTCGGGAACACACCCGTGCCCGGGAAATTCGTGTTGATCTGCCGGACCAGCAGAATCATGTTGCGGGCGATGTCCTTGCGCGGATTCGCCTCCGCCTCGAACGGCCGGCCGCCGCCGTGGCAGAACGAGCAGTCCACGTGCAGCGAGTTGCGGAACACGTGCATGACGCCGCCGCCATGGACCTGCGTGCCGGGCGGCAGCACTTTCAAGTTCACGGCGGGCGTTATCTGTGGGGCAGGCCCGCCGAGCGACTCGTTGCGGTTGAAGAACTCCTTCGCTGGCTCGGTCTCCGGCTTGACGCTGCCGCGGTGGCACGTCGTGCAGTCGACTTCGTGGTAGCCGGCGGGAAACACTCCCGTGCTGCTCGGGAAGCTGCCGTCGATCTGCCGCACCATCGCGATCATTTTCCGGGCGATGTCTTTCTTGGGGTTCTCGTCGCTCGCCATGTCACCTTGCACGTGGCAGTACGTGCACTGCACGGCGAGCGCCTCGTTGAACAGCTGCATGGTGAACATCATGTCGGTGTTCGGCGCCAGGACCTTGAGGTTCTTCGGTGCGGGCGGCTGCGCGCCACGACCGGCCCCCTGGGCAGACACCGGCGGCTGCGCGGCGAGCGTGACTGCAAGCGTCATCAGCAGAATCACAAGTCGCATCGGTATGATCCCTTCATAAGACAAGAAAAGGCGGGCCTGACGGCCCGCCTCTACGATCGTTTGTGAGCGGGCCGGCTGAAGCCGGCCCCTACAACACGGAAGCGTAGGGGCCGCCTTGAGGCGGCCCTCACTCTCAAACGTTCGCGGTCAGCCGGGCCTGCGTCGGGTGGCCCATCTCCAGCGCGGTGACGATGTGGTCGAGCGTGACTGGCGCGCGGACGAACACCTCGTCACCGACCGCGGCGGAAATCGCGTTGAGCACCGCGCAGCAGCCGGCGGCGACCGGCGGCTCGCCGATGCCGCGCGCCCCGACCGGCGTTTCCGGGTCCGCCAGTTCGACCGCTGCCCAGTCCATGTGCGCGGGCACGTCGAGAATCGTCGGCGGCTTGTTCTGGTAGAACCGCCGCGCCAGCGCCACGCCGTAGCGCTGGTCGTACACCCACCGCTGCCCGAGCGCGTGGCCGATGCCGAGGATCGAGCGGCCGAGCACCTGGCCGCCGAGCGAGTTCGGATGGATGACGGTCCCGACGTCGGCGACGCAGAGATAGTCGAGGATGCGGTAGACGCCCGTCTCGGTGTCCATCTCGACTTCCGCGAACGCCGCGACGAATGACAGCGAGGTCCCGTCGCGCGGGTATTTGTCCTTGGCGACGGCCATCAGCCCCTGCCCGGCCAGCGCGGCGGCCGATCGCTTCGTGAACGCGTTGATGTCATCGGGCACCTCGTGCCCGTCGTACACGCCGCCGAGCTCGATCGCTCGCTGCGCCGCCTTCGCGAACGTCATGCCGGCGCCGCCACCCCGCCGCGCCACCCGCTCGTTGGCGACGACGTAGTCCTCGGGCCGGCCGCCGAGATCCATCGCCGCGATCTGCTGCAGCTTCTTGATCCCGTCGGTCGCGGTGGCGTGCGCCGCGCGCGTCATCGCGTGCGTCGTCTGGCTGCCGCCCGAGACGCAGCTCCACGGCAGGTTCCGGGACGTGTCGCCCCAGGTGAGCACGACCTTCTCCCACGGCATGCCCATCATCTCGGCCGCCACGCGCTGGCAGTCGCTGAACGATTCGGTGCCGAGGTTGCCGATGCCGGTCTGGACGTACATCTTGCCGTCCGGCTTGAGGATGAACAGGCCGTCGAAGCCGATCGAGCCCGCGTTGTAGGCGCTGATCGCGACGCCGCTGCCGCGCACTTTCGAGCCCTCGCGCACGCCGCTGCGCGCCATGCGCTCGCCCCACTTGAACATCTGCGCGCCCTTGTCGAGCGCTTCCTTGACGAAGCAGCTGGTTGCGTACGTCCGGTTGCCGCGCGCGTCCGCCGGGCCGAACTTCGCCTTGCCGGCCGGCGCGTTGATCTTGCGGATCTGGACCTGGTCGACGCCGACCTTGCGCGCGGCCCTGGCGACGAGCGGTTCCATCAGCACGATGCCCTGCATCCCGCCCGGCTGGCTCTGCGCCCGGCGCGGCGGCGTGTTGGTGATCGCCGTCACGCCGCGCCACCGCATCGCCTCGGGCTGGTAGAGCAGCGACGCGAAGCGGCTGGCCGTGTTGCCGTCGTTGCCCGGCCCGTAGGCCCCGCCTTCGACGACGGTGAACATGTCGAGCGCGGTGATGCGGCCGTCCTTGGTCAGGCCGATCTTCATGCGGCCGTGCATGGCCGGCCGCGCGCCGCCGATGGAGTGCTCCTCCTCGCGGCTGACGCGCATCTGCACCGGCGTGCCGGTCTTCTTCGCGAGCAGCGCGGGGATGATGTCCGTGACCGACCCCGTGCCCTTGCTGCCATAGCCGCCGCCGCAGTACTCGCTGATGAGGACGACGTCCTCCGGCTTCATGTCCAGCCAGCGCACGACCGACATCACGGTCTGAATGGTGCTCTGCGTCGAGAGGTGGATGAACAGCTTGCCGTTCTGCCAGTAGGCCATCGAGGTGCGGCTTTCGAGGCACTGGTGGCTGGTGTTGGGCGTGACGAATGTCTCGTCGAGCACGACGTCGGCTTTCTTGAAGCCGGCATCGAGATCGCCGTACGACCAGCTCGGGTCGGTGTCCTTGCCCATCGGCAGGCGGCCGGCCCTGTACTCCTCCGCTTCAGCCTCGGTCCATTTCAGGTCCATGATCTCTGGAATCGGAGCGGGCTGTCCCGGCGGCGCGGTGGGGCGGGTCCAGACGTTCCCCTCGACGCGCGGGTTCATCGCGCCCGGCAGCAGCGACGCGACCGGGTCCACGCTGTGGGGGAGTCGCTCCCACTTGATCTTGATCCGTTCGATCGCTTCCGCCGCGGTGAGCTCGTCGACGGCCGCGACGGCGAGCACGGGCTCGCCCTGGTAGAGCGGCTCGTTGGTCAGCGCCTTCTCGCTCCTCGGGTTGGCGCGAATGAGCACGCCGGCGTCGCTGACCTGATCCTTCGGTCCCGGCACGTCGTCGGCCGTGACGATCGCCCGCACGCCCGGCATGGCGAGCGCCGCGCTCGCGTCGATGCTGCGGACGCGCGCGTGCGGGAACGGGCTGAGGAGGAGCTTGGCAAACAGCATCCCCTCGGCGCGGAAGTCCTCCGCGTACTTCGAGCGGCCGGTGACTTTTGCCCTCAGGTCGGGGGTCGTGTAGTTCTGTCCGACCAGTTTCTTGTCAGCCATACTCACCTCGTCCTGCAGGGCCGACCTTCAGATCGGCCCCTACGGTTCATCTACTCCACGAGAGGGATGGTGCCAACGGGTTCCGCCCGGACGATCTCGTCGATGAGAAACAGATCCGTGAGGAGCGCGCGGAGGTGAATCGACGCGTTGAGGTTGTCAATCAGCTGAGAGCTGATGGACGGCTGCGCCAGCACGAGGCCCACGGCGGCGCGGGCGTCGCTGGCATCGCGGTTCAGCATCGCGATGAACGCGTCGT
>DATNCQ010000112.1:0-10777 GCA_035571515.1 Vicinamibacterales bacterium
ATCATCGGCAGCACGAGGAACAGCACGCTGCCGGTGAGATAGGTGGTGATGGCGAAGAAGTCCCACACCAGCGGCGAGCGGAAGTTGGGCCAGATCAGCCGCTCGCTCGGATACGGCATCAGCCAGAAGAAGAGCCACGGCCGCCCGAGATGGATGATCGGGAAGAGCGCGCCGATCATCAGCGCGAACGCCGTGATCACCTCGGCGCAGCGCGTCACCGGCCGCCGCCAGCCGGCGTTGACCAGCCGCAGGATCGCCGAGATCAGCGTGCCGGCGTGGCTGATGCCGATCCAGAAGACGAAGTTGGTGATGTAGAACGCCCAGAAGATCGGGTTGTTGATCCCGGTGACGCCGAAGCCGTTCCACATCTGCCACGCCCAGGTGCCGAGGCCGGTGGCGACGATCGAGCCGAGGACGGCGACGAGCAGGTAGAAGCGCCACGAGGTCTGCAGCAGCGGCCGCAGCAGATCGTCATTGAGCTGGCGGGTATAGGCGTCGCTCATGCGTGGCTCTGCCGTTCGAGATAGCTGACGTTGGGAAGCGTGCCGAGATCCTCGAGCAGCTTGGTGCCGCGCGACTGGCGCGCCAGGCGCGACACCTCGCTTTCCGGATCGTTCAGGTCGCCGAAGACCATCGCCTTCGCGGCGCAGCCCTGCACGCACGCCGGCTTGATCTCGCCGTCGGCCACCTCGCGCTTGTTGGCCTTGGCGTCGATCTGCGCGGCGGTGATCCGCTGGATGCAGAAGGTGCACTTCTCCATCACGCCGACTTCACGAATCGACACGTCGGGATTGAGCTGCAGGTGCAGCGGCTTCGGCCAGCGCGGGTGGAAGAAATCGAAGAACCGGACGTTGTACGGGCACGCGTTGGCGCAGTAGCGGGTGCCGATGCAGCGGTTGTAGACCTGCGCGTTCAACCCCTCATCGGTGTGATGGCTGGCATAGGTCGGGCACACCGGCTCGCACGGCGCCGCGTCGCACTGCTGGCACATCACCGGCCGGAACTTCAGCCGGACGTCGGGGAAGTCGCCCTCCCAGTAGCGCTCGACGCGCAGCCAGTGCATCGCCCGCCCGCGCGCCGCCTGCGCCGGCCCGACCGTCGGGATGTTGTTTTCAGCGTGACACGCGGTGACGCACGCGCCGCACCCCGTGCACCGGTCGAGGTCGACTGCAAGTCCCCACTTCTTCGGCATTCAGCCAGCCCCTAGTCCCTAATCCGTCCCTAATCCGTTGCCCTGGTGCCTCGGAAATCCCGATGCGGCGGATCGGGGCATTTCGCTCCGAAAACCCGCTCCGCAAGCCGGAAAAACGCCGCTCGGGCTTACCGTTATCGGAACGCGCGTGGGGCTACAGCCCCACGCGGTGTCGCAGGCCTGCGCGCCGTTTTTCATGAAGCTGGAACGGCCTGCTCCGAGGGTTTTCTGCGCGAAACGCCCCGATCCGCCTGCGTCGCATTCCGATGCGCATTACTCCTAGTCCCTAGTCCCTAGTCCCCAGTCCCTGCTTCAGCGCGTCGCGCGCTCGTGCGGATGCTCCCGCATCTCGCCCGCAAACATGATCAGCGAGCGATCCGGATCGCCCGCGCGCGCAATCGCCACCCGCGTCGCCGCCCACGCCAGCGCGCCCGTCTCGGGCTCCGTCGCCGGCGCCAGGATCGCGATCGGGTTCGCGCCCCGTCCCGACGCGTACTGCGTGAACTGCCCGTGTCCCTGCCCGATTGGCATCGCGATCACGTCGGGCGCGATGCCGGGAAAGATCATCGCCGGCGCGCGCACCACGCCCTGCGGCGAGCGGACGTCGACCAGGTCGCCCTGCCCGATGTGCATCCGCTCCGCCGTCTGCGGGTTGATCTCCACCCAGCTGCTCCACATCGCCGAGGTCAGCGGATCGGGCATCTCCTGCAGCCACGGCAGGTGCGCCGCCGACCCGTCGCCGAACTGCGTCGAGAGATACGGCAGGAAGTGATACGGGTACTGCGACGCGTCGCCCTCGAAGCGCGGTTCTTCGAACGCGCGCGCTGCCGATTGCGGATTGCGGGTTGCGGATTGCGGGACGGCGGATCGCGATGCGGCCGCTTGCGGTGCGGCCCCCGGCTTCGAGTTCGCCAACTCCTCCGCCGTTTTCCACGGCAGCGCGATCGGCGTCTTCAGCTTGCCGGCGAGCTCGATCACGACGTCCGCGGTCTCGCGCGTCTGATACAGCGGCCTCATCGCCGGGCCGGCAACCGTCGTCACCGCCTCGATCGATCCCGATTCCGGCGTCGCGTCGACCCACGATTCGAGGAACGTCGAGTCGGGCAGGATGAGATCGGCAAGGCTGCTGCTGTCGTCGATGAAGCTGGCGAAGCTGGCGATGTACTGCGCGCGCTCGAGCGCTTCGCGCGCCTGCCACGCCCGCGGCGACCCGTGCACCGGGTTGGCGCCGTCGAGGATGACAACCTTCGCTGAAAGATTTTGCACACCTGTGGGAGCCGAGCTTGCTCGGCTCCCATCTCCGCCGCTTGCTCGGCTCCCATCTCCGCCGCTTGCTCGGCTCCCATCTCCGCCGGGGGTGAAAAAGATGCCCCCCGGTTGCCCGACCGTGCCGAGCAGCTGGTTCAGCGCGTTGACCGCGAGCGCGTGAAAGAGCCCGTTGGTGTGCGCGAGCGGCGCACCGCCGACGATCGCCACCGCCGGCTGGAACTCGACGATCTCGCGGGCGAGCCGGTCGATCCGCTTCGCGGCGACGCCGGTCACCTGTTCCACCCGCGCGGGAGCGTAGTCGGCGAGGCCGCCGCCCCATCCCTCAATCGCGGCGCCTGCGCGTCCGGCATCCGCCGGCCGCAGCCTGGCGGCGACGATCGCGTGCGCCAGCCCGAGCGCCAGCACCCCTTCGGTGCCCGGTTTCACCGGGATCCACTCGTCAGCGTTCGCGCCGGTCTGCGACATCCGCGACTCGACCTGCACGAAGCGTCCGCGCATGCCGCTCCGGCCCTGGCGCATCTCGCCGTAGCCGGCGCTTTGCGCCACCGGCGAGTTCCAGGTGCCGAGGAAGTCGGCGCCGAAGCTGATCACGAAGCGCGAGCGCGCGAGGTCGATCGTCGGCAGCTGCTCGCGGCCGAAGCTGATCGCGTTGGCCCGGCGCAGCACCGCGTCGCCGAACGGATCGAACACGATCGGCGCCGGCGCGCCGAACTTCGAGGTGAACTCTGAAGCGAGCGCGAGGCGCCGGCTCGCGCGCGGCCGCGTCAGCCAGGCGAGCGATTTCTGGTCGCCGGCCGCAGCCAGGCCGTCGAGCTTGCCGGCGAGCTCCGCGATCGCCGCGTCCCACGAGATCGGCGTGAACCCGCCCGAGCCGCGGTTGCCCGAGCGCTTCATCGGCTGCGTCACCCGGTCGGGGTGATAGGTGGCTTGAATCGACGCCTGGCCGCGCGCGCACAACCCGCCGCGGCTGATCGGATCCTTCGGCTCGCCCTCGAGCTTCTTGGCCACGACCATCTTCACCACGCCAGCCTGGCCGTTTCGCGTGGTCTCGACGTCGGCGTCCATCACGCGGACGGTGACCGCGCACCCGGCCGCGCACATCGGGCAGATGCTCGGTTTCCACTCGGCGATGCCGGGGATGATGTCGTCCTCGGGGACGAACCGGATCAGCTGATGCTCGGGATTGCCGCAGCTGGCGAGCGTGGCGCTCGTCCCCGTAATCGCCGTGAGCTTGATGAAGTCTCGTCGTTCCATTGGCCTCGGTGCCCTACCTGCCCCACCTGCCACCCGACCTGCCCCTACCCGCCCCACCTGCCGACCCGCCTCAGAAATGGCACGTGAGGCAATCGTTCGGCGCCTTCTTCTCCCGGTGGCAGTTCACGCAGAACCCCATGCTGTGATTGACGGCGTGCTCGGCGACCGTCATCTTCGAGAGGTCGCCGTGGCAGGTGGCGCAGTCGACGCTCGCTCGAATGTGCGGCGCGTGGTTGAAGCGCACGTGCGCCTCGCGGCTGAAGCCGTAGACGCGCTGCCACGGGATCTCGATCCCCTTGTTCGAGTAGTCGGTCACCTGCTTGATCAGCGGCTTGTCGGTGGCGATCTGGCTGTGGCAGATCATGCAGGTCTTGACGCTCGGGATGCCGGCGATCGGCCCGCGCTCCACCGTCTCGTGGCAGTCGGTGCACTGCGCCTCTTTCTCGATGTGCGTCTTGTGCGGGAACGCAAGCGGCTGCTCGCCGCGCGGCCGGACGCTGAAGAACGCGCGCGCTGCCGCCCCCAGGGTGGGATGCGCCGGCGTGAAGACCGAAGAGGGCACCGGTTCGGGCTGGGCGCCGCACGCCATGGCACCCAGCGCGAACACCGCCACGAGCCAGCGCATTACTTCGCCTGCAGGCTCCGAATGTAGTTCACGACATTCCAGATGTCGTTTTCCGTCATCTTGCTCTTGTAGCCCTTCATGTCGAACTTCGGCCCGGCGCCGTCGCGGATGACGGCGAAGATCTCGCCGTCGCTGCCGCCGCGGTCCCACTTGGCGTCGGTCAGATCCGACGGGTGCGTGCCTTCGGGCGCCATCGGACCGTTGCCCTTCGCTTCCGCGCCGTGGCAGAAGCGGCAGTTCTTCTGAAAGGCGGCCTTGCCGGCGGCAATCGACGCCGCGTTCGACTCGACCGGGTTCTTCATCTTCTTCGCTTCCGCGCTGCCTCCCGGGTTCTGAGCGCCGAGGGAAGACGACACCAGACCGATCCAGCCCAGAATCAACGCAGAAAATACGACACGACGCATGATGCCTCGACTCCTTGGTTGGGAGGTGAATGATGGCTGCCGAATCTTATGCCATTTTTGTTCGGCTGATTCCAGCGGCAGGGACGAATTGTTGGAAGGCGGGGACGAAAGGGCCGCGCTGACGGCCGTTTCTACTTCACGACGACAATCGTCACGTCCTCGCCCGCGGTCAGCGCGCCGTCGTCGGCAAGGCAGCGCAGAACGTAGGTGCCGGGCGCGTCGAACTTCACCATCACCGGCACCTTGCCGTTCTCGGGCAGCTTCGGCGCCGACCAGAGCGGCGACCACGGCGAGTTCGAGCCGGCGCGCGTGTCCTCCCAGGCCTTCACCTGCGGCGGATCGAAGGTCGCCGTCCCTGGACCGCGATAGAGAAACCACGAGAGGTGCAGGCCGAGGTTCTTGCCGACGGTGATCCGCGTCGGCGGTGACAGCGACGGGTTGCGCGGCGGCGTCGCCGCCGCCGACTGCTGGGCGGCGCGCGCCTGCGCCGCCGCCACGCGCGAGAAATCGCGCGGCTTCGGGATGCCGTCGTCCTTCACGTCGGCGGTGAGCGTCACCCACTCGCCCACCTTGACGCTGCGCGACTTCAGCTCCTCGACGCGGACCGCCGGCGGCTTGTTGGAGCGGACTTCCGGGCTGCTCGTGCCGGCGCCGAGGGCGCCGGTCTCCGACGCCTTGACCACATCGTCGACGACGTAGTCGGGGCGAAGCGTGGCGTACGCCTTCTCCGTCTTGCCGTTGGTGGTCAGCGTCCAGACGAGCTCGTCCTTGTCGGAGAACCCGTTCGGCACGCGGACCCGGAAGACGAAGCGGTTGCGGCGCGGCAGAAAATGCGTCGGCTGTCCCTGGTCGGCGCCGCCGATGTTGAAGCTGTTGTCGGGACCGACAGGAACGTCCAGCTCCTGTTCCCAGTTGCGGTTCATGTACCCGAAGAGGAAATACTTGACGCCATCGGCGTCCTGCTCCCAGCCTTCGTACGCCGGGGCGACATTCTGGCCCCGCGCGTAGGTCAGCGACTGGGCGGCTGGCGCCGGACCGATCGGTCCCGCCGCGAATACCAACGCAATCACAACCGCGCTCGGCAGGCCGCTCGTGCGAGAAGTGTTCATGTCGAGCTCAATCAGCGCACGACAACGACGGTGAGCTCGTCGTAGCCGGTGAGCGCGCCGTCGTCGGCAATGCTGCGCAGCACGTAGGTGCCCGGCTCCGAGAACGACGCCTGGACCTTCACCTTGCCATCCGCCGGCATCTCCGGCGCCACCCAGACCGGCGCCCATGGCGAATTGGCGCCGGTCCGCGTGTCTTCCCAGACTTTGACCTGCTCCGGGGTGAAGGTGACCTTGCCCGGGCCGCGGTACATGAACCACGAGAGATGGAGGCCGACGTTCTTGCCGACGGTGACCCGCGACGGCGGCTGCATCGCGCGGTTCGGCCGCGCCGCGTTCTCCGCGGTGGGGGTCGCGGCCGCGGTGGCGTCGAGGCGCGCGGTATTGCGGACGGCCGCTCCGGCAAAGCCCGCGCCGCGCGGCTTCGGGATCCCGTCGTCCTTGACCTCCGCGTTCAGCGTCACCCACTCGCCAACCTTGACGCTGCGCGCCTTGACCTCCTCGACCCTCACCCTCGGCGGTTTGTTGGCGCGCACTTCCGGGCTGCTGGTGCCGGCGCCGAGCGCTCCCGTCTCGGACGCCTTGACGACGTCGTCGACGATGTAGTCGGGGCGCAGGGTCGCGTAGGCTTTTTCGGTTTTGCCGTGCGTCGTCAGCGTCCAGACGAGCTCGTCCTTGTCGGAGAAGCCGTTCGGCACGCGGACGCGGAAGACGAAGCGGTTGCGGCGCGGCAGGAAGTGGGTCGGCTGTCCCTGATCCGCGCCGCCGATGTTGAAGCCGTTGTCAGGACCGACCGGGACGTCGATCTCCTCTTCCCAGTTGCGGTTCATGTAACCGAACAGGAAGTACTTGGTCCCGTCGGCATCCTGCTCCCATCCCTCGTAGCCGGGCGCAACGTTCTGCCCCCTGGAATACGTGAGGGATTGGCCGGCGACGATCGGCGCGGCGGCGCACACGAAGACGACGCAGGGCACAAAGAGAATGTGCCGGCGAAACAGCGCCATGGGATTTCTCTGAGCCTCCGGGTCTCTGAGCTTCAGTGCCCTACTGCTGAGGGCCGCCGGTTGGTTTCGGCGCCTCCTTCGGCATCACCAGGCACAGCGGGCAGCCGATGACGTTGTCGTTCTTCGACAGCTTCAGGTTCTCGCGGCGCTTCGCCATCTCCTCCTGGAACTGCTCGTCGTTCAGCGCCACGCGCATGCCGAGGTCGATGAACATGTTCGCGACCGATCGGTTGCCCGAGCCCTGCCAGTTGCGCGGGTCGGGGACGTTCTTGTTGGTCGGCGAGTTGTCCATGTAGCCGATGATGTGCAGGATGGTGCCCTTCGGCAGCAGCGGCGCGGAATCGTCGGTGTAGTCGTAGCCGCGCACCCAGTTGTGGTCGTAGCCGACGCAGTTCAGCGTCTGGATGGTGTAACCCCAGATCGCCTCGAAGCACATCCGCGCGCCCGGCGCGTGCAGGTGCGGCTCGAACGAGATGATCTTCGTGTGCTGCTGCAGCACGGTGTAGGCGTGCAGCTGCTGGTTCGCTTCCATCGCCTTGATGTCGATGTCGACGCCGTTGCCGAGGCCGAACACCGCGCGCTTGTAGGTCGGCTTGTAGTCCTTCGGCATCAGCTTGAAGCCGATCTCGAGGTGCGCCCTGGTGTCGCGGCCGTTCGAGTGCAGGTGCACGGAATCGGAGACGATGCTGGAGCCGGCCTTGAGCAGGCGGGCGGATTTCGGATCGAAGAAGTCGGCGTTGCGCCCCACCTCGTGCACCGGCCAGTTCACCGATTCCTCGTCGTTGAAGATGGCGAGCGGGTCCTGCTCGGTGTCGGTCTTGCCGTCGAGCACCTGCGTCCGCCAGATCATGTGGTGGAACACGAACCGGCCGCCGACAGTCGCGCGGTTGCCCTCGCGAGTAGTCGGGACGTCGTTCACTTCCTTGATCTCGAGCGCGGCGACGTAGCGATCCTCGGTGAGCCCGGTCGGCACGCTCGGCACCTCGCCCCACCAGTCGGGCGCGCTGCCCTTCACCTCGAGCTCCTGCATCTTGATGACGAGATCGGGCGTGCCGATCGCCCAGGCGCGCTCATCCGCATAGACCTTCGCCGGCGGCATGTCGGCCGGGTTGCCGCGCGGCGCGCCGCTGTCGGCCCACTTCGCGATGGTGGCGATCTCGTCGTCGCTGAGCGAGGGATCGTTGTGGAATTTCTGGATGCCGATGTTCTTCTCGACGTACCACGGCGGCATCACCCCGGCGCGCGGCCCCATGCCGGTGCGCTGCTTGATCGCGCGCGCCCACGGCCGCACGTCTTCGTAGCTCACCAGCGGCATCGGCGCCACGCCGTTCGGGCGGTGGCAGTTCTCGCAGCTGCGCTGCAGGATTGGCGCGATGTGCTTCGTAAAGTTGGGATCGGCAGGGACGCCGCCGGGCGCGGCCTGCAGGCCGCGCGGCGCGAGGAGGCCCAGGCCTGCCGCGACAAACAATGCCAGCCCGCCGGTCCAGGTCCACGCGTACTTCGGACGACGACCCATCGCACACTCTCCTTACGTAGCGCAGCCCTTTTAGGGCTGCCCGCGCCGCTGGTGGGCAGGCCTGAAGGCCTGCGCTACGAGAGCGGCGCAGAATTTCGCAACGTGCTAAGGGGCAATTTTACCGCACGGCGAGGGGCCGGGGGGCGGGAACTTGGGGCGGGGGGCCGACCAAGGTCGGCCCCTACGGCCCCGACTTGCTTCTCAGAACAGCAATTGCGCCCCGAATTTCACATACCGGGCCTGCAGGATATTCAACGGCCTCAGCCAGGCCGACCCGAACGTCGTGTTGATGGCGGCCGGCGGCTCGCCCGCGTTGGAGGTCGCGCCGACCGCGGCGTTCGAGTTCAGCGCGTTGAAGATGTCGGCCATGATCTGCAGCCGCTGCGACCCGCGCAGGTTGATGTTCTTCGACACCCGCAGGTCGAGCTGCGTCCGGCGCGGCGTGTACATGGTCCCCGGCTTGACCAGCGGCACGGTGCGCGACGTGTTGGCGCCGCCCGACAGCGCGCGCCCGAGCGTGCCGGTCTGGGCCATGTCGGCCTGGGTCATGTTCCAGTTGGCCAGAATCTGCTGGCCGGGCAGGTTCTGCAGCACGGCGCCGATCTGGATCGCCTGCCACGGCAGCGTGTACGAGCCGGTCGCCTTCAGCTGGCTGAGCCAGCTGGTGTCGAAGTCGCAGTAATTGAAGACCAGTCCGGTTCCCGGTGTCGCGGCCACCGCAGGACCCACCACGGCCGCCGAGATGCCGAAGTCGGTCCGCGGGTTGTCGACGAACGCATCGCAGTTGTTGAAATGCGTGTTGCCGGTGGCGAAGCCGCCGGTCATGAACAGATCCGACCGGATCCGCGCGTTGACGGCGATGTCGACGCCGTTGAACACCTCGGACCACTTGCCGAACTGGTCCGCGAAGGTGACGACGTTGTTGGTGGCGACGCCGAACTTGGCGGGGACGATGTCGTAGAGGCCGCAGATCTGGTTGCCGCCGCCGTTGGGCAGGCGGGGATCCTTGGGCGCGTTGACGCAGTACTGCTGGAAGTCGGCCGGCGCCGCGTCGAGGTTGTCGGTGGTCGTGAAGTGTCCCTGGGCCCGGCGGAAGTACGACACTTCAGCGGCAACCCGCGACATCAGCTCGTGCGACACGGTGGTCGACACTTCCCAGTTGTTGCGGCGGTTGTCGAAGCCGCTGTAGGTCTCGGGATCGTAGCGGGTCGCGACGTTCACCTGGCCGAACGCGGTGTTGCTCAGCGGGCCCAGCTCGGAGAGCTGAGGGATGCCGTCGCCGTTGGCGTCGGCGTTCCACGGCCGGGTCGCGTTGTTGACCGACGTGTTGAGCGGGTTGAGCAGCCGCGCGAACCCGACGGTGGAGGTCTGGACGTAGCGGCTCAGCGTTCCCTTGATTGCCGTCTTGCCGTTGCCGAAGAGATCGTAGGCGAGGCCGAGGCGCGGCGACAGGTCGTTGAAGTTCGGCACGTCGACGAGCTCGTCGAAGTGGCGCGGCCCGATCCAGGTGCCGCCGGGCGCGTCCTGCGCGCCGACCTTGTTGTTCAGGTAGTCCCATCGCAGGCCGGCGTTGACGGTCATCCGCTTGATCGTCCACGTGTCCTGCGCGTACACGCCGAGGTCGGCGACCAGCCGTTCATGAGTCGTGTAGGGCGTGGTCCGCACCGTCACCTGGAACGGCTGGCCGAGCCGGACGATGAGCGAGGTGTCCTTATTGGTGTAGACGTCCGTGTCGGCCGGTCCCTCCTGCAGGTTGAAGCCGACCTTCATCGCGTGCGAGCCGGTGACGTAAGTGAGCGAGCTGCGGTACGAGCGCAGCGAGGTGTAGTTGCGCGAGAAGGTCGCGTTGTAGGCGCGGAAGTTGATGCCGGTCGTCTGCTCGACCACCGGATAGCCCTTCGAGGTTTGCGAGTCCTCGACCGGCTCGCGCGTCCAGGTCTCGCTGGTGTTGCCCATCGCCGCCTCGAACAGCGCCTTGGAGGTGAGCGTCGAGCGGAAGGTGAAGCTCTCGAAGTGATTGATCGGCAGGTTCTGCAGGTTCGACGCGTCGGGCTGAATCGTGCTGCCCAGCGTCCAGTGGTTCGTGTTCCGCGGCGCGTAGCTGTAGTAGCCGGACACCTTGTTGCGCGGGCTGATCTGCCACGTCAACCGGACGTCGTCGTTGACGTTGTGCTGCGACTCGGTGCCTGGCTGGTTCGGATCGGGATCGAACACGAAATCGAACGGGTTCTTCTCGTAGAACGTGTTGGTGCGGATCTGCTCGTACCCCCACCAGCGGTGCGCCGTCCAGAACCAGAGCTTGTCCTTCTTCAGCGGCCCGCCGAAGGCGCCGCTCAGGTCGTGAATCCGCAGGATGCTGTCGCCGGTCGTCACGCCCTGGTTGCGCAGCGCGTCGTCGATATTGTTG
>DATNCQ010000113.1:0-3613 GCA_035571515.1 Vicinamibacterales bacterium
GGGTGCCGTCGCCAGACTGCTCTGGTTCGTCCGCGGGTTGAACCTGGCGCTCGACGCAAGCCGTCCTTCGGCTTTCGACAGCACGAGTGACAGCACGCCCTGCCAGTTGTGCGACATCCGCTTCGTGCCGGTGATCGTCACGCCGTTGTATTTCATGTACATGCCGTCGGGGTTGGTCTGCAGGAACACGCGGTCGGCGGGGTTGCTCGTCAGCCTGTAGACCATCACCGTCTGGCCAGTCGCATCGATGCCGACGTTGTCGATGTACGGCACCTGGACGTAGGTGCCGGCGATGTCCTGCCAGGCGCCGTAGTCGCTGCCGCTCTTGTGCACGTAATTGACCTGCAGGCCGAGATCACCGGTCAGCTGCTGTTCGAACTGGACGATGGACTGATCGCTGTACGGCGACTTGAAATTCGGGTCGATGCGCAGGGCCGCGGCCGGCGTCGGCACGATGTTGATCGGGTTGCCGTTCGGCCCGACCGTGAAGTTGAACGCCGTCGTCACCGTCGGCACCGCCGGCCTGAATTCGCTCGCCTCGAGCAGCTTGTAGTACCGCCCGTAGTGGGCCTTGACGACGGTCTTGCCCGACTGGCCCACCTTGTAGTTGACGCCGACGCGGGGCGAGAACGTGTTCCAGTGATAGACGTCGTCGTTGGCCTGCGACAGTTGACCCGTGGGCTGGCCGGCCGCATTGAGGAACGGCAGCGCCGGGAACATGCCCTTGCTGTAGTCGTACCTGACGCCGGCGTTGATGACCGCGTTGCCGAGCCGGTAGGTGTCGTCGACGTAGGTGCCGACCGATTGCGCGGTCGAGGAGGCGTGATACGGCAGCTGCGTCGTGCCGGTCGTCGGCCGCTTGGTCACGCTGTATGTCAGGAACAGATCGTTGTTTCCCGTGACCGTGTCGGCGCCGTGGCCGACGAACTGGACACCAGCTTTCCAGTCGTGGCTGCCGCCCAGGAAATTTTCGGTGAGGTGCGAGATCTTGCCCTGGTAGCCGAACCTCCAGCTCCGGTTTTCTGTCCAGGTCGTGATATTGCCGGTGACCTGGCCCGTGTCCTGGTCTTCGAATCGGGGCCCGACGCGATTCTGCCCCGGCTCGTTCGGATCGGTGGAGCTGTGCAGCCAGAAGCCGGAGTACCGCGCTTCGAGGAAGGTCTTGTTGGACAGCACGCCCGTGTACACGAGGTTCGGCGTGGGATTGTCGCCGTGGCTGAGGTCAATGGAGCTGGGCGCCGTGAAGCTCGTCCCAACCGTGGGGATGAAGTAGTAGTCGTTGTGGTAGCCGTGCATCAACTGGTGGTTCGGCGTGATCTTGTAGTTGAACTTCCAGAACACGCGCCGCGAGTCGTTCAACGCCGGAGTTTTCGGATCGGTGCCGGGTTGGGAATCCCAGTCCCGCTGGTAGTGCAGCGAGCCGAAGAACCAGAACTTGTCCGGAATGAACGGTCCCGTCACGTTGACGCTCGCGTCCCGGTACCGCTCGCGATGGTAGGGGAACCCATTGTCGACCGATGCCGGCGTGTTGCGCGCGGTCATCCCGTCGGTCTGCAGATAGAAGGCGCCGTCACCGTGCAGCTGGTTGCCGCCCATCCGCGTGACGATGTTGAAGACCGCGCCCTGGACGTTGCCGTACTCCGCCGAGGCCCCGAGCTGGAGCACTTCGACTTCCTGCACCGCGTCGGTGGACACCCAGGGCGTCGAGCTGATGTCGGTGCCGTCGATCTGGTACGAGTTCTCGTTGACGCTGTTGCCCAGCGACTGCGCGTTGGTGGCCTGCCCGACGTTGGACGTCGCGCTGACGCCCGGCGCGGAGTTGATCAGGTCGAAGTACGAGAACCGCTTGACCGGCGCGCTCTCGACCCATTGGCGGTTGTAGGTCGTGCTGACCTCTGACGAGACGACGTTGACGACCGGCGACTCGCCCGAGACGGTGATCGACTCCTCCAGGGCGCCCACCTTCATCGACACGTCCAGTTCGACGACGGAGCCGACGGCGACCGGGATGTTCTCGCGTTTCAGAGTCGTGAAGCCGGTGAGGGAGTATTCGACGCTGTAAGTTCCCGGCGGCAGAACGGGAAACCGATAGGTGCCCGTTTCAGAGGTCACGACGGTGGGCGCCCCGGCCACGCCGGCGCCACGCAGCGTTACGGTCACACCCGGCAGCACGCTGCCGGACTCATCGACGATCCTGCCGATGATTTCGCCGGTCGTCCGCTGTGCGGCCACTGGCGCCGCGATGGCGAGCGCTAACAGCGAAGCCGCGAACACACGTTTCATACACCCCTCCCCACGTTGAAGCGACAAGAGAGCTTCCCGCCGGCCGCCAATGGTCCGAGCACCTTGCACCCCGCACCTCACGGAACCCGCGAATCGACTGAATAGGAGATTGCCGGGATTATCCGCCCGCCCCGAAGCATGTCAAGGGCAAACGTCACAGAAAAGATGTAAGGTTGTGCGGCTCGCGGCGGGAAACAAAAAACCGTATGCGCGCTATTCGCGCGTGGTCAGGACGCCCCGGGCGACGAGGAGCGAGAGGGTGCCGAGGAAACTTCCAAGCGATACGGCTCCAAACGTTCGACAGTAGGCCTCAAAGAGATCGGGCACCTGCCTGTGACCGCCAGCCATGGCGGCCAGCTTCAACAGGTCGACGCCGGCGAGAAAGCGGATGCCGTCGGGCGCTCCCGGAAGGACAAGGGCGTCCTGGAGCGCAATCTCGCGGTCGTGGATGAGCGGCCGCTTCTTGAATGCGACCCCCTCAGACAGCGCGAACTCGACCGCCGCGCTCGCTTTGAGGCGTTCGAATGCGCGCACAACATCGGGCGCACGCAACAGCGCCTCTTCGTCGATCTCCTCGGTGGCCGCGTCGACGTCCACCGCGGCGCGCTCCGCCCAGAACGGATGCGGGTGCCGCGAATACGCCTCGCGCGCAAATTCGACGGAGCGCCGCAGATTGGCGCCGTACACCTGCCGCTCCCAGTTCGAGAAGAAATCGAGCGCAACCGGTTGCCGATCCGGGTGCCTCAGGCAGGTGCGGACCGCGACGGCGCCGACCCACGCCGACGCCAGCGCCTTCTTGACGCCGAACGAGGAGAGCGGGTCGATGGCCGACGCGGCGTCGCCGATGAGCAGGAACTGCGGCCCGGCAGGCGGGTGCGCGGAGTACAGCGACGCATCGCACGCCCACACGCGATCGAGCGCCGCGCCCGACATCAGCGCGCCGATCTCGCGCGTTTTTCCCAATTCCGCGCGGTAGGTCGCGTGCAGCGTCGGCCCGCGCCGGATCCTCGTCGTCGCGCCGTCGACGGCGACGCCGACCTGGCGCAGCGTCGGCGAGACCGGCACCGACCACGCCCAGCCATCCTCGTAGGTTTCGACGAGCGTGTGCGTCTCGTCGGGAAGATTCCAGCCCGATGCCGATTGCCAGACACCGATGAACGCCTGGGTGCGGTAGCCGGGCTGATGACGGCGAAATCCCTGGCGCGCGATGACGCCGGCGCGTCCCGAGCAATCGAGCGCCACGCGGCACTCGATCGTCGTCTCTGACTGCCCGTCGCGGTGATAGTCGATGCGGGCGTTCGAGGCCGGGCCGCGACCGTCCGGACGATCG
>DATNCQ010000114.1:0-8317 GCA_035571515.1 Vicinamibacterales bacterium
TCCGAAGTCGCCGGCACACTGATCGTCGCGAGCGCCGGCAACCTCTACTATCCGGAGACTCAGCGCACGGTGACGGACACGCTGACGCGCTGGGGCATGCAGGCGATGTGGGACAGCGTCTCGAACGAGCTCAAGGAATTCTGGCCGGACATCAAGAAGAAGCTGCACCGACAGTAGTCAACAGCCGGTGTCGTCAGTGTTCAGCAGCTTGACGCGCCGGCTGCCGTCATCTAGATCGCGCAGCCGCGCGAGTGGCCTTCGCTCAGCGGCACCTGCGATAGTCCAATGCTGAGATTGGGCATTGCTCGGACGAAGACACACACGGCGATAGCCGAGGAAATCTTCTATTGAGCGTTACCGACGATCTTGACGAACTCGTCGTTTGACCCCACCCGCTGCCCCACGATGGAGACATGCTGTGAAACATCGAGCTTCAGCTTCTTCATGTTGAGGGACAACGTTCTCATGCCAGCAGTTGGAGCAGATGGTTTTGCACCTGGCTCTGGTGGCACATAGAGATCCGCGTTTATCAGGATCTTCTCTTTCGGGAGATAGACCATCAACATGTCAGCAGAGTGGTTCCCTCTGGCCAGCGATGGACCAGGGATTTTGAGGTACGTCTCTCCCACTTCGTACGCCATGTCCTGCACATGCCAGATCTGCATCTGGCGCTCGTCATCGCTGACGACGGTCCCCCCCATCATCGTCGTGCCGCCCACTGTCTGAATCGGCGGAGGCCGGCGACTGATCATGTACATCGGGTTATAGATGGTCATCCGATCCGGATCCAACGTTCTCGGAAACGGGCTGAACAGGATGTCGACGTAATAGTCCTTGTTCAACTCGTGGGTGACGACCGTGGTGCCCTGCGAGAAATAGGTGCGGAGACCACCAGCAAACGTCATGTGGTGATTCGTATTGACCACGTAGCGAATCATCTTGCCCGGAACGAGCTTGTGTACTTCGTCGATGACCGCCAGCGACCGCGCTTCGTTCTGCGGCGCCTCGACGACGGCAACGAAGTCCTTGAACTCGACCAGCACGCTGTTCATCGGCCCGCCGCCCAGCAGCCAGACGTGGTCCGCAAGCCTCCGTGTTTCCACCTTCACCGCATCGAGTGTTGCCGTCCGCACCGCGTCGGGAACTGCAAGCTTGTTCACGACCAGATTGGGCTTCACGTCCTTTGTGTAGACCTGGAAATAATTTTCTCCGGGGTTGATCCTCGGATCGCCCTGATGGACGTGGATCAACCCGGGGAACATCACGCCGTTGTAATCCTTGTATTGCGTGTAGCGCATTTCATAGGTCATGTCGCCGTAGACGGGGTTGGCAATCCACGAGCCGGTCAGTTCGATCAGATTCTGATCGTTGATCGTGCCGTTGACCCGGGACTTTCCGTAGCTGAAGGAGACGATCGTCACCCACTGGCCAAATGCCGAGAGCCCGAAGTCCGAAGGACCGACGATCGGCTGCCGGATGGCCTTCAGGTCGGTGGCGGCCAACGCCGCCTTGATGAATCCGTGCGGGCTGAGCACGATCTCGAGTTGCCGCAGATCGACGTAGGGAATGCCATCGAGATACAGGCGCGTGAGAGGCACGGGCGTATCGCCCTTCATGTCCCATGCGAAATTGCCGTTCACCACATTGACGACGTGGTTGCCTCCCTGCGTTTCGTCATAGTCCACGCGCATATACCTGCCGTCGTAATCGATCGTGCGCGTGTAGTCCGTCACCGGTACCTGCGGCCATCCATCCGTGAGGTTGTACTGCTCACCCACGTTGGCGACATATCCGTCGCCCACGAATTGAATGGATTTCACGTTCATGGTGCCCATGGCCTTGGCGGCCGCTTCAATCGCTTTACGCGCGTCCACCGCCTGAGCGGATGCCGTTCTGGCTCCCAGCGTGACGAGGCCCACGAAAAGAACCGCAAGAAACCAAAACGTTCGCGTCATGTGCCCCTCTTCATTGGGAGTGTAAAAATCCATTACGTGCAACGGTCAATCTGCTGGCCCGGATTGTATGCTTCATCCCGGCGGTCACAAACTCACGCCTACCGGCGAACCGGTATCGCCCAAAGAATCAAAAATGGAAAGGAGAAAGTGGGATCAGTGCACGGGCACGCGGCGCTTCAGTTCGTCGAGCCAGTTCAAGACAACATTGACTTGCTCGGTGGATGAAGTTCCCGTGGCTTCTTTGATCATCAGAAACCGCTGGCCGTCCGCCGACACGTCGTAGTCGGTCCCGAGTTGCGGGTATTCGGTCGCGCGATATTCTCCGCGGAACAGCACGCGCGGTTTCCCGGCTGCGAAGCTCGCTCCCGTCGTCGTCTCGGAAGACATCACCTGGTTCCCGTTGCGGTAGAACAACTCGCGTCCCCTCGGATTCCACATCGGTTCGGTCCCGCCTTCCGTCGAGACCTGCCACTTCGCGCCAGAACGGGGATACGGCTGCACGAAGATCTCCGGGCGCCCCGTCTCATCTGAGATGTACGCCAGCCACCGGCCGTCCGGCGAGAGCCTGGCACCTCCTTCGTTGAACGGCGTTGCAAGGAATGGCTCCGTCTTGCGGTCGCGCAGTCGCAACAACGAGATGTCCCTCTGACTCCCTGGAGTGCTTTCGTGGAAGATCAGCACCTGTCCGTCCGGTGTCCACGATCTCGGGATATGCAGCTGAGGGCTGCTGGTCAGGCGCTCCAACCCGCCACTACCGTCCGCAAGCTGCCAGTACAAGTTGCGCGGTCCGTCCTTCGTCGACGTGAACACGATCCGCTTTCCGTCCGGGGTCCAGACGGGGGTTTCGTTTGTGACTCCTTCGAACGTGAATCGGGTCATCGTGTCGCGCTTGAGATCGAATAGCCATATCTGCGGACCGATTTCGACGGCGACGCGTTGCCCGTCAGGCGAGAGCTGCGGATAGTCATAGGCTCGCGCAGGCGCGCCGAGAGGTTGCTCGACCCCGGCACGGCTCACCCACACCAGCACTCGGTTCGCGTCCTGCTGGATGTCTCGCGGCACATAGACGAGAGTTCCATCGCCGGACACGGCGAAATGTGTCGCCCCAGTCATGTCGCCTACTAATCCCGCGTCCCGAACGCCTTCAAGAACAGGCACTGGCCCTCCCTTTTTCTCGAGCGTCGCGACATCGAAGGGAATAGCGAAGAGGACGCCGCTGCGCGCATAGACGATATGTCCTGTCGACACATAGCGGCCGTCGCGGCCTCCGTCCACGATCACGTTGCGCTCGTTCGTGTCCAGTGACTGCACGACAATCTGCGCGTCGTTCCAGCCACCGATGTTGTCGGGTGTCACGCGCCTCAACGTGAACAAGACGCGTCGCCCTCCGGGAAGCATTTGTGGGCCGTGGGCGATGTATCCTTTTTCTTCATCCACCGCGATGATTCGCTCAGGCGTGCCTCCCTGGCCGGATACGCGCCAGATTCCAGCACCCCCACGCCCAAACACAATCGTGTCGTCCGCACCCCAGCTGGCGCCCGCATAGAGCGGTGAGTCACAGATTTTTATCGGCGCTCCGCCTGCGAGCGAGATTTTCTTGAGTTCGCCACCCTGCCAGAACCCGATCCACTGGCCGTCTGGCGAAAAGAAGAGAGCGCCTACGTCCGTAGTCCCTTCCGTTCCCTGGATCGGAGTGGCGCTGAGCTGATCCAGCGCACGAAGGTACAGCCGGCTGTTCGCGACGTACGCGAGATGAGTCCCTCGCGGCGACAACGCAATCATCTGCCGCGTCGGCAACGTGAATTTCTGATCCTGGGGCAACGTGATCGCGAACGTCGAGGTGGGCCGCTGATCAGAAGATGGTGCCCTCCGCGACAACCACATCGCCGCCGTCCCGACCGCTGCGCCCAACACCAATGTGCAGAGGGCCACGATCAGCCGTCGTCGCGGGCGCGCAGCAACGCTGGCTGGTGAGGAAGCCGGATGTGACGCGATTGCGGCGTTAGAGCCTGCTTTGGACTCTTCCAGCTCGAAGCGGGCTTCACCGATGTCGCGGAGTCGACGACGCGCATCCTTTTCCAGGCAGCGGCGTAGCAAGCGGACCACGGGAGCCGGTGTGGTGGGCGGTAAGCCAGTGAGATCGGGATCGCGCTCCAAGATTCGCGCAATAACCTCGGTCGTCGTATCTCCGCCGAACGCACGGCGGCCCGTGAGCATTTCATAGAGCACACAGCCGAACGCCCAGATATCGCTGCGCTTGTCTACAGGTCGACCTCGCGCCTGCTCGGGGCTCATGTAGGCTGCCGTACCCAGCAGTCCAACACCGGGCATCGTTGCTGGTGACGTGATGGTCGGAGACGCTGTTGCGTCCGTGGCGGTTGACGATGACGGTTCGAGTACCTTCGCGAGCCCGAAATCGAGCACCTTTACCGCACCGTCGGGTCTCACCTTCACATTCGCCGGCTTGAGATCCCGATGGACGATCCCCTGCTCGTGCGCAGCTTCGAGCGCTTCGGCTATCTGGCGCGCAATGCCAAGCGCCTCGTCCACCGGAAGGGGGCCTTGCGCGATGCGGTCCGCGAGGGTCGGACCATCAACCAGCTCCATGACGAGCGCATGGGTCCGCCCAGCTTTCTCGAAACCGTAAATGTGCGCAATGTGCGGGTCGTTGAGCGATGCCAGCGTCCTGGCTTCCCGCTCGAAACGCATGAGGCGATCAGGATCATCGGCGACCGCGTCGGGGAGGATTTTGACCGCGACGTCTCGTCCGAGGTTCGTGTCGGTGGCGCGGTAGACCTCGCCCATGCCACCTTTGCCAATCAGCGCGGCGACTTTGTATGGCCCGATGCGAGTGCCAGTCGTAAACGCCATCAGTTAGTCGGCATGAGCCAGCACAACGGGGACGCGAGGCGCGGACGCGGGCGCTGTCAGCGATTCACGAGGAGTGCCAAGACATGCGTCTACCTCAGGCACTTAGGGCGCATCGAGACCCGGCGCGCGCAGGCCTCCCCAGCCCAGCTCGGCGTAGTAGAGTACGCCGCGACAGACCGGACTGGAGGTTAACGATGTCAGCTCGGTGGACTTCCGCTCTTGCCGTGCTCGTGTTCGTCGTCATCAGGCCGGTTGCGAGCTACGCCGATGCCGGACTCCTCCGCACGATTCACGCGCTGGACGAGCCGCGCGGCTACTGCCTGGACGTGGCGGGCCCGCCCGAGAATCTGCGGCTCGACGAGCCGCTGCAGGCGCATACCTGCAAATACGGGGCGCCGCTCGACGATCAGCGGTTCGAGCGGGCCGCGGACGGCGCCGTCCGCGCTGCGATGTACAACCGCTGCCTCGCGGCGGCCGCGCTCGAGCCGGGCGCCCGCCTGCTGCTGCGTGCCTGCACGGCAACGCCCGCGCAGCGCTGGTCGATGGCGTGGGGACGCCTCAGTCCTGTATCCAGGCCGGATTTGTGCATCGCCGTTGCGGGCGAGAAGGGCGAACCCGCCGGAACGCCGATCCTGATCTCTCCGGTCTATCGCCACCGCGACGTCGTGCTGGAGCGCTGCGCCGATACGCGCGAGGCGAGTCAGTCGTTTCGATGGTCGCGGCCGGACGAGCGCGGGCTCAGCACCGCGGAGGTCGCACGCAACGGGATGCCGGCCGACCTCGCGAAACAGGTCGCGGCACTCGGCTTCTCCGAGGGCAACATCCCGCAAACGTACAAGCTCTATGCGTCGCAGCCGCGCGTGCACGAGCCGAGCGAGATCAAGGTGACGAAGGCCGTCCCCTACGGCGCGCACGAGCGGCAGCGGCTCGACATCCATACGGCGACGATGCGCCGCTCCGAACGTCCCGTGCCGATCATCGCCGTGTTCCACGGCGGGGGACTGGTCGGCGGCATGCGCGAGAACACGTCGACGTTCGCCGACTACTTCGCGAGCATCGGGTTCGTCGGCGTGGCCGCCGGTTACCGGCTGGCGCCGGAGTTCAAGTGGCCCGAGGGGGGCCGTGACGTGGGCGCCGTAGTGACCTGGCTGCGCGATCACGCGCGCGAGTACGGCGGCGATCCCGAACGGATCTTCGTTACCGGGATCTCCAGCGGTTCACTGCATGCCGCGACGTATGTGTTCAGGCCGGAGCTGATGCCGCCCGGGACCGCGCGCGCGGCCGGTGCCATCCTGCTCTCCGGACCGTACACGTTCGACTTCTCCGCGCCGAACGACGGCGAGCTCGCCTATTTCGGCGAGGACAAGTCGCGCTGGCCGCAGATGGTCGTGCCGGGCAATGTCACCCGCACCGACATCCCGGTGCTGTTCACGACCGCGGAGTACGACGACCCTCGATACCTGAGGGCCCATGCCGCGCTCTTCTCCGAGCTCGTGGGGAAGCACGGCGTCCGTCCACGTTTCAGGCAAAGCCTCGGGCACAATCATGTGTCGCAGCTGCTGTCGGTCGGCACGGTGGACACCAGCGTCTCGCGCGAGATCCTGGATTTCATCGATCGGGTAACGTCGCGTTGACAATGCGGAATGCCGCCGCGGCGCTGTCTCGCGGTCTGGTGTGACGCGCCGGGAGGCACGCGCCCAGCTGGACGACCTAGTGGGTCATGACCCAGACGGCCACGTTCACACCCAGCGCATAGCCTTTTGCACCGTAGGTGTGGAAGTAGTCCAGGTTGTCGCCTTCCCGCTCCCAGCTGTCTGAAACGTCCGAGTTCATGCTGACGAGCACCATCAGCCGGCCGTGATCGTCGAACACACCGTAGTAGTGGACGGTTGAAGGCCCGATCTCGGAATCCTGACGCGTCCCCAGCCACGAGCCGAGCGCGGGGATCTGCGGGAGCGGGTCGACGCGGAAGAAAACCGAGAACATCGGGTGCTCGACCGTCAGGTCGACGATCGTCGCGCCGGGGAGGATTCGCAGGACATTCGGGCGGATGTAGCCGAAGTCTGGATCCCAGTTGTCGTCGATCCACAGACAGCAGCCCTTCAGCAGGTACTCGTGCATGCGCGCGGTCTCGTCCGGTGTGAAGTCGTAGTTCGCCGCATTCTGCATGCGCAGGTACGGACACTGGAAGAGATCGGGATCCATGACGGTGACGTTCGCAAAGCCGGGATCGCCGTTGTTCCACCGGCTGATCCTCGCCTTGGTCAGCTCGGAGAAACGCACCATGAAGTTGTAGTCCGCTTGCGGATAGTCGTCGCCCCAGCCGGACTTTCTCGCCCTGCGGATGTTCTGGTACCGCAGGCGGCAGAACGTGAAGCCGAGCGGCTTGTCGGGGAGTCCGTGGTTGATCGGTATCTGGAGGTTGCGTCCGTTCGTCAGGATCGTTGACCGCTGCGCCGCGCCGCTCATCGCAGCTAGTCCCAGCGCCAGCGCCAAGGCCAGTGCGAACCGGATCCATCGAGCCGATGCCCGCGTCCGCCGCATGCGAGCATCGTACAACGACTTCTCATAGGAGTCGGACGGCGCGCGAAGGCGACGCGCGTACGTACGAGCGAGGCGCTCCGCTGGGAGATAATTCTGGGCGCGACGAGCGCCCGGGTCCGCGGCAGCCGATCACCCGTTAAGGAGAATCATGAGCGAAGATGCACACGCCCGACCGACACGCGACGCCCCGGAGTCGCTGTACGACGTAAATATCCCGACACCCACGCACGCGGAGCGAGCGCGAACATTGGTCGCCCAGATCTCGACCGGGACCCTGTGCACTCTGGCCCTGGAGCCGGAGGGTTATCCCTACGGCTCGTTCGTGACCGTCGCCTTTGACGACGGAAACCCAATCTTCCTTATCAGCGAACTCGCCGAGCACACCAAGAACTTGGAGCGGGATCCTCGCGCGTCGCTGCTGGTGGCCGAGGGAGGCTCTGCAGATCCGCTCGCCAACGGCCGCGTCACCATCCTCGGACCGTGCACGCGCGTCGAAGGCGATGGCGGCAGCGCGCGTGCCGCATTCTTCGCCGCTCATCCGAACTCGAGCTACTACGCTGACTTCCGCGATTTCGCGTTCTGGAAGCTGCATGTAGATCATGTCCGCTACATTGGGGGCTATGGCCGGATGTCGTGGATCAGCAAGGCCGACTGGCGGGCCGCCGAACCGGATCCCCTCGGTCCGTCGGCCGCCGACATGATTGCTCATATGAACGCCGACCACGCCGACGCCATGGTGCTTTACTGCAAGGCCTTTTCAAAAGCGACCGAGATCACTTCCGCGAGCATGACGGGCGTCGACAGATACGGCTTCGACATGTCGGCGATGACCCCAGCGGGACCACGACCCATCCGTCTGGCGTTCGGCAAGCCGGTCAGCACGCCGGAGGCAGCGCGCGCCGCTCTGATCTCTATGGTGAAGGACGCTAGATCCAAGCTGGGCTGAG
>DATNCQ010000115.1:0-35068 GCA_035571515.1 Vicinamibacterales bacterium
CTGCGCGCATAGATGCCCAGCACATGACCGCCGGGCGGTGTCAGTGTGCGTGTGCCTGATCCCGGCTCCGACGTGACAATCCACGGATAGTAGAACGCCGCGTGACTGCTGGGGGCGAGTGATGCGAACGGGTTCACGTGCGCTGCCGCGGTCTGGGCTTCTTCGCAGTCGATGACGGCAAAGCGATACCGCATCTTCTCGCAATGCGCGACGACCGCCTTCGCGACATCGGCGGTTGCGTTGGGTGCATACACGAGGGAGATCGCCCGGAGGGCATGGGCTTCAGCCCGTGCCGGGGCTTCGAGCGCCGCCAAGGCGTCATCGTAGTTGCCCACAACGCGGCACACGAACGCGCGCTTGCCGCCATTCTCAAAGAAACCATTGACCGCATGCGGCAAGAATTTCTTCGCGGCAAACACGCCACCGAACAAGCGTTGGTAGCCGGCATAGCTCGTGATCAGTTGTGGAGTGACCGGGCCTCGCTCGGCCTCACCGAGGAACGCGGCGGTACTGGTCGGCACGCCCTCGATCGGGCGCGGACCACGTTCGATCTCTTCGATGTAGACGCCGGGGTAGATGTACTCGGGCATCGTCCGCCTATGCGGGTCATTCGCTTC
This sequence comes from Vicinamibacterales bacterium, assembly GCA_035571515.1. Taxonomy (GTDB): domain Bacteria; phylum Acidobacteriota; class Vicinamibacteria; order Vicinamibacterales; family UBA2999; genus Gp6-AA40. The sequence goes on from DATNCQ010000115.1 coordinate 618, forward strand.
GCTCATCGCTTCGGCGGGACTGGCGCACCAATTGAGGGTACTGCGCCCTGCAGGATTCGAACCTGCGACCTCCTGGTTCGTAGCCAGACGCTCTATCCAGCTGAGCTAAGGGCGCGGACGTATAGAGCGGTCTCCGTTCGCCCCACGATCACACGCGAGACGGGGCGGACCCGCCGATGGCGAGGCGCCCTCTTCGATCTATCCGAAGGCGCACAAACAAAAACTATAACACCGTCTGTTGGGGAGGGCGCTACTCGAGGCCGAGGATGCTGCCTGACTGATGCGGCCTGTCGGCGTCGCGCGCGGACGACCGGTCGGCCGCGGCGAAGATGTCGGAGAGGTCGATCGGCGGCGGCGCCTCGTCCGCCACCGCAGGCGAGGATGCCGCCTCCGCCTGCGGGCGAACCGGGCGCGGCTCGGGCTGAGACGCGGGACGCGGCTCGGGACGCCGACGCGCCAGCGGAGGCGGCGTAGACTTCACCGCGGGCGCCGGCATGTGCGCGCGGCGATACCACATCACCTGCGCGGCAGCCCACGCCAGCCAGATCACCCACCCCGCCTTGATCGCCGGCGGGAGCGCGTTCACGGTACCGATGACATCAGCCACGACTGCGCTCCTCCGTCCTCACTGCGTCCACGTGAACTGCGGCCGCGACGCCAGCGAATACTGCGTCAGCAGCGTCTGGAAAATCGGCGCGCGCACGCTCTCGCTCGCCATCGCGGCCCGCAGCGCCTCGTCGATGTTGGCGCCCTTGTCGTGATCGAGCACCAGGATGATGACCACGCGGCGCTGGTCCGACGTGTCGCGCGCGCTGCCGAACGTGGGCTGGTGATGCCCGGCGTTCAGCTTCCGCATCGGGATCGGCTTGACCAGCGACGATTGCACCCAGGCGGCGATCCGCTCGGCGCGGCGCGCGGCGCGCCGCTCCTCGAGCGCGCGGCCGGCCTCGAACGCGACGCCGGGCGCAATCTCCTCGGAGCTGGCGCCGACGCAGATGATCTCCTCGGCGGTGTTCAGCACGCGCTTCATCTCCGGCGTGAACACCGGCGTCTCGAGGCCGTTCTCCAGCATGGCCGCGGAGCTCAGGCGCCACCGGAATTGGTCGGTGAAGAGCAGGATGCGGAACGTCGCCTGGCGCCCGGACGCATCCGCCGCGCCTTTCACGATCAGATCGCGCTTCACCTCCGGCGGCGTCGGCGGCGCCGCGCGCAGGCGCCAGACGTCGCCGACGGTCGCAAACGCCAGCGCGCAGCCGAAGACGACGGCAGCGAGCGTCGAGAGCGACCACAGGACGGCATGCGTGCGTGAGCGCCAGCCCCGGCTGGATAAATCGTCGGTCGTCGGCACAGTCGAATCCTCGCGGCAGGACGCTGCAGGAACACCGCCAGTGCGCACCCCTGCGCACCCGCGGGACGGGGCGGGCATGCGTCCGCGGCCGCCCGGTGACACAAGTTGGCAGGCCGCAAAAGTTTGTCACCCGGGCCCGTTGCCTCGTATCATGCGCACTCACTATGCGGACCACCGTCGTTGTCATCGCGCTGACCGTCGCCGCCGCCTTCATCGCGCACGTCCCCGCCGCGGCGCAGGCCGGCGGCAACTGGACGAACCTGTTCAACGGCAAGGACCTGAGCAACTGGAACGTCACGGGCAACGCCGACTGGCGCGTCACGGACGGCGTCATCGAGGCAACCAAGGCCCGCGGCTTCCTCGTGACGAAGGAGTCGTATACGGACTTCGAGATGCGCGCGGACGTCTGGGTCACCGCCGACTCGAATGGCGGCCTCCTCTTCCGCATCACCAAGCCCGAGGATCCCGGCATCGAGAACGGCTACGAGCTGAACATGAACGACAAGCGCGCGGACCAGACCGGCCGCACGGGCTCGATCGTCAACGTGGCCAAGCCGCTCGTGCAGTACGACTCCGGCGGCAAGTGGACGACCGTCGTGGTGACGGCGAAGGGACCGCACATGGTCGCGACGCTGAACGGGATCAAGACGGCGGAAGCGGACGACGCGAAGTACGCGCGCGGTCCCGTCTCGCTGCAGGCGGCCGGCGGCATCGTCCGCTACCGCAACGTGCAGATCCGCGAGCTGAAGTAGCCATGCTCCGCCTTCTCTGCCTGACAGCCATCGTCGCGAGCACGCCACTGCTATCGGCGCAGCGCGCCGCGAGGACGCTCGACATCTACGCCATCGACGTCGAGGGCGGCAACGCCACGCTCTTCGTGTCGCCCTCGGGCGAATCGCTCCTGATTGACACGGGCAACGGCGGGATCGCCGCACCGCGCGACGCCGGCCGCATCGTCGACGCGGCAAAGGATGCCGGTCTCAGCCGCATCGACCACCTGATCACGACGCACTGGCACGGCGATCATTACGGCAGCCTCGAGGAGCTCGCCTCGCGCATCCCGATTCGACACTTCATCGATCACGGCCCGAACATCCAGCCGGCGGAAGCGACCGATGCGTTCCTGCGGACCACGTACCCGGCAATCTATGCGAAGGGCACGCACACGGTCGTCAAGGCCGGCGACACGATCGCGTTTGCCGGTGTGACGACACGCGTCGTCGCGTCGGCCGGCCAGGTCGGCGCGGCGCTGCCCGGCGCGGGCAAACCGAACCCGTTCTGCAACCTTCCACGCAGAGCGGCCCAGCCGATTCCCGAGGATACGCAGTCGGTGACGACGCACTTCACGTTCGGCAGGTTCCGCGCGCTGCATCCGGGCGATCTCACGATCGACAAGGAATTCAACCTGATGTGCCCGAACAATCGCGTGGGGACCGTCGACCTGCTCATCGGGCCGCATCACGGGCAGGACACGTCGAACTCGGAGGCGTTCGTGCACGCGCTGCAGCCGCGCGTCATCGTGATGAACAACGGCACGCGCAAGGGCGGCTGGCCGGACGTCATGAAATCGTTCTACACGTCGCCGCGCTTCGAGGACCTGTGGCAGCTGCACTTCTCGCTGCTGAGCGGACAGGAGTACGCGGCGCCCGGCGTCTTCACCGCGAACGTCGTCGACGATCAGCCTGCGGCGCTGCCCGTCGTGCCGCTGCCAGCGCCGGGAGCCGATGCTCCGCCGGCCCCGGTACACAACGGACGCGCCTACTGGGTGAAGATCTCCGCGCGCGAGGACGGGTCGTTTACGGTCACGAACACGCGCAACGGGTTCTCGAAAGAGTATCGATAGCTACTCCGGCGTTTTCCCCCAGGCGCAGCTGGTGTGCTCGACGAGCTCGATGCGGATGCCGCCGGGCCCTTCGACGTAGCCCGTGCGATGCCCGAGCTGATTCGGCGCCGCCGACGGCTCGGCGGTGAACTTCACCCCCTGTCCTTTCAGCGCGGCGGCGGTCGCGTTCATGCTCGACGGTCCGAAGCCAAGATGATCGATTGAGCGCCCCTGGCTTGGCGCCGTCCCCTCGCCTTTCGTCACGGCGAGGTACATGCGGCCGTAACGGAGCGCGTCGCGGCCGCCCATCTTCGTCCGCGCGCCGCCGAAGGCGGAGGTGAACCAGCGCAGCGTCGCCTCCGGATCCGCTACGCGAAGCGTCACGTGGTGAAAGCCTCGTCCCGGGACGTCGTTGACGAGCTCGATCTTCGTGCCCCAGGGATCGATGACGAGGCCGGGCAACACGACACGGGCTCCCGCGGTCTCGAGCTGCTTCGTCTTGGCGGCGACGTCGGCGACGGAGAAGCCGATGCTGTCGATGACGCTTCCCTCGCTCGGCCTGGCGTCGAGCGCGCGCAGAAAAATCAGCACGACGGGCAGCGGCCGGCGGCCGCTGAACGGCTCGAACATGACCCGCCCGGGGTTCTCGGCCGCCTGCCCATCGAGGTTCCGGACGTACCAGTCGTAGGCCTTGTCCGGATCGGAGACCGCGAGGTGGACGTGGTCGTAGGGAACGGCGGCTGGCGCCTGCGGCGCACCGGGACGCGCGAAGACCGCGAGGAGGAGCAGGCCGGTCAGCAGCGAGCGGATGTGCATGACAGTCGCATCTTATGCCAGCGGGTTGTGCGAGAGAATTGGGGCCATGAAAAGAACGCTTACGGCAGTCGTCGGCCTCCTCGCCTTCGCTGCCTCCGCCGCCGCGCAGATTCCGGAGCGGCTCGACCGCGCGCTCACCGCGATCTACGGGCGCAACGAGTACAGCCCGGACGGACTCGGTCCCGTCGTCTGGATCGACAACGGGAACCGCTACGTGACCATCGACCGGGAGGGGCTGACCGCGCACGATACGGCGTCGGGGGCCACGACAGTGCTGGCGACGGCGGCGGAGATGAATCCCGCCGGGGAGATCGCCGCGGCATCGTTCTCGAGCGACTCGTCGCAGGCGCTGCTGTTCACCAACACCCGCAAGGTGTGGCGGCTGAACACGCGCGGCGACTACTGGGTGCTCGACCTGCGCACGCACCGCGTGCGGCAGATCGGCCGCGACGCGCCCGCCTCGTCTTTGATGTTCGCGAAGTTCTCGCCCGACGGGACGCGCGTGGCGTACGTCCGGCAGCAGAACCTCTACGTGGAGGAGCTTGCCGGCGGACGCGTGACGGCGCTCACCTCGAGCAGCAGCCGCGACATCGTCAACGGAACGTCGGATTGGGTGAACGAGGAGGAGCTGTTCATCCGCGACGCGTTCAAGTGGAGTCCCGACGGCCGCCAGATCGCGTACCTGCAGTTCGACACGTCCGGCGTCGGCCGCTTCACGCTGATCAACAACACCGACGCCCTCTATCCAACGCTCACCGAGTTCCCGTATCCCAAGGTCGGCACGAAGAACTCCGCGGTTCGGCTTGGCGTCGTGCAGGCGGGAGGGGGCGCGACGCGCTGGATTGCCCTGCCTGGCGATGCGCGCGACCACTACATCCCGCGCTTCGAGTGGATCGACGCAGCGACGCTGGCGCTGCACCACACGGAGCGCCGCCAGAACGCGGATGAACTGCTGCTCGCCAACAGCCGCACGGGTGCCGTGACGAGCATTTACGGCGAGACGTCGAAGACGTGGCTCGACGAGACGGACCCGATGGTGATGGATTCAGTTCGCACGGCCTTCTGGCTGCGCAACGGGAGCCTCTTCACCTGGATCAGCGACAAGGACGGATGGCGGCACGTCTACACCGTGTCGCGCGAAGGGCGCCAGGAAACGCTCGTGACCCGTTTCGAGGGCGACGCGATGACGCTCGTCGCCGCAGACCAGGCGCGTGAACTCCTGTACTTCATGGCATCGCCTGACAATGCCACCCAGCGGTACTTGTATGCGGCCAGCGTGAAGGACGGATCGGTCACGCGCATCACGCCAGCCGGCTTTCCCGGGACGCACAGCTACGACATCTCGCCGGGCGGCCGCTGGGCGATCCACGCCTGGTCGAGCGCCGACGTCCCACCGCGCACCGAACTGGTCACGCTGCCCGATCACAAGGTGGTCCGAGCGCTCGTGGAGAACCAGGCGCTCGCCCGCAAGGCTGCTCCGCTCCTGAGACAGCCGACGGAGTTCACGCAAGTGACGATCGACGGAGGCGTGACGATCGACACGATGGTCGTGAAGCCGGCCGACTTCGACGCGTCACGGAAGTACCCGACTCTCGTCTACGTCTACAGCGAGCCTGCCGACACGATGGTCGACGACCAGTGGGCCACGGTCCGACTCGCGCTTCGCGCCATCGCCGACGAAGGCTACCTCGTCGTGATGTTCGACAACCGCGGGACGCCCGCGCCGAAAGGGGCGGCGTGGCGCAAATCGATCTACGGCGCCATCGGCGACCTCAATGCCCGCGAGCAGGCGGCCGCCATCACGCAGTTCGCGCAGGAGCATGCCTGGGTGGACGCGTCGCGCGTGGCCATTCACGGACACAGCGGCGGAGGCTCCGCGACGCTGCAGGCGATGTTCAAGTATCCCGACGTCTACCACGTCGGCATCGCGAGCGCGCCGGTGCCCGACCAGCGGCTGTACGACACCATCTACCAGGAACGCTACATGGGATTACCGGAGGACAACCCCGAGGGATTCCGTCGCGGCTCCTCCATCAACTTCGCAGAGGGGCTGCGGGGTCATCTGCTGCTGATGCACGGGACGGGCGACGACAACGTGCATTTTCAGAACACAGAGCGCCTCGCCAATCGCCTTATCGAACTCGGGAAGGACTTCGACGAGATGTTCTATCCGAATCGGACACACGCCTTGAGCGAGGGGCCCGGAACCACGTTGCACCGGTGGCGGACGATCACGCGCTACCTGTTCGAGCACGTGCCGCCCGACGCCGCCGTCAGTACTGCGCGGACGCAGGAACGTACGCGCTGATCGTCGGCGGCCGCGCACACCGGTCTGAGCCTGGATAGATCACCGCTGGAAGGTCAGGACATTTCCCGCTCGCGACAGGGTTTTGCAATCTTGGCCTGACCCGAACTGCACCGTAGTATCGGCGCGCTGCCGTTCAGGTCATTAATAACGTCATCCGGCAGTCAAACCGTGGAGCCATTCGTGTCGTGTCCGCCGGAGGCACGTACGCGCGCGGATGGACTCTGCTCGCGGGTGAGCTATGAAGCCCCTGTTTTTTTGCGGCCTCATTTTGGCGACCCTGTCACCTGTCGCGTCCGCTGCGACGGATCCCGCCACGACGTTCGCCAGAAAGTGCACCAGCTGTCACACCTTCGGGAAAGGCATTCTCGTCGGCCCGGATCTGAAAGGGGTGACGGATCGCCACAAGCGGGAATGGCTGATTTCCTGGATCACCTCCTCGGAGACGTTGATCCGAACGGGCGATCGTCAGGCCACCGCGCTCTTCGCGAAATTCAAGCAGCGGATGCCCGACCAGAGCCTCTCCGCCGCCGACATCCAGGCGCTTCTCGACTACTTCGCCGCTGACGGACCTGAAGCCGACGCCCGAAAGAAGGAGCGCCGGGCAGATACGGCGACCGCCGCCGAGATAGAAGCCGGGCGCCTGCTGTTCACGGGCGAGCGGGTTCTTGTGAACGGCGGCGGGTCGTGTAGCTCCTGCCATCGCCTCGGCGAAGCGGTCGCGGCGGGTGGAACGCTCGGGCCCGATTTGTCGGCCGCCTTCGCGCGCTACCAGGACAAGGGGCTGGCAACGCTCCTGACGCGGGGCTGCTTCCCCCGCGCCATCTCCACATCCGACGCAGCGATCGTGACGGATGACGAGTCGTTCGCGCTCAGGGCGTTCCTTCACCACGAAATGAAGGCGGTCCGATGAGCGACCAGCTGCTCTTCGTCGTCACCCCTTACATTGCGGCGGCGCTCTTCGTGCTGGTCTGCACGGGGCGCTGCATGTTCTGGCGCCAATCCGATCGATCGACCGCGGGACCCTCGAGCGGCGATGGCCGAAGTCTCGTCGTCGCCGCCACGCGCTCGGCATTCGCGGTCATCGCGGGCCAGCACCTCGTCGCCTTCGCGGCTCCGCACGATGTGCTGCTCTGGAACCAGCAGCTGCGTCGCCTGCTCGTCCTCGAAGCGGCTGGCATGGGGGCCGGCAGCGTCGCACTCGCAGGTTTCCTTGCGCTGCGGCTGCGGCAGCTTCGCACTCCCCGAGCGAGCGTGGACTCGCCCGCCGACGTCGTCGCCGGAACACTGGTGTTCATGAGCACGATGTCCGGCGTTGCCGTCGCGCTCACGTATCGATGGGCGTCCTCATGGTCGGCGGTGACGGTGGTTCCCTACCTGCACTCGCTCGTGCAACTGCAGCCCTCGACAACGGTGGTGGCGCGGCTGCCGTTCCTCGTGAGGCTGCACGTCTTCGGCGCCTTCGTGCTGCTGGCGATCGCACCGCTGAGCCGAATCGGCCGTTACGCGCCGCTGGCCATCGATCGTGTGCTCCAGTGGATACTCGCGCCATCATCGTCCCTCGCCCGCCGGGCATGGCATGTCATCGGAGCCCGGAGCGCCGCACCTGTCCGGGCGGCGTACGCCTCGCTGCTGCGAAACGACCACGAGGAGAACTGATCCGTCATGGGCGCGCGCCTGGTCGTCCTCGCGTTGGTATTGGCATCGACGGCTGCCGCGAGCGGCGCAGTGGCGTATCAGCTCTCACGTGTCGGCATCCATCAGGGCTACGCGCCGGAACAGCCGATCGCCTTCTCACATAGGCTGCATGCCGGCGACAACGACATCCCCTGCCTGTACTGCCACTTCGGCGCGCGCACGAGCCGGCACGCGGGAATCCCGCCGCTCAACGTCTGCATGAACTGTCATTCGATCCTGAGCAGACAGACCGTCGAGATCGAGAAGCTCAAGGAATCCGTTCAGCGGCAGCAGCCGATTGCGTGGATCAAGGTCCACAACCTTCCGGACTTCGTCTACTTCAACCACAGTCAGCACGTCACCGGCGGCGTGAGCTGCGCCGCCTGTCACGGCGCGGTGGAGACGATGGCGCGCGTCCGCCAGGACGCGCCGCTGACGATGGGCTGGTGCCTGGATTGTCATAGACAACGGGGGCCCGAGCTGGCGCGCGAACGGCGTGCCGCGGGCAGCCCGGAAGCGTCGGACGCGCCGTTCCCGGGAACGGACTGCGGCAAGTGTCATTACTGAAGATCGGCCGGCTGAAGCCGGCCTCTACGGTCTGGGAAGGGTCGGGCCGGCTGAAGCCGGCCCCTACGGTTGGTAAGGGTCGGGCCGGCTGAAGCCGGCCCCCGCGATCGATAAGGGCATGAGCACCGAACTGAAGTTCTGGAAGAGCATCGAGGAGCTGCAGCGGCATTCGGCCTCGCCGGACGATTCGGGGCGCGACTGCTTCGCCGGCCAGCGCGCGCGGACCGGGCCGCCGCCCGCGCCGTCGCGCCGCGACTTCCTCACGCTCGCCGGGTTCAGCGTGGCCGCCGCGGCGTTGAGCGCCTGCTCGCGCGGACGCGTGCAGAAGGCGATGCCGTTCCTCAACAAGCCGGAGGAGGTGACGCCCGGCGTCCCGAACTGGTACGCGTCGACGTGCGGTGGGTGTTCGGCTGGTTGCAGCCTGCTGGTGAAGACGCGTGACGGGCGGCCGATCAAGATCGAGGGCAATGACGAGTCACCGCTGTTCGGAGGCGGGACGTGCGCCGTGGGACAGGCGACCGTGCTCTCGCTCTACGACGACGAGCGGCTCAAGCATCCGCTCTGGCGTGGACAGTCCACATCATGGGAGGACGTCGACCGGCGTATCGAGACGCATCTTGCGGAGGCGATCGCCGCGCACAAGCGCGTCGTGCTGCTGTCGCGCACCATCCTCGGTCCGGCCACACGCCACCTGATTCGAGCGTGGACGGACCGTCCCGGGTTCGAACACGTCACCTACGACGCGGTCTCGTTCACGGCGCTGCGCGAGGCGACCCGCGCGTCGTTCGGGGTCGACGGCCTTCCCCACTACCGCTTCGGCCGCGCCCGGACGATCGTCGCGATCGACGCGGATTTCCTCGGCACCTGGCTGTCGCCGGTGGAATTCACGCGCGACTACGCGGCCGGGCGCCGTCTCGAGAACACGACGGACATGTCGCGGCACATCCAGTTCGAGTCCGGCGTGTCGCTGTCCGGGAGCAATGCCGACACGCGCATCGCGATCGCGCCTTCCGAGCATGCGCTGGTGGCGCTCGCCCTTTATTCCCGGATCGCCCGGAAGCACGGCGCGCCCGACCTGCCGGGTGTCCCCGAGGGCTTCGTCGATCCTCGCCGCCTCGACGCGGCGGCGGACGATCTCTGGCGGACGCGCGGTGAATCGCTCGTGGTCTGCGGGACGAATGATGTCGCGACGCAGGTGATCGTCCACGCGACCAATGCGCTGCTTGGCGCTGTCGGCACGACGATCGATCTCGATCGCCCGTCCCTGCAGCGACAGGGTGACGATCTCGCGGTCGCCCGGCTGATTGACGACATGCAGCGCGGCAGCGTCGACACGCTGATCGTGTACGGCGTCAATCCCGCCTACGACTACCCGCAGTCCGACCGGTTCATCGCCGCGATGGGTCACGTGCCGTTGACGGTGGCGTTGGCGGATCGACTCGACGAGACCGCGGCGCTGGCGCACGCTGTCTGTCCGGATCACCATTTCCTCGAGGCATGGGGCGACGCCGAGCCGGTCGCATCGTTCTTCAGCCTCGCGCAACCGACGATCGCGCCGCTCTTCGACACGCGCGCCGCGCAGGAAAGCCTGCTGACGTGGCTCGGACGTCCGCCCGACTTCTACGAGTATCTGCGTGCCTTCTGGCGCGAGACCCTGTACCCCCAGCAGTCGCGCTACGCCACGTTCGACGAGTTCTGGGATCACAGCCTGCACGACGGCGTCTTTGCCTTGCCGCCGCGGCCTTCATCAGAGAAGAGGTTCGCCGGCGACGTCCTGGCGGCGGCCGCCAGCGTCGTCCGCGACCACGAGCGTGCGGCCGGGGAACGATCCGCGAATCGCTTCGAGGTGCATCTCTACGAAGCCGTCGGGCAGCGCGATGGCGCCCACGCGAACAACCCGTGGCTGCAGGAACTGCCGGACCCGGTCTCCAAGGTGACGTGGGGCAATTACGCGGCGATCGCGCCCGCCGTGGCCTCGCGCCTCGGCGTCGACAGCGGCGACGTCGTGACGCTCGACGCCGGCTCGCGGCGCATCGAGGTTCCGGTCCACGTGCAGCCCGGTCAGTCTCCCCACGCGATCTCCGTCGCGCTGGGGTACGGACGGCGGCGGGCGGGGCGAGTCGGCCAGGGTGTGGGAGCGAACGTCTACCCGCTGGTCCAGGTCGTCGCCGGTATGCGGCGATATGCCGGGACCAGCGTCACGATCGCGCCCACCGGCCGGCTCGAACCGCTCGCGGCCACGCAGACGCATCACGCGATGGAAGGACGAACGATCGTCGAGCAGACGACGCTCGCCGCCTGGCTCGCATCAGCGGCCGGCGGGGGTGGTGAACACGAGCACGGAACGGAGGTCCCGTCGCTGTGGGCCGAGCGTCCGTCGGGCGCCCACACCTGGGGGATGGCGGTCGATCTCAACGCGTGCACCGGCTGCTCCGCGTGCGTCACGGCCTGTCAGGCGGAGAACAACGTGCCCGTCGTCGGCAGGGACGAAGTGCGACGCGGCCGCGAGATGCACTGGATGCGCGTCGACCGGTATTACACGGGGTCCGAGGACGACCCCGAGACGTTGGTGCAGCCGATGATGTGCCAGCACTGCAACAACGCGCCCTGCGAGCCCGTCTGTCCGGTGCTCGCGACGGTGCACAGTTCCGACGGCCTGAATCAGCAGGTCTACAACCGCTGCGTCGGCACGCGCTACTGCGAGAACAACTGCCCCTACAAGGTCCGGCGCTTCAACTGGTTCGAGTACGCGCGCAACGACCGCTTCGATTTCAACATGAACAGCCCGCTCGGCTCGATGACGCTCAACCCCGACGTCGCCGTGCGATCGCGGGGCGTCATGGAGAAGTGCAGTCTTTGCGTGCAGCGCATCCAGGCGGGCAAGCTGGCCGCGGAACGCGACGGCCGTCCCGTCGCCGACGGCGACATCAAGACGGCATGCCAGCAGGTGTGTCCGGCCGAGGCGATCGTCTTCGGCGACTGGCGCGATCCGAACAGCCGCGTCAGCAGGCTGGGTCGCAGCCAGCGGCAGTACCGCGTGCTCGAGGAGCTCGCTACCAGGCCCAACGTCAGCTACCTGGCAAAGGTGCGGAACGTATGACGCCCCTCCACGCGGTCCACGCCGACAGGCTCGTCCTCCAGCCGCAACGCCGCTGGCTGGATGGCGATCCCTCGCTCACCGAGATCGGCGACGACGTGGCCCGCCCGCTGAACGCGTGGCCGGGCCGCGGGTGGTTCATCTGCTTCGCCGCGGCGTTCTCCGCGCTCGCCGTGGGCGTCGCGTGCGTGTCCTATGAGGTCGCCACCGGCATCGGCGTCTGGGGGTTGAACAAGACCGTCGGATGGGCCTTCGACATCACCAACTTCGTCTTCTGGATCGGCATCGGGCACGCCGGGACGCTCATCTCCGCCATCCTGCTGCTGTTCCGGCAGCGGTGGCGCACCTCGATCAACCGCTCGGCCGAGGCGATGACGATCTTCGCGGTGATGTGCGCCGCGCTCTTCCCGCTCATCCACATGGGGCGTCCGTGGCTCTTCTTCTTCGTGATCCCCTATCCCAACTCGCGCGGACCGCTGTGGGTGAACTTTCGCTCTCCCCTGTTGTGGGACGTCTTCGCCATCAACACCTACCTCACCATCTCACTGGTGTTCTGGTACGTCGGGATGATCCCGGACTTCGCCACGCTCCGCGACCGCGCCGGCGCCGGCATCAGGAAGACGCTCTACGGCATCGCCAGCCTCGGGTGGAACGGATCGCAGCGGACGTGGTCGCGGTACGAAACGCTCAGCACGATCCTCGCGGCGCTGGCCACACCGCTGGTGCTCTCGGTCCATTCGATCGTCAGCATGGATTTCGCGGTGTCGATCCTTCCCGGCTGGCACACGACGTTGTTTCCACCCTACTTCGTCGCCGGCGCCGTCTACTCCGGGTTTGGCATGGTGCTGACGCTCCTGATCCTGACCCGTTCGCTGATGCACCTGCACACCTACATCACGGTGCGGCACCTGGAGGCGATGGCGAAGGTCACGCTGCTCACCGGCTCGATCGTGGGCTTCTCGTACGCGACCGAGTTCTTCACGGCCTGGTTCAACGGGTCGCTGTACGAGAAGGCGACGTTCTATTACCGTGCGACGGGCCCCTACGCGTGGTGCTTCTGGACGATGGTCACGTGCAATGCGATCGCGCCGCAGGTCTTGTGGTCGCGCCGCGTGAGAACGAGCGTCCCCGCCCTGTTCGTTCTCTCCATCCTCGTCAACATCGGCATGTGGCTCGAGCGGTTCGTGATCATCGTGACGTCCCTGCACCGCAGCTACCTGCCGTCGACGTGGGTCATGTATCGGCCGACGATCATCGAGGTCGGGACCCTGGTGGGCAGCTTCGGCCTGTTCTTCACCTGCTTCCTGCTCTTCATCCGGCTGTTGCCGATGATCGCGATGTGGGAGGTGAAGGCCGATGCCGGCGCCGAGACGCACGCAGCCATCGCCGGCATCGAGGCGCATGGAGGCGTCGCCCGTGCGTAACGAGTGCCTCGTCGCCACGTACGCCCAGCCGGAGTCACTGATTTCGGCGGTCCGGGCCCTGCGTGCGCACGGCTTCAAGATCTACGACGTCTATGCGCCCTGTCCCGTACACGGCCTCGACGAGGCCATGGGCCTGCGACGATCCCGCCTGGGCTGGGTGACGCTCGTGGCCGGCGTGTTCGGGCTCGTCTCGGCGATCGCGTTCCAGTTCTATGCCGCGGTGTTCGACTGGTCGCTGAACGTGGGTGGCAAGCCAGACAACTCGACGCTGGCATTCGTGCCGATCACGTTCGAGATCACGGTGCTGGCCGCCGGGCTGGCGACCGCCGGGGCGTTCTTCCTGCGCAGCGGGCTGTTCCCCGGCGCGCCCGCGCGGCTGCCGGCGCCGCGCGTCACCGATGACGAGTTCGCGATCGCGCTGCGGTGGCGGTCGAGCGTGTTCGAGACGGGCGAGGCGCGGCGCCTGCTTCGGGACAACGGCGCGATCGAGATCCGGCAGATGGTGATGGATCTATGAGAGCGAGCCGCTCCTGGACCGCAGCGCTCGTGTGCGTTGCGCTGAGCGCCTGCGGCTCGGCGGAGAAGCGCGGCTTCGAGTACATGCCCAACATGGTGTACTCGCTCGCCTACGACAGCTTTGCGCCGAACCCGGTGACCCGCGACGGGCTCACGCTGCAGCGGCCGGTGCGCGGCACGATTGCGCGCGGCCATCTGCCCCTCCATTACAGCGCGACACCGGAGGACGCGGAGCGAGCCGGGCGCGAACTGCAGAACCCGGTGCCGCGAACCGCACGATCGGCCGCCGAGGGACGCGCGTTGTTCGAAACCTACTGCGCCGTCTGTCACGGCGAGCAGGGAGCGGGCGACGGCCCGCTCGTGCCGAAGATCCCGAACCCGCCGGCCTACACGTCCACGCGCGTGCGCAGCTTCGCGGTGGGACAGATCTTTCACGTGATCACCTTCGGTTCAGGGCGCATGCCGTCGTACGCCTCGCAGCTGTCAGCGAACGATCGCTGGTTGATTGCGGCGCATGTGCAGACGCTGCAGCATCCGGAGGTGTCGCGGTGAGCCGTCTTGAGGTGTTCGTACCCGGCACAACGGCCCGCAGGGTGGCGTGGGCCCTGGTGATCGCCGGCGGGGTCGCCGCGGCCGTTGGCGTCGCGTCGACGCCGCAACGGGCCTGGGCAGAGCTGCTGTTGAACGGTTTCTACATGACCGCGCTTGCACTGGGCGGCATGGTGTTCCTCGCGCTGCACTACCTGTCCGGCGCAGCGTGGAGCGCGAGCATCCGGCGGATTCCCGAGGCGCTGACGGCGGCGCTGCCGGTCGCAGCCGTGCTGATGCTCCTGCTCTTTTTTGGACGCGAGTGGCTGTACCCGGCGACTCGCGCCAACGCCCACGAGGGCGAATCGGCCAGGGCGCTCTACCTCTCCGCGCCGTTCTTCTTCGGACGCATGGCGATCTTCATGACCGCCTGGATCCTGTTCGCCCGCGGCTTGCGGCGCACGTCGCTGCGGCAGGACGCGGACGGGTCACCGCGCCATCATCGTCGGCTCGTTCGCACCTCCGCTGCGTTCGTCGTCGTGTTTGCTCTTTCGTTCTCGCTCGCCAGCTTCGACTGGCTCATGACGCTGACGCCGCGCTGGAGCAGCACAATTTTCGCGATCTACGCGTTTGCCGGCGTGCTGGTCGGTGGCATCGCCGCGGTCACGCTGTGTGTCGTGCTGCTCGTCGAGCGCGGATACCTGGCCGAGGCCGTCGACACCAACCAGTTGCACGACCTCGGCAAGCTGCTGCTCGCGTTCAGCATCTTCTGGGCCTACATCTGGTTCGCTCAATACCTTCTCATCTGGTACGGGAATCTGCCGGAAGAAACGACGTACTACGTCAGCCGCACCAGCAGGCCGTGGATCGCGGTGTTTCTGCTGAACGTCGCCGTGAACTGGGTCGTGCCTTTCCTGGTCCTGTTGCCGCGTGCGACCAAGCGCAACGCCTCGGTCCTGAAATGGGTCGCGATCGTCGTGCTCGCCGGACGGTGGCTCGATCTCTACGTCGCCATCATGCCCGACCTGTTCCCGGCGCCGAGCGTTCGCGCGGTCGACGTGCTGATTGCCGGCGGGTGCGCGGCGGCGCTGTTCCTGATTGTCACGCGTGCGCTGGCGCGCGCGCCGCTGGTGCCGTTGCACAACCAGGTGTTCCTCGAGCGTGGTGCACATGCCGGGGAGGAGATGACACGCCGTGCCTGACACTCCCCGCACGCTCGCGCCCGCCGTCGCGATGGTGATTGCTGTCACCACCGCCTTCGTAACTGCCGCCCTGGTCTACCCGGCTGCGCCGCCGGACGCGGAGCTCGCCAACCGCATTCCCGAGCCCGCGCCGTACGTGACGGCGGAGGCCGCCTTCATCGCGCCGCCGTTCGAGGAGTACTGGCTGGGCACGAATCACCCGGCGCAATGCCAGAACTGCCACAAGTCGATCTTCGACGAGTGGAAGGGGTCGATGATGGCCAATGCCTGGCGCGATCCCGCCTGGCGCGCGGCGTTCCTGCTGTTGGCCCGACAGATCTCGACCCAGGGGAACTGCGACACGCCAGCGCCGCCCGACGGCACGACGAAGGCTCGTCAAAACCCGTTCGCGGTCGGCGATGAGTGCGTCTCGAGATTCGACCTCGGCAGCAGCCGGCAGCGGTTCGAACGTCCCGGATCCCTCGTCGACGGGTTCTGTTCGCGCTGCCACATGCCGACCAACTACATCGACAACGTGCCGCTGCAGAACGTCAGGGTCGATGCGCTGTCCGGGGTGGAGCACGGCGCGCTCGACGTCAACTTCAATCCCACCTCGCACAACGGGACCGGCCTGGCGTTCGCCACGCTCGACTCGCAGATGCGCAACACCGATTCCGGCAAGAGCGGCGTCGTTTGTATGGTCTGCCACAGCATGGCCGAGACGAGGAACACGCCGTACCACAACTTCGGCAGGGCGCAGGGGGCAAGCGGATACACGCCGGCGCTCGGAACGCAGTCGCGAGCGCAACTGGTCCGGCCCGCCGATCGCGACATGTTCGACGTGCCCGATCAGGCCGCGCGAAGTCTCGGGTACAGCACCGGCAGCGGCTCCTACCGGCTGTCGCCGCATGCCATCGCATTCCCGGAACGCCTGGGGCCGCTCTCGTCGCCCGGGCGCCCGCTCGAGCGCGACGGGTACCTGAGCGAGGTTTTCAAGCGACCGTCCCTCGTGCAGCCGATCGCGGCACCGAAGCACGAGGGCTATCGCCACGTGTTTTCCACGCGGGCCGAGTTCTGCAGCACCTGTCATGACGTCACGAACACGCTGACGATCAAGAACGGCCTGGGCAAGTGGGTGGGCGGGTTCCCGATCGAGCGGACGTACGCCGAATGGGCGGGCAGCCGCTACGCCGACCGGCCCGGCAATCGCAACTTCGAGCCCGCCTTCAAGCGCGACTGCCAGACCTGCCACATGCAGCAGGACTACGGCCGGCCGGGTACGGCGCACACGCTGTACAGCCACGGCGAGCCGGTGCCGCCGCTTGCCCGGCCCGTCACCACCGACGGCCCGACGCGGACGTACTTCAGCCACCACTTCATCGGTGGCAACGCGTACATTCCGCGGCTGGTCGGCGCAAGCGTCGCCGACGCGGGCAACGTCGAGCCGTATCCCGAGTTATCGGCCTTCAGCTTCTCGTCAGCCGACGACAAGAGCGTGTACTCCAACGCCTACTGGGTGAATGTCGACCGGCGCGGCGCGGCCAGCCAGCAGGCGCGCCTCGCCTGGGACCGGCTGCGCAACATGCTCGATGTCGATGTGACAGGGCCGGCCATCGCGCCGTCCGGCGGCCGCGCGCGCATCGCCGTCACCGTGACCAACAGCGGCAGCGGCCACGACTTTCCGACGGGCTTTCCAGAAGGCCGCATCGCGTGGCTGGCTGTCTCCGCGTTCGACCTCGCCACCGGACGGGAGTTGCCGATCCACGACGCCGTGTGGAACCGGACGTCGATCGGTGTCGGAAAGTTCACGACGGCCGACATGATCGACCCGAACTTCGCGCGCTGTGGCTGGAAGATTCCGGCCGGCTCTCCCGACCCGTACGCCTTCCAGTTCAAGGCCGTGGCGACGCTCGGCGACGACTGTCCGACGCTGGAGCTCGTGTACGCGACGGCGCGCAACCTGGTAACCAACGCGGACGGCCTTCCGGTTGACGCAAAGGGCGTCGTGATCGACAGGCGGAATCCGCTCGCCACGCCGATCTTTCGCGACCTGAACGGCAACGGCGATCTCTACGACGACGCGTTCTTGCGGGACACGCGGCTTCGTCCGCTGCCGAACGCCGGCGCCACGGCTTCCCTGGATCGCTACTCGGTCGTCATTCCGCCCGGGACACGTGGTCCGATCGCGGTCTCCGCGGCGGTGTACTACCAGTCGCTCGAAGCCATTGTCGCGAAGAAGTTCCTTGGCAACCTCGCCGATACCGACACCGACTTCGTGCTCGAACCGTGCGTCCTCGGCGGGCCGTGCGACGGCCGCCGACCGTCGAACGAGCCGGCGGTGGTCGAAGGCGCGCCGCCGGTGCCGATGCAGGTCGGCAATCTCGTGATCCACATAGACGGCGAGCCTTCAGCCCCGGCCGCGCCCGCTGTCGTGGCCACCTATCCCGCGGCGGGAGCCACGCACGTGTACCAGGACGTCGTGCCCAAGGCGTCGTTCTCCGCACCCGTGACCGGGCTCGATAACGACACCTTCACGCTCGTCGACAGCGCCGGCGCGCGCGTGCCCGCCTCCGTGCACCAGGTCGGCGACGGCACGTGGGGCCTGTTTCCCGACCGCATCTTCCTGAAAGCAGGGGAAAGGTACACGGCGCGCCTCGCGTCAGGCGTCTGCGGCTATTCGAAGAGCTGCACGAAGAAGCCCGTGGTCTGGACGTTCACGGTCGTGATGGAAGGCGAACCGGGCGCGGGTGACACCACTATTCGGGCGGGATTCTAGAGAGGCCGGCGCGGGCGCGACCTGCGTCGCGCCGCGCCTGGCTGCCTTGCGCGCCGATCAGAACTCGTAGCGCACGCCGAGCTGCACGGTCGTTGGCACCGCGCCGGGCCGCAGCGTCGTGAGCCGCAGGAAGTCGGTCGATCGCCGGTCGCCGATCGGGTTCTCGAAGTTCGCGCGATTCGTCACGTTGAAGACGTCGGCGAAGAGGTCGACCGTGTGGCCCGCGGGCCGCCCGCGATAGCCCAGACGCAGATCGAGCTGGAACAGGCCGGGACCGGTCGCGCCGTTCCGCTCGGCGTCGGCATGAGCGGTATAGGGGTTGCGGCCCGTGCCCGTATACGTGCCCGCGGGAAGCGGTTCCGAAAAGATCCCATTGCGGTCCTGGTCGAGCGTGGAGTCGGTGAGGCTGAACGGCGCACCGCTCACCGCCCGCGCGACCCAGCTCACGGCCACGCCCCGGACCTTCGGCACGAGCGCCTGCCCGCTGATGACGAGGTTGTTACGCCGGTCGAAGTTGGTCGGCCCTTCGTTCAAATCGAGGTGCAGGTCGTCGAGGAACTGGAAGGGGTCCAGCGGAATACCGAGCGCAGACGTATTGCCGCGCGCACGCCCCAGCGTGTACGACACGCGGAACGAATAGTCGGACGCGAAGCGCTTGACGAGCGACGCTTCCAGGCCGTCGTAGTCGATCTCTCCGGCATTGACAGGGTGACTCACCTGCCCGGTGAACGCCGGGTCCACGCGCACCAGGGTCGCGGTGCGCGCCGTGCTGGCGCGGACGCCCGGGTTGAGGTCGCGCAGGATGAACTGATCGCGCGCGCGTGTGTGAATGTAGTCGGCGCTCACCGAGAGGTTCGCCGCGAGCTGGCGTTCGTACCCCGCGGTGATCTGGTCGGAGTAGGGGATCGTGCGATCCGGGTTGTCGAGCGTCACGGTGCCCGTGTTCTTGATGCGCGAGCCGGCGGGAAACAGCGACGCGAGGAGCGTGCGGTTCACCGTCGGACCACCCGCGAGCATCGGTTCCTGCGGCAGCGTGCCGTTGGTCGGCCCGGGGTCGGCATTGTTCGCGGGGAACAACTGGTTGAACGACGTCGAGAAGACGCCGTTGGTCAGGATGGCGGAAATCAGCTCGAAGTGAGTCTTGTCGTAGAAGCGCCCGTACCCGCCGCGCACCACCGACTGACCGTTGCCGCTGAGATCGTAGGTCAC
This sequence comes from Vicinamibacterales bacterium, assembly GCA_035571515.1. GTDB lineage: Bacteria > Acidobacteriota > Vicinamibacteria > Vicinamibacterales > UBA2999 > Gp6-AA40. The sequence continues at coordinate 19,884 of DATNCQ010000115.1, forward strand.
GCCGATGCGCGGTCCGAAATTGTTCTTATCGACCGGGTACGCGCTGGGGTCGGAAAACCGCGGATTGTCGACTTCACGCAGCGGCTGGATCTCGATGTCGTAGCGCAAGCCGAGGCTGAGCGTCGTCCGCCTGGTCACCGTCCACTTGTCCTGCGCGAACGCGGACGCGAAGTTCGCTTTCTGAAACGAATTCAGCGGCGCGGGGACGCGGACCTGGAGCCGCTCGGGATAGGTGCGCGGGTCGCCGGCGCTGAACGGCAGGTCGCTGCGGAAAAAGAAGATCCCGTTGAGGTTGTCCTGCGTCGTCGAGCGGGCGCCCACGTACTCGAACTGCCCTCCCATCTTGACGTCGTGGCTGGTGCCGCCGCGCGGAATGAACCACGAAAAGGTGTCGTCCAGCTGGTAGGCGTTGTCGACGCGCGCCTGCGCGACCGGCGACTGCTGATCGACGTAGGTGAGAAACGCGAGGGTCGGCTTGAGCGCCGCCTGGTCCTGGCCGTTGGTGTTGAAGCCCGGATTGGCAAACGCCACGTCTTCGCGGGTGAAGTTCACGCGCACCGTATTGACCTTCGTGTTCGACAGCACGCTGTTCCACGTACCCACCACCGTCTGATCGACGTCGTGCTCCTCGCGCGAGGCGTTCTGCGTCACGGTGATGTTCACCGCGCCGGCGAACGGCGGCAGGTAGGGGACGATCTGATTGACCTGGGGCGACGATTCGCGGAGCCACCGGACGGTCCACGTGTTGGTCGCGTTCACCTGGTGGTCGAACCGCAACAGCGTGTTCCAGACCCGGTCGCGCGTGACCGGCGAGGCGTTGAACTCGGGATGCGACGGAATGGTGATGGTGTTGGGACGGTTCACCATGACGCGTTCGACATTGGCGAAGAAGTGCGCCTTGTCACGCACGACCGGCCCGCCGATGTTGGCGCGGTAGGTCTGGAAGCGCGTGTCCGGCTTGGTGAGGCCGTTCTGCTTGACGAAGAAGTCCGGCCTCGTCATCGACGCGTCCTGGAGAAGCGCGGCGCCGACGCCGTGGAAGGCGTTGGTCCCCTGCTTGCTGATGGCGTTGATGATGGCGCCAGTCGTGCGGCCGAACTCGGCGTCGTACTGGTTGGTGACCACCTGGAACTCGGCGATCGCCTCGACGGGCGTACGCGCCTGCGAACCGGCCCGCTGGCCGATGACGTCATCGTTGTTGTTGGCGCCGTCGAGCATGTAGTTGTTGTTGCGCGAGTCGAGACCGTTGACGCTGACCGCGTCGGACCCGAACGACTCGGTGCTGATGTTGGCGACGATGCCCGGGAGCAGTGCGACCATGCCGACGAAGTTGCCGTTGATCGAAGGGAGCGTCGACACTTCGCGCGTGGTCACGTTGCCGCCGATCTGCTTGGAGGTGGTGTCGACCAGCGGCGTCTCCGCGGTGACCGACACGCTTTCGGTGAGGCCGCCGATCTCGAGCGCGAGATCGAGCGTCGTCGTGCGGCCGAGATCGAGCCGGACGTCGCTGCGCATGTATTTCTTGAAGCCGGTGAGCTCGGCCGCGATCGAGTACATGCCGGGAGCGAGCGCGGTCGCGAAATAGGTGCCGTCGCCGTTGCTCAGCACGGCGCGATACACGCCCGTCGCCTGATTGGTGATGGTGATCGTCACGCCGGGGAGGGCCCCGCCCTGCGCGTCGAGCACGCGACCGCGCAGCTCGGCCGTGCTCTCCTGCGCGACGGCTGCGGCGCTGATGATCATGACTCCCGCGAGACAAAGCAGCGTCCTGAGAGTGCGCACGTCAGATCCTCCCGCCTGCGAAAGGCGAAACGAGTTTCTCGTTACGTATGAGGGTGCGGCGCGCCTGTCGCAAAACCTGCGAAAGAACGAGCCTGGGCAAGCAAAGACTTAATGCGATGCAAGTGACATTCACACACCATCTCCGGCCTAAGTCAAGAGATGTTGTCAGCGTCTCAGCCGGGTCACCGCGCGGTCAGTACGTCGGCGGTGGCGGCACGTACGCGCTGATGGTGCTTTCGTGCCCCTCGGCATCCACCGCCGCGACGCCGAAGACCCGATCGTCGATGTTCGAGTGCGGCAGCACGTACTCCGTGACGTTGCCGACGTACAGCTCGTGCTCCCAGTCGGGCGCCCACGCCTCGCGCCAGAAGATGCGATAACCGTCCGCCCCGGGCGAAGCGGTCCACCGCAGGTGCGCGTCGTAGCCCGACGGTTGCCGGTCGATGGTCGGCTGCCCGCGGTCGTTGGCCACCGCCGGGGGCGGCGGCGCCAGCGCGAGCACCGCCATCGCCGCGGCGTTCACGCGCGCGTTCTGACCCAGGTACGGAAACGAGACGCCATCGATCGTGTCGTTCGCGTTGTGCTGCTTGGAGTAGTTCTCACGCGACTCGCGGAATCCGACGGCGGCGAACCCCTCGAGATTCCAGGCGGTGTGATCGCCGCCGCGGCCGAAACGGTCGCGGCGCGACATCAGCCGGATGCGGTGCGACGGCACGTACCGCGCCGCCGTCCGCTGCGTGAAGATCGCGAGCGCGCGCGACGGGGAATCCTCCGGGCCTTCCGAATACAGGCGAATGGTCGCGCCGTCGACGATGCCGTCGCCGCCGACAGCGCCACCGACGATGTCGTTGTTGAAGACAGCCTGGACGGGCACGCTGGCGGCCTTCATGCGGCGCGCGTGCGCGCGCGCGCCGATCAGTCCCTGCTCCTCGCCGGCAACCGCCGTGAAGACCAGCGTGGCGTCGAAGTCGATCCCGCTCTCCGCAAAGACACGCGCCAGCTCCATGACCAGCACGGTGCCGCTCGCATCGTCGTTCGCTCCCGGCGCGTCGGCGTTGTCGTCGCGTTCGGCGGGAACGCCGGCGCCGGTGTTGGCGCCAATCTGCCCCTGGCCGCCGATGTTCACCGTGTCGTAGTGACCGCTCACGTAAATGCGCCGCGGCGTGCGTCCCTGCAGAATCGCGACGATGTTGCGGAGCTCGACATCACGGGTAATGCGTCCTCCCTTGGGGATTTGGTGTGTGTCGAAGCTGACCTGCAGTTTCGGACTGCTCTGCCTGAGCTGATCGAAGATCCACTGGCGCGCGGCGCCGATTCCCCGCGTCGGCGACGTCGTCTCGGACATGGTGTTGCGCGTTCCGAAGCCGGCGAGCGCGCGATCGAGCTGCTCCAGGCGCGCTTCGGAGATCGAGGCGACGAGCGCCGACACCCGCGGGTCGACGTCCGGCGGCGCGGCACGTTGCGCTCGCGCCTGCGCGCCGAGGAGGAGGAGGAACGCGACGGCGACGAGGCGGCCTCTACGCATGACGCCGCATTGTAATTCCATATAATCGGCGCGTGAGCGTCCAGGAGCACAAAGCCCACGCGCCGACCTCCGTCTCCTGCTTCGTCCTCACCGTGAGCGACACGCGGACCGAGGCCAACGACACCGGCGGCCAGGCGATCCGCAGCCTGCTCGAGAGCGGCGGTCACAGCGTCAGCGGCCACGCGATCGTGCGCGACGATCCTGAGGCCGTGACGCGCGCGGTGTCGGACTGCCTTTCGGACGCGGGGACACAGGTCGTCATCACGACCGGCGGCACCGGCATCACGTCGCGCGACGGCACGTTCGAGGCGATCGATCGGTTGCTCGAGAAGCGGCTCACCGGATTCGGCGAGCTGTTCCGCATGCTCAGCTACGAGGCGATCGGCGCCGCGGCGATGATGAGCCGCGCGACCGCGGGGCGCGCGCACGGCAAGGCCATCTTCGTGCTGCCTGGGTCGCCCGACGCTGTGCGTCTCGCGATGACGAAGTTGATTCTTCCGGAGCTGGGCCACGTGGTGCAGCAACTGAGGAGATAGTCGGCAGTGGGCAGTGGGCAGTGGGCAGACGGTGACAGGCAACAGGTAGCAGGTATCAGATTGCGATGAGCACGAAGATGCGGCCGTTCGGCGACACGATCTCGCTCGAGCAGGCGCGGGCGGTGATCGACGGCGCACTCCGGCCGATCGAGCGCGTCGAGCGTGTGGCGCTGCACGAGGCGCACGGGCGCGTGCTCGCGCAAAGCGTGACCGCAACGGCCGATGTGCCGCCCTTTTCCCGCGCGGCGATGGACGGCTACGCGGTTCGCGCCGGCGACACGGCCGGCGCCTCACCCGCGGCGCCGGCGGTGCTCACCTGGATCGAAAAGGTCTTCACCGGCCAGATGCCGCAGCAGACCGTCGGCGCGGGCCAGTGCACCGAGATCGCGACGGGCGCGCCGATGCCTCCCGGCGCGGATGCGGTCGTGATGGTCGAGCAGACCGCCGCCGACGACATGCGCATCCAGATCTTCGCGCCGGCGGAGCCGGGCCAGAACATCGGACGCCAGGGCGCCGACATCAGGAACGGCCAGGCCGTGCTGCAGCCCGGCGAGGTGCTGAACGCGAGCCGCGTCGGCGCGCTCGCCGCGCTCGGCCTCGCGCACGTCGACGTCTACGCGAAGCCGCGTGTTGCCATCCTGTCCACGGGCAACGAAATCGTCGATCCCGGCCGGCCCCTTCAGCCGGGAGAGATCTACGACATCAACCGCTTCACCCTCGCCGCGGTGATCGAGGAGCACGGCGGCATCGCGTCTCCGCACCGCACGGCGGCAGACACGATTGCGGACCTGGCGCGCGCGCTCGACGAAAGCTTCGAGGACGACGTGCTGGTGTTTTCGGGCGGGACGTCGGTCGGCGAACGCGACCTGATCCTCGACGCGCTGAGCCAGAAGGGCGAGGTGCTCTTTCACGGCATCTCCGTGAAGCCCGGCAAGCCTACGGCGTTCGGCCTCGTGCACGGCAAGCCGTTCTTCGGCATGCCCGGCTACCCCTCGTCCTGCCTCTCGAACGCGCACATCCTGCTGGTCCCGGCGCTCCGTCGCATCGCCCGGCTGCCGCCGCACGCGGTGAAGACGGTCACGCTGCCGCTCGCCCGCCGCGTCGTGTCGGCGAAAGACCGTCATCAGTTCTACACGGTCCGGGTCGCGGACGGCACGGCGATACCGGCGTACAAGGCGTCGGGCGACATCACGAGCATGTCGCAGGCCGACGGCTATTTCGAGATTGCCGCCGAAACCGCCGTTGTCGAGCAGGGCGACCTCGTCGACGTCACCCTGTTCTGAGCTAAAATCCCCCGCGACATCGGAGGATTTCCATGCGGACGACATTCCTTGCCGCCGCCCTGGGCGCCGGCCTGTTGCTCGCGGCCGTTCCGGTTGTCGCACATCACTCGTTCGCCGCCGAGTTCGACGCCGACAAGCCGTTCAAGCTGACCGGCGTCGTGACGAAAGTCGAGTGGCAGAACCCGCACACCTACTTCTATCTCGACGTCACCGACGAGCGTACGAAGAAGGTGACGAACTGGGCCTTCGAGATGGGAAGCCCGAACGGGCTGATGCGCAACGGCTGGACGCGGAACACGCTGAAGATCGGCGACGCGGTCACCGTCGAAGGCAGCCTGGCGAGGGACGGCAAGCCGTACGGCAACGCTCGCACCGTCGTCCTCGACAGCACCGGCAAGCGGCTGTTCGCGGCCTCCAGCCAGGCGGCCAACCCGTGATGCTGTGGGTGCGCGTCGGCGTCGCGGTGCTCATCGCGATTGGCGCCGCATTCTATTCGGCGCAGGCGCAGGACCCTTCAGCGCCGCGCGGCGACGCCACGCCGCGTCTCGCGGACGGCACGCCGAACCTCGGCCGCGTGCCCGGCGAAAAGGGCGTGTGGGACGTTCCCTACATCCAGAACATGGGGATGCGCATACCCGGCGCGGACGGGAAGACCGCGGCGGAACGCGCGAACCCGGGCGCGGGGCGCGGCGGCGCGAAGGCGGAGCCGGACGTGCCGTTCCTGCCGTGGGCGCGCGCGATCTACGACTACAACTCGAAGAACAACTCGAAGTACGACCCCGAGGGCTACTGCCTGCCGCCCGGCGGCCCGCGCATGATGGCGACGCCGTATCCGATGGAGATCCTTCAACAGCCGGAGCAGAAGCGCGTCCTGATGATCTTCGAGGGCGCGACGCACATCTGGCGCGAGATCTACATGGACGGACGCGCGCATCCGCAGGGCGACGCGCTGAACCCGACATACCTCGGTCACTCGGTCGGCCGCTGGGAGCACGACACGCTCGTCGTCGACGTCGTCGGCTTCAACGAGAACACCTGGCTCGATTACTACGGCCACCCGCACACGGACATGCTGCACGTGGTGGAGAAGTTCACGCGCCCGAACAAGGGCACGCTTCACTACGAGGCGTTGATTGACGATCCCGGCGCCTACGCGCGGCCGTGGACGGTCGCGTGGAACATCCCGTGGAGCGCGGAGAGCGAGTTGACCGAATACATCTGCCAGGAGAACAACATCTACCTGCAGAAGCTGACCGACGATAACGGCGATCCGCTGTTCGGGCCGCGCTAGTTCCGCACCAGCCTGAAGTCGCCCTTCGCCCCGGCCTGCGTCCACGTGCCGCTGAGCACGCGGTGCGCGGAGCCGATGTTCTCCAGCCTGCCGTCGATGACGATGCCGTTCGCCTCGAGTCGAACCCGCCACGTGTCGGGATCGAGCGAGGCCCTGGTCAGCGGCACCGCGTTCGGTCCGGGATTGATCGCGCCGGTGATCGCCTTCCCGTCCCACTGCATCTGCACCAGGACGCGCGTGCGCTGCGCCTGGGTCGGACCCCAGTCGCCGCTCCACGACCCCTTGAGCGGATGGCCGTACTGACCCGCTGCCTGCGCGGCGGCGAACAGGCAGATGACAAGCGTAAGCACCAGCCAGTGGGCGGTGGGCAGTGGCCGCATCGGTCCTCCTCGCGGTGTTGAATATACTTGTCCTGAGCGAGCGAAGCGAGTCGAAGGACCTCTTGAACGTGACCGAGTCCCAACGCGAAGTCGCGGCGAGCATCGGCGTGCCTGTCGCGCGCCGCCACATCTTCCTCTGCTGTGATCAGGAGAAGCCGAAGTGCTGCGAGAAGGAACGCGGGCTCGCAGCGTGGACCTTCCTCAAGCAGCGACTGAAGGAACTGAAGCTCTCGGAGCAGGGCGGCATCCTGCGCACCAAGGCCAATTGCCTCCGCATCTGCGAGGGCGGCCCGATTGCCGTCGTTTACCCAGAAGGTGCCTGGTACGGCGCATGTGATCCGCCGGTGCTCGAACGGATCATCCAGGAGCATCTCGTCGGTGGGCGGGTCGTGACCGAGCATCTGATCACGGTCCATCCGCTCGGCGATCGGGCCGGCGATCGGGCCGGCTAAAGCCGGCCCCTACGACCCTTCTCCCTGCCGGCCCCTAGGTACTAAAGCGCCTTACCGACCTCCGCCCAGTTCACGACATTCCACCAGGCGCCGATGTAGTCAGGCCGGCGGTTCTGATACTTCAAGTAGTAGGCGTGCTCCCAGACGTCGAGGCCGAGAACCGGCGTCTTCCCGTCCATCAGCGGATTGTCCTGGTTCGGCGTGCTGACGATCGAGAGCTTGCCGCCATCCTTGAGCAGCCAGACCCACCCGCTGCCGAAGCGTCCGGCGCCGGCCTTGCCCCACTCGGTCTTGAAGTTGTCGAAGCTGCCAAACGAGGAGTTGATGGCGTCGGCAGCCTTGCCCGTCGGCGCGCCGCCGGCGCTGGGCGCCATCCACTTCCAGAACTGCGAGTGGTTCCAGTGGCCGCCGCCGTTGTTGCGGACCGCGGTGCGGATGTCTTCGGGCACGCTGTTGATGCCGCGGCACAGGTCCTCGAGGCTCTTCGAGCCCAGCTCCGGGTGCTTCTCGAGCGCAGCGTTCAGATTGGTGACGTAGGTCTGATGATGCTTCCCGTGATGAATCTGCATCGTCTGCGTGTCGATGTGCGGCTCGAGCGCGCCGAAGTCGTACGGGAGCTTGGGAAGTTCGTGCGCCATTGCATCCTCCTCGTCGATCGAACGAAGGAGGCATCGTACTCCGCCGCTATCGGATAGACAACATGCGATCGAGGGCGACCTTCGTCCACTGCTTTCGATCGTCGGGCACGACGATGCGGTTGTGGACGCGTCCTTCGACCAGCTCTTCGAGAATCCAGAGCAGGTGGTTGGGTGAGACGCGGAACATCGTCGAGCAGAGACAGCCGAAGCGGTCGAGCGACACCACCGTGCGCTCGGGCGCGACCTCTTGCGCAAGGCGATTGACGAGATGCACCTCGGTGCCAACGGCCCAGACGGATCCGACCGGGCTGTTCTTCACCGTCTTGATGATGTATTCGGTGCTCCCGCTGTCGTCGGCGGCCTGTACGACGTCCCACGGCACCTCGGGATGGACGATCACGCGCACGCCGGGATGCTGCGCTCGAACGCTGGCGATCTGCGCGGCGCTGAATCGGACGTGAACCGAGCAGTGGCCCTTCCACAGGATCATGCGCGCGCGCTTCAGCGCTTCCAGGCCGACGCCGCCGAAGATCTCGTGCGGATCCCACACGAGCATCTCGTCGAGCGGGATGCCCATCTTGTACGCGGTATTCCGCCCCAGGTGCTGATCCGGCAGGAAGAGAACCTTCTCTCCCCGGTCGAACGCCCATTTCAGCGTCGCGGCAGCGTTTGACGAGGTGCAGACGGTTCCACCCCGCTCGCCGACAAACGCCTTAATCGACGCGGCGGAGTTGATGTAGGTGACGGGAATCACGCCGGGGACTCCCATCAGCGTCAGTTCTTCCCAGCAGGTCTCGAGTTGATCCGGCTCGGCCATGTCGGCCATCGAGCATCCGGCAGCAAGGTCCGGCAGGATCACCTGCTGGTGCGCCGCGCAGAGGACGTCGGCGCTCTCCGCCATGAAATGCACGCCGCAGAAGACGATGTAATCGGCCTCCGGACGATTCGCGATCTGGCTCGCGAGCTTGAACGAGTCGCCGGTGTAGTCGGCGAACCTGATGACCTCGTCACGCTGATAGTGATGGCCCAGGATGACGAGCCGGCTGCCAAGCCTGGCTCGAGCGGCGGCAATGCGGGTCTCCATCTCGGCGTCTGAAAGGCCGAGGTACTTCTCCGGCAGAGGTTGCCGCTCCGAGATGTGGTCCTTCTCGAACTCCGTGAGGAGAGGGATCAGGGTTGCCATGTGGGTTATAGAAAAATTATAGGAGAGCAAATTGGTCGGCGATAGGTGAGCAGTATGTAGGACGGGTTCCGCGGAGCGCAGGATCCAGGCGAACGCGGACCCGTCGGCCTAAACGGCCTCCGCGAAGGTGTTGACGATGTTGTAGAGCGTGTCGCGCTCGAGCGGCTCACGGCCGGCCGCACGCACCAGCCGGGTGAGCTGCGCCGTCGTCATCCCTTCGGGAGTCGGCGAGCCGGCCATGTGATAAATCTTCTCCTCCTGCACCGTCCCGTCGAGATCGTCCACCCCGAACCAGAGCGCGGTCTGCGCCACGTCGACTCCGGTCGCAATCCAGAACGCCTTGATGTGCGGGATGTTGTCGCACATCAGCCGCGCCACGGCGTGCACGCGCAGCGTGTCGGCCGCGCTCGGCGCCGGCAGCTTGCGCATCTGGTTGTTGTCCGGGTGGAACGCCAGCGGGATGAACGCCTGGAAGCCCCCCGTCTCGTCCTGCAGCGCCCGCGCGCGGATCATGTGATCGACGCGCTCCTCCATCGTCTCGATGTGGCCGTAGAGCATCGTTACGTTGGTACGCAGGCCCAGGCGATGCGCGGTGCGATGGATCGACAGGTACCTGTCCGCGTCGCACTTGTCGTGGCAGATCTTCTTGCGCACACGCTCGGCGAAGATCTCCGCGCCGCCGCCGGGCAGCGAGTCGAGGCCTGCCGCGATGAGCTCCCGCAGCACCTGCTCGTCGGTCATCGAGTAGAGATCCGCGAAGAACGCGATTTCGACGGCGGTGAAGCACTTCAGGTGAATCTCGGGGCGGATGCGCTTGAAGCCGCGCAGCAGCTCCGTGTAGTAGTCGAACGGCAGGTGCGGGTTCAGGCCGTTGACGATGTGGAGCTCGGTGAGCGGCTGGCTGGCGCGGCGGCGAAGCTTGTCCCATGCCTGCTCGAGCGACATCGTGTACGCGGCCGCGTCGGACGGCTGGAGCCGCGCGAACGAACAGAACAGGCAGCTGGCCACGCAGACGTTGGTCGGCTCGAGCCGCAGGTTGTAGTTGAAGTAGGTCCGGGCGCCGTGTCGCTTCTCGCGCTCGCGGTTCGCCAGCGCTCCGACGGCGAGGAGATCGGGCGCGCGGAACAGCGCGACGCCCTCGTCCAGCGTGAGGCGCTCCTGCGCGCGCAGCTTCTCGTCGATGACCGCCAGCCCGGCTGCCTGGATTCGTGAGTTCACGGGTTGCTCAAAATTCTACGTGCTATATTCCTAGGCCACAACCGACTCGGCCCGGGAAGCAGGGGAACCGGGTGAAAAGCCCGGACGGTCCCGCCACTGTAAGTGCTTCGGCACAAGTCAGGAAACCTGCCCGCGGCTCTTGTCTTGACCGGCGCGCGAGACGCCGGAGGGAGACCGAATGCTGCGCGCCGACGCCGTATCTTTCGGATACGGTGACAGCGGGTTCCTGCTGTCGGACGCGTCCGTCGACATCACGCCAGGCTCGCTGACCGGGCTGCTCGGCCCCAACGGCTGCGGCAAGACGACATTGCTGAAGCTGCTCTGCGGCGTGCTGCGTCCGCGAACCGGCCGCGTGACGCTCGGGGAGCGGCCGCTGGCGGCGATGACGCGCCGCGAGCTCGCCCGGCACATCGCCGTCGTCCCGCAGGAAACCCATCCCGCCTTCGAGTACAGCGTCACGGAAATGGTGATGATGGGGCGCCACCCGCATCTCGGCGTGTTCCAGCTCGAAGGGCCGGCGGACTTCGAGGCCGCGCATGAAGCGCTCGACGCCACCGGCACGGCGCACCTCGCCGCGCGCAACTACATGACGCTCAGCGGCGGCGAGAAGCAACGCGTGATCATCGCGAGCGCGCTCGCGCAGGCGACCGAGATTCTCCTGCTCGACGAGCCGACGGCGTCGCTCGACCTCGGCTACCAGCTCGAAGTGGCGGGCCTGCTCGCGCGTCTCAACCGCGATCGGAAAGTCACGATGGTGCTCGCGACGCACGACCTGAACCTGGCGGCGTCGCTGTGCGATCGGCTCGTGGTGATGCGAGAGGGGCTCGTGCTCGCGCAGGGGCCGACGAGCGACGTGCTGACGGGCGCGATGGTTCGACGGCTGTACGACGTGGACGCCGACGTGCAGTTCCATCAGCGGGCCGGCCACCTGACCGTCGTTCCCGTGGGGCGGTCGACATGATGCCCGCCGCGGCAACAACGCCACGCCCCCAGGGCGGCATCCAGGTGCGCCTGACTGCGATCCTTCTCGGGTACGGCGCGCTGGCGGCCGCGGTATGCGTGCTGGCGCCACTGGTCGGCAGCACGCACATCAGCCTGGCGCGCGCCTTCGACCGCTCGATCCCGTTCGCCGACAACGTGGACGCGCAGATCTTCTTCGTCGCCCGCATGCCGCGCGTGCTCAGCGGCGCCGTGGTCGGCGCGACACTCGCGACGGCGGGCGTCGTCATGCAGGCGCTGCTGCGGAATCCGCTCGCCACGCCGTTTACGCTGGGGGTCTCGGCGGGCGCCGCGCTCGGCGCCATCCTCGTCATCACGTTCGGGGCGACCGTCACCATCGGCGTGCTGTCGCCGGTGCCGGTGGCGAGCCTGGCGGGAGCGCTGCTCGCGGCGGCGATCGTGTACGCGCTGGCGACCCGGCCCGGACGCACGATGTCGACGGCGGTGCTCCTGCTCGCCGGCGTCACGCTGAACTCGTTCTTCTCCGCGCTCATCCTGTTCGTGCAGTACATGGCGGACTTCACGCAGACCTATCGCACCGTCCGCTGGCTGATGGGCGACCTCGACGTCGGCAGCTTCGAGCCGATCGTCGCCTCACTCCCGCTCGTCCTGCTTGCGTTCGCGATGTTCGCCGTGCTGCCGCGCTCGCTGAACCTGCTGAGCGTCGGCGCCGACACCGCCTCCACGCGCGGCGTCGATGTCGCGCGCACGCAGCGCCTCGCTTTCCTCAGCTCGTCGCTCGCCACGAGCGCCGCCGTGTCGCTGGCCGGCCCCATCGGCTTTGTCGGCATCGTCGTGCCGCACCTCGTGCGGCTGATGGTCGGGGTGGATCACCGGCTGGTGCTGCCGGCGTCCGCGCTCTTCGGGGCGGCGTTTCTCGTCGGCTGCGATCTCGTCGCGCGGACCGTGCTCGCGCCCGTCGAAGTGCCGGTCGGCGTCGTCACCGCGCTGCTCGGAGGGCCGTTCTTCCTATGGCTGCTCGTCAGAAAAAGCTGATCGCCGCCGTCTGCGCCGTCGTGGTGTTGAGCGGGGCGGACCTGATCAGGCTCGCCCGGGCGAACCCGACAGCATTCGCCCCGCAGGTTCAGGACAACGGAGCCCGGCGAATCATCTCGCTCGTGCCAAACGTCACCGAAATACTCTTCGCGATCGGCGCGGGCCCGCAAGTCGTCGGCGTCAGCTCCTACGACGACTTCCCTCCCGAAACGAAGGCGCTGCCGCGCGTGGGTGCGCTGCTCGACCCTGACACCGAACGGATCTTTGCGCTGCGGCCGGACCTTGTCATCGTCTACGGCTCGCAGACGGAGCTCGAGGGCCAGTTCGCGCGCGCCGGCATCCGCGTCTACGCCTATCGCCACGCGGGCATCGGCAACGTGCTGCAGACGATGCGCGACGTTGCGCGGCTCGCCGGGCGGACGGCGGACGGCGACCGCGCCGTTGGCGATCTGCAGGCACAGCTCGATACGATTCGTGCGCGCGTGCGCGGACGGCCGCGTCCACGGACGATGCTGGTGATCGGCAGGGACATGGGCGCGCTGCGCGGCGTGTACGTCAGCGGCGGCGTCGGCTTCCTCCACGAGCTGCTCGACATCGCGGGCGGAGACGACCTGTTCGCCGACATCAAGCGCGAGTCGGTGCAGCCGTCGAACGAGACGATGATCGTCCGCGCGCCCGACGTGATCGTCGAGCTGAAGCCCGGCAACCAGCCGGCCACCGCGACACTGCAGCGCGAGCGCGCGGTCTGGAACCTGCTCGCGTCGGTCCCTGCCGTACGCAACAACCGCGTCCACCTTCTATACGGCGACTACCTGCTCGCTGCCGGTCCGCGGCTTGGGCGCGCGGCGGACACGCTCGCGCGCGCCCTGCATCCCGATGCGTTCCTGGTCGCGGAGCCGAAAGGTCCGGGCCGGTAACGTGCGGATCCCTACATGGGCGAACCTTATCCGACTCGCATTGTCTGCCTGACCGAAGAGACGACCGAGACGCTGTACCTCCTGGGGGAGGGCGAACGGGTCGTCGGCGTGTCGGGCTACACGGTCAGGCCGCCCGAGGCGCGGCAGAAGCCGCGCGTCTCGGCCTTCATCAACGCGCGGTTCGACAAGATCGAGGCGCTGCGCCCGGACCTGGTGCTCGCGTTTTCCGATCTGCAGGCAGAGATCGCGGCGGAGCTCGCGCGGCGCGGATACAGCGTCGTGCTGTTCAACCAGCGCAGCGTCGCGGAGATCCTGCAGATGATTCGCATGCTGGGAGGCCTGATCGGCCGCGCCGAGCGGGCGGAGGCGCTGGCGTCGCGGCTCGAAGCGGGCCTCGATCGCATCCGCGAGCAGGCGGCACGGCTCGCCCGGCGGCCGCGCGTCTACTTCGAGGAGTGGGACGGGCCGCTCATCTCCGGGATTCAGTGGGTCGAAGAGCTGATCGAGATTGCCGGAGGCGAGCCAATCTTTCCCGAGCTCCGCCACGCCAGCCTGGCGAAGGATCGCACTGTCGAGCCCGACGAAGTCGTCCGCCGGGCGCCCGACGTCATCGTCGCGTCGTGGTGCGGCAAGGCGGTGAAGAAGGAGAAGATCGCGTCGCGCCCGGGGTGGGACGTGCTGCCAGCCGTGCAGGCCGGCCGCATCTACGAAATCAAGTCGGCGCTCATCCTCCAGCCCGGACCCGCGGCGCTGACCGACGGCGTCCAGCAACTGCACGAGATCCTTCGAGTCGGAGTCGGATACGCGTTGTAGCCGACTCCGACTCGCTGATGGGCCGACTCAAGGTCGCAGTTTCTGCGCGATCTGCCGATCGTGCAGGCGCGCGAGCAGCACCTGTGCGGTGAACGCGCCGATCAGCGCCATCAGCATGTCGGCCTGTGTATCGAACGGATCGCCCTGGGTGCCGAGAAACGCGTCGGCCGCGCTGCCGCCGATCAGCGCCGACCACCACTCGATGAACTCGTAGCAGGCGCTGATCGCGAGGCACACACTCAGGACGATGAAGAAGAGCCACTTGCCGGGCTCGAGCGGCGAACGTCTGATTAGAATCTCGCGCGCGATGACCGCCGGCACAAATCCCTGGGCAAGATGCCCGATGCGGTCGTAGTGATTTCGGCTGAACCCGAAGACGCGCTGCATCCAGAAGCCGAGCGGCACCTGCGCATACGTATAGTGCCCGCCGAGCATCAGGATGAGGGCGTGGACGAAAATCAGCCGATAGACAAGCGGAGTCAGCGGAAACCGCCGCGCCGTCGCGACGAGCAGCGGCACAGCGATGAAGATGGGAAACACCTCGAGAATCCAGGTCGTCCTATCAGCCGGAGCAATGCCAGACCAGACGAGCAGCGCGCCGCCCACGACGAGCAGGACGATCGGCTCGCGTGGCTTCACGCCTGCACGCGATCGTCGAGAAACAACGGAACGTCGAGCGGCGGTATCACACGAGTCGATCGCGCGCGATCGAACAACAGTTCAACCGCGCGGCGCCCCTCGGGACCTAGATCGATCGAGTACGCATTCACATAGAGGTCGATGTGCTGATACATCACCTCTTCGCTCATCTCCTGCGCATGTTCGCGCACGAACGGAAGGCTGGCCGTCCGATGCGCAAACGCGTAGTCGACGCTTCGCCGCATGACCCGGTTCACACGCTGCTTGATCGACTCCGGAAGCGCGCGGCGAGCGACGATGCCGCCGAGAGGAATGGGCGATCCGGTTTCACGCTCCCAGAATTCGCCCAGGTCGACGATCTTCTTCAGCCCCTTTGCGGCATAGGTAAACCGATTCTCGTGAATGATCAGCCCGGCGTCGAACCGGCCGTCAAGGACTGCCGCCTCGATTTCTGAAAACAACACCTCGGTCTTGTCGTGCACCGCCGGAAAGGCGAGGCCGAGCAGAAAATTTGCCGTCGTGTACCTGCCGGG
>DATNCQ010000116.1:0-36182 GCA_035571515.1 Vicinamibacterales bacterium
GCGCGCGCCTACACCGTCGTCAGAAGCTCACCCGCACAGACAACTGGGCCTGCCGCGCCGCGTCGGCGGTTGTAATCGTTCCGGCTGTCACCAGCGGATCTTCGACGTTGGCGAGAGCGCCGTAGACGATCCGGTCCGGAATTCCGAGATTCACCCGATTGAAGACATTGAACACGTCGATGCGGAGTTCGGTGCGTGCCGATCGGCCGATCGGGATCATCTTCATCAACGACAAATCGACCCGTGAATAGCCGGGAACTCGAAACCCGTTTCGTGGCGCGTTCCCCAACGTGCCGAGCTGGGGAATCGTGAAGGCGCACGGGTCGAACCACAGGTCCGCGGTCCCCACGGGCGTTCCCGCCTTGATGTTTCCGCACCCTCGCGAGACGCCCTTCGTCACGTCCCCGGGACGCACCCCGGCGATGAGATCCGGGCGGTCGATTCCGGCCTGCCCTCCAAGCACGCCGCTCCGCGAGCGGTTGGTCGTCAGTCCGGGCGTGAACGGCTGTCCGGAGGTGGCCTGCACAATCGTCGCGACCTGCCACGTATTGAGAAGGCCCCCCGCGACCGATCCCGCCTTGAAGGCATCGGGCAGGCGATACACGAGATTGAAGTGGTAATTGAGCCTGACGTCGGTGGCCATGGGCGCCCAATCGCGTTCCCGTTCGAAAGGACTGTCACCCGCCTGCCCCTCGGCCCCGCCCGTGTCAGTGTTCGAGAAGCCCGTGTAGTTGTCCCTGGCGCTCGCCCACGTCAACGCGTTCTGAAACTGGAGGCCTCGACTCAGCCTCTGAGTGAGCTTCAGTTGCAGCGAATCGTACTGAGACTTCGAGTCAGCGACCTTGAGCTCGATGGTGTTCCAGTACGGACTGACGCGCGGTTCCAGTCCCGTCCAGAACGAACGGCCGTCGGCCAACGTCTGCGAGGGCTTTCTGGGATTGCCTTCCGCTGTCCGGATCAGATTGATGCCGCGTGAGCCCGCGTACGCCACCGTCACCGCCATGCTGGCGATCAACTCCCGCTCGACGGCGACGTTGTAGTGCCACATGTTGGGCGCGGCCAGGTTGTAGTCGATGATGCGCAGCGCCTGCGGTGTCCCTTCGGCCGGCAGCTCGAACGGTACGGTGAAGGGCGCGTTGTTGACGCGGCTCAGCGACGAGAACGGAGGGGTCCCGGCGACTGCCTGCACGAGAGGCGTCGCCATGTTGCCCAGATCGTAGAGACGCGCGGCCGCGCCTCGCACGGCGGTCTTACCGTTCCCTCGTACGTCCCACGCAAATCCGAAGCGCGGGCTGACATCGCCCAGCGTGTTGTTCTTGAACAACGGACCGAGCGTGGCCTGCGGGTCGGTCAGGATGTTCCGGATCGCAGATTCGCGCCCGAACTTCTCCTTGTAGCGCGTCTGCGGTTCGTAGCGCAGGCCCAGATTCAGCGTCAGGCGATCAGAGGCTTTGAAGTCGTTCTGCGCGTAGACGCCGACGGCCGTGTACGTCAACGTCTTGGAGTTGGATGAGCCAGGGGAGGGGGCCCTCGTAAAGTTCGGCAATCCCTGCAGGAATGCGGTCACGTTGGCGAAGCTGGCCTGGCCGCCGCGCGAAAACGCCTGCTGCACGAACTGCTCGACACGGTTGACGCGCGCACCGAACTTCCACGACGACCGGCCGGCGGAGATGTTGGTGTCGTTGCTGGCCGTGTACTCCTTGCCGGAAAACGCGCGTGGAAAATTCGCCGACGGCCCCATGTCGGTCACGCCTCCCACGGAGACAATCCCCATCGCCTCGCCGGGCAGGAAGTTGTACCGGGGATCGCTGAGCAGCTGGGGCGGATGATCAGCGATGAAGTGCGAGTCCGGACGGCTGTACGACACCCTCGTCGTGCTCACGACGGTCGGGCTGAAGATGTGGTTCTCCGACAACGTCAGGAAGCGGCTCCGGGTTTCGGCGTGCGTCTCGTACCCCGGAAAGAACGTGGCGGCCGTAATGTTGCCGTCGGTCTGGGTGTAGCGCCCGAACACGGTGCTGCTCGCCGACACGTTTGCGTCCACGCGCACCTGCCCGTACAGGTCCGATGCCGGCTGCGTGAACAGGAACGTGTAGCGATCGCCCGGCGTATTCGGCAGCGGGTAGAGATCGACGAGCGGTTTGATCGCCGGATTGATCCGCGGCACCAATCCGCCATCCACGTGCGCGGCGGCCGGCAGCGTGTTGGAAATGTTCGTGGTGCCGCGCCGGACCCTCGCGTACTCGACGGTCCCATGGAAGAAGAATCGATTCCGCAGGATGGGCCCGCCAAACGACCCGCCATAGTTGTTGCGCGAAAAATCGGTGCGTGTGCCCGGCTCGTCGAAGTAGTTGGCCGCTTCGAGGTTGCGGTCCCGGTGATACTGAAAGAGCGAGCCGTGGAACTGATTCGTCCCCGCCTTGCTGACCATCACCGTTTGACTGCCCATGACGCCGCCATATTCGGCAGGAAAGGCGTTGGTCAGGACGCGGTATTCCTGGATGCCATCGAGGCCGAGCGTCTGGCCGGTCACCGACGAAGTGGTGACGCCGGTGCCGTTCCGCATGTCCGCCCCGTCCATCGAATAGCCGTTGGAACGTGGCGGCGCGCCGCTGCTGCTGAACCAGATGCCGGGGTACGCGCTGTTGTTGATCGTCCGGCTTTCGCTCACGCCCGGTTGCATCATGGTCAGGCCGATGTAGTTGCGCCCTTCGAGGGGAAGCGAGGCGATTTCCGCTTCCGTCACGACCGCGCCCAGCGCGCTCGTCGTCGTCTCGACGAGCGGGGCTTCCCCGTTGACCGTCACGGTCTCCTGGATCGATCCCAGTTCGAGCGTCATGTCGAGCACGGCTTCCTGCCCGACGAGCAGGCGCACGCCGCTCCGGACCGACGTCCGGAATCCTGCGAGCTCCGCCCGGATTTCATAGGGGCCCACCGGCAGTGCCGGAAACCGGAAGGCGCCGTCGCCGCCGGTCGGAACGCTCCGCACGAGCCCGGTATCCACATTCCGGACAGTGACGGTCGCACCTGGCAGAACGCCGCCGGAATCCCTGACCACACCCAGGATGGTGGCCGTCGATTGTGCGAGCAGCGGCGCGGAACCGAGGACGAGGAGCAGAACGGCGAGTGGCCATGTGATGGCGCGGTGGCAGGTCGTCATGTGATCGTGCCCTCCCAGAAACGGCGTCATGTTTCCCCGGGACAACGACGAAGACGTCAACGAACGATCGAGCGCGTCAGGTTTTGACCGGTGGCCACAGACGAAGCGCGCTATTCGGGCCGGAGGGCGCGTGCACGAGGTACGGCACGATGCTGTGCCCGCCAACCCCGAGCGGTGACTTCGAGTTCGCCGCTTCGTAGTCGCGGTTGAAGCCGTCGAGCGACGTGTATTCGTAGAGGATCACGTGCTTCGCCCAGCCGGCGACCGAGTTCAGCTTGCGGGTGCGGACGCACGACGCGGTCGCGCAGTGCGCCGGCATGCGGGACGCCACGTAGCCGGCGTGCATCTCCTCCTCGTACTCGACCGGGCAGTTGAAGCTGCCGATCTGGATGCACGGCGCCGCGCCCATCCCGTCCCTGGCGGCAGCCCGGCCTTCGCAGCGGCCCGTCTCCGTCGTGATGTTGACGCGCTCCCCGACGCGCATCGCGATTATGGTTCGCCCCGCCTCCGGCAACGCGGCGTTGATCGCGCTCGGCGTCGGGTTGCCAAACACGTCCGCGTCGGTCGCGCCGACGAGCAGGATGTAGTGATAGCCGGCGCCGACCTTTGGATCGGTCGTGTGCTGAATTTGCGCCCCGCCGCCCTCGCGCTCCCGCGCGGCATAGTGGGCCGCCCACAAGTACCCCGGGCGCTCGAGCAGCGCGGGCAAATACGTGCCGTGGAGCCAGTGCAGATAGGCGTCGCGGCCTTCGACGGGCAGGTCGTACCACGTCGCCCATAGGCCCCTGTCTGGCGGTCCGGCCGGCCGGCGCACCACCGGCGCAACGGCGGTTGTCCGCGCGCCCTGTCCGAGCGCGTCGGTCGTCGCTACGAGCGCGGTCGCGACGCCACCGGCGACTTTGAGGAATTCACGACGGGGGCGGCCTGCTGATTCGTCACGTCTGGTCATATGCGGCGACACCCCTAGGACGTTATGCGCAGCGCCTTCATCGCGTTCCCGCCGAGGATCGCCTCCTTGTCGGCGTTGCTCAAGAAGGGCGCGTCGAGGACGAAGTCGATGCCGACCGGCCAGTCGTACGGGTAATCCGTTCCGTACACCATCTGCCCGACGCCGACTTCGGCGACCAGGTGCCGGAGTCCTTCCTGGTGGAAGATCATCGTGTCGATCATGATCTCCTTCTTGAAGTACTCGCTCGGCTTCTTCTTCAGCGCCCGGCAATCGTCGCCGCCGGCTTGATCGCACACCGCATCCGACCGTCCGCTGTACGACGGCAGGTATCCGCCGGCATGTGAGCCGCAGACCCGAAGCCCCGGGAAACGATCGAATACACCCTCGAAAATCAGGTGCGAGAGGAAGACCGTGGTCTCCAGCGGATTGCCGATGCGGTTGCCGAGCCCACCCTTGCCGTTGAGGCGCGGGTTGTTCGTGGTTCCTGGCGCGTTCTGCGGATGCATGAACAGCAGCACGCCGAGCTCCGCGGCTTTGGCCCAGAACGGATCGAACTTGCGGTCCGAGAGCTCCTGCCCTTCGACGCTGCCGCCGATGGCGGCGCCGCGCAGTCCCAGTCGCTTGACCGCGTAATCCAGCTGATCGGCCGCCATGTCCGGGTGCTGCAGCGCGACGGTGGCCATGCCGACGAACCGATCGGGATGTGCGGCGACAGCCTGTGAAATCTTCTCGTTCTGCAGCTGAATGAGGTCCTTGGCCAGCGCCCGGTCCGCCGAGTAGCCCCAGGCATTGACGTTGATCGCCTGGTAGTCGATCCCTTCCTTGTCCATGTACCGAAGTCGCTCCGCCGTGCCCGGGCCGAGGGCGATCGCCCCGGTGAGGTTGTTCCGGGCGTTGGCGGCCAGCGGCGTGTCCTTCACCAGGTCAAACACCTCCGGCACGAACGTGTGCGCGTGCACGTCGACGACGGTCACGCGGCGGCTGTTGATCAGCGCGCGGCGCCGTGCCCCTTGGGCGAAGCCCTCACGGGAAACGAGCGCGCCAGCGGTTGCCGCTGCAGCAGTCTTCAAGAAATCGCGTCGATTCGGCATTGCGCTCTCCTCAGAATTCGACCTGCACTCCAAGCCTGACCAGGCGGCCGCCAAGAATCTGCGTCACGTCCTGCCAGACACCTCCCGGCGGGCTGTAGGTCGTGTTCATGTTGAGCACGTTGCTCGCGTTCAGCAGGTTGTAGATGTCCACGTCGCCCCGCAGCTTGCGCGAACCGAATTGAAAGAGCCGCGAGAAGCGCAGGTCCACCTGCTGGAGACGCGGTTCGAACACCGAGTTCGGCGGGAGCAGTTCGACCGTGAGATTGCCGCTGCAGGTGGCGGCGCCGCGGCACGAGCCGAGATTGCGTCCGAGCGACGGCAGGATTTCGGCGTTGGTCGCCACGTAGCTGGCGGTGATGGGAATGCCCGCACTGTTCTGGTAGATCGCGCTCGTCTGGATGTGCCAGGGCAGCGGGTAGACCGCCATGAACTTCACCTGCGTCGACTGCGACCACGGCGGCGAGACGTCGCAGAATGCCGTCGATTTCGAGATCGTGGCAGTGGTCGGGAACATCGTGTTTGCGGTCGGCAACGCCAGCACACCCGGGAACGCCTGCGCGGTGAGCGACGGATCGCCGTTCTGATAGCAGTTGTTCGTTGTCGTGCGCCCGGCGCTCAGGCCACCCGAGAACTGACCGCCCTGACCGAATCGCGCAGTGAGCGTGGCGTCGACGCCGTTGAACACCTGCGTCTGTTTGCCGTAGTGCGACGCCTGCGTGACGAGATTGTCCACGAGCCCGAACGCGCCGGGCTTGACGTCATAGAAGCCGCACAACCGCTCTCCGCTGTTCGGCAGCCGGCTGTCGGTCGGCACGGTGATGCAGAACGGGTCGTAATCCGATGGCGACGTCAGCTGGTTGTCGTTGACGAGGAAGCCGCCGTACCACGTGCGGAAGTACCCGACATTCAGTCCCACTCCCGGACGCAGCTCGTGCTGGAAGGACACCGAGCCCTGCCAGTTGTCGAATTGATTGTTGAATCCGCTCTGCGCGTCCGCGGCGTAGCGCGTCTCCGCGTTCGCCTTCCCGAAGTTGAGGTTCGACCAGGCGCCGCACTCGCCGTTGGTCGCCGGGTTCAGCAGATCGCAGTCGGGACGGTAATTCGTATTGCTGTCCGTCCAGTTGCGGCTCGTCGTGCGCGTGAGGTTCACCGCCGGGTTCGCCGATGCCTGGATGACGCGATCCGGATAATGGCCGATCGACGCCTTCACGGCGGTGCGGCCGGTGCCGAACAGGTCGTAGGCAAACCCGATGCGCGGGCTCAGATTGCGATAGTGCGGAATGTCCTTCACCGGCGCGAACCGGCGCTCGGGGACGAAGAATCCGGCGCCGAGCACCTGCTCCGGCGTCCATGCTCGTGCGTCACTGTAGCGAACGCCCGCGTTCAGCGTCAGCCGCCTGACCGTCCATTGATCCTGCGCATACAAGGCGATGTCTCTCACCGACTCTTCGAAATTCCACGGCGCATCCGTCAGCGTCAGCTGGTTCGGCACGCCATTCCGGAAGCGATAGTTGATCGACCCGTTGTGCATCCACAGGTCATGACCGAGGTTCTCGATGTCGCCGATGCGGACCTGTCTGGCCGTCACACCGGCTTTCACCGTCTGCGAGGCCGTCACGCGCGACGCGGCGAATCGATACAGATACTGGCGCCGGGGCAGCGTTCGCGTCGGAATGTTGCCGTAGATCAAATTGAGGCCCTGGTCGGTGATCTGAATGTTCTCCCGCGGAAAGCCAGGCTCGCGCTTGTCGTTCTGGTCGATCACATAGATCGTCGTCCCCGCCTCGAGCAGGATGCGGCTGGTAAGCGGGTTCGTCCATGACACGCTGGACAGGTAATGCGGCCCGTAGTGGTGCTCCCCCGTGGCCTCGGGCGCCCGCCGCGCTCCCGGATTCAACAGGTTGAACCGGCAATTGCAGTTCGGCTGCATCGAGTGTGTGAGGACGATCTTGTGCTTCTGCGCCGCCTGCCAGGTGAAGCGGGCACTGAAGTCACGGCTGTAGTCGTTGCTGTTGACCGGTCTGCTCGGATCGGGCTCGTACAACAGCGACTGCGGTTGGGTGAGCTTGTTGAAGTACAGACCTTCCGCGTACTGCTGCGTCACACCCTCGCGAAACGAGGCGAAGAACCAGAGCTTGTCGCGGCTGATCGGACCACCCAGCGCGGCTGCCGAATCCCTGAATTTCTTGATCGAGCCAACCCGCTTCGGGTCGAGATGCCGCGCGAGCAGTTCGTCGTTGATGTTGCTGGTCTCGAGGCTCGGGCCGACATAGGCGAAGTTGGCAAGCCCCGAGAAGACATTCCCGCCATCGCGCGGAATCATATTGAGCTGCATGCCGCCGGAATCGCGGTCGGCGCCAACACCGCTGGTCTCGACGACGACTTCCTGGACGTTGATCTGGTTGTAGACGAAGACGCCTGACGTCAGGCTGGCCACCTGGTGGTTGACGCCGTCGACGACAGGCTGCGCCTCGGGAGCGCCATGCAGGCTGTAGGCGGTCTGGGTGCGGTCGCTCAGGCCGCCGACGCCGCGGTCGCTTTCGCGGCGCAGCGTGACGCCGGGAATGATGGCGGGAAGGGTGGCGAGCCGGCCAGTGCCGGGCAGCGACTGCAGCGTCTCCTGCGCGAACTGCACCTGCGCGCGCGAGCTGCGCAGGTCTACCGTCGGCGCCTCGCCCGACACGGTGACCGTCTCTTCGAGCGCGCCGACGGCGAGGTCGCCGTTGACGGTCGCGGTGAACTCGGCGGGCAGCTCGAGCCCCTCGCGTTTCACGGTGCTGAAGCCGGTGAGCGCGAAGCTGACGCTGTAGGTGCCGGGCCTCAGATCGACGATGCGGTAGCGCCCCTGCGCGTCGGTGACCGTCGACCGGACTTTCTCGATCAGCGCCGGGCTTGCCGCCTCGACGGTGACGCCGGGCAGCACGGCGCCCGACGTGTCGCGCACCACGCCGGTGATGCTGCTCTGTGCGCGCGCGAACGCGGGCAGGAGAAGGAACGATGACGCCACAACGAGGATCGGGATCCAGCGGGTCTTCATCATTCCGCTCCCTTCAGGTTCGGTTAATCAGTCCGCACTCCCCCTTACTCCGGCTGTCGCGATCGGATTGCTTACCGATCGGCTTCCGGCGTCTCGCGCGCCGGCCGCGCGCCGGCTTCGCGCGCCCGGATCTGCGCGCCCTTCACCACGTTCATGAGCCCGTAGTTCTGCTCGTGGCAGGCGAATTCGAAGATGCCCGGCTCGATGCGCGGCCAGATCACTTCGGCCGACCACGGCCGCGTCCACGTCGTCGGGTCCTCCACCTTGAATTCATACTTGAGCGTCTTCGGATCCGTGATGGTCAGGCGCTCGATCAGGTGCATGCCGCTCGTCGACCCACGCCATTCGCGATCGGGATGGAAGTTGGTCGTGTCGATGACGAGCGTATTCCCTTCCCAGTGGCCGACCGAATCGCCCAGCCATTTCCGCACGGTCGCCGGCACGTGCGGGCGGCCGTCGGTCGGAACGATGCGAACGTCGCTGTTCGACTGCATGATCAGGATGACGTAGCCCGGCGTCTGCTGGATCTGCGACTCGGCGTCATGGTTGCCCGGAAGCCGGGGCGGTCCCTGGTTCCCGGTGACACACCGCTCGTAGAGGCCGCGGTTGTTCACGTAGATGCCGCGCCCTGCGGCCTCCTGCCGCTTCTTTCCTTCCGGCGTCATCGCCGGGATGCGTCCGTCCGGCGGATCCACGATCAACGAGGTGTGCAGGTTCGGGCGGATGGGACTCTGCCACGCGTCCATTCCGTACTCTTTCCAGTCGTAATGGACGGTGCGCGGATCGACCTCGGCGTCCTCTTCGACCGCCTTCTTGAACGCGGCGAGCGCTTCCTGCTCCGTGTAGAGCGCCTTGCCGGCCAGCTCCTTCGGCCGCTCCAGCGGGGTGTAGCTGAGGTTCAGGTAATAACCGCGCAAGTCAGGTTCGCCCCATGGCGTCTTCGGCGCCTGGAACGTCCGGCGGGCGGCCTCGGCCGTCCGTGCCGCCTCGGCGGCCGCCTTGATGGCCGCGTCCGTGCTGGTGGTCTTGGGATCGAACGTTTTCGTGCCGGAAGGCGCCTGCGCGAGGAGCCCCTGGCCCCACCATCCAGATGCCGCGATGATGACGGCGGCCAGCGCTACCAGGATTCTCCTCCGCATCACAACCCTCCTGTTGAATGTCAGCGCGGTCTATAGCATGCGGGTACGTGGCCGTCAAGCAACAGCAGATGCTCATCAGCTTGGTGCTCGCGCGGGCACGTTGGTGCCTTAGACATCCGAACATCGCGGGCGTAATCTTTACGCGCAATTCGCGTCGAGTACGTCTCACCCTTCCGAACTGGGCTGCGTAGGACCGCGGGGCAACGGTCTTCGTCGTCGCCGTCGGACCGCTGCATCTCAAATCCGCACGCATATCCCTCGGTCGTCACTCGGTGTTCCGCGAGGCCGCGACAGGAGGAGCCATGTTTCGTGTTGTCAGCTGGTGCGTCGTCCGGCGGTTCTTCATCGCCTGCGCGATGGTCGTGCTCCCGGTGGCGGGGTACGCGCAGGAAGCAACTATCAACGGCACAGTGACCGACGCCTCGGGAGCGGTCCTGCCCGGGGTGACAATCACGGCGGTGCACGAAGCCTCGGGAAACACGTTCGACGCGCTGACCGGCGATCGCGGCACGTTCCGCATTGCCGCGCGCGCGGGCACCTTCAGAGTGAGCGCGATCCTTCCCGGATTCTCGACCGTCACACGCACCGGGGTCGAGCTGCTCGTCGGGCAGCAGGCCACCGTGAATCTCCAGATGGCGATCTCGAGCCTGCAGGAGTCGGTGACGGTGACCGGCGAGGCGCCGCTCATCAGCACGACGACGTCGAGCATCGGCGGCAACGTCGATCCGCGCCAGACGCAGGAGCTGCCGGTCAACGGCCGCGACTGGATGGCGCTGTCCACGCTCGCACCCGGGATGCGCGCCAACGCGACGGACCTGGGGCCGACCACCGGCGAGCGAAACGGCAACCGGGAATTTCAGCTCAACATGGACGGCCAGGAAGTGTCGGTCGCGCAGGGCGGCAACCGCGGCCAGCCGCGCTTCAGCCGCGACGCGATCGCGGAGTTCCAGTTCCTCGCCAGCCGGTTCGATGCCACGCAGGGACGTTCCACCGGCCTGCAGGTGAACGCGATCACGAGGTCGGGCAGCAACGTGTCGTCAGGAACGTTCTCCGGCTACTTCCGCGACGACGCTTTCAACGCGGCGGACTTCATCGCGCAGAAAGTCCTTCCCTATTCGAACCAGCAGATCAGCGCCACCTACGGCGGACCGATTCTCCGGGACCGGCTCCACTACTTCATCAACTACGAGCGCGAGCGCGAACCGGGAACGCTCACGTTCAACACGCCGTATCCGCGCTTCAACGTGGAGCTGACCGGCACGAAGCGGACCGACATGTCCGGCCTCCGCCTCGACTATCAGTTGTCGTCGAAGACGCGCGTGATGCTGCGTGGGAACATCTTCCGCTATCACAACCCCTACGAGCTGCAGAGCACGCAGGTCGGCAGCCACCCGGCAGCCGTGGAAAACTTCAAGCGTCGCAGCGACGAGCTCTTCGCGAACATGACCCGCGTCATGACGAACCGCATCGTCAACGAGGTCAAGGTCGGGTTCAACAGCCATCTCTACCAGACCACCAACTACACGTACAGGCCCGACCACCCGCAGGCGGCCAACGGCATCGTCTACGGGCATCCTCGAATCACGCTGCGAGGCTTCGCGGTTGGCGGCAACGTCCGCACGCCCCAGAACAACAGCGCCAACGTCTACCAGCTTCGCGACGACCTGACGATCTCGTTCGACAAGGGCGGGCGGCACGACATGAAGCTCGGTGCGGAGGACCTGTACGCCATCAACGCGGCGTTCAGCTGCCGCTATTGCATGGGGAACATCGACGCCCAGGGCGGACCCGTGCCCGCCAACATCGAGGCGCTGCTTCCCGTCTGGAACGACGTGTCGACGTGGAACCTCGCGGCCCTGTCGCCGATTACGAGGCGCTACAACTTCGGCAACGGTCAGTTCCGAACGGCGCTGCCCGAATACAACTACGCGGGCTGGGTGCAGGACGACTGGGCGATCACCTCGAAGCTGACGTTGAATCTCGGCGTGCGCTACGACGCCGCGTTGAATGTCTGGGCCAACCACTACGGCCTCGAGCCCATCGTCGAAAAGGACCGTCCGAACGACATCAACAACTTCCAGCCGCGGGTCGGGTTCGCGTACACGGTCACCCCGCAGACGGTCATTCGCGGCGGCTACGGCCGGTACTACGGCGACCTCATCACCGGGCTGGCCGGTCAGATGGCGGGCATCACCCGATCGGCGGTGGTGGAAGTACAGAACGACGGCCGGCCGGACTTTACGCTCAATCCGTTCAACGGTCCGTGGCCGACCCAGGCCCAGCTCGAGGCGCGCTTCTGCTCGACCGCGCGTACGCCCACGTGCGTGCGGCGCGACACGGGCCAGGACTTCCTCGCGCCTCCGGCGGAATTCACGAAGATGCCGTACAGCCATCAGGCGTCGCTCGGGGTGGCGCGCCAGATCAGCAGAACTGTCGGTATCGAGGCGGACTACGTGTTCGTCGGCGGCCGCGACGAGCGGACGACACAGGGCACGCAGTTGAACAACATCAACCTCAGTTACGACCCCGTGACGGGCGCAAACTATCCGTTCACCGACATCAGCAAGCGTCCCTTCCCCGACTTCGGCGCGCTCGCGATGAAC
Source organism: Vicinamibacterales bacterium (assembly GCA_035571515.1). Classification (GTDB taxonomy): domain Bacteria; phylum Acidobacteriota; class Vicinamibacteria; order Vicinamibacterales; family UBA2999; genus Gp6-AA40. The sequence continues at coordinate 11,980 of DATNCQ010000116.1, forward strand.
GTGATGGGGGGCAGGTCCAACTCGCATTCACTGCAGACCGCGTTCACCAAGCGGTTGAGTCACCGGTGGCAGGCGTCGGGCACGTACACGTTGTCGTGGCTCTATGACAGCTCTGCGCCCGCGGTGAGTGGCACGAGAGTCGTCCCGTTCCCGGTTGCACCGGATCTCGGTGGCGAATACTCGCTGGGAACCACTGACCAGCGGAACCGTGGAACGTTCAACGGCATCTGGGACGTCGGACGCGGCCTCCAGTTGAGCGGACTGTACTTCTACGGATCGGGTCAGCGCTTCGGGAACTCGTACGGCGGCGATCTGCGGCAGTGCGGCCAGGGATGCGATCGCCTGCGTCCCGACGGCACGATCACGCCGCGAAACGCGTTCGTCGGCGGGTCAGTCCATCGCGTGGATCTCCGCCTGCAGCAGCGCATCAGGGTCACCGCAAAAGTGTCGGTGGCCGGCGTCCTCGAGGCCTACAACCTGTTCAATCACGAAAATTACGGAACGTACGAAACGCGGGAGAGCAACGCGAGCTACGCGCTGCCGATTCCGAACACGAGCCTCGTCTACCAGCCGCGTATGCTGCAGCTGGGGTTCCGCACAACGTTCTGATACGGGGAAGGCCGACCTGAAGGTCGGCCTCTACGTTCGTAGAAGGAAGGTTCGCCCTGCGACAGACAGTCGTAGAGGCGGACCTTCAGGTCCGCCTTCTTGCAATCGTGTTGAAATTCTTCGCGAGGTGCTCGGCGGTGCGCCAGGCGAGCGCCTGCGCCGTCAGCGTCGGGTTGCGCGCGCCGCTGGTCCCCATCACCGAGGCGCCGAGCACGCCGAGGTTCGGCGCCTCGTGCGAAAACCCCCACCGATCGACGACGTTCGTCCCGGGGTTGTCGCCCATGCGCGTGCCGCCGTAGGCGTGCGTCGAAGGGCCCATCGGCCCGACGGGCGCGCGCTCGACCGCGATCGCGCCAGCCGCGCGATACCACTGCTCCATCTTGTCCTGGATGAAGAGGGCGATCTTCCGCTCGTTCTCCTTGTACTCCGCCGTGATTCGGCACACGTTGAAGCCGAGCGGATCCTTCACGACCGGATCGAGATCGAGGTAGTTCGCCTCGTAGGGCAGCGTCGTCTTCTGGAGGTACGCCGTGTTGGTTCGATCCGCGTTGTCGGCGATGAACGCCTTCCACTCGGAGCCCCACGACCTTGCCGTCTTCCCGAACGTGCCCGTGCTGGCCGCGGCGATCGGCCGCCTGTCGGAGTAGACCCACAGGTTCCCGCCGCCGATGAAGTCGAGGCCGGCGTGATCGAAGTTGTCGTCGGCCCAGTCGTCGACAGCCGTTCCCTGCGCGGGAAGGCCGTACCAGCTGTTGGTGTTCCATGGGAAGAGCGCCGACACCCCTGCTGTCTGGTTGTGGCTGAAATAATGCTTCCCCACCTGGCCGTGATTGTTCGACAGCCCGTTGGGATACGGCTTCGACTTCGACAGCAGCAGGAGCCTGACGTTCTCGTAGGTGTAGCTCGCGACCAGCACGACCCGGGCGGGCTGCTGATACTCCGTCCCGTCGACGAGATAGGTGACGCCGGTCGCGCGGCCGTCGCCGTCGACGTCCACGCTCGTGACATGGGCGCGGGTCACGACCTTCAGCTGTCCGGTCGCCTGTGCCTTCGGGATGGTCGTCACCGCCGTCGACCCCTTCGCATCCACGTGACACCCGCCTCGATTGCAGAACCCGTGATACATGCAGCCCGCGCGGCTCTGATAGAGGCGCGAATTGATCGCGGCCGGTCCTGGAAACGGGTGCCAGCCGAGCGTGCGCGCGGAGGCCGCCATCAGGTCGGTGAAGCCCGTGCCGCGGAGGGGCGGCATCGGGTACTCGCGCCGCCGCGGCGCTTCGAAGACGTTGCCGCGTCGATCGATGGTCCCGTTCACGTTGCCCGCCGCACCCGACACGCCGACCTCGACTTCGACCTTCTCGTAGTAGGGCTCGAGCTCCTCGTAGCCGAACGGCCAGTCCTCGACGGTCGACCCGGCCGGTATGCGTGACGACCCGTAGCGCCGCGTCGTTTCGCTCGCCACCTTGAAATCCCACGGGTTCAGCCGCCAGCTCTGGGCCCAGTAGTGCAGCGACGTGCCGCCGACCCCGTTCATCATCGGGTGGATGGCCAGGCGCGGGAACACCGGCGACGCCGTCGTCGCCCGGTGCGTGGGAATCTCCTGGTTCGCCTTCTGCGCCGACTGCGGCCAGCCGCGATAGTTGTTGCGCAGCTCGTCGGGAGCAAAGTCGCGCTTCGTGAGCCAGGTGCCGGCTTCGAGCCCGACGACCTCGAGACCGGCCTGCGCCAGCGGCAACGCGGCGACACCACCCACCGCGCCGAGGCCAATGATGACGACGTCGGTGTCGCGCAGCCTAGTCGCCATGCGTCATCGCTCCCATCGGCGCGGCGCTGGCGATGGCCTTCGCGAACATCTCGTAGTCGTACGCCGACTTGTGGTTGAACGCCACCTCTGCGCCGAGCCGCTGATCGTCCGGCGTGACGAGCGTTCTCACGCCGGGATAGCCGATCAACTCCCATCCGACGAAACCCGCATTGCCCCCGTAATACGGATCGCAGAAGGTGCCCTGGAGGGTGTGTGCCCTCACCAGCGCAAAGAACGCCGCGGCTCCCGCGTAGCCTTGAACAGTGCCCGATTCGAAGCTGGAGAGGATGGCGTCCTGTTCGCCGGGCGGCAGGTCCTTGAACGCCTTCCCGCGGGACGATTGCGCGGCCTGCTCGACGGCGGCGAGACCGGCGACGTACGCGGGTCGAGACGAGGCGAGCGCGCCGCCGAGCGCTCGATCGATGTAGCGTGCCGCTCGCGCCTCTTTCGCGCCGGGACCGTGCGCGTCGCTCGGAATGAGTCTCTCGACCACGGCCTCGAGCACGTCCGACTCGAGCGCCGTCAGGTGCTCGAGCGGTTCGCGCACCGACGCGGCCTGCGGAGGCCCGAAGGCCAGGTCACCCGGCGGCGGATTGTGCACGGCGGCCGGCACCATGGCGGCCGCCCCGACCACGCCCGCGCGCTTCAGCAACTCGCGTCGGGAAATCAGCTTCAACATCATGGTTTGTAGAACCGATCGAAAATCTGGACGCCCGACTCCGGCAACGGCCTGGCTCCGAGCTTCAGCAGCAGGTCGGACGTGCTCTTTCGGAGCACGCGCGAGCTCTGGTAGTAGGCGTCCTTGCTGCCGGGCGTGATCACGGCGTTGGCAATGCTCAATGGTGTCTGCCCGTACTCGTCGAAGACCTCCAGGCGCGCGCCACGGTCGACGAGAAACTGCACCACCGCATCCACACCCTTGTATGCGGCCCCGTGGAGCGCGGTCCATCCATGCTCGCCGGTCGAATTGACGTCGCTGCCCCGCTCGACCAGCAGCCGGGTCACCTCGAGCAGGTTCTTCTTCTCGTCCTCTGTCCAATCGCCGGCATAGGGGCTTCCTCCCCACGACGCCACGTGCAGCGGCAGTGTTCCCTTCTCCGTCGTCATGAACGGATCGGCGCCGCCGGCAAGGAGCGCGCGCACGTCTTCGACGTTGCCGCGCGATGCGGCAAGGAACAACGGCGTCGCTCCGGTGAGGTTCACGCCGGCGTAGACGTACTCGCGCGAATCCTTCGTCGTGCGCGGATTAGGACGCGCGCCGTGTGTCAGGAGCGTCCGCACGATGTCGGCGCCTCTCTCGTCGAGCGCCGCGTAGTGCAGCGCGGTAAAGCCACCCTCGTCGGCGAGATCGGGATCGGCGCCCTTGTCCAGCAGCAGGGCGGAGAACGCGTTGCCGCCGCTGGCAGCGGCGACGATCAACGGCGTCTTCCGATCGCTTCCGCTGCGATCGTTGACATCGGCGCCCGCCTGCAACAGCAGCCGTCCCGACTCCACGTCTCCCTGCTGCGCGGCAAACAGAAGCGGCGTAAAGCCGCGCTTCGAGCGGGCACGGGGATCGGCGCCGCGGTCAAGGAGCAGCTTGACGATGGCCGGCTCGCGATTGGCGACCGCCCACATGAGCGCGGTCTGGCCGCCCCTGGCTTCTCTCGCGTTGACGTCCGCGCCATGCGCGAGGAGAACCCGTGCGGCCTCGGCGTTGCCTGCGTCAACGGCGGTCATCAGCGGCGTCTCGCCCGACAGCAGCGCCTTGTTCGGATCGGCGTGCGCGTCGAGCAGAAGCGCGATCGATGCGGCGCTGCCGTTCGAGGCGGCGACGGACAGCGCGGTGGCGCCGTACTCGTTCGCCGCGTTGACGTTCGCCTGCGCCCGGACGAGAAGCGTGGCGAGCTCCACGTCATTGCGTTCCACGGCGAGCACCAGCGCCGTGGAACCGTCGGCCTGCGCGCGGTTGACGTCGGCGTGGTTCCGCAACAGCTCGCGGACCGCGGTTCGATCGCCTCTGGCCACCGCATCGATCAGCGTGTCCGCCGCGGCCACGCCGGGCGCAACGACCGACAACGACAGCGCAAGGAGGCCGGCGGCGATCCCTTTCATAGCGTCACCGGGCCGGTGCTGTCGCCGAAGCGGTCGACGTCGACGCCGAGCCTGTTGAGCAGCGTCAAATACAGGTTCGCCATCGGCGTGTCGTCCGGATATCGCACATGACGATTCCCGGCGATCCCCGTCGCGGCGCCGGCCACCAGCAGGACGGGCAGGTCCCTGTAGAGATGCATGTTGCCGTCGCTCAAGGGGCTGCCGTAGACAAGGAGCGACCGATCGAGGAGCGACCCGTCGCCGTCGGGAATCGAGCGCATCTTCTCGAGGAAGTACTGGTAGAGCGTCGCGTGAAAGACGTTGATCTGGATGATCTTCTCGATCTTCGCCTGGTCGCCCTGATGATGCGTCAGCGAGTGATGCTGGTCGCCGAAGCCGAGCTCCGGGTAGGCGCGGCCGCCCATCTCGTGGCCGAGCATGAACGTGCTGACCCGCGTCATGTCCCCCTGGAAGGCGAGCACCTGCAGATCCAGCATCAGCCGGGTGTAGTCGGAGAATTTTTCCGGGATGCCGATCGGCTTCTGCATGTCCGGCAGTTCCTTCGGCGCCTGCTGCTCCAGCACCTGGATCTGCTGCTCGACGCTGCGAACGGCCTCGGAATACTGATCGAGCTTCAGCCGGTCCGTCTGGCCCACCGATCGCATCAGCCGCGCCAGGTCCCCTGACACGAGGTCGAGGATGCTGCGGTTCTCGCGCCGGCGCGCGGCACGCTCCGCCGGGTCGGTGCTGTCGCCGACGAGCCGCTCGAACACCGCGCGCGGCCGGTTCTCCATCGGCAGCGGCGTCTCCGGTCCTCTCCAGGCGATGGTGTTGTAGTAGACGCAGCTGTAGGCGGACTCGCACGCGCCGATCATCGGCGTCTCGAGCCCGATTTCGAGCGACGGCAGCGGCGTCTGCCCGCCAAGCGCCTTCGCCGCGACCTGGTCCACCGAGACGCCGCAGTGAATGTCGGCGCCCGACGTCATCTTCGGATGCGTCGCCGTGAGATACGCGCTGCAGGCACGTGGGTGGTCGCCGGCGATTTCGAATTCCAGCTTGCGGGCTTCGTTGTTGGCCAGGCCGCCCACCACCACCATGCGATCGCGGAAGGCCGCCAGCGGCTCGAGGACGGGCGTCATCGGGAAGCCGCTGCCGGCCGCAGCGGGCGTCCACTTGTCCATGATGATGCCGTTCGGCACCGCGAAAAACGACAAGCGGGCCGCGCGCGGCGCGGCGATTTGCGCCGCCGAGGCGAACGCCGGCACCATCGCGTCGAGCAGCGGCAGCGCGAGCGCGGTTCCCGCGCCGCGAAGGAACGTCCGCCTCGGTATCGCCTTCCGGAAGACCATCATGTCAGCGGGCTCTCCTCATCTGAAACGGCACGCTGGTGACGACCCCCATGATGATCGACGACCAGCGGTAGTCACGGGGCGCCGCGTCGCGCACGATCGTCCGCACCGCAGGCATGTCGTACGGCTCGACACCCCTTCCCAGCGCGTAGGTCAGCAACCGTTCCGTGGCCGTCGTCACGAACTGGTCCTTCTTGTCGAGGAGGACCTGCCGCAATCCGACCGGGCCGTCGATCTTCGTGCCGTCGGGAAGCACGCCCGATGCATCGACGCCCGCCCGCCACCTGCCGAGACCATCGAAATTCTCGAGCGCAAACCCGAGCGGGTCCATCCGCGCATGACAGCTGGCGCACACGGGGCTCGCGCGATGCAGCTCCATGCGCTGCCGCATCGACAGCTGGCTGACGTCCTTGTCCTCCTTCAGCGAGGGGACGTTGGGCGGCGGGGGTGGCGGCGGCGAGCCGAGGAGATTTTCGAGGATGAATTTGCCCCGCAGGGTCGGCGACGTCCGGTTCGGGTACGACGTCACCGTGAGCACGCTTCCCTTGCCCAGCAGCCCCTTGCGCTCGTCGCTGGTCAGCGTCACGCGCCGGAACTCGGTGCCACGCACGCCGGCGATGCCGTAATGCCGCGCCAGCCGCTCGTTCAGGAAGGTGTAATCGGCGCCGAGTAGATCCAGGAGGCTGCGATCCTCACGCATCATGCTGTCGAAGAACAGGTCTGTTTCCCGGGCGAGGGCCGCGCGGAGGTTCTCGTCGAAATCGGGAAACGCCGACGGGTCCGGCAGCACCGCGTCGATGTTGCGCAGGTAGAGCCACTGGCCGACGAAGTTCGACACCAGCGTGTGCGCGCGCGGGTCGGCCAGCATGCGCGCGACCTGGCGTTCCACCACCGGGCGATCGTGGAGCCGGCCGCGCGCGGCCAGGTCGAGCAGCTCGTCATCGGGACCGCTGCTCCATAGAAAAAAGGACAAGCGCGAGGCGAGCTCGACGTCGCTGATGCGATAGGCGGTACCTGATGGCGCCCCCGCGGGATCGACCTCGACCCGGAACAGAAAGTCGGGCGAGACGAGAATCCGCTGCAACGCCAGCCTGATCCCGTTGTCGAACCCCCCGTGTTCGCGCCCCGACCTGTAGGGGATCAACAGCGAGGGAATCTCGTCCTTCGCGATCGGACGCCGGTACGCGCGTCGAGCGAGCGTCGTCACGATCGTGGCCGCGCACGCATCCTCGTCTGTGCGCCCCCGCGGGCGGCACACGAAGATCTTCCTGCGGCTGGCCGTGTCACCCGGCCCGCTCGCGCCGTACGGACCGGCAATCGACACGCCGCCGACGCCCTCGAAAAACGCCTGGTCCCCGGCGGCGTCGAGCACGCCTTCGGGCTTCACCGTGTCTTTGACGAACGTCGCGGCAACCAGGTGCGATCCCGCGGTCACGGGAACGCGCACCTCCAGCCCCTCGTCGCTGACCGGACCCGTGCCGCCCACGGAGAACAACTTGATCCTGCGACCGTCCAGGCGAATGTCGAGCTGGTGCTCGTCCGACATGCCGACAATCGTCGTGGCGTCCTTCCCCCGCTGCAGGCGTACCTTGACCACGTATTCGGCATCGAGCGGGAAATGATGGCGGACGGCGAGGCCGCCACGCGAGCCGATCGGCAGATCGTGATTGTCGCGCTCGGTCTGGACGGTGGCGGGCGGAACCACGTAATCGGTCGACGTCGGCGCGAGCAGCGGATCGCCTACGGCCAGCCGGCTGATCGTCGCCGCCGCGGACAGATACTTCTCGAGCAGCAGCGGCGAGATCGTCAGCACGTCGCCGATATTGTCGAAGCCGTAGCCCGAATCGTCTGCGGGCAGCAGCGCCGCGGCGTCGATCTCGAGCCCGACCAGATCGCGAATCGAATTGGCGTACTGGAAACGATTGAGGCGGTAGGCGCCAGGCCTGCCGGGGTTTGGATGCGCCGCAGCGGCGCCGTCGAGCGCCGTCTCGAGGTACGCCGCCAGTGCGTTGTAGGTCGCGTCATCCGGATGCGGCACGCCGGCCGGAGGCATTTCGCGCGCGCGAAGCTTGTGCAACACCTTCTCCCACACCGCGGCGTCTGCCTCCGGACGGCCGACATCCGCCTGGTCCAGCAGAAGTCCGGCCGTGCGCAGCCTGGCGTTGTGACAGGTCACGCAGAACCGGTCGAGCGCCGCGCGCTGCGCAGGCGCAGCAGGACGCGCGGCCGATGGCGTCTGTCCCCCGGCGGCCTTCAGGTGAGAAAGGGCGGGAGGCGAGACGACACCGAACGCGCCGGCGGTGACCAGGAGTGCGATCGAAACACGCAGCGGTGTCCGCACGCGGCGTGATTATCGCTCCGATCGACTCCAAATGCCTTGACACCCCTGCCATCCCCCCCTAGAGTAGCGGCCGCCAGGTCGACGACATGATCGCGTTTCTCAAAGCCTATTCGCCGCCGGCGCGCAACCCGGCCGCCACTCCGGAGGAATAGCACGGCCCGGCGGTAGTTCCATCGGCGGTTTGCTTCTCGGATCGACCAGCACGCGCGGATCCTGGAGTACGTCTCTCAGGCGTTCCTGTACTGAAGGAGGGTCTTATGCTGACGTGGCGAACGGGTCGTGGCGGTCATCTGGCGGCGTTGACCCTGGCTGCTCTGCTCGGGTTGACGGCGCCGGCGGCGGCACAGAGCGTGGGCGGGATCATCAGCGGCACAGTGCGCGACGCCCAGGGAGGCGTGCTTCCGGGCGTCAGCCTGACGCTGCGCAACGTGGACAGCGGAGCCATCCGGACGGCGGTTACCGAGTCGAACGGCACCTACCGCCTGCCCGGGCTCCAGCCGGGGCGCTACGGGATGTCGGCGGAGCTGCAGGGGTTCGCGAACGCGGAGGTCGCGGACCTCACGATCACGATCGGCCTCGAGCTGAATCGCGACCTAACGATGAACGTGCAGGGCCTGCGGGAGACGCTCACCGTCACCGGGGAAGCGCCCGTCGTCGAGGTCACGCAGACGCAGGTCGCGGCGGTCGTCACGCAGGAGCAGATCGAGATGCTGCCGGTGGCCAACCGGATGCCCATCTCGCTCGCGCTGCTGCTGCCTGGCACCAGCATGAACAACCTGTCGGGGCGCCGCCCGACGGCGACCATCGGCGCCGGCGGCGGCAACGGCGGCCAGATGAATCTCTACTACGCCGACGGCGGCATGAACATGTCGAACAACTCGGGGCAGCAGCACCTCGAGGTGCCGCAGGCCGCGGTGCGCGAGTTCAAGGTGAACATCAGCCAGTCGTCGGCCGAATTCAACGCGGTCGGCGGCGTCGTCCAGGTGGCCACCAGGAGCGGGACGAACCGGTTCGGCGGCGAGGCGTTCGAGTACTTCCGCGACAAGAGCCTCAACGCACTCGACAGGTTCGAACAGGAACTGCACGACGCTGGCGCGCCGAAGCCCGAGTACCGCCGGCATTCGGTCGGGGTCGCAGTCGGCGGACCGATCATTCGCGATCAACTGCATTTCTTCGCGGCGTTCGAACGATCGCGCGAAGCCAGGGAGGCAATCGTCAACACGGGCCAGCCTCAGTTCTATTCGGCGCTCGAGGGAACGTTTCCACGCACCTACATGCGGCGGGCCTGGTTCGCGCGCATGGACTACCAGATCAATCATCAGCAGACGTTCTTCTGGCGCTACGTCACCGACCTCGAGCACATCCAGTGCGAGGACTGCGGCGGATTCAACGCGGCCAACGTCGGCGCCGACGTGTGGTCGCCGCGCGACTCGAACCTCCTGGGCCACACGTGGGTGGTCGGGCCCCGCATGCTCAACGAGGTGCGTGCGCAGATCCCGCCGTCGCATCTCGACAACCGCAACGCGCCGCCCGGCGTCGGCTTCTGGGATCCGGCGAAGAAGGGACAGTTTCCGGCGGAGCGGTTCGCGAACTACACGCCCGCGATCTTTCAGTTCCCGAGCCTGACGTGGGGATCCAACGCACTGTCCATGAACTGGACCGACCGGCAGGAGTATCGCGACGATTTCACCTGGTCGCCCGGCAGCCACTCCGTGAAGGTCGGCGGCGCCTACGTGCGCCTCTACTCGCCGGAGGAGCAGGGAGTCAATCTTGGTACGTGGGTGTTCTCCACCGATCAGTTCTTCGATGGCACCGCGGCGGCGATGGCCAGGCTGCGGAACCCGATTCAGTTCACGGCGTCGTTTCCGCCGCTGCCGCGCAACCTGCAGAACCACTGGATTCAGGGATACGTCGCCGATCAGTGGAAGATTCTGCCGAACCTGACGGCGGACCTGGGCCTGCGTTACGACAACCAGTACCACTCGTTCAACACGCACATCAGCCTCGCCGGCCGTGAACGGCTGGGCGAGCTGGTGCATCCGAAGTCGCGCGGCGACAACAACAACGTCGCGCCGCGACTCGGCGTGGCGTGGGACATCGCCGGGAACGGCCGTTCGGTGGTGCGCGCGGCCTACGGCTGGTACTACCAGTACCTGATGCAGAACCAGATACGGCCCGAGCTCACGACGCTGCTGCAGAACCAGGTCAACATCCGGAATCCGTCATATCCGGATCCCTACAACGGCCTCTCGCCACAGGCGTTCGTCACCGTCACCGCGACGCCGAACGTCAACATCCTCGATGACAACATGCAGAATGCCGAGGCGAAGGGGCTTACGCTCGGCTACTCGCAGGAGCTGCGCGCGAACATGGCGGTCCACGTCGACGGCGTGTATACCAACGTCGACAAGATGACGCAGTCGGCGAACATCAACACACCGGACCCGGTTACGCGCGTACGCCCGGTTGCGGGCTGGGGCAACATCGTCCAGCTGCGGTCGGCCGGTTTCCACGACTACCGGGCGATGCTGGTGCGGCTCGACAAGCGGTTCGCCAACCGGCATCAGTACATGCTCTCGTACACGCTGGCGAAGGAGACCAATGAGGGGCCGACCGGGACGATTACCGACTTCTACAATCCGGGTCTCGACAGGGGGCCGGGCAGCGGCGATCGACGTCACAGCTTCGTCGCGAGCGGGTCGGTGGTGTTGCCGTACGAGATCAGCCTCGGAGGCGTGTGGACGCTCCGTTCGACGATGCCGTTCAGCGCGCGCGCAGGGATCGACCTGAACGCCGATGGGGCGGCGGGCACCGACTACGTGCCGGGAACGACGAGGAACCAGGGGAATCGAGGCGACAACTCGACGTTCCTCGCGGCCGTCAACGCGTGGCGGGCGCAGAACGGCCGCGCGCCGATTCCCGGGAGCCAGCTCGATGGCAACGGCTACAACCGCTTCGATCTGCGGGCGAGCAAGGCCGTGGGTCTGGGGATGCGGCGCGTCGAGTTCATCGCGCAGGTGTTCAACCTGTTCGGGACCGACAACCTGGGCATCGCGGGGACGTGGCAGGAGAACGCCCTGTCCAATTCGTTCGGACGCGTCCTCGAGGTGCAGCCGCGGCAGCAGGCCGAGCTCGCCGTCAGGTTCACGTTCTGAACGGGCGGATTTACGAATCTACGAATTGACGAATTGACGAATCGGAATTGGAGAATTGAGCAGGGCCAATTCCTAAATCAATTCGTCAATTCGTAATTTCGTCAATTCGTAAATACCACGGGCCAACTAATAGCTCCACTGCACCCCAATCTCGTACAGGCGCCCGGTCAGGAACGACGTCGGCTGCAGCCAGCTCGGGCCGTAGTTCGTGTTGAGCGTGACGACGTCGCTGGCGTTGAGCGTGTTGTAGACGTCGAGGTTCACCTGCAGCCGCGCGCGCGCCAGCCTGATGAACTTCGTCAGGCGCAGATCCAGCTGCGTCCGCCTCGGCTCGAACATCGTCTGCGGTGCGACGAGCGGGACGGCGACGCTGGCCGTGCACGGCGTGCGGCCGCCGCACGCCGCCAGGTCGCGTCCGAGCGACGGCGCGACGAGCCCGTTCGGCACCGTGTAGTTGGCGGTGATCATCGGGCCGGCCACGTTCTGCAGCGTGCCGCTCACGGCGAATTCCGCGGGGAGCGGATAGCTGCCGTTCGCCTTGAACTGCGCGTTGGCGCCCCACGGGGTCGTCGCCCTGCAGATCGTCCGGCCGTCGACGGTCGTCGCGGTGAACGGCGTCGGCGTTCTCGAGACGCCGGGGAGGTTGGCCGCGGCGCCCGCGCCCGGCGAGTCGACGTCGAAGCAGGCGTCGTTGACCGTCCGCCCCGTGTCGAACCCGGCGCTGAACTGCGCGCCCGACGACAGTCGCGTGTTGAGGCTGATGTTGATGAAGTTCGAGACGAACGTCTCCGTGCCGTAATGCTTCGACAGCGTCACCAGGTTCGTCACGCGGCCGAACTTCGCCGGCGAGATGTCGTAGAGCCCGCAGACCTGGTACCCGCCGCCGCCCGGCAGCCGCGTGTCGTTCGGCGCCGTGATGCAGTAGGAGCTGTAGTCGGATGGCGCGACGTCGCCGTTGTCGGTCACCAGGAAATTGTTGTACCAATTCCGGTAGTAGCCCGCATTCAGCGAGACGCCCGCCCCGAGCTGATGCTGCACCTCGGCGGACAGGTCCCACAGGTAGTCGCGCACGCCCCAGCCATGGATCGTCTCGGCCGCGTACTGCGTCGCATTCGCGTTGGCGCGTCCGAAGTTCGTGTTGCTGATGGCGCCGCACTCTCCGTTGATCGCGAGGTTCGCGAGGTTGCAGTCCGGGACGTAGTTGCCATTGGCGTCGGTCCACGTCCGCGTGGCGCTCAGCACCGAGCGCGTCACCGGGTTGTTGTCGGCGGCGACGGCGATCGCCGTCTTGCCGACGTAGCGCCCGAGCGACGCCTTCACCGCGGTCCTGCCGTTGCCGAACAGGTCGTAGGCGACGCCGAGACGCGGGCTGACGTCCTTCCAGAGCGGCACGTGATAGACCGGCTCGAAAACGCGCGCGGGCACGAACTTCGTCGCCGGCATGTGCTGCTCGGGCACGTAGGCGTTGTAGTAGTCGAACCGCAGGCCGTAGTTGACGGTGAGCCGCTTCACGGCCCACTGATCCTGCGCGAAGAGCCCGAGGTCGGCGCGAATGCGCTCCTTGCGCAAGTACGGCGTGGCGAGCTGCGTGATCTGCGTCGGCACGCCGCGCAGGAACGTGTAGTTGTAGTCGGTCCAGGAATACTGGTGCAGGTTCTTGACGCCCTGACCGAGCTGGAAGCCGCTCTTGAACGTGTGCGTGCCCGTGATGTACGAGACGCTGACGCGCTGCGCGTAGCGGTCGCTGTCCTGCAGGTCCTGCAGCGTTTCCGGCGCACCGTAGACGAAGCCGGTTGACGCCTCCGTGATCCGGATCGAGTCGGTGCTCACGCCGGCGTTCGACACGCGCGGCCAGTGCGAGATCGTCGCCGAGTAGCCCGCTTCGAGCAGCAGCCGATCGGTGACGGGCGCCGACCAGGCCGCCTGCGCGAGAAACTGCGGCCAGAACCGCAGCTGCGCGTCCGCCTCGGGCGCCGTCGTCGTCACCGCGGTCAGCCCGGTTCCCGAATAGCACTTGCAGTTCTTCTGCACGTCGAAGAAGACGTTCACCTTGTTGCGCTGCGACGCCTGCCACGTGACGCGGGCCGCGTGCGACTTGTAGTACTCGTTGGGCTGGAAGGGACGCGCCGGGTCGGGGGTGTAGAACGGCGAGCCCTGCGTCTTGTTCCAGAACGTGTTGGCGCGCTGGTTCCTGTTGCCCCAGATGCGTTCCGCGGCGAAGAACCACAGCTTGTCCTGCTTGATCGGGCCTCCCGCCGTGCCCCACCAGTCGTAGATGTTGATCACCTTGCTCGGCAGCGTGACGCCGCGCGCGCGCAGGTTCTCGCCGAAGTTGTCGGTCGACAGGTGCTCGTTGGTGAACAGGCCCGTGGCCATGAAGCGGAAGGCGTTGCTGCCCTCCTTGGGAATCATGTTCAGCGAGACGCCGCTCATGTCGCTCTCGGCGGAGACGCCGCCGGTCTCGACGGTCGTTTCCTGGACGGTGATGGCGTTGAGGATGTAGCCGTTGTTGCCGTCCGCCTCCATGTTCTCGACGCGCATGCCGTCGAACTCGCGCTTGAAGCCCGTCTTGCCGTGGAACGTCGTGCCGTTGCCGCCGGCATTGTAGGTGCCGAGCGACCCGCCCACGTCCGCGAGCCCGGCGGTCGTCATGCCGGGGGTGAGCGACACGACGTTGATCGCCGTCTTCTGCCCGCTCGGCAGCGCGTCGAGCAGCTCGCTCGACAGCACCTTCTGCTGGCGGGTGTTCTGCGTGTCGATGAGCGGCGTCTCGCCGCTCACGGTGATCGTCTCTTCGAGGGCGCCGACCTGCAGGTCGGCGTTGACCGCGGCGGTGAAGCCGGCGGTGAGCTGGATGCCCTCGCGCTTCACGGCATTGAACCCGGCGAGCGAGAAGGTGACGACGTACGTCCCGGGCCTCAGATTGACGATGTTGAAACGCCCCTGCGCATCGGTGACCGCGCTGCGCACTTTCTCGATGAGCGCCGGGCTCGCCGCTTCGACCGTGACGCCGGGCAGCACCGCACCGGAACTGTCCCGCACCAGCCCGGCGATGCCGCTGGTCTGCTGCGCCCGCGCGAGCGCGGGCAAGACGAGGGTGCATGCCAAGACGGCGACGTGCAGGGCCATGAGCGAACGCAAAGATCTCCGCATGTGGACCCTCCTGGGACGGACGTCCCCGGCAGATGTGATGTCTGCGCGCGCACACTCTACAACAAGCCACGTGCTCCGGTAAGCTGATCGCCCGATGCGATCCGAATCGACGCGCTCGACGATCGACCGCTTCAACGAGGCCTTCAACCGGCACGACGCGGACGCGCTTGCCGACGTGCTGACCGACGACACCGTCTTCGAGGACACCTCACCGCCGCCCGACGGCCGGCGCATCCAGGGCAGGGCGGCGGTAGTGGACTACTGGCGCGCGTGGTTCGCGCGCAACGCGGGCGCGGTCTTCGAGGCGGAAGACGTCATCGTCTGCGATGACCGCGCGGTCGTCCGGTGGGTGTACCGCAAGGTGCGCGACGGCCAGCCGTGGCATCTCCGCGGCGTGGACGTGTTCACGGTCCGCGGCGGACAGGTCGCCGCGAAGCTCGCCTACGTCAAGGGCTGACGGCGACGACGTGCCCGCCGGCGAGCGTCGTGTTCAGCCCTTTGTCTGCCCTCGCGCGTTACCGACGCGCGGCGCGCCGGTGATTTACGAAGGCGTGTTCCGGAGGCTGAACGACTGACGCTACGTACGGCAGCGGATCGACGGCGCCGCCGCGCGCGTAAATCCCGAAATGGAGATGCGTCGGCCCGCCGCGGGCGTTGCCGGTGTTCCCCACCGTTCCCAGCACCTCGCCGCGCTTCACGTACGAGCCAGCCTTGACGGCCTGCGTGTCGAGGTGCGCGTAGTACAACGACTCTCCGCGCAACGGGCGGACGACCCAGACGACCTTGCCGCCGAGGCCGTTCATGCCGACCGACGTCACGATGCCGTCCGCCGCCGCAATCACGGGCGTCCCGCGCGCGGCGAAGATGTCGACCCCCTCGTGACGGCGGGCGCCGGCATCGCGCGCCGCGCCGAAGCCGCTCTGGATGCTCGAGCGCTTCGCGCCTTGCACCGGCAGCGCCAGGCTCGGCTCGATGGTCTGCGAGACCACGGCGCCGGCGGCTCCGTCCAGCGTAGGCTGGAGACGTACGAGATAGTCACCGTCAGATGAAATCTCGACAGAGAGGGAAGACGTGTCCGCGGGCGCACTGCTGACATGTCGCGGGCCCGAGGCTGTCTGCTCGAACAGATCGATGAATACGGGCTTGCCGGCGCGAACGCCGGCGGCATATCGCTGCCCTCGCCGCAGATGAAGGGTGTAGGCGACGGCGTCGGCGTCCAGGGGCATGACATCAACGAGCGGCAACGCCGTGGCGCGCGGGCGGAGGAGCGATTCCTGCGCGGAGGCAATCCATCGCCGGCCGTCGGTGGTGTCGTCGAGCCGACGGAATTTCAGATCGAGCGCGTACCGATCGTGCGGCGTGCCGCTGAGCAGTATCGCCACGTCGGCGAGTGAAAAGCGGCGGCCGAGATAGACGAACGCAGCCGCGCCCGCCACGACGACGATGCCGAGAACAAGCCGGCGCACTGCCACGACGACCCACGTGCAGGGAACCGGCCAGAGGACGAGGGCCGCGACGCCTCAGCATCCGCTGCAGCCCATGACGCCGCAAGCGGGCACGTGAGGCGCGTTATGGCCGCGGCTCGGGCGCGACCTTGACGCCGGCGATCTTGGCCTTCTCGAGCGATGAGAGCACGAACCCCGACTTGCGGACGTCAGCGAGGAACCGATTGACCTCCGCCAGCTGAGCGGCCTTCCCCTTCGGGACAACGATCGCCTGCAGCGTCACCATGTAGTCGTCAGGGAGCACGCGCAACCCGGGGACGTCGCGGACGAGCTCCTCCATCCGCGTGCGATTGGCGGCGAACGCATCCACCCTGCGGTCGAGCAGCATCCTGCCCATCTCCGCGTTCGGCGGCACCGCCGGCAGCGACTGGACGCGCGCGTTCTTCACGTGCTCGCGCACGTAGACCTCGGGCGCCTGGCCGGTAATGGCGGCAATCGTCACGCCCGCGCGATCGACGTCGGCCGACTTCTGGAACGGGGCATCGGTGCGCACCGCGTACGCGGCGCCGGAGCTGGAATAGGCGTCCGAGAAATCGACCTGCGTCGCGCGCTCGGCTTCGACGGCGAGGAACCCGATGTCCACCGTGCCGTTCCTGACGCTGTCGAGCACGGCGCCCGCGTCGGGCAGCGGCGTCACGACGGATGGCACGCCGATGCGGCGCGCGAGCTCGCGCGTCAGATCGGCGGCGGGGCCGGAGGTGGCCCCCGTCTTCGGGTCCACCCGGCCCTGCACCGGGTTGGTCGCGATGAAGGAGGACCGCAGCGTGCCGGTCGGCGCCAGCAGCTTGCTTTGCGCGTGCAGCGCGATGATCAGGCCCGCAACGAGGACGACGAGCGCAACGACTCTCCTGCCCCCTGTCATCCGCAGCTGCCTCTCACCTGCACCCTCCTGCCCCCTGCCCCCTGCCCCCTGCTCAGAACGAGAACCGCACGGCCAGCTCCGCCTGGCGCATGTTCGCCGCGGACGTGATGGTGCCGAACGCGGCCGACCGCGCATTGGTTTGCCATGCCGCCAGCAGGTTCGTGCGGTTCAGCACATTGAACACCTGCGCCACGAGCTCGACCCTCCGGTCGGTGGCGAGGCGGATCGACTTGCTCGCGCGCACGTCGAGCCCGTAGAACTCGTTCGTGTTGATCTGCGACGCCGGCAGCGCCGCCATCCCGACGGTCGCGCGGTAGGCATTCACGCGCGCCATCATCTGCGCGTCGTTGCCGCGGTTGAAGACGTTGCGCGTCGTGCCGGGCACGTAGTCGGTGATGTTCGCGTCGCCGTTGAGATCGGTCCCCGCAATCGCGCTGAACGGCATCGTCGAGCGGGCGGTGAAGACCGCGCCGAAGACGACGTCGGAGGGCAGGACGAACGAGCCGCTGGCGACGAGCGCATGGCGCCGGTCGCTGTTGTTCGGGCCGTTGTCGTAGTCGATGTGCGCCGAGTCGGTGACGGTCGAACTGAAGCTCGAGCTGCTCACGTTGCCGTTGGTCCCCGCCAGCGTATAGGAGACCGTGTACATGTAGTTGTGATCGAGCCGCTTCTCCAGCCGGACGAGCAGCGCCTTGTAGTCGGCGAAGCCGATCGACTGCGTCTGCAGCACACGCCCGAACTGCGGCAGCGCCCTGAGGCCCGTCGTCCCGCCGCTGCGCGGGTTGATGTCGATGGCCATCGGCACCTTCGTCATCCGGTTGTAGACGCCGTCCACGTGAATCGCGAGCGCCGAGGTCAGCGACTGCGAGACGCCGCCGGTGTAGGCCGCGGACTGCAGGTTCTCGAGATCGTTGGCCTGCACGGCGATGTTCTGCACGCCGGCCGACACGAACGAGATCGGATCGCGGCCGCCGTACGGGTCCGGGTAGCTCGGGTTGGCGATGACGGCGTTCAACTGCCGGTAGTTCTGGATTTCCGACAGCTCGAGCTGCGTGTTCATGACGTTGTAGTACAGCCCGTAGCCGGCGCGCGCGACCGTCCTGCCGTCGTTCTTCAGGTCCCACGCGAGCCCGACACGCGGGCTGAAGTTGTTCTTGTCGCCGCGATGCGAGAAGTCCACGAGCGGCGCCAGGCTCGTCGCGGTGCCGGTCGTGGGAAAGATTTCCTTGTCGTTCAGATCGCGTCCCTGGTTGTAGACCTTGGCCTGGTACTCGTAGCGGACGCCGAGGTTCAGCGTGACGCCCGCCGCCGGCTTCCACTCGTCCTCGGCGTAGGTGTCCCACAGCACGTTCGGTGCGTAGAGCGGCACGTTGAGCAGCGCGGCCGTGAACTGCTGGACCGAGCCGGGCACCGGCACGAACGACGCGAGGTTGCTCGGGTTGAACGGCTGATCGACCGAGAACGTCCACGTGCCCTGCGCCTTGCGGATCGACTGCCGGATGGGAAGGCTCTGGCCGCCGGCGCCGAATTTCCAGGTGTGCTGGCCCGTGGTGATCGACATGTCGTCGCGCAGCTGCCGCGACAGCAGGTCGCCGTACTGGTTGGTGTTGGCGCCCCACGACCCGAGGCTCGGGAACGCGTAGATCTGCGTCGTGCCGGCGATCCGCGCCGCTGACTCGTCGTACAGCTTCCGCTGCGGCTCGACGCCCGGCACGTGCGCGCGGAACAGGTAGGTCGTCCACTGGCCGCGCACCTCGTTCAGCACGCGCGGCGACAGGACCCACGTATGCGCGCCTGCCCAGGCGTAACGCGATTGCTTGATGCCGCCGCCCGGCGAGAACCACGGCTGCGACGAGGACGCCGCGCACCCTTCGCACGTGAAATCCGACACCTGCCACGCGTAGCGCACGAACAGGTTCTGCTTCTGGTTCACCTGCCAGTCGCCGCGCGTGAACGACATGTGGTTGTACTCGGGACTCTTGAACACGCCGTTCAGGCTCCCGTAGAACGCCGGCTGCCTGACGACGACGTTGTCATAGAGGTTGTTCTGCAGCGCTTCGGCGGCCTCGAAGAAGTGCAGCTTGTCCCTGACGATCGGACCGCCGATGGCGCCGCCGTACTGGTGGCGGCTGAAGGCCGGCTTCGCCTGCCCGGCGGCCTTCGCGAACGGATCCATCGTGTTGAGCGCCTTGTCGCGATAGAACTCGAACCCTTCGCCGTGCACCTGGTTGGTGCCGCTCTTGGTCGCCATCGACACGGCGCCGCCGGCCGTCCAGCCGTACTCCGCGGGCGATTGGCTCAGCAACACCTTGAACTCCTGGATCGCCGACTGCGGAAAGTCCTGGCGCGGTTCGCCGGTGTTGCCTTCCTTGTTCCAGACGCCGTCGACGAGGAGCGCGGAGCCATTGGTGAACGCGCCGGCGCCGACGTTCGAGTTGGCCTTGCGCGCGCGCACCGCGTCCTGGCTCGTGCCCGGCATCAGCAGCGCGAGATCCATCGGCTGGCGCGTGGCCAGCGGCAGCATCTGCATCTGCTGCTGCGTGATGACGCCCGAGACGTCGCTCCGGGTCACCTCGACGATCGGCGCCTCGCCGGTGACCGTCACCGACTCGTTCAGCCCCTGCACCTGCATCGTGATGTTGCGGGTGACCTCGGTACCGACCAGCACGGTGATGTCGGGCACCGTGACGACGCCGAAGCCCTGGAGCTCGGCCTTCACCTCGTAGCGCCCGGGCGGCAGGGCCGCGAGCCGGAAGCGGCCGTCGCCTTCGGTGACGATGTTGCGCATCGCGCCGGTATCGACGTTGCGCGCGGTGACGGTCACGCCGGGAAGCACGCCCCCCTGCGCGTCGCTGATGATGCCGGAGATGACGCCGTTGGTGGTCTGCGCCATCGCGGGCGCGGCCATGACGATCAGTGCGAACAGCAGTGCCGCGATGGAAACCCGTCGCAACATAACCCCTCCATGAATGCCTACGTCCTTCTCAACCGGGGAAACAACTCGAGCGCGTTGTCGCGCTCGATTGCGCGCAGGTTCGCCGCCGTGAAACCGGCCTCGGCGAGCCCCTTCGCCACGGTGCCTGCCTGGGCGAATGGATAGTCACTGCCGAACAGGATGTGCGAGTTCGGCACGACCGCGGTGAACGTCGCCAGCGTGTACGGATTGAACGCCTGCGCGGTGTCGTAATAGAACTTCTGCAGCGCGGCCAGGTTCGCGTTCGGCTTTCCGTCGGGACCGACCCCGGCGCCGAGCCGGCCGGTGATGTAGGGGGCCGTGCCGCCGCCGTGCGACCAGATGAAGCGGATGTCAGGGCAGCGCGTGGCGGTGTTCGTGTAGAGGATGCTCTGGATCGTGACCGTCGTTTCGGTCGAGAGCGTGATCCCCATGTTGCGCCCGTCCGGCAGCATGTTGATCATCGCGCCGCGGAACGGGTGGGTGTAGGCAACCGCCTTCCGCCGGTTCAGCTCGTCCATCACCGGCGCGAACGCCGGGTCGCCGAGGTACTTCCCCTCGTAGCTGCTCATGAAGCAGACGCCGTCGGCCTTCAAGGTGTCGTAGGCGTATTCGATCTCCTTCAGCGCGCCGTCGACGTCGGGCAGCGGCAGCGTGGCGAACATGCCGAAGCGCGCCGGACGATCCGACACGAGCCTGGCGAAGTACTCGTTGCACTCGCGCGCCAGCGCGCGCGCCGCCGCGGCGTCGCCGAAGTAGACGCTCGGCTCGCTCGTCGACATGACGGAGGTCGCGACGCCGTCGCGATCCATGTCCTCGAGCGCCTTCGCAGGCGTCCAGTTCATGAGCGGCATCTGGCCGGTGTTCCGCGCCTTGATGGCGGCGATGAAGCCGGGCGAGTTGCCGTGATAGTGGACGTCGATGCGGAACGGCGATACCGCCGTCGCCGGCCGGGGCTGCGCGGCCTCGAGCAAGTCCGGGACGAGCGTGCTCGCGCCGATGGCCGCCAGACCCGCGATGAACTCCCGCCGCTGCATGCAGAATCCTCTACTTTCGACTTTCTACTTTCGACTTTCTACTTTCGACTTACTTCTTAAACTTTTCCACTTTTCCACTTTTCCACTTCACGCCGGACCCTGTCCGGCGTGAACGGCGCCTGGCGCAGGCGCACGCCGACGGCGTCGAAGATGGCGTTGCCGATCGCCGCCGCCGTTGCCGTCGACGACGCCTCGCCCCCGCCGAGCGGCGGCATCGCCCGCTGATCGATCAGGACAATGTCGACCTCCGGGATGTCGCGGAACCGGATGATCGGATAGGTGTTCCAGTTCAGGTTCCGCACGCCGGCGGCATCGAAGCTGACTTCCTCCAGCAGCGCGCGGCTCGTGCCCTGGATCACGTTGCCCTCGATCTGGTTCTTCAGGCCGTCGGGGTTAACGATGATCCCGCAGTCGTGCGCGACGGTCACCTTCCTGACCGTGACCTTGCCCGTCGATCGCTCGACGTCGACGTCGGCGATCTGCGCGACGACAGTGCCGGCCATGCCGGAGATGGCCACGCCGCGCCCGGTCGCGGTGTTGCGGTTTCGAGCGCCCGACGCCCGCGCGCCGTCCGCGCCGTGCGGCCGGGGCTGCCAACCGGCCCTCATCGCCGCCGCGCGCAGAACCGCGGCGACGCGCTCGTTGCCGGCGCCCGTCAGGTAACGCAGGCGGAACTCCACCGGATCGACGCCGGCGGCGGCCGCCATGTCGTCCATCTGCGATTCCGCGGCAAAGCAGCGCGCCTGCGAGTATGGCGCACGCAGGTTCGCCGTGCGCAGCGGGTTCGGCGTCATCACCCACGGGATGGTTGCTGCCGCCGCCTTGCGGTTCGAGAAGACATACGGCGCGCCGTCGCCGCCGCCGAGCGCGATGCCGTTCTCGTCCGGCTTGATGCCCGTCTGCCTCGAGGCGAGCATCGGCGTCAGGCGCGCATCGGTCCACGGCAGCGTCTGCTCGGCGTAGTCCCACGTCGTGACCTGGCCCTGCGCGTCGAGCCCCGATCGAATCGTGATGAGCTGCGGAGGGCCCTTCGGCTCCCAGCCGTGCTCGTCCTCGCGCATCCACTGCACGCGCACCGGTCTGCCGACCGCCTGCGACATCAGCGCCGCGTCCTCCGGCGCATCGTCAGGCTCGAGGCGGCCGAAGCAGCCCGACCCCTCGCAGTAGACGAAGTGCACGTCCTGCTCGCGCAGGCCGAGCAGGCGCGCAATCCCGTTCCGCGTGATGAACGGCGCCTGCGAACCGGACCAGATGGTGGCCTTGCTCCCCTGCACGTCGGCGACGGCGCAGGAGGGGCCGATCATCCCGTGCATCTGGAACGGCCACCGGTAGGTGGCGTCGAACGTCTTCGCGGCGCCGCTGAACGCGGACGCCACGTTGCCGGTGTTGGTGGCCACGCGTTCCGCGACCGGCTTGGTCGTCCGCAGATAGTCGTAGATCGCGTCGGGTCCCGTCGGGTACTGCATCGGCGGCTCCGACCATGTCACCTTCAGCATGCGGGCCGCGCGTATCGCCGCCCACTCGGTCTGCGCGACGACGCCGAGGAAGTTCCCCTTTTGCACGATCTGCACGACACCGGGTATGCCGGCGATCGACGACTGGTCGATTGACGCGGGGCGGGAGTTGACGACCGGCGGGCGCACGACGCGACCGTGCAGCATGCCGGGGACGCGCACGTCGTGCGCGTACAGGAATTGACCGGTGAACTTCGGCGGCAGGTCGAATCGCGCCACCGACGTGCCCACGACCTTGTAATCCTTCGGGTCTTTCGGCTTGACGTCGGCAGCCAGGTTCAGGTCCCACTGCTCGCCGCTGGCCTGGATCTTCGTGTCGAAGCGCTTGCCGCCGACGAGGGTGGCGTAGGACACGCTCTTGGCGGCATTGCCCGCCACGCTCACCACGCCGTCGGTCACCGTCAGCTGGCTCGCCGGGGCACCAAGCTGCACCGATGCACGCTTCAGCAACTCCTGCCGCGCGGCCGCCGCAGCCTGGCGCAGCTGCGGGCCCGCGCGCTCGAGCGTGCGGCTGGCCGACGTGCGTCCCTGATCGACGCTCCTTGTCGTGTCGCCGATTTCCATCCGGATCCTGAGCACGGAAACGTCGAGCTCCTCGGCGACGATCTGTCCGAGCGACGTGCCGACGCCGGTCCCGAGATCGACCTTGCTGGTGAACACGCTGACGGTGCCGTCGGGCGCGACGGCCAGCCACGAGTCGAGCTGGTCGGCCGGCAGGCCGCCGGCGTTCGACATCGGCGTCCCGCCCTGGAGCCCCTGCGCAAAGAGGCGGGTGGCCGGTTCGAACAAGTTGAACCCGATAAGGAGGGCGCCCGACTTGAGGAGCTCCCTGCGGGAGAGTAGATGTGCTGGCATCCGGGACGGGCGCATTATGCTCCCGCGCGAGCTGCGAGTGTTCAGCGATTCGGGTGCAATAGTTTTTTCGCCGACCCCCTATATCAAACGGCTGGCGGCGCACTCGCAAGTCGCGCTCATTGTCGTAATTTGTCTGCTGAAGTCGTAATCGGCCGTTGGCTTGTGTACCGTCTTCACAAACCTCGTGTTCCGTTTCGGAAACATCGCTCTAACCCTCAACCCGCCAACGTTTTAACGCTGAGTTGGGCCGATGGCCAGGCGAGCAGCGCGCTCCGGGCGTGTTCCGTGACGGAGCATGTGCGCTGCGAGCACAGATGGCGCTTTCACCACTTAATCATTTCCATCTAAGCGACTTAGCTCGAATACCGCTATTGTCGAGGTTCTGGATCCGATGTTGCTCATCGGGAGCACGTCATGAATCTACCTAAAGTCCGTACCTGGGCCGTGGTCGCCGCGCTGGTGATCCTGCAGGCCCCGGTGATGTTCGCCGTCAAAGGCGGACCATTGAAGAAGAAGGCCCGGATCGATCGGCAGATCGAGCAAATCGAGCAGTCTGCAGGGACGACCGGAACCGTCAGCGTGATCGTGCGCGCCGACGGGACCACCGACTGGGCCTCGCTGTTGAAGGCATTGCGAAGCAGGGGCATCTTCGTCGGCCGGCAAGCGCGCCGCGCCAACGCGATCTCGTTGAAGCTTTCGAGCGCCGACCTCGCGTGGCTCGAGACCCTGCCTGGCATCGGGTCCATTTCCATCGACGCCCCGGTCTTCTCCGCCCCGCTGGCCGCGCAGGACGTCCTGCTCGGCGGCAACATCAACCAGGCGGTCAAGAAGGCCAGCGACCTCCGGTCACAACTCGGGCTGAGCGACACCGACCCGACGGGCACCGGCATCGGCATCGCGATCATCGACTCGGGCATCGCGCCCGTGCCCGACCTCGCGAGCCGCATCACCGCCTTCTATGACTTCACCAACGGGCAGAACGCGGTGGCCT
Source organism: Vicinamibacterales bacterium (assembly GCA_035571515.1). GTDB lineage: Bacteria > Acidobacteriota > Vicinamibacteria > Vicinamibacterales > UBA2999 > Gp6-AA40. The sequence continues at coordinate 36,181 of DATNCQ010000116.1, forward strand.
CG
>DATNCQ010000117.1:0-2201 GCA_035571515.1 Vicinamibacterales bacterium
ACGCACCTCATCTCGATCTCGGATCAGCCGGGCTGCACCGTCGGCTTCATCTATGTGAACGGCATCCGGCAGCCGGAGGCGGGGGCGCAGAGCGTGCAGGTGACGTTCCCGAAAACGACCAAGGCGTTGACGATCTTCGTCGACGTGCAGTGCGTGCCGTAAGCAGTCGCGGGAGGGGTGCCGACGTGGCGCTCCTCCCGACGGATCGATTGCGAAGGCAGCCCTGAAGGGCTGCGCTACGTCGTTCCTGTGGCAGCCCTGAAGGGCTGCGCTACTCGACGTTCGCGCTCACCGACGCGTTCGCGGTGATGGTGAACGTGCACGTCCTTTTCCTGTTCCCGCCGCTCGAGCACGCGCCCGCCCAGATCGCATCGCGCCCGGTCGACACGCTCAGGGTGATTTGCGTGCCCGGGGCGAACGACGAGACGGCGGTGCTGCCAACCGGCACATTGATGCCGGCCGGGTTCGAGATGATCCGCGACCCGCTGCGGCCCGACGCGGTCACCGTCAGTGCCACCTTTGTCCCCGGTGGTGAAGCGGTGGCGCCGGTCAGCGAACCGGCAATCAGAAGCGAAGCGGAGAGAGCACGACGAATGCGCCGCAAGGCGATGCTCATCGAAGATCGAATCCGGCGCGAGCCTATCCCACGTCGGCCGACGAAGGCGATGAAGTTGGAGTCCTCGCCAGACCGACAGGAATATTCTTGCCGCATGGTGCGTGAACGAAACGAGTTCTGGCTTATACCTGCTACCAGCGGATCGTTTCTCGCCGCGCGTGGTCAGCAGGCGGATGCGCGCCGGCCGTGATGGCCGCTGTCACAAGGCGATCGCTTTCGTTGGATCGCGGTTGCACCCACCTTATGAAAGCCCAACAAATCGCTTGCGCCGCTCGAATGGTCGCGCTTAGTGTTTGGCCTTCTCTACGGTTCAGTTCCAGCGCTGTCGATCGCAAAAGGCCGTACCCGGAGGGCGGCTGCGGCGTGGCTCACGAGCCAGCCGCACATCGACAAAAAGGAGAGCGGGCAGATGAAGACACTGCGCATCGTTCTGGCGGGACTCATGTTCGCCGCGACGGTCGCCACCGTCACACACGTCGCAGCCGATGATCGCGGGAACGGCCGCGACAACAAACTGCGCACCAGCCTGAAAGGCTTCAACGAGGTCCCCATTGTCTCGACCGGCGCGACCGGCAAATTCAGAGCGGAAATCGTGGAGACGGCCACCGGAACCGCGATCGAGTATGAGTTGTCGTTCAGCGGTCTCGGGGGAGTCGTCGCGCAGTCGCACATTCACCTCGCCCAGAAGGACGTGAACGGCGGCATCGTGCTGTGGCTTTGCCAGGGAACGGCGCGCGCCCCGGCGCAAGTTGCGGCCACCACGCCGGAGTGCCCCCAGGCAGGGACCGTTACCGGCACGTTGACGGCGGCGAGCGTGGTCCCCGTCGCCACTCAGCAAATCGCGTTGACTGAACTCGACGAGGTGATTGCTGCGATTCGAGCGGGCAACGCCTACGTCAATGTGCACTCCGCGCCGTCGCCGGGCGGCGAGATCCGCGGGCAGCTCGACGACGACCACAGCGACCACAGGTAGCACCGTCCCTGGGCGCGGGACGCGGGCCGGATTCACCGGCTCGCGTGCCGCGGCCGCGGCGCTCGCCGCATTTCACTTTCCGCCCGCGTGTTCCCTGGTGGAACAGCGCCCGCTCGACTGACGGACTTGTATTTCAGCTAATTTCCTGGAAAACCGGGCTTTAGGTGGATATCCGTCCTGGCGACGGTATTGATAGTCCACCAGACAAGCATGGTTGTGTACGACGTGTCTCCCCCCCGCCGCCCCGACGATCGCGACGACGTGACCGCGGAAGCCCACGCCATCCTCGCCATCGGCAAAGCGCTCTCGGCTCTCGACCCGGAAACGCGGCTTCGCGTGCTGCGCTGGGCCAACGAACGGTTCAATGCGGCCGCTGCGCTCGAACAGCCTGCGTCGATGGCTTCGAGCCCCGCTCGTTCCGCGGATGCGATGCTTTCTCTCGAGGGCGTGCATGCGCTGTTCGAGCCGTCCCTGACTGGGTCCGAAGCCAACGACGCACCGCACGAGCTCGCGCACGACGATTACAGCGACCTGTTTCCCGCACCGGTCCCACGCGGCCGCGTAGAACTGCGCGTCGTCGCGCGCAACGATGCCGCGCCGAAAGCCGTGGAG
>DATNCQ010000118.1:0-54879 GCA_035571515.1 Vicinamibacterales bacterium
CTGGGAAGTAGCGGATCCGCAGGCAGGAGCTGATCAAATGGGCAACACACACTCAACGCGTGCATGGCTGGCCGTCGTCGCCGGAGTTGCCCTGTGCACGATCTCCCTCGCCGCGCAGAGCAAAGTGCGGATCATCCAGACCAACAGCGCCGGCGACAACGTCCACATCATCGATCCGGCGACCAACACTGTGGTTGGCGTGATCAAAGGGATCGAGGTGAGCCACGGCGCTGGCGTCGCCCCCGACGGGAGCCGGATCTACGTCAGCGACGAAGCCGAGAGCTCGCTCGACGTGGTCGATGCGAAAACGCTTGAGGTCATCAAGCGGGTGCCGCTCAGCGGGCACCCGAACAACATGGCCGTCGGCAAGGACGGCAAGCACGTCTACGTCGGCATCATCCAGGAGCCGGGTGGCGTGGACGTGATCGACACGGCGACGATGACGAGGGTGAAGACGATTCCGACCAAGGGCACCATTCACAACCCGTACGTCACGCCCGACGGCAAGTACGTCGTCGCGGGCTCGATTGTCGGCAAGAGCGTCAACGTCATCGACACCGCGACGGAATCGCCGGCCTGGACGCTCGACGAGGATCTCGGCGTGCGCCCGATGGCGTTTGCGACCAATCCCGACGGCTCGACGAAATGGATCTTCGTGCAGATGAGCGGCCTCAACGGGTTTGCGGTGGTGGATTTCGCGACGCACAAGGAAGTCCAGCGCATCAACAACCCCAAGCTGCCGGCTGGCAAGAAAGAGGTGCCCGAAGGCTCCGATCCGTCGCACGGCATGGCGGTGACCGCCGACCAGAAGACGCTCGTCGTCTGCAGCCGCATCAACAATTACGTCTACTCGTACTCGCTGCCCGACCTGAAGCTGCTCGGCTCCGCCGAGCTCACGGGGAAGGGCGCGGCCTGGGTGACGCTGACGCCCGACGGCAAGACCGCGTACGTGGCCAACCCGGTCACCAACGACGTGTCCGTCGTCGACGTCAAGACGATGAAGGAAACGACGAGGATCCCGGTCGGCTACGTCCCGAAGCGGAACGCGACGGCCCTTCTTCAGTAGGCTTCAGTAGAGGCGGACCTCGAGGTCCGCCTCTACGACCCTGTGAAAACCGCGTTCGCACTCCTCCTCGGCGCATGCCTGCTGACGGCGTGGGCGTGCTCTCCGCCCGCCGAGAGCCGGCAGGCCCCGGCTGCGCGCGTCACCGTCTTCGAGGGCGCGCGTCTCATCGCCGGTGACGGCAGCGCGCCCATCGAGGATTCCGCCTTCATCGTCGAGAACAATCAATTCACCTACGTCGGCCGCCGTGCCGACCTCAAGGCGCCGGACGGCGCCACGCGCGTGGATCTCGCCGGCAAGACGGTCATGCCGACGCTGGTGGATCTTCACGGGCACATCGGCTTCCAGAACATCGCCGAAGGCACGATGTCGAAGGAGATGTTCACGCGCGAGAACCTCGTCGATCACCTGGAGCTGCTCGCCTACAACGGCGTCGGCGCGGTGATCGGCGTCGGCGACCTCGTGAGCCGCTCCGACCTGCACGGCGGCCGCACCAACTGGGGCGACGTGCCGCTGCGCGTACGCGACGAGGTCATCCCGGGCGCGGCGCTGTTCAGGACGGCCGGGCCTGGCATCGCGTGGCCCGGGTCGGGCGCGCAGGGCCATCCCTCGCGGGTGGACGTCTCGTACCCGGTCTCGACCGAGGAGGAAGCGCGCGCGGCCGTTCGCGATTACGCGGCGATGAAGCCGGCGTTCATCAAGATCTGGGTGGACGATCGGGGCGGCACCAAGAAGACGCTCACACCGGCTCTCTACCGCGCGGTGGCCGACGAGGCGCACAAGCTCAACATCCCCGTCGGCGTCCACAACGTCACGTTCGCCAACGCGAAGACTCTGATGCGCGCGGGCGTCGAGGGCTGGCTGCACGTGCCCGTTCGCGGCGGCGAAATCGCCGACGCCGAGCTGGTCGCCATCGTCAGGGACCGGATCGCGCGCAACGATCGGCCGAACATCTGGATGACGCCCTCGCTCATCACGCAGTGGATGAACACGCAGGGCGGGAGCACGCGCCCCGAGTGGCTCGACGACCCGCTGCTGCTCGCCGCCTATTCACCGGCGGACGTGGAGCAGCACTGGGGTGCGCCGCTGCGGAAGATGACGCCGCGGGATGTCGCCCGGGCGCGGGAATCGTTCGAGTCGGACGCGCGCAGCGCCATGATGCTCAGGGCGGCGGGCATCACGGTCGTCAACGGCACCGACACGGGGCAGACGCGGTTCTGGGTCGGCTACTTCAATCATCTCGACCTGGAGAGCATGGTCGCGATGGGGATGACGCCGGCCGAGGCGATCGTCGCCGCGACGCACGATTCCGCCACCGTGGCGCGCATCGATACCGGGACGATTGCCGCCGGGAAGAGCGCCGACTTCATCGTGCTCGACGCCAACCCGCTCGACAAAATTTCCAACACCCGCAAGATCGACAAGGTCTACCTGCGCGGCGGCGAGGTCGATCGCGCCTCGCTGCGCGCGAGGTGGCAGGCGCGCCGCAAGGCACCCACAACAAATTAGCGTCAGAACACGATGCGGAATCCCAGCTGCACCATGCGCGGCTGGTACGCGATGCCGATGTTCTGAATCGGCTTCCCGTAGCTCGCGTTGCTTTCCGCGAGCGTGTACGAGCCGTAGTTCGCGTGGTTGAACAGGTTGTACACCTCCAGGATGCCGTCGATGCCCCTGCGGCCGCCGAGCCCGAACCGCCGCTGCAGCCGCGCGTCCACGCGGTGAATCGGCGCGCCGACGAAGTTGTTGCGCGGCACGATGCTGCCGTCGGGACGCAGGCGGGGCCGGTCACCGCCGCCGTAGGTCGTCGCGAAGCGCTGGCCCGAACCGTAGAAATACAACCCGCTCACCTGGAACCGATAGCCCACGTCCCAGATGCCGTTGAACACGGCGCGGTGCCGCTGGTCCGTCGTCGACCGCCCGTACTCGGCGCCGAGATCCTGCACGAGGGTCAGCGACGGCGCTGGTGACGTGTTCCCGTCGTTGTAGATCGACAGCGTGTAGGTGCCCGACGCCTGCCACCGCTGGCTGAGGCGCCTGGTGAATGCGGTTTCGAGCGCGTGGAAATTCGACCATCCCTGCGAGACGTACGCGTTGACGACGCCCCAGTCCGCGTAGACGGCGCGGGTCGCGTCGGTCGACACGTAGTTCACGCCGGTGGCCGGGTTGTAGGTCAGGTTGATGTTTCGCTGGAACAGCTCGTGCCGGCTGTTGTTGACGACGTAGTCCGCCTGCAGCGCCATGGTCGCGCCGAGCTGCCGCTGCAGTCCGATCGACGACTGATAGCTGTAGGGAAACTGCAACCCCGGCGTCGCGATCTGGGAGACGCTCTTGCGGAGGCCGGCAATCCTCAGCGCCTCGGCGTAGGTCGGCTGCGGCCTGCCGTTCCACGGGTTGCCGGCGAAGTCGGCGCGGCCGTCGTAGGCCACCTGCGCGTTGACCTCGCCGCCGCCGTACCGCTCGGTCCATGACGAGACCTGGTCGGAGACATCCGCGAAGTACTTCCCGGTGCCCCCGCGGATGACGGTGCGGTCGTCCAGCGTGTAGGCGAAGCCCACGCGCGGTCCGAATCGATTCTTCTCGATGGAACGCCCCGACGGCACCCACGGCAGGATCGCCACCCGCTCGGCGAACTGGCCCCTGCTGATGTCGTAGCGGACGCCGAGGTTGAGCGTCAGGCGCGACGTGACGTTCCAGTCGTCCTGCACCCAGGCGGCGGCGATTTCCTTCGGCGTCTCCTGCTTGAAGCCGGCGGCCGAGATGCCGACCGAATAGGTCCTGAACAGCGACGAGAGCGGCGCCAGGTTCCACGTCGACACGTCGAGGATGTTCGGGAACAGCGATTCGAGATTGGCCGGGGGCCTGTTGCTGCCGCCGTCGTAGGTGCCCATGCAGTTGGTGCACTGGAAATAGGGTCCCCACTGGTGCAGCCACTCGCCGCCGACGTGCGCGCTGTGGCGTCCGCCGAGACTGAACGACGTCCTGTAGTCGTCACGGAACGAGTACTGGATCTGGCCGTTGCGCTGGGGCGCGTTGGTGTGCGCCTGCCCGATCGCAAAGCCGCTGAACGTCATGCGCGGCGCGCCCTTGCCGACGGCCCACGTCGGAAACGACGCGTTGGCGGGGTGAGTGGGGAACAGCGCGGTCGGCAGCGCCTGGAAGAAGAAGTCGTCGTATCCCACCTTGATCTCGTTGACGGCACGAGTGCCGAGGACCTGCGTCAGCGCGCCGTAGAGCTCGTTGCTCGGCCGCGCCGTGGATTCCGTCGACGAGGGCGACTGCGAGGAGCCGCCGGTGTACCGCGGATCGAACGGCGTGAAGAGGCGCGACACGTTGCCGCGCACCATGAGGCGGACCTGCGGGGAGAATTGGAAATCCACGCGCCCGCCGGCCTTCGGGTCGGTTCGTATGCCGGTCATGTCCTGGTTGAAGCTCTTGTACGCGGTCGTGTAGGTCTGCGTCGACGGCTCGCGTTCGTATTCGTAGCTGGCAAAGAAATGGATCTTGTCCTTCCGGATCGGGCCGCCGAAGGTCGTACTGAACTGCTGGTTCGAATAGGGGAGCACGCGATTGACGATGAAGTCGCGCGCGTTCCACCGATCGCTCCGGAAGTAGCCGGCGGTGCTGCCGGTGAACGTGTTGGTCCCTGACTTCGTCACCGCGTTGACCTGCACGCCCGCCGAGCGCCCCTGGCTCGCGTCGAACCGGTTGGCGACGAACTCGAACTCGGCGATCGAGTCGCGGCCGTAGTGCGGCTGGCCGAAGCCGGTCGCCGAAATCGTCGACGTCACCTGGTGCCCGTCGACGTTCAGCTGCGAGGTGCCGACCGAGGCCTTCGGCATCAGGTCGTCGCTCGAGACCGTGTTGATCCGGCTGCCGGCCGCCAGCATCGTCAGGTCGAGCCAATTGCGGCCGTTGACCGGAAGCTCCGAGAGCTGACGCGGGTCGATGTTGCTCGACTGACTCGACTGGGTCGTCGTTACGAGCGGCGCCTCGCCGGTGACGGTGACCGTCTCGCGCACGGTCGAGGGCGACAGCTGGAGGTTGACGACGGCCTGCTGGCCGACCAGCATCTCCAGGCCGCTGCGCGTGACGACGGAAAAACCCTGCAGCTGCGCGGTGACGTGATACTCGCCGGTGCGCAGGGCAATCTGGAAGACCCCGTGCTCGTCGGTCACTCCCTCGAAGGTATTGCCCGACGCATCGTTGACGGCGATCACCGTCACGCCCGGCAACACCCCGCCCGTGGAGTCGGTCACGGTTCCCCGAAGCGTTGCGTCTTGTGCGTGTGCGATGACAGGCAGCGCCAGGATCAGGATGGTTCCGAGCAGGCGGCGACACAGATCCGACATGACTCCTCCTCGCATCCGGGGTTGACCGTGGGTAGAGACGAATCGTCAGGGCCGCCTGAAGGCGGCCCCCACGAACCAGGGGCTGCCTACGCGAGCGCTTTTTTGACCCGAGCCGCCGTGAACGGGACGGTGCGCAGCCTCACGCCCGTCGCGTCGAACACGGCGTTGGCCAGCGCGGCGGCAACCGGCGCGGTGGCCGCTTCGCCCGCGCCGACCAGCGGCTCGTTCGGCCGATCGATCAGGATGACCTCCACTGCCGGCGCCTCGGGGAACCGGAGGATCGGGTAGGAGGTCCAGTCGACGCTCGTCACGCGCGAGCGGTCGAAGGTGACCTCCTCGTGCAGCGCGCGGCTCAGCGTCTGCACGATGCACCCCTCGACCTGGTTGCGCAGCCCGTCGGGATTGACGATGAGGCCGCAATCGTGGGCGCAGGCCACGCGCCGCACCTGGATCTGACCACTCGACGGGTTGACGGCGACCTCCATCGCCATCGCGACGTAGTTCTCCGTCTGCTTGTAGCGCATGTAGGCGATGCCGCGGCCGACGAGCAGGTTGCTTGTCCCGAGCGAAGTCGAGGGGCCCTGCTTCGCGCGCGGGTTCGGCGACGTGCGGGTGTCCCATTTGAACGCCGACGCCGTCCGCGCGATGACGTCGAGCGCGCGGGGATCGGCGAGCCGCTTGCGGCGGAACTCCACGGCGTCCTCGCCCGCGGCGACCGCGAGCTCGTCGGCGAGGCTTTCGACCGCGAAGACGTTGGCAATCTTGCCGGGCGCGCGCAGGTTCGACAGCTGCAGCGGGGTGTCCTTGATCAGGTGCGCGACGACGCGCACGTTGTCGACGGCGTACGGCGGATCGCCGTTCTGCGTGATGGCGCCCGAGCCGGTGCCGTGCTCCTGCTGGATGCCGGCGGCGTCGGCGGAGAGCAGCGCGCGCGCACCGGGGGCCGCGTTCGGCACCCACATCTCGGTCTCCCACGAGACGATGCGTCCGCTCGCGTCGAGCGCGGCGCGCACGTCGAGCAGCTGCTGCGGGCCCTTCGGATCCCAGCCGTGCTCCTCGTGCCGCATCCACTGCACGCGCACCGGCTGGCCGATGGTCTTCGACAGCAGCAGCGCGTCGGCCGCCACGTGGTCGCCGCCGTTGGTGCCATACGATCCGGAGCCGTCGAGGAAGACGACGCGGAGCTTTTCCGGTGGAATGCCGAACACCTTGGCGAGGTTGCCGCGCAGGCCATGCGTCCCCTGCGAGGCGGACCAGACCGTGGCGGTGCCGTCGGCCCGCACGTCGGCGACGGCGCACGACGGGCCGAGGGAGGCGTGGCTCTGGAACGGCCAGAAGTAGGTCGCCGACAGCATCTTCGCGGCCCCGCGCGCGGCGCCCCGCGCATCGCCCTTGTTGACGATTTCCTGGTCGCGATCGAGCGGCGCGCTCCGTGACAGCCGGTCGAGCCCTTCGTGGCCCGGCAGCGACTCCCGCTGATTCCACGTGGCCTCGAGCGCGGTCGCCGCGCGTACGGCCGCCCATTCGTCCCTCGACACGACGGCGAGGAAATCCTTCACCCGCACGACGCGGACGTCCGGGATGCCGCGCAGCGATCCTTCGTCAACCGACACGAGCGTCGCACCGATCGACGGGGGACGGACGATGCGGCCGTGCAGCATGCCGGGGAGCGTGAAGTCCTGGACGTAGACGTGGCGGCCCGTGCACTTGGCCGGGACGTCCGGCCGCAGCAGCGGCTTGCCGATGGCGGCGTGCTGCGACGGCGGCGTCAGCGGCGCGTTGCGATCGACCTTGAGCGCGAAGCGGCGGTCGCCGATCAGCGTGCCGATGCCGACGCCCGCGCCTCCCGCGCGCGGGCGCACTTCGCCGTCCGCGATGGTCAGGTCGGCGGCGGGACGATTGAGGCGGTTCGCGCCAAGCTGCAACAGCGCCCGGCGCGCCGTGGCCGCCGCGGCGCGAATCTCGGTGCCGCCGCGCACGAGGCCCGTGCTTCCGCCGGTGCCGCCCTGATCGGGGCAGGTCGCCGTGTCTCCTTCGATGACCGACACGCGCGACGGCGGCACGCCGAGCTCCTCCGCCGCCATCTGCGCGAACGCGATGCGCACGCCGGTGCCGACGTCCACCTTGCTCGTGTAGATCGTGACGGACCCGTCCGCGTGAATCGCCAGCAGGCCGTCGACCTCTCCGGCGTCGAGCGGCCGATCGGCCGCCCCGCCAGGTGCGCCCGCCTGCGCCGCCGCGCGCCGCGGGACGCCGCCGAACGCGAAGCTCACGACGAGCGCGCCGCCCGCCTTCAGCAGATCGCGACGAGTCAGTTCGATGGTCTGCATGGCTACACCTGTCCCGCGCGCTGCACCGCGCGCACGATACGGGTGTGCGTCCCGCATCGACAGAGGTTGCCGTCGAGCGCCTGCTTGATCTGCTCGACCGTCGGCTTCGGCGTCCGCGCGAGCAGCGCCTTGGCCGCCATCACCATGCCGTTGGTGCAGTAGCCGCACTGTGCCGCCTGTTCGGCGATGAACGCCGCCTGCACGGCGTCGGGTTGCTCGGGTGTCCCGAGCCCTTCGAGCGTCGTGATGTCGCGCCCCGCCGCGCGGCTGACCGGCAGCGTGCACGAGCGCGTCGCCGTCCTGTCCACGATGACGGTGCACGCCCCGCACTGTCCGAGGCCACACCCGAACTTGGGGCCGTGCAGCCCCAGCGGTCCGCGAAGCGCGTAGAGGAGCGGCTGCGCCGGATCCCAGCTGTCAACGGAGGTTTCGCGGCCGTTGAGTCGAAACGTGTATCTCGGCATGGGCGCGATTCTACGCTGGTCAGTGGGCAGTGGGCAGTGGGCAGTCGTAGGGCGGGTGCCGCGGAGCGCAGGCGCCAGGCGAACGCGGATTCGCCAGCGGCGGCCGACAGGATTGCTCTTGGCAAACCGCAGGCTGCGCGCAACAATCCGACCGGCATGACGTGGTGGCTCTGGGAGGTGCTCGGCCTCGCGCTGGCCGCGATCGAGCTGGCGACGCCCGGCGGGTTCTTCATCATATTTTTCGGCATCTCCGCCATCGTGATTGGCGGCCTCGCCCTTGGAGGACTGGTCGCCACGGCGTGGATCGAATGGGCCCTCTTCACCGTCATCGCGCTCGTCGCCCTGCGCCTGTTCCGCCAGCCGCTGCTGGCCCGCATCCGGATGCGTAACCCGAACGAAGTGGATTCGCTGACGGGTGAGGTCGCGGTAGCAGCCGGCGACATCCCGCCGGGAGGACACGGCCGCGCCGAGCTGCGCGGCACGACATGGAGCGCGCGGAACGTCGGCTCGACGCCGCTGCGCGCCGGCCAGCGGTCGCGCGTCGTCGCCCTGCAGGGGCTGACGATCGACATTCTCTCGGAGTGAGCGATGCCTGTCGATACCGGTCTCGTCGTCGTCGTGCTGTTCGCGGTCGTCGTCCTGTTCGTCGTGTTCAGGACCACGGTCGTCGTGCCGCAGCAGAGTGCGTTCGTGGTGGAGCGGCTCGGGCGCTACAACGCCACGCTCAACGCGGGCTTCCACATCCTGGTGCCGTTCGTCGACGTCATCCGCTACAAGCATTCGTTGAAGGAGAGGGCCATCGACATTCCGGAGCAGATCTGTATTACGCGCGACAACGTGCAGGTGGGTGTCGACGGCATCCTGTATCTCAAGGTCCTGAACGCGGAGCGCGCCTCGTATGGAATCTCGGACTACATCTTCGCCATCACGCAGCTCGCGCAGACGACGCTTCGCAGCGATGTCGGCAAGATCGATCTGGATCGCACGTTCGAGGAGCGCACGACCATCAACGTCTCGGTCGTCGGCGAGCTCGACAAGGCATCGGAGGCGTGGGGCGTCAAGGTGCTGCGCTACGAGATCAAGAACATCCAGCCGCCTGCCGACATCCTCGCGGCGATGGAGAAGCAGATGCGCGCCGAGCGCGAGAAGCGCGCGGTGATTCTCGCGTCGGAAGGTCAACGCGATGCGGCCATCAACACCGCGGAGGGGCAGAAGCAGCAGGTGATCAAAGCCTCTGAAGCGCAGCGGCAGCGCAACATCAACGAGGCGGACGGACAGGCCGCGGCCATTCGCGCGGTCGCATCGGCCACGGCGCAGGGCATCCGCGAGGTGGCGACCGCCATCCGCACCGATGGCGGGATGGAAGCGGTGCAGCTGCGTGTCGCCGAGCAGTACGTGACGCAGTTCGGCCAGATCGCGCGCACCACCAGCACGGTGGTGGTCCCCGCCAACGTCTCCGACGTCGCCGGCATGATCGCCGCCGCGATGAAGGTCTTTTCCTCCTCCGCGCCCAGGAGCTGATTCGCGGCGCCCGATGCCCAGCTGCACGCGCCGTATCGCGAGCCTGGCGGCCGTCGCGGCGATCGTTGCCTGTTCGCAGCGGCCGGATTGGCCGTCCGGCAACACCAGGGTCGACCGGCTCTTTGCCGAATGGAACACGCGGGACGCGCCGGGGTGCAGCGTCGGCATCAGCACCAACGGTGAGACGGTCTACGAGCACGGCTACGGGATGGCGAACCTGGAGCTCGCCGTCCCGATGACGCCGGCGTCGGTCCTGAGCGCCGCGTCAATCTCGAAGCCGTTCACCGCGATGAGCATCCTGCTCCTCGCCGGTCGCGGGCAGTTGTCGCTGGATGACGAGGTAGGGAAATACATCGCGGATTGGGGTGATCACGGCCACCGGATCACGATTCGCCACCTCCTCTCGCACACGAGCGGACTGCGGGACGGGTTCGTGCTTCAGGGCCTTCGGCCGCAACACCCGGAGAACATCAACCCGCAGATCGTGAGCATCCTGGCGCACACGCGCGCGCTCGGCTTCGCCCCCGGTTCACAGTTCGAATACAACAACAGCGCGTACACGCTGCTCGCGGCCATCGTCGCCCGCGTCAGCGGCCAGAAATTTTCCGCGTTCGTCGACGCCAACATTTTCAAGCCGCTGGCCATGACGCATTCGTGGTTTCGTGACGATGTCACGCGCGTGATTCCGAACCGTGCGACGGCGTACACGCGGACAGCCGGCGCGTTCACGGTGGCGATCAACACGGAGAACAACGTGGTCGTCGGCAACGACGGCCTCTTTACGACGGCGGGCGACCTGCTCCGCTGGGAACGCAATTTCACGGACGCCCGGGTCGGCGATGCCGCGCTCCTGCGCGAGATGCAGACGCCGGTCATCGCGACGGGCTGGTCGGACAGGAGCCAGTACGGGTTCGGACTGGAGATCGCCCGGCACCAGGGCCTGCTGACCGTCGCACATGGCGGCGGCGACGACGGCGTTCGCAGCTACGTCGTGAGGTACCCGGAGCGGGCGCTGGCGATTGCCCTCCTCTGTAACCGGGAGGACGTGGACCCCGGGGCCGTCGCGCGCTCGATCGCGGAAATCTTCCTCGATAGCGCGTTCCCCGACCGTGCGACGGCGCCAGCGCCCGCCGCGCCCGCGCCGCCTTCGCTCTCTCTGCCCCTGCACGATCTTCAAAGCAAGGTCGGCCTCTATCGCGACGTGGCGAGCGACTCGGTCGGGCGGATATCCCTTCGCGACGGAACGCTGTTCGCCAGTGCCAATGACGGCGCCGAGTTCGAGCTGACGCCGACGGCGACCAACCGGTTTGCCATCACGGGAACGGCCGTCGTCATCGAGTTCGTCCCGCCGACGGACGGCAAGCCGCAGGAAATCCACGTCACTGGAGATGGACCGAAGCCAAGCGTCTCGCGAGCGATCGCGCCATGGACACCGTCGAACGCGGAGCTGCACGCGTTTGAGGGTATCTACACGAGCGACGAGGTCGATGGCACGTACACGATCGTCGCGCGCGACTCCAACCTGATCCTCCGCGTGCCGACGCGCGCGGACATCGACCTGCCGCCTGTATTCGAGGACGCGTTCAGCAGCAGGATGCTGGGCGTCATGAAGTTCTCGCGCGATGCGCGCGGCCGCGTCGTGGCGTTCACGGCAACGGCTCCTGGCGTCCGCGGCCTGCGGTTCGAGCGTGCGGCGTCTGCAGCGGCCGCTGACCCGGCGCCGCGCTAGATGCCGCCACCTGGCCGAGCCGCCGATCGACATCGTCAACGTGCCGCTCGATGGCTGGCGGCGGCACGGCCCCTATAACCGGGGACGGATCTTTTCGGCTGCCTCCGCTGAGGTGATGACGGGATACACCTCGAAGTCAACGAGGTCGTTCCACTGCGCCATCCAGTCGTGGAGCAGCTGCGAATCATCCGTTTCCATGAGTTGGTAGCAGCGCTCCAACTTCGTGTCGACCCAACTGGACACATACGTGAGACCCGGCGGCGCAAGACGTCCGCGATCCCGGAATCGCCGATAGACGGGGACGGCATCGCCTCCCTTGAAGTGCTCGACCACCATGTAGACCATCTTGGCCATCGTGTATTCCTACGGCTCAACCCGCGTTTTGTAAACCGGTGCGATTCGCGCCGTCACACGCGCGCGAGGCCTGGCCGTGCAAGTGCTCCCTGACGGCGCTTGACACTCCGAGCGGCGGGGCTTATACAGGGCACCACTAATCCAGCGGCCCAATCGATTCCACGCTCTCATTCCTCTGTTCTTCGGTCGGCGGCGAGCATTCCTCGGCGGCAACGAAGGGATCCAAGGAGGTCACCCGTGCTGAATCGACAGTTCCTCGGGTTACTCGCGACGGCGATCTTCCTCGCGCTGCCTGGCGTCGCGCACGCCCAGGAAGCGACCGTGACCGGCACCATCACCGATTCCACGGGCGGCGTGCTGCCCGGCGTCACCGTGACCGCCATCAACGAAGAGTCGGGCAACACGTTCGTCGCGGTGACGGATGGCGAGGGACGGTTCCGGCTGCCGCTGCGCATCGGTTCCTACCGCGTCGCCGCGGAGCTCGCGGGGTTTGCGACGGTCACGCGCACGGGCCTCCAGATGCAGGTCGGCCAGCTCGCCACGGTCAACCTGCAGATGGCGCCGTCGAACCTGTCAGAGACGCTGACCGTGACCGGTGAAGCGCCGCTCATCAACACGACCATGTCGACGGCGGCGTCCAACATCGATCAGCGCCAGATGCAGGAGCTGCCGCTCAACGGCCGCAACTGGCTCGACCTGACGCTGCTCGCGCCCGGCAGCCGCGCCAACACCGGCGGCGAGACGCCGATCCCGCGCTCGCAGGTCGCCTTCCAGATCAACATGGACGGCCAGCAGGTGACCAACAGCGTCGCCGGCGCCGGCTTCGGCCAGCCGCGCTTCAGCCGCGACTCGATCGCCGAGTTCGAATTCATCACCAACCGCTTCGACGCCACCCAGGGCCGCTCGATGGGCGTCGTCGTCAACGCGGTGACCAAGTCGGGGACCAACAGCCCGGCCGGCACGTTCTCCGGCTACTTTCGCGACTCGGACTGGGCGGCGAAGGACCACGTCACCGATCGCGTCGTGCCGTTCTCGAACCAGCAGTACAGCGTCACCTTCGGCGGGCCGGTGAAGCGCGACCGCGTCCACTACTTCGCCAACTACGAGTACGAGCGCGAGCCGCAGACGGCCGTCTACAGTTCAGTGTTCCCCGCCTTCAACACCGACCTGTCCGGCATCCGCACGCAAAGCACCGCGGGCATCAAGACCGACTTCCAGTTCACGCCGAAGTCGCACATGTCGGCGCGCGTCAACGGCTACACCCAGTTCGTCCCGCTGCGCGGCGCGGGCGGCGCGACGACGCACCCCTCGGGCGCGTCGCAGTGGTGGCGCACCTCGACGCAGTACTGGGATCAGTTCACCCACGTCCTGTCGAACAACAAGGTCAACGAGCTCAAGGGCGGCGTGTACCTCTACGACTGGGACATCGCGGGCCTCGCCTCGTACAAGGGCGGCCCGGCGCCGAACTTCCCGGGCGGCAAGTACCCGATCATCAGCGGCCACACGCTGCCGAAGGGGGCGGTGATTGGCGCCGGCAACAGCGCGACGCTCGGCGGATCGCCGCGCATCCAGCTGACCGGCTACAACATCGGCACCGCGACCAACCTGCCGCAGATGATCGGCCAGCGGACGATCCAGGCGCGCGACGACTTCACGATGTCGTTCAACGCGAAGGGACGTCACGACGTCCGGATGGGCGGCGAGTTCCTCGAGCACAACTTCCACTTCCACTGGTGCAGCTTCTGCAACGGGTCGCTGCAGGCCAACGCGGGGGGCGCCGCACGCCGCCCGACCGCGGCGCAGCTGGCGGCGATGTTCCCCGACCCGTTCGACTGGTCCACGTGGAACTACAACGCGCTGAGTCCGATCTCGGTCCGTTACCGGCAGTCGGTGGGTAACTTCCGCCTGCTCAACAACCGCCACGCGTGGGCGACGTGGTACCAGGACGACTGGCGCGTGTCGCAGCGCCTGACGGTGAACGCCGGCATCCGGTGGGACGCGGACCTCGGCATCATGGGCGAGAAGAAGCAGCTCACGCCGTGGATGTCGGGCAACCGGCCGCATCAGCTCGACTGGTTCGCGCCACGCGTCGGCTTCGCCTACCAGTTCAGCGAACGGACGGTGCTGCGCGGCGGCTACGGCAAGTACTACACGCAGCTCGAAAACGACGCCGCGCACCAGTCGAACCTGAACATCCAGACGATCATCCCGGAGGTGGCCTACGACGGACGCCCGGACTTCGCGATGAACCCGTTTGGCGGCGCGTTTCCGACGGTCGAGCAGGCGCGCGCGCAGCTGTGCACGCCGGCGGCGCCGCTGGCGACCACCTGCATCCGCCGCGAGATCACGTCGGAGATTCCGACGACGGTGCACAACGATACCTACAGCCACCAGGCGATGGTGGGCGTGTCGCGGCAGCTCGCCACGAACTTCGCGGTCGAATTGAGCTACCAGTACACGGGGCAGCGGCAGGAAGAAGTCACCAACAACCAGAACCTGCGCTACGACCCGGCGACCGGCGACAACATCCCGTTTGGCAACATCGCCGCGCGCGTGTATCCCGAGTGGGGCTACGTCAACGGCGAGTACATGCAGGGGTGGTCCAACTGGCATGCGCTCGTCGCGTCGTTCGACAAGCGCTTCAGCAACCGGTGGCAGTTCTCGGGCAACTACACGCTCGGCGCGGTGAAGGACTCGCAGGGTCCGCCGTGTCAGACGGTGAAAGGGCCCGATGGCAACGCGCAGTGCCAGCCGATCACGTTCACGCTGCGCCCGGACGTACAGGGCGAGTACGGGTACGCCGCCACCGACCAGCGCCATCGCGCGGTGCTGAACGGCATCTGGGACGTGGGTCGCGGTTTCCAGTTGAGCGGTCTCTACTTCTACGGTTCCGGCATGCGCACCACTGTCAGCTGCGGCTCGTGCCAGGTGCGCGACACCGGTGCGACCAACGGCACGCGCCGCCGGGACGATGGCAGCGTGATCCCGCGCAACAGCTTCGTGGGCACGCCGCTCCATCGCGTGGACGTCAGGTTCCAGCAGCGCATCCGCCTCGGCGGCCGCCGATCGATCGACGGCATCCTCGAGGTGTTCAACCTGCTCGACCACGCGAACTACGGGTCGTTCACGACCGACGTGGACACGACGCTGTACGGCACGCCGATCTACAACGCGGACACGGCGTACGCCGCGCGGGCGGCGCAGCTCGGGTTCAGGATCGCGTTCTAACAGCGGGCAGCGGGCAGCGGGCCGGGAAGGGCCGATCTTTCAGGTCGGCCCTTTTTTTGCGGACCGGCCCGAACCGGCGATCCACGCCGCGATCGCGGCCTGCAGCTGGCGGTAGGTCGCCGCGACTGCCTCGGCGCGGCGGGACGGCGCCAGCGAATGGTCGCCCTTCGGGACGACATGGAGTGTCGTCTCCGCGCTCAGCCCCTCGACAACCGCACGAAGCTCGTCCGGCGTGCCGAACGGATCCCGCTCGCCCTGCACGATCAGCATCGGCACGCGGATGCGCGGCAGGTGCGCCGACCGGAGTTGCGCCGGCTTGCCTGGAGGGTGCAGCGGATATCCGAGCAGGACGACCCCCGCGATGCCGAGGGCGTCGGCGTCCTCCGCGGCGGCAAGGTGCGTGGCAATCCTGCCGCCCATCGACTTTCCACCGATGAAGACCTCCGCACGGTCGAACTGCGCCCGCGCGGCGGCGACCGCGGCGCGGTAGCACGCCTCGAGCGCCTCGGTGCGATCGGGAACCCGGCGCCGCTGCTCGGTGTAGAGGAAGTTGAAGGTCAGGACGTCGATGCCCCGCTCGGCGAGCGCCGTCGCAAAGCCGACCATGAAGGCGCTCTCCTGCGGCGCGCCGGCGCCGTGCGCGAGGACGAGCGTGCGGTCGATCGATGAGCCGGCGGCCGCCCGATAGAGGAGGGCCGTCGTCTGACGGCCCTCCTCGGCAATCGTGACCCGGTCAGCCACGCCGACATTGTCGTTCGAATCTCACGGCGACTTGAACGCCGCGGCCAGCGCGAACCAGGCGGACGGCAACTCGACGGAGGCGGGTTGCCAGTCGAACGACGTTTGCCCGCCGGTCGAGTGGTAGAGGTGCGCGTAGCCGTCGGACGACTCGAAGGTCGAGCCGTCAGCTTCGCCGGGGTAGGTCACCCCGTCGAACAAGCACCCGGGCGCGATGCAGTTGATGGGAGGACCGTGGCCCATGGGCAAGGTCGCAAGAATCAACCCGGGCGCGGTCGTCGAGATCTGCGGCGCGCCGAAGATGGTGGCGTTCGACGGATTGTTGCCCGATGCCTTCGCGGCCCCGTCGAAGGGAGACGAGGCGGCGCCGGCGATGTCGTAGATGACGAACTGGAGGAACGCGGCGCTGGCATTGATCGCGAATTCCAGGCTGGGCCCCGTGGTCGCATTCGCGGCGTAGAGCATCTGCGGATCGGTACCGTCGACCGGGGGGATGGTGACTTTCGTCCACGTGTTGCCCGGCGTCGAGGCGATCGACGAGATGTTCGAGTTGAGGGTGCCGAACGACGTCGCCAGCACGAGCAGGTTGCCCGTCGACGGGAACTGCAGCTTCGCCGGGCTGCCCAGCCAGTACCCATGATAGACGTGCGTCACACGAATGCCCGGCGCCGGCGGTGTCCCCGCCGTCGCGGCCTTCAACGCGATCGCCAGCGAGTTCATCGACCCGGACGCCGACGTCACCGTCATCGCCGGGGTGACGGCGCCCGCCTGGCTCTGCACCTTGTACTGCGCCGCCGACGCGCGGAGACGGTCCGCCGAGAGCAGTGTGAAGCCGCTCCCCGCCGTGATGCCGGTGATGGTCGCGCCGAAATCGTTCGTGGCGACGTAGTTGTAGACGAGGTCACCGGGCACCGAGGTCGTCAGGCTGCCGGCGACGATCGCGGGATTCGACGACGTGGCGCTGCCGCTGCTGCCGTCGAGCGCGAAGTTGACGGCGACGTTGTAGAACTCCGAGATCTGCGCCTGGAACCCCGACAGCCTGGCGTCGAACGTCACCGTGATGTCACGAGTCCCCTCGGCCACACCGGTCACGTAGAAGATGCGCGATCGGATGCCGTTGTTGGCGACCGTTGGACCCGCGAGCCACGTGTTCCCGCGGTTGTCGGCGATCGTCACCGTGCGGCCCGTCGCATCCGGATACCGGATGCCGAGGATGACGCAGTTGTTCGCGAGCGCCGGGTCCGCCAGGTGAACCTTGAAGTTGTTGCCCAGCTCGCTGGGATCGTAGTTCGACGAGGTGGTGACGTGTTGAATGAGCGTCGGCACCGACGGCAGCGCCTGCTCCGCCGGCGTGTTGGCGACGGCGGCGGCGGACTGGGCCGAGTGGTTGTTCGCTGCGTCGAACGCCGCGACCGTGTACGAGTAGGTCGTCCCTGGCGTGAGGCCCGAATCGGCGTACGACGTCGCCGCGACCGTTGCGACCTGGATGCCGTCGCGGAAGACGTCATAGCCGGCCACCCCGACGTCGTCAGTCGAGGCGGACCAGTTCACCGCAACCGTCGACGCGGACGTCGCCGTCGCGGACACACCATTCGGCACCGACGGCGGCCCCGTGTCCTGGGTCTGGTTGTCCACGACCACGTTGACGCTCGTCGCGGTCGTAGTGTTGCCGGACGCGTCCCGCGCCCTCGCAGAGAGGGCGTGCTGGCCGTTGGCCGCCGTCGTGGTGTTCCAGGTCACCGAATACGGCGCGGCCGTGTCTTCGCTCCCGAGGTTGGCGCCATCGAGCAGGAACTGGACGCCGGCAACCGCCGTGTCGTCCGACGCGGTTGCGGATACGGCGACGGAGGCTCCACTGACGAAGGCATTGCTGGCGGGGGCCGACATCGCGACGCTGGGCGGCACCGTGTCGGCGGTGCCGGCGGTCACCGTCAGCGCGAACGTGGTCCTGCGAACTCTTCCTCCACCGGTTCCGGTGATAGTGATCGTCGAGGTCGTCAGCGGTGTCGAGGCCGTCGTCGAGATGGTGACGGTGGTCGAGCACGTTGGTGAACACGACGACCTCGAGAACGTCGCCTGCGCTCCCGCCGGCAGGCCCGATGCGCTGAGCGTAACGGTCCTTGTAGACCCTGCAACGCGCGTGACCGTCACCGCGTTCGACACCGAGGCGCCGCGAATCACCGAGCGATTGCCGCCGTTGGAGAGCGAGAAATCAAACGACGCTGCGGATACAGCGACGGAGAGGGAGACGCTTTCGAGAATTGCGAGGGTGATTGCTGTCAGGAACCAACGTGATGGTTGCGTGCCACTGCGGCGTCGTAGAGGCAAGGGACCTCCGGACCGGACGAGCACCGGGACCAGTGCGGTTGGGAGTGTCAGCCGAGGGGGGACGGCCGGCGGGAGGAAGTATCGTCACTATAACCCAGTGGACGAACTCGACCGCACGGACGCGCTCGAGGTTGTGCCGCCGCGCTCGGGGTGCAGCGCGGCGGCACGCGGGCTTACCGCGATTCCTTCGTCGCGCCCGACGCCATGAGGCGCGCGATCATCGCGTTGGCGAGCCCGCCGCTTCCGTCGCCGCTGACCGCGACGTCGGGGACGAGCTTCACGTTGTTCTCGCCGAGGATCGACGCCAGCTGCATCGCCGTGTAGCCCTCGGTGCCGACCGCCGCGATGCCCTGGCGGTACGCGTCGGCCTTCGCCGCGCCGACGGCGCGCACCGAGGCCGCTTCGCCTTCGCCGGTCATGCGCACCGCTTCGGCCTGGCCTTCCGCGCGCAGGCGCGTCGCGTTCGCTTCGCCGCGCGCGGCTTCGGCCGCCGCGAGCGCGTTCTGCTGCGAGATGCGCACCATCTGCTCCGACTGCACGACGTCGCGCTGCAGGTTCGCCACGGCGGTCTCGCGCTCCAGCGTCTGGCGCTTGATCTCCGCCTCGCGCTGCGCGTCGTAGGTGCGCTCGAGCTCCGCCGCGATCTTGCGGTCGGTCTGCGTCTTCATCAGCTCCGCCGGCGGCGCGATGTCGCCGATGAGCGTGTCGATGCACTCCACGTCGTAGGCCTCGATCGCCTTGCGGATGTTCTGGAACGCCTCGCGCTGGCGCTCCGAGCGCGCCCACAGGAAGTCGAGCACCGTCACCTCCTGCGCCGAGTTGCGGAAGTAGTTGCCGACCGTCGGCTGCAGCACGTGATCGACGAGGTTCTGCATCGAGCCGACGCGCGAGATCACCCGCGGGGCGTTCTTCATGCCGATGTGGATGATCTGCGACACGTCGAGGCTGAACGAGAAGCCGTCCTTCGAGCGCACGAGGATGGACGACAGGCGCTCGTCGTAGTGATGCGCCTCCGTGCGCTGCGCCCAGTTCAGCACGATGTTGGTCGTCGGCACGAGCTCGACCTTCATCACGCGCGTGTTGATCGGGTGCTTGCCGGGCAGCAGCGGCTCGACCCAGACGCCCTTGCGCCCGCGCTCGACGAGATCGCCGTGCGTGAACGTGTCGCCCGACACGTCCAGGTGCTCGCGTCCGACGTAGCTGACGACGACGCCGACGTAGCCGATCGGGATCTCGGTGAGCGCCACCGGCTCCACCTGGACGAGCCAGGGGTTCAGGTTCCACGCGCCGGACATCAGCACCTCTTCCTGCAGGCCGCGGCATCCACCCGCCTCGATGAACGCCTGGCCGCGCTGGAAGCTTTCATGTCCGCCGACGCTCGGGCCGGCGAGATCGCCCGCCGGGATCGGATGGCCGTCGAGCATCGTCACGATGCCGACGCGATCCGGTGACACGTGGTAGACGCGCAGGTCCAGCGGCGCGATGCCGTGCTGTTTCGCATTGGCCGGCATCACGATGTCGAACAGCGCCGGGTTGATGCGGTACGACCCCGCCGTCAGGAGCGCAATCTGGCGGCCGCGCTCGCCGCCGCCGCGCAGGAACGCCTCGGCGTCCTGGAAGTTGTCGCACGCGACCGCGCGGCCGAGCACGCGCTCGCTCGGGATCGCGGCGCCGTCGGCCGCGACGACGAGCGCGATCTCACCCGGCTGCACGACGACGAGCGGGACACGCAGCACCTTGTAGCGCCAGCGCCAGAGGCCGACGTGCCAGCCGGGCGCCAGCAGGCGCGCCTGGTAGCCCGCCTCGCCGTCGCGCGCGATGATGCGGCCGGACGCGAGCGCCGGCCCAAAGCGCTTGATGACGAGCCCCGATTCGTCCTCGCTGATCGACCGCGTTCCCAGCCAGATGAACACGGCGAGCAGCAGGAGCGAAGCGCCGCCGGCAATGAGCTCGAGCAGGAACGTCTGGGTCAGTGTCATATGCGTCTCCCCTCGTGGCGGACACGCTTGCGTCCGCCCAAACGGAAGAGGTGCATATGGCTCGCCGGGCTGCGCCCGCGAAAACAGGCCTGAATTGGAGCACGCTGCAGATTAACGCGATTGTTTTGATGTCGAGCCGGTGATTAAATCGCGATGTGAACGACGTGACGTGGACGGGCGCCGCACCGCCGGCGGCCATCGCCAGCGCGCTTCGCGCCGCGAAGATCGATGTGACGCTTGTCCGCCGAAGCGCGAAGCGCGAAGGGGGAAGCTCGCCCGGCGCCAGCAACGACGGCGGGCCGGTCGTCATGTTCACCGCGACCGCTCGCCCGCTGGCCGCGCCCGTGGGCGAGGTGAAATGGATCTGGCTGGCGACGGCGCCCATCGACGCGAGCGCGGCGCGGGCGGCGGTGCTCGCCGGGGCGTACGCCGCGATTTCGCTCGCGGCGGCCGATGCGGCCACGCAACTGGTTGCGCGTCTGCGCGAGCTGCTGGTCCCAGACGCCGCCGTCATCCCTCCCGAGCATGTCGTTACCGACAGCGACGCCTCGCGGCGTGTGATCGCGCAGGTGGCGCGGGTCGCGCCCACGTCGATGCCGGTGCTGCTGACGGGCGAGACCGGCACCGGCAAGGAGGTGATCGCGCGGCTGCTGCACGAGTGGTCGCCGCGGCGCGCGAAGCGGTTCGTGCCCGTCAACTGCGCGGCCATCCCCAACGAGCTGATGGAGGCGGAGCTGTTCGGCTACGCGCGCGGTGCCTTTTCGGGCGCGGTGCAGCGCTACGACGGCCAGTTGATGGCGGCCGAGGGCGGCACGGTGTTTCTCGACGAGATCGACGACACGCCGCTGGAGACGCAGACCAAGCTGCTGCGCGTCCTTGAGGACCGAGTGGTCAGCCGGCTGGGCGAGAACGCGTGGCACGAGGTGGACTTCCGCATCCTCGCGGCGACCAACCGCGATCTGCGCCTGCTCATCCAGGACGGGTTCTTCGGCGCGGATCTCTACGAGCGGCTGGCGATCGTGACCATTCGCCTGCTGCCGCTGCGCGAGCGGCCCGGCGACCTGCCGGCGCTGGCGCGTCATTTCATGGCACGCTTCGCGCGCGAGCAGAATCGCCCTGAGGTGACGGGCATCACCGCCGACGCGCTGGCCGCGCTCGTCGCCTACCCGTGGCCCGGCAACATCCGCGAGCTCCGCAACGTGATCTACGAGACGCTCGTCTACAAGAAGGCCGGCAGCGACATCCTGCTCTCGGACCTGCCGAAGCGGATCATCGCGCCCGGGCCGGACGAGGCGTCGGAGTCGGCGGCGTTCTCACGGCAGGCGATCGGCAGGAAGATCGAGCGGGGAACGATGAGCCTGCGCGACGAGGTGGCGGCGCTGCAACGCGTGGCCATCGAGGAGGCGCTCACGCGTACGCGCGGCAATGCAGCGCAGGCCGCGCGGCTGCTCGGCGAGGTGGGGCGCGGCGTGGCGCGCGACCCGGGAGGGACCCTGAGGGCGATGATGCGGCGCCTCGGTGACGGAGGGCGCCGGCGACCGTAGGGCCGCCTGAAGGCGGCCCCCACGTACGGTTCGCCCGGGCCGCCTGAGGGCGGCCCCTACGTACGGTCTCGTAGGCGCCGGCCCTGGCTCGCCGAAGCTCGGAACGAGCGAAGGCGGCAGCCGGCCCATCCAGCGGCTGTTCGGTCGCCTCACCCGGCGCGTTGTCAAGTACATGACGACGCTCTTCGTCCTGCTCGTGCTCGCCGCCATCGTGAAGCTGATGCTGGTTACGGTTTTCGCCGGCGTGCGCTACCGGCGCCGCCACGACATGATGGCAGCGCCGGTTGCCGGCGATCCGAACGCGCTCGACCCGAAGTGGTTCTCGGAGCCGCGCAGGTTTTAGGCGGTTGCGCTAGAAGATCGCGATCGGGTTGACCGGCGACCCGGTGCCCCCTTCGACCGGCAGCGGTGCGAACGTGATCGCGAACTCGTAGCGGTTCAGCCGCCGCGCCGTCTGCACCGCCTGCTCCAGGTCGAGGCATTCGACGATGTTGATGCCCATCCAGTTGAGCACGGCGACGTGGATCGGGTTGCGCAGCCCCTCCCAGCCCGGTCTCGGATTCCAGTCGATGTTGAAGTCGTGCCCGATGAACGACGGCAGCCGTTCGTGCATCCACGGAATCGTGTCGGCGTAGTAGCCCGCCACCGGCGAGTTCGACGGCCCGAGGGCCGCGCGCCGCTTCCAGCGGCCGATGTAGAGCAGCGGGATGTCACCCGGACCAATCTTCACGCCCGACTTCTTTTCCCACGCTTCGAGATCCGCGCGGCGAATCGGCATCGCCGGGTCGACCGTGTCCACCCCTTTCAGCTGCGCGATGTCGTACAGCACCGCGCGCGTCGTGATGCCGTCCTTCCAGTTCATGATGCCGCCCTTGGCGCAGCCGGTTTCCGCGGAGAGGTTGCCCATCACGGGAACGCCGTTGTACATCTGGCCATTCTCGAAGAAGTGGCACCACGTGTCGATGTGCGCCACGGTTTGCCCGTGGAAGCTCACCTGGTAGTTGTCGGTCGTGCCGCCGTCGGTGATGCCGAGGGTCGTTCGCTTGAAGAGACCGTTTGGCCCCACATCGGCGGCGACCACGTTCGGCTCCGCGTGCGCGAGCGACACCGTGATGCCGCTCTTCACGAGCTTCATCGCGTTCTGGACTTTTTCGGGCGTGATGAGGCTCGTCGTCCCCTTGCTCTCCTGGCCGATCGGCGCCCACTTCCCCCACGTCTTGAAGTCCTTGCGCCACTGCTCGTACTGCTGCCGCATCGCGGCCGTGTCGGGCGGCGGTGGTCCTGCCGGCGGCGCCTGGGCGGCCGGAGCCCCCTGTCCCTGGGCGGTGAGTGTGAACCCGCCCGCCAGGGCGATGAGCAATAACCCCGTGCATACGGCGATCGCGTGTAAACGTCGCATCGGCAGTCTCCTTCACTCCAGACTTCGGCGTCGGGCGTCGGCGGTCGGCCCGGATTCTACCGTGGCACTGCCGTTGCTGGTCTTGCATCGTCCACATGAGCCTCCCCTCGCGGCTGGTTCGCCTCTTGATCGTCGCGCTGCTGGGCTCGCTACCGCTGACCGGCGCGTGCCGCGATTCCGAATCCGACGAGGCGCAGTTCCGCCCGTCGGCGCCGGCGCTGACGGTCCCCCCGCCGAAGGACGTGCTGCGGCTGCCGAAAAAGGCGGGCTCCTACCGGTTCGCCGCGCTCGGCGACATGGGCCGCGGCGACAAGTGGCAGTACGACGTCTCCAAGCAGATGCAGGCGTTTCACGAAGAATTTCCCTTCGACTTCGTGATCATGCTCGGCGACAACATCTACGAGGGGGCCACCCCGGACGACTACCACCGCAAGTTCGAGCTGCCATACAAGCCGTTTCTCGACGAGGACATTCCCTTCTACGCCGTGATCGGCAACCACGACGAACCGAACCAGCCCCACTACGAGCCGTTCCACATGGGCGGGGAGCGCTACTACACGTTCAAGCCGAAGGCGCCGCTGCTGGCGCAGCTCACGAACAACGACGTGCAGTTCTTCATGATCGACACCGAGAACGTCGATCGCGCGCAGCGTGACTGGCTCGCGCGCGAGATGGGCAAGTCCGACGCGCGGTGGAAGATCCCGGTCTTCCACCGGCCGATCTATACGTCAGGCCGCTATTCGGTCTGGGCGCTCTGGACGCGGTCGAGCCTCGAGCCGACGCTCGTCGCCAACGACGTCCGCTTCGTGCTGTCGGGGCACGAGCACTTCTACGAGCGGACGAAGCCGCAGCGCGGCATCACCTACTTCATATCGGGCGCCGGCGGTTCGCTGCGCGCGCACGACATCCGCCCGTCGAGCCTGATGGCCGCCGGCTTCGACACCGACTATTCGTTCATGCTGTGGGAGATCGCCGGCGACGAGGCGTACTTCCAGTCGATCAGCCGTACCGGCGCGAGCGTGGATTACGGCGTCATCCGCCGCGGCCCTACGAAGGGCACGGACCCGCATTCAGCAACCGAGTGACGCGGCCGCGGTAGGCGTCGATCCACCTGTCGAGATCCTTGTCGTCGTCGGTCGCCGCGTAGAACTGAGGGAACCGCGCGGCCGAGAACCACTCGCGAAGCTCGGCGTCGCTGAACGACGCGAGCTCGCGTCCGACGCGCAGTCGCGCGGCGTCGGAGACACGCGCGTCCTCGAAGGTCGAGCCGCCGTACGGCAGCCATCGCATCGACAGCGTGCAGGTCGCGCGGTCGGCCCAGATCGGCGTTTCGCGCCAGCGCGACAGGTTCACCTTCGCGGGGCCGAAGGTCGAGCCCAGGTCGTTGAGCATCAGCAGAGGGTCGGCGCATGGACGGCCATCCGCGGCGTCAGCATCCATGCAGACGAGCCGCTGGTTTTCCGCCTTGTTGTCCCAGTGCGCGAGGAACACCGCGAGCAGGCGCAGGGCATCGAGGTCGTCCTTCGGCGCCGAGACGTGCTTCAGCTCCCACCACGCCCACCCTTTGCGGTCGTCATCTTCGATCGCCGCTGCATCGAACTTCCGCTCGACGGCCGGCCATTCGAACTCGGCATAGTCGTCTGCGGGAGCAGGCGGCGCGTGAAACACGTCGAGCACGTGCATGGTGACGAAGGGATTCTGCGGGCAGCCGTGGCAGCGCACCCGCGGGACGAGATACATCCGGTCGGCCGCGTAGCCGAGCGCGGCAAGCAGGCGTGTCGCCGCGACCTCCGCGTGGATCTCGGGCTCGTGGCCGTACTTCACGCGGATCGTCTCGCCGCTCGAGAGCGTGCAGTCGAACTTGGACGTGGTGCCGTCGGGAACGGTGGGAACGAACTGGCAGTCGACGGTTTGCCCCGACAGCGTCCCCGAGGGATCCGGCGGCACGGCCGTCAGCACGCCAGCGTCGGGCGCGCCGAGACGCGTGCGGGCGTGGCCGAGCGCCTCGTCGCGGAGCTGCGCGCGAACGTCGGGAGGGGGCGACGAGACGCGTGTCTCGCCGGGTCCCCGCCCGTTATGAAAGGGCAGCGTCCAGATGCCGGCGACCGCCAGCACGCCGGCGCAGGCGCCGAGGGCCCGGTGGCTCACTCGCTGCGATCGACGCGGCTGATCTGCATCGCGAGGCCGCCGCGCACCGGAACGGGAGTCAACGCGTAGCTCGAACGTCCGTGGCTGCCGACGACCGTCCACCCGCTGGCGACGCCGACCGCCGATCCCATCAGCACGTCGCTGAGGAAGTGCACGTTTTCATGCAGCCGCGACGTCGCCACATACGAGGCGATCACGATCGTCGGCAGCGCCATGCGGTAGCCGAAGTGACGCTCGACGACCGATGCCGCCGCCCACGCCGCCGCGGCGTGCCCCGACGGGAACGAGCAGCAGACGCCGGTGGGGCGGTCGCGCCGCACCGCGAACTTCGTCGCCTGCACCACCGTCTGCGCGACGATCTGCGCGCGCAGCAGGTCGAACCCCATGTGCGACCACCTGTTCGTCCGCGGCGACACGCCCTCGACGAGCGGTTGATCCGGATCCGGCGGGACGACGTAGCGGCCGATCGCCCATAGGCCGAGCGACACCCCCGCCTGCGTGTACGCGGCGCCGATGTACTTGCCGGGGGCCCAGACTCTCGCGAGCCCGGTCTTGCCCACCAGGTGCGCGTTCACGTCATCGTCAATCGGATGCGCGAGCGCCGCCGATGCCGCGCCGATGCCGAGAATCACCCAGCTGGATGGCCGGCGCGGAAACGCCTTGAAGTCGGTCCACAGGTCGTGGCCGAGCGCGGCCCACCCGGTGTGCGCCGGCGTCGGGTGCACTTCTTCCTTCTGCGCCGGCGGGGCGGTGGTCTGGGCGACGTCGGCCTGGCCGACGGCTTCCGCGACCACGTCTGACGATGCGGCCAGATCGCCGGCAACCACCGTGTTGAACCCGCGCGCGATGAGTGCAGACGAGACCTCCGGCATCGATTGCTGAGCGTGCGCGATGACCGGAAGCAGCAGTATCAAAGGAAGGGTAAAGATCAGACGGTGTCTCGTTCTCATCGTTTCCACCATGTCTTTGACAAGCGTTAGCGCGCGGCGGCGACCTCTGCCGGCCCGCGCGTGACAGAACGGGGGCGCAATCTGCATTCCAGATACTCGGAAACGGCCCAGGTGATCAACCGCTGATTGCGCCGTTCAACTCGGCAAGATCGCGCCGTCTGTCGGGGCCGGGGCGGGCGCTGGTACGGCGGTCGCGACCACTGCGTCGATCGGCTGCCAACAGTTGGTACCCGTCTTCCACGAGGTCGCGCTCGATGGCTGCCTGCTGCGTCAGGCAGTCGCGCATGTCAACGCAGCTGTAATCACCGCGCGTTCCGCCGGGTCCGAACACGAAGAGGCGCGCACCCGGTCCCGGGTGCGCGATGCGCATGACCAGGACGGACTGCCGCCCGCGCGCGTAGAGCCAGTCGCGATCACGCCGCATGAGCGTAGTCTCGATCGCCTTGATGAGCTGATCCGGAGTCACCGGCTTGCGCAGAACGACCGCCTCGGGAAGCTCGGGAATCCGTTGCAGCCCGCTGACGACGATGATCGGCACGCGGTCGGCGCGGCGGCGCGCGCGTATCTCGTCGTACAGCACAGTTCCGGAGATGCGCGGGAGGTCGAGGTCGAGCACGATCACATCGGGACGCGATTGATCGAGATAGTGAAGGGCATCGAGGCCGTCTTCACAGGCGTGAACGGCAAAGTTCGAGAGACTCAGCGTCACGCGATAGAGGTCGCGCAACACATGATCGTCCTCGACGACCAGGAGGAGAGGACGCCGGGGCATCGTAGTTTGATGGAACAAGTTTCAACACTTGTTCCATCTTTATTCCCCAGTGCCTCAGCGAGAACGGACGCGAGCACAGGTGGGTGATGGGTCAGCGGGCCGCCCACGCGTCGAACGTCCCGTCAACCACCACCCACCACCCGGATCAGAAGGTCAGCCGGAACCCGAGCTGGAGCGTCCGCGGCGCGTACGCGAGGTTCGAGCTCGCGTTCGGCTGTCCGTATCGCGGACTGCTCTCCTGCAGCGTGTACGACTGATAGTTCGCGCGGTTGAACATGTTGAACACTTCAGCGATCAGATCCACCGATCGGCGGCCCCCGAACCTGAGCGATTGCTGGAACCGGACGTCGGCGCGGTGCACGGGCTTGCCGACGAAGTTGTTGCGCGGCACGATCGTCCCGTTCGGACGGAGCCGCGCGCTGCCGGTCGCGCCGATGCCGCGCAGGTCGCCTCCGTAGTTGGTGAACTGCCGCTCGCCCGAGCCGTAGAAGTACACGCCGCTGACCTGGAAGCCGCCGGCGACCTGCCAGATGCCGTTGAACACGGCGCGGTGCCGCTGGTCGGTTGCGGACAGACTGTACTCGCCCCCGAAGTCGGCCGCGACGGGGAACGCCACCTGCTTGATGCCACTCAGAGGCGCCGGATCGCCATCGCGCAGCGCCGACAGCGTGTAGGTCAGCGCTCCCTGCCACCGGTGACTGAAGCGCTTCGTCAACACCGACTGCAGCCCGTGATAGTTGGACCAGCCGGTGAACATCTGCTCACCGACCACGCCCCATTGCGGGTAGGCGCGGGTCGCACGCGTCGTGAAGGGATACGGCGCGCCCGTCGCCGGATTGAACGTGATGTTGGCGTTGTCCTGCAGCACTTTCTCGTCGCGTCCGCGCGTGTAGACGTAGTCCGATTCGATGGCCATGTCCGCGCCGAGCTGACGCTGGAACCCGATCGAGCTCTGCCAGTCGTGCGTGAGGTGCGAGTACTCCGCCTGCGGCGCCTGCTCCGCGGCCGCCCGGTCCAGGCACCCCGCGACGGCATTGACGTAGCAAAAACGCGGCAGCGCCTGCTCGTAGGTGGGCAGCGGTGCGCCGTTGAGGGGGTTGGCGGCGAAGTCCGGCCTGCCGTCGTTGACAAACTGCAGGAACGCCACCGACAGCGACCGGCTCGACATCGTCCAGTTGCTGGCCACGACGTCGGCGTAGTACTTGCCCGAGCCGCCTCGTATCACGGTCTTGTCGTTCAGCGAATAGGCGAACCCGAGGCGGGGCTGAATGTTGTTGGCGTCCTGGGGACGGTCCGCCTTCATCCACGGTTCGAGCGCGACCCAGTTGGCGAACGGATCCCAGATCAAGTCGTAGCGCGCACCGAGGTTGAGCGTCAGCTTCTGCGTCAGGTGCCAGTCGTCCTGCACCCACGCGGCGTACTTCGGCTCGTTGAACGGGAGCTTGTTCTGGCCGACGCCGATGGTGTAGGTCCGCACATTCGGCGAGATGGCCGCGAGGTTCCATGTGTCGGCGTTCCACGGGTCGGGGAAGAGCGATTCGATGTTGGCCGGAACGGCTCCCTGGCGCGCATCGATGATCCCCATGCAGTTGGCGCAGTTGAACGACACCTTCTTGTCCCAGAGGAATTCGCCGCCCGCCTTCAGGTCGTGGCGCCCTTTCGCGTCGTAGGACAGGTTGTAGTCGTCGCGCGCCGACCAGACGTCCTGCAGCTGATAGCGCGGGTAATTCGCGTTGCCGGCAATCGAGAAGCCGGTGAAGGTGATGCGCGGCGACCCGGTGGTGATGCCGTCGGCGGCCCGCCAGTGATGGGACCACGAGGTGAGGTTCGCGTTCTTGAAGCCAAACCCCGCGTATCCGAGCTGGACCTGGTTGGTGGCGCGGCTGCCGATGACGCGAGTCCACTGGCCGACGAGGGCGTCGGTGAACGAATCGGTCGTGCCGGTACCGGCCGGATGGTTGGCGCCAAGGTCGTCGAACGGCTGCCAGGACTTCGTCATGTTGCCTTTCAGCATCACGCGGCTGTTCGACGACAGCTCGTAGTCGAGCCGCACGCTCCCCAGCTTCACCGACTTGGTGCCGGAGAGCGCGACGTTGAACGCCGGCCACGCCGTGTTCGAGAACGTCGTCCGCGGCTCGTGCTCGTACTCGTAGCTGCCGAAGTAGTGCAGGCGATCCTTGATGAGCGGCCCGCCGAACGTGGCGCTGTACTGCTGGTTCTTCAGCGGCACCTTGCGGGCCAGCACCGGGTCGTCCGCGCTCCACCGCGAATCACGGAGGTAGCCGCTGAACATGCCGGTCATCTGGTTCGTGCCCGACTTCGTGATGGCGTTCACCTGCACCCCGGACGACCGGCCCTGCGTGGCGTCGAAGCGGTTGGAGATGAACTGGAACTCCGCGATCGAATCGCGGCTGAAGCGCGGCTGGCCGCCGGGACCGAGCTGGCCGGTGACCTGCTGGCCGTCGAGATTGAGCTGGAACTCGCGCAGGTCGCGGCCCGAGGCGGTGCGATCCTGGACGGGCGACCCGCCCGTCGCGGTCGTGCGGTTGCCCGGCGCGAGCAGCGCCAGCGACATCCAGTCCCGCCCCTGCACCGGCAGGTCGGACATCTGCCGCGGATCGATGTTGCCGCCGAGGCTCGAGCCGGTCAGATCGAGCAGCGGCGCTTCGGCGGTGACCGTGACGGTTTCCTGCAGCGTCGATGGCGCCATCTGCAGGTTCACCACCGCGTTCTGGCCGACGAGCAGCTGGATGTTGCCGCGCGTGACCGTCGTGAAGCCCTGGAGGTCGGCGGTGACGACGTACTCGCCGATGCGGACCGGCAGCCGGAAGACACCGCGTCCGTCGGTCACCCCGACGAACCGGTTGCCGGTTGCCTGGTGAACCGCGGTCACCGTGACGCCAGGCAGGACGCTGCTGGTCGAGTCGGTAATGGTGCCGCTGAGCGTCGCTTCCTGGGCGTAGGCGGTGACGGGAAGCGCAAGCAGTGCGCCGAGCAGGAACGTCGTGAACGCGCGCGAAATCATGGAACCCCTCCTCTGACGTGCGCGGAGAGTAACACACGGTCCGGTTGAAGCCGGCCGGTCCGCCTGCAGGCGGACCTTGACTCTGCGCGCAAATACCTCTATGAAGGGGTCCGCAGGAGGGCAGCATGAGGACGTGGCACCTGACGGTTGCGGCGATGGTGACGGTCGTGGGGGCGCTCGCGGTAACGACGGTCGCGCAGCAGCGCGGTCCCGAGTCGCGCGACATGACCCTTCTCGGGTTCAACGACCTGCAGGCGCGGAGCGCGTACCAGCCGATCATCCAGAAGCAGGGCGATCGCTACATCGCCTACATCGGCCATCACGCCGGGTCGATGCCGAACCTGCTGAACGGCAAGATGGAGGATAACGGCACGTCGGTCGTCGACGTCACCAACCCCAAGGCGCCGAAATACATCGCGCACATTCCCGGAGTCGGCGATGCGCAGGGCCCCGGCCAGGCGCAGATGGTGCGCGCGTGCAGCGGGCTGCCGAAGGCGGACAGGAACAAGACGTTCCTCCTCCGGACGGCCGGCACCTCCGGACATGAAATCTGGGATGTGACGACGCCCGAAAAGCCGACGAAGGTCTCGACCGTCGTCAGCGGGCTGAAGGACACGCACAAGAGCTGGTGGGAATGCGAGACCGGTATCGCGTATCTCGTCGGCGGCGATCCCGCGTGGCGGACGCCGCGCATGACGAAGATCTACGACCTGAGCGACCCGGCGCACCCGGTCTTCATCCGCGACTTCGGCCTGCCCGGCCAGCAGCCCGGCGCGACGGTCAACCCTGTGCCGACCGAGGTGCACGGACCGATCTCGATTCCGAAGTTGAATCGCGTCTACTTCGGCTACGGCACCGGCCGCTACGGCGTCGTGCAGATTGTCGATCGCAAGAAACTGCTCGAGGGGCCGAAGGAGCCGACCGACGCCAACCTGCGGTATCCGGTCGTCGGTCAGCTCGACTTGCCGATCGATGTGGGCGCGCACACGACGTTCCCGCTGCTGCACATGACGCTGCCCGAGTACAGCAAGCAGACCTGGCAGCAGGTGATCACGAACACCGCGGCGGGCACGCACGCGGCGGGTGAGGGGTTCGCGCCGCCGACCAATCAGGGGATGCGAGACTTCATCGTCGCCGTCGGCGAGACGACGGCCAATGAATGCCAGGAAGCGCGGCAACTGGTCCGTGTCATCGACGCGACGTTCGAGAACAGGATGATGCCGGTGTCGTCGTGGACGGTGCCGGAAGCGAGCGGCAACTTCTGCTCGAAGGGCGGCCGCTTCGGCACGCACTCGACCAACGAGAACATGACGCCGATCTACTACGGCAAAGTGCTCTTCGTGGCGTACTTCAATGCCGGTATCCGGGCGCTCGACATCCGCGATCCGTTCAACCCGAAGGAGATCGCGTACTTCATTCCGCCGGTCACCGCGAAGACCGACAAGCGGTGCGTCGGCCGCGGCGCGGACGAGCGCTGCAAGATCGCCATTCAGACCAACAACGTGGAAGTGGACGACCGCGGCTACATCTACATCGTCGACCGCGCGAACACCGGGATGCACATCCTCGAGTTGTCCGGCGCGGCGCGCCGCGTGGCGAACTTCACGACCAACGCCACGAATTAGCAAGTGTGGTGAATCGGCCACCGGCGACTGTTGCCGTACCGCAACAGTCGCCGCCCGTGGCCCTCGCGCGTTCCCGCCCGCGCCGTCATGTCTGCGGCGGGACATTTGCTTGGCGCCGCGGTCGGACCCGCAGGCGTGGCCTTCGATTCCTGCTCCGCGGACCGCTTTGACTTTGTCGCGAAGCTCGCCCTCTTTCCCGAGAAGGTGGCGGCCGTCGTCCATCGCGACCTGCAGGCGGCGCTCTCGCTTGTCTACCTCGACCTCAACACCGACATCTGCAATCACCGGTGCACGTTCTGCGACGGGTTCTACCGGTCGCTGACATCCGCAAACCTTCCTTGGAACCGGCTCGACACGCTGATGACGGAGATGGAGGAGATGGGCGTGCTGTCGGTCGTGCTCGCCGGCGATCGCGGGGAGCCGCTGCTGCACCCGCAGATCGATCGTGTTCTCGCCCGGTTTGCCGAATCGCCAGTGCGGTACGCGCTCTATTCCAACGGTTCCGTCATCGCTGAAGAATTGTGGCCGCACCTCGCGAGGGCGGCATTCATTCGCGTCTCCGTGGATGCGGCCACGCCGGCGACGCATGCGGCGATGCATGGGTATCCGGTCGG
Organism: Vicinamibacterales bacterium; assembly: GCA_035571515.1. Taxonomy (GTDB): domain Bacteria; phylum Acidobacteriota; class Vicinamibacteria; order Vicinamibacterales; family UBA2999; genus Gp6-AA40. The sequence goes on from DATNCQ010000118.1 coordinate 32,164, forward strand.
ACGCGGAGATTTCGACCGCGTGATCGCGAACCTGCAGCGTCTCGCGCCCATGGTGCCCGACCTGGGCGTGTCGTTCGTGCTCACGCCGGCCAATGCGCACGAAATAGCAGCCGCCGCCGACCGGTTGCTCGCGTGCGGCGCGAGGTTCATCGAGTACAAGCCGCACTATCTTCCCAACTACACGCTGGACACGCTTTGGCTGCGCTCCGCCGCGCCTCACGTCCGCCGCGAGATCGGGCTCGCCCGCGAGGCGTGGGGCGCGCGCGTCGTCGTCAACAATCAGATCGACGCGGTTCTCGGCGGCGGGACCCAGCCGCTGCACACCGGTCCTCGCCAGTGCCTGACGTCGGCGCTGCGGCTCGTGATTTCGACGCACGGCTGCTATACGTGCACGCCGTATCGTGGAGAGGCCGAACGCCGCGTCGGCAGCATCCTCGAGCAATCGCTCCGCGAGGTGGTCGACTCGTGCGCGCGGCGTCAGCTCTTCGACCAGTGCTGCACGCGCATGTGCGCGTATCACGACCAGAATCAGGCGCTGCTGAAGCTGGATGTCGGGGCGCGTGCGCCAGTCGCTCGCCCCACGTCCGCGCCCGCCAATCCGACCACGCCTCAGGACTACTTCATCTGAAAGCCATGCTTGCCGCCACGCCGGCCGTGATCGTTGCCATCTGTCTGCACAACTCCACGCATTGCATAGAGGAGACGATCCCCTCGACGCTCGCGCAGCACTGGCCGGACTTCGAGCTCGTCATCGTGGACGACGGATCGACCGACGGAAGCGTCGATCTGATTCGGCGTCGATTCTCCGACCCGCGCGTGCGCGTCTTCACGCAGGAGCATCGTGGGCTCGGCTTCGCGCGACGAGAAGCCGTCGCGCGCGCGCGCCATACATCGCGTTTCTCGACCATGACGACGTCTGGAGCCGGCGAAACTGGCTCGCCAGCTCAGCGCGGATTCGCGCGCTCCTGCATCAGCGGCGATGGCGCGCGGCGATGCGCGTCGCTGTGTCGACGGCGGCCGAGCCAGGGAACGTGTGCCGGCACCTCGTCGGCCGGCTGCTGCGGATACGACCGCGGCATGCGATCGTGCTCGCGAAGCGGTGTGCCTTCGGCAGGACGCCACGTGTGGAGACGTCCGCAGCCGCATTCGTGCGATCGATCGGCGACGACCGTGTTCGTCTCGCGCCGCTCTCCCGGCGGCTCTCTGTGGATCGGACGTGGCAGGCGCGATGAGCATGACCGGTAAGGTCGCGCTGATTACCGGTGGGTCCTCGGGAATCGGCGCGGCCACCGCTACCCTGTTCGGCGCGCTTGGTGCGCGCGTGGCGATCGGGTATTTGCGCAACGCTGAGGGCGCAGAGGAGGTCGTCGAGCGGCTTCGACGCAGCGGCACGCACGCGGTCGCCGTCAAAGGCGACCTACGCAAGGCGGACGACGTGTGCGCGCTGGTCGCGCAGGCCGCGTCCGCGCTGGGCCCGATCGACGCGCTGGTCAACAACGCGGGCGCGCTGGTCGGACGATATCCGATCGACTCGTTGACCGAAGACATCTGGGACGACGTGCTGAACGCCAATCTGCGGAGCGCGGTGCTGTGCTCACGCTGCGTGTTGCCGGCAATGCGCGCGCGGAGGTCAGGCGCCATCGTCAACGTCGGGTCGATCGCCGGCCACACGGGCGGGGGTCCGGGGGCCGCCGCCTACGCAGCGGCGAAGGCGGGCATCATTGGCTTCACGAAGGCGCTGGCCAGGGAAGTGGCGGTGGACAACGTGCGGGTCAACGCCGTGTCACCCGGCGTGATCGATACGCCGATGCAGCAGCGCTTCTCGTCGCCGGATCGGCTCGAGCGCATTGCCGCCCGGATTCCGCTCGGGCGCATTGGCCGTGCCGACGAGTGCGCGCAGGTGATCGCGTTTCTCGCCTCCGATGCCGCCAGCTATATCGTCGGCGAGACCATTGAGGTCAACGGCGGTCTGTTGATGCGGTGATCATGCGAACTGAACCGCAGCCTCTCGTCACCGTCCTCGTCAACCTGTACAACGGCGGCCGCTATATCGACGAGACGCTGGAAAGCGTCTTCGCGCAGAGTTACTCGGCCTTCAAGGTGGTCGTCATCGATGACGGTTCCACCGACGGCGCAGCCGATGGCATAGAGCGGCGGTACCCACCGGAGCGCCTGACGATAGTGCGGCGGGCGCATGGCGGACTGAACGAGGTCCGGGCTGCATCGCTCGACCATGCCGATACCGACTACGTCGCGTTCCTCGATCAGGACGACGTGTGGCTGCGGGAGAAGCTGGATCGGCAGATGGCGGCGGCGGAGGCATCGCCGCAGGCCGCGCTGATCTTTTCCGACGCATACCTCATCGACGAGGCGGGCGGCGCCACCGGCCGCCTCTCTGCGCAGCACCCATTCGATCCGCCGCGGCTGGCCGGCGCCGGCGCGCACCTGGAACTGCTTCGGCGCGGATGCTTCGTCTCCTTTTCCACCGCGCTCGCAAGGCGGCAGGCGTTGAAAGAGGTCGGCGGATTCGATCGCGCCTACCGCTACGCGGCCGACTACGACCTGTGGCTGCGGCTGACGCGACGGTACTCTCTGGTGTTCGTTGACGAGCCGCTGGCGAAATACCGGGTTCACGCCACGCAGTTCACGCAGCGGTTTCCGGAGATCGCGTTGCGGGAGCAGGTGGCGATTCTCGACCCGATGCGGCAAAGCGCCTCGTACCCGCGGGCCGTGCGCAACGCTGTCGGCGACAACCTGCTCGGTCAACACTGGCTGGCGCTGCAGACATTCATGCGTCAACGGAGGCTCGTGTTCGCCGCGCGGGCCGCCGTCGGCATGCTTCGCTACCCGGATCGAATTCGAGACTGGGTGCACGACCGATTGAACCAGACACGCGTTGGTCCGGTCGTCGAAACCGGCATCCAGTGGACGTTGTGGGTCCGCAACCTGACGGAGCGCGCCGGACTCCTCGCCGTGAACTGGACGCGTGCGGCGCTGGCCATGCCGCGCCGCGTGCCACGAGCGCTGCTGCGACGGATCCGGAACCGGCGAACGGGCCGCGAGGCGTCACCGGCATCGTTGCCCGGCACGATCTCGCCGCCGACGGAGCACGTCTGGATCGACGGCAGCGCCCTTGCCGCCCCGCAGGTCGGCCACTTCAACATGACGTGTGAGTTGATTCGTGCGCTGGCGGAGCGCGAGTACATCGTTCACGTCACGACGAGCGACGCCGGCCGGGCGGCAATGGACCGGCGACTGAAGGGGCAGCGATCGCGCGTGATGTTCGAGCGCGACGGGGCGCGAAGGCCGCTGCCGCGCGGTCGCGCTCCCGTTCCACACGCCATGGAAGTGGTCGTGTGGCAGGGCCGCTTCCGGTGGACGGATACGCGCCGTCTCGCGATTGTTCCGGACCTGACCACGTACATTCATCCGGAGCTGCACACGCGCGAGAACATCGCGTGGTTCGACGGGTTTCTTCGCTACGCGCAGCGCCACGCGCATGGCATCGTGACGGTGTCGGAGGCGAGCAGGCGCGACATCGTTTCGCGCGTCCCCGTCTGCCCGGACAGCGTGGGCATCCTGCCGATGCCGGTCAATCCACAGTACGTCGAGCCCGTGTTCGACGCCGGGGTGGTTTCGTCCATGGGCGTTCCGACGCCCTATCTTCTCTGCGTCGGCACCATCGAGCCGCGCAAGAACCTGCGCCGGCTCGTCACCGCGTTTCAGCGGCTGCAGAACGACACGCCGCATCACACGTTGGTACTGGCGGGGCCGCCCGGGTGGGATGCCACCTTCGGCGCCTTCCTGGGCGAGGCGAATGCATCAGGCGTTCATCTGGCGGGGTACGTTCCGCTCGAAACGCTCCCGTCGCTCTATCACTTCGCATCTGCCGTCGTGTACCCGAGCGTGTATGAGGGGTTCGGGCTTCCCGTTCTGGAGGCGATGTGCTGTTCGGCGGTCGTCCTCGCGTCGGACAGCAGTGCGATCCCGGAAGTGCTCGGCCCGGGCGCGCTTCAATTCGATCCGTACGACGTCGAGGACATGGCGAACGCGATGCGGCGCGCGCTCACCATGACAGCCGAGGAATCGAGGCGATACCGGACGCGCAACCGCACGCGCGCGCTCGCGCATCTCGATCGGCTGCGCACCGAGCCGCCGCTGCCGGGCCTGTGGTCCGGCGGAATCGGGGCCGCGTGAAGGTCACCTTCGTGTTGCCATTCGTCAACCTGACGGGCGGCGTGCGCGTGATGCTCGACTACGCGAACTGGCTGCACGACGCCGGTCACGGCGTGACGGTGGTCTATCCGACGTGGCCCTACCGTTTTCATTGGACGCACCGCCAGCGCTGGTTGGAATTCAGACGACAGTTGTCGAGTGAGGTGCGCGTGCCATGGGCGACGGTGAAGTGCCGGCTGACGCGCGTCCCGCTGATTCGGAGCGCCTTCCTGCCGCGTGCCGACGTCGTCGTGGCCACCGCGTGGCCAATCGCCCACGACGTCGCGCGCCTTCATCCGTCGCGGGGCAGGAAGGTGCACGTGGTCATGCACCACGAGAGCGGCAACGGTCCCGAGCACCGCATCCAGGCGGTCTACAGGAAGCCGTTTCATCGCATCACGCTCGCCCGGTGTGTCGGTGACAGCCTCGAGCAGCAGTTCGGATGCACGATCCACGATGTCGTCCCCGCCGCCGTCGATCCGCAAAGATTCTTTCCGGACGGACCTCCAGGACGCGATTCCGTCCTGATGCTGTATCACCCGGACCCGCGGAAAGGTGGCAGCGACGGCCTCGCGGCGCTGCAGCGGCTGCAGGCACGCATGCCGCGCCTGGCCGTGCGGGTGATGGGGACCGTGCGGCCGCACGGGACGTGGCCGTTCCCGTTCGAGTTCCATCCAGACGACGCCACGGTGAGGCGCGCCTATTCGACGGCCGGGGCGCTCCTGTATCCGAGCCGGTACGAAGGGTTCGGCCTGCCGCCGCTCGAGGCCATGGCGTGTGGGTGTCCGGTGGTTACGACGGCGGTCGGCGCCGTCGAGGAGTACGCCTGCGATCGCCGCAACGCGCTCGTCGTGTCCGTGGGCGACGTCGATGCGATGGTGGACCGCCTGGAAGAGGTCCTGACCGACGGACGACTTCGACAGCGCCTGGTCGGCGAGGGGAAGAAGACGTCGGACGCGTTCCATGTCAACAGGATCGCGCCGCTGTTCGCGGCGGCGCTGGAGAGAGCGGCTATGTCACGGTGATCGCCAGCGTCGCCGTCGCCGACCCGTTCATCTCGAACCAGCTCACCCCCTCGCTCACCAGGTCGAACTCCAGCAGGTAGTCCCCTGGCTCCGGGGGCGCGAGCGCAAACGCCACCGTCTGCGCGCGCCCCGGCGCGGTGCCGCCCGCAAGCGCGACGCGCGCGAAATCGACCGCGATCGGCCGGCCGTCGCGCGCGCGCAGGTGCACGCCGAGATTGACGCCGCCGACCGTCGTCGATCCGGCGAGCCAGCTCACGCTGCCGACGTTCTGCACGGTGGCGGTTCCACGGATCGCCTCGCCGGCGCGCACCTCCGTGCGCTCCAGCCGGACGGTGATCTCGCCCTTCAGCCCTTCGCGCTCGCGGCTGTCCTTCGCGGCCTGTCCGCCCTTGCGGAGGAAGAACGTCTGATGTCCGTGCAGGAAGACGCGCACGCGTTCCGCGTAGCGAGCGAGCGCGCGGCCGCCGCGCGTCAGCTCCTCGAATTCCTCGAGAGAGACGCGATGCGATTGGGTGTCGAAGACCGCGAGCTCCACCTCCGAGAAGCCCGCCGCGCGTGCCCACCGCCAGACGTCTTCCATGACGACGTCGTTTTCGACCGCGGTGTAGTTCTTCATCTCGTACTGCGAGCGCGCGCCCTTCGAATGGTGGCGCCCGGGCTCGGAGAAGCCGGCGATGCCGCCCGGCCGGAGCACGCGTCCGAGCTCGGGCATCACCTGCGCCGGGTTCGGCACGTGATGAAACGCGTCGAAGCAGAAGATGCGATCGACGCTCGCATCCGGCAGGTCGATGCGCCGGCCGTCGAACACGAGGAAGCGCGGCGGCGGGACGTCGCCGATCGGAGGCAGCCGCGCGTACAGCTGCCGGCCGAGCTCGAGCGCCGTCGGCGACACGTCGAGCGCAATCGCGGCGCACCCGAGCTGCGTGAGGCACCGCGTCGTCCAGCAGGCGCCGGCGCCGAAATCGAGCACCGTCATCCCGGGCACGAGGTGGAGGCCGCCGAGCAGCTGCGCGAACGAGCCGAGCAGGTCCGGCGTGTCGCGCGGGTCGGCAAACGGCTTGGCGAGATAGCGATCGCTGAACTGCAGCGTGGTGCGGTAGTAGTCGTCCGCGGTGCGCGCGAGCGCCTCGACGCTCAGCGTCTCGCTCAACGCGCGCGCCTCGACGAACGCTGCCGACTGCGGCAGCGCGCCGCCGGCACCATCGCGATCGCGCGCGATCGTCGCGCGCAGCCGCGACTGGAATTCGTCGGAGGCCGCGATCTCCGCGGCGACCTCGCGCAGCGTCATCCCCTCGTCCTGCATCCGCCGCAGGTAGTTCGAGCGCCCTTCGTCGTCCACGGGACGTGCGAGGAGAAACCGGTAGGCGAAGTCGACGGCCGCGTGCCGTTCGTCGCGGTCGAGCAGGTCGGGCCGCCGCAGCGTCGGCGAGAGCAGCCGCCGGAGCCGGCGCACCAACTTCCGCATGTGCGGAGGTAATGTTAGTGCCCGAATGGCCGTCGCGGCGACCGCCTACGTGCTCGCGAAGCGGGGCGAAGTCGTCCTGACGGTGGCCTAATTTCTCCCGAAGAACGCATTCAGGACGTCGAGGCGCCCGGTCCCGCAGCCCACGTACCGATCACGTTTATCGACCGTGTCGGAAACGCACTGTGACTCGATGACCGCCGCCCCCTCGAACAGCTCGCTGAACACGACGAACGGCCCGATCGGGTCGTACACCGTCCCGGTCGCGTCCTTGATCGAGGCCACGTGGCGAAGCAGCTCCGCGCGGCTTCGCGGGTACATAGGGGGCCTCCCACGGCCGGGGTACTTGGAGTCGTCGAAGGCCGCCTGGAACGTCGGGATGAAGATGTAATGACGTCCCGTTTCCGCCTCGAACTGGTCGATCGTGGCGCGCCAGCGCACGGCGTTCTCCGACGAGCGCGCGATCATGTCGCTGTATCGCTCGGAGTACAGCGCGTATTCCATGAATCCATCGAACGCGCGGAAGTTTCTCAGCGCCTGCGGGTCGGTCGGCGGCGACATCAGTCCCGGCGAGCCGATGAAGGCGACGGGGTATTGCGCCCGTACCTCGTCCAGCAGCGACGCGAAGTCGCCGTACATCGCGGCCGCTGCCCACATAAAGATCACGGCCCGTCCACGATAGGACACGTACCGGTCCTGGAACGGGACGATCACCTTGCGGACGATCGTGTCGACGTCAGCCTTGAACATGACGCGATTGGACGGCAGGTCCATGTCCTTTGCGCCGTCCTCCGGTGTCAGGCGTGTCCCGTAAATGTGCTCGTAGGCGACGAAGAACGGCCGCCGGCCGTTGGTGAAATAGGTACGTAACCACTGGTTGTGATCGGGTAACGCCGGGTTGGCGCTGTACTCGAGGACGTCCGCGCTCGATCCGTACTGATTGAGGAGATCGTTCTGCCGGCTGATGTCACCCGCGGACTGGTAGTCCAGCGGCTTGGTCCACAGCGACCGCACCGGATGCACCGTCGAGAACGACGGCAGGTACGGCCACGGATAAATATTCGCGAACCACCCCCCAAGATGTTCCATTTCGGGACCATCGATGCGCTTCGGGATCCGGCGGCTGATGTCGGAATTGGCGTCGCTGGCAGGCAGGCTGCTCGTGAACAAGACCAGGAGGAGCGGGATCACCGTCAAGCGGGAGACCATGGGACACCCCGAGCTGTGTGGCCATCGAGTTATTGGGGATTGTTCGCGACGAACTCTGCCGTACTTGCAAGCACGCTGCCGGGGCCGATAAAATTCGAAGGTTCCTACCATCGAATTTCCGCAATCTCCTCTACAAGTTAAAGAGATTGGGGAGTCAGGGAAAAGTCAGGATTACATCGATGTCCGTAACCGCCCCGTCCGAACAGGAAGTCGGCGTCCGCGAGACCGCCGAGCGCATCGTCAACGATTTCGCCATCCAGGTCGCCACCGTCAACGGGTCCGGCAGCCAGACCGCCAATCTCGTCCTCCTCCGATCGATCTTCCAGATGGGAGTGCCCGTCTCCGGCAAGAACATGTTCCCGTCGAACATCGCGGGGCTGCCGACGTGGTACACCATCCGGGCGAGCTCGAAGGGGTACATCGCGCGCAAGAAGGAAGTCGATTTCCTCGTGGCGATGAACGCGGAGACGGCGAAAGAAGACGTCATCACGCTGTCGCCCGGCGCCGCCGTCGTCTACGACGAGCCGCTGAAGCTGAACGCGCTGCGGACCGACCTGACGTTCTATCCGGTCCCCTTCGACAAGCTCATTGCGCCGGTCACGACCGACGCCAAGCTGCGGCGCCTCGTGCGCAACATGATTTACGACGGCGTGCTGTCGCGCCTGCTGTCGATCGACATGGGGCAGATGGAGAAGGCGCTCCGCAAGCAGATGGGCAAGAAGGAGAAGGCCATCGCGCTCAACATGGCCGCGCTCAAGGCGGGCTTCGACTTCGCCGATGCGAACCTGGCCAAGCGCGACCCGTTCGTGGTCGAGCCGATGGAAGGAAAGACCGAGGGGATGATCCTGATCGAGGGGAACGCTGCCGCGGCCATCGGCTGCATGATGGCGGGCGTCACCTTCGTCGGCTGGTACCCGATCACGCCCTCGTCCTCGCTCTGCGAATCGCTGATCGAGTACCTCAAGAAGTACCGGAAGGACCCGGAGACGGGCAAGGCGACCTACGCGGTCATCCAGGCGGAAGACGAGATTGCCGCGCTCGGCATGGTGATCGGCGCCGGCTGGATGGGCGCGCGGGCGATGACGTCCACCGCCGGTCCGGGGATGTCGCTGATGGCGGAGTTCACCGGGCTTGGATATTACGCCGAGGTGCCGGCGGTAATCTTCGACATTCAGCGCGCGGGGCCGTCCACCGGTTTGCCGACGCGCACCGGGCAGCAGGACATCCTTTCCACCGCGGTGCTGTCGCACGGCGACACGAAGCACCCGATGTTGTTCCCGGCGTCGGTCACCGAGTGCTACACGATGGCGCAGGAGGCCTTCGACCTCGCCGAGCGCCTGCAGACGCCGGTGTTCGTGATGTCCGACCTCGACCTCGGCATGAACACGTGGATGTCGAAGCCGTTCGAGTACCCGACCAAGCCGTACGACCGCGGCAAGCGGCTCGACGCGGCGAAGCTGACGCAGCTCGGCGAATTCGGGCGCTACCGCGACGTGGACGGCGACGGGATTCCGTATCGCACCGTGCCGGGCGATGGGATGCCGCCGTTCTTCACGCGCGGCTCGGGCCACAACGAGAAGGCGCTCTACAGCGAGCGCGCCGACGACTACACGAACAACCTCGACCGCCTGACGAAGAAGTTCGACACCGCGCGCACGCTGGTGCCGAAGGCCGAGATCGACATGGCCGGGCGCGGGGGCGTCGGCATCGTCGCCTACGGCACGTCGCATTGGGCGCTCATCGAGACGCGCGATCAGCTGAAGGCGGAGCGGAAGCTGAACACGTCCTACTTCCGCCTGCGCGGCTATCCGTTCTCGAAGGAGCTGTTCGACTTCATCGACGCGCACGATCGCGTCTACGTGGTCGACCAGAACCGCGACGGGCAGATGTGGAGCCTGCTCAAGCTCGAATGCAACCCGCAGCAGGTCGCGAAGCTGCGGAGCATCAAGCATTACTACGGCCTGCCCATTGATGGCAGGTCGCTGACGACAGAATTGCTGCTGCAGGAAGGTCGCTAATTCAACGCAGGGGTCCGGCTGCAGGCCGGCCCGGGAGAACTCATGGCAGGGAAAGTCAACATCATCGGACTGGAATCCACCGCCTACCGCGGCGCGAAGACGACGCTCTGCGCCGGCTGCGGGCACAACGCCATCACCGAGCGCATCATCGATGCGTTCTTCGAGCTCGGCGTGCAGCCGGACCAGGTGATCAAGCTGTCGGGCATCGGCTGCTCGAGCAAGAGCCCCGCCTACTTCCTGAACCAGTCGCACGGCTTCAACTCGGTGCACGGCCGCATGCCGTCGCTGGCGACGGGTGCGGTGATCGCCAACCGCAAGATGATCGCCATCGGCATCAGCGGCGACGGCGACACGGGGGCCATCGGCATCGGGCAGTTCGTGCACCTGATGCGCCGCAACCTGCCGATCGTCTACGTCATCGAGGACAACGGCTGCTACGGCCTCACCAAGGGGCAGTTCTCGCCGACCGCGGACCTCGGATCGACGCTGAAGACCGGCGTCATCAACGACCTGCCGCCGATCGACACGTGCGTGCTGGCGATCGAGCTCGGCGCGTCGTTCGTCGCCCGCTCGTTCTCCGGCGACCCGAAGCAGCTGAAGGCGATCCTCAAGGCGGCGATCAGCCATCGCGGCACGAGCATGATCGACGTCATCTCGCCGTGCGTGACGTTCAACGACCACGAGGGATCGACCAAGAGCTACGCCTACGTGAAGGATCACGACGAGCCGATGTCCGAGGTCAGCTTCGTGCCGTACTTCGAGGAGATCAACGTCGAGTACGACCCGGGGACGACGACGCAGGTAACGCTGCATGACGGGTCGAAGATCGTCCTCTCGAAGATGGCGGAGGACTACGCGCCGACCGACAAGGGGAAGGCGCTGCAGATGATTCGCGCGACGCACGCCCGCGGCGAATATGCGACCGGCATCCTCTACCTGGAGCCGGACAAGCAGGACTTCGTCGACATGCTCGGGCTCGTCGACGAGCCGCTGGCGTTCCTCGATCAGTCGAAGGTGCGCCCCGGCAAGCAGGTGCTCGACGAAATCGTGGAGAGTTTCAGGTAGTCAGCGGGCGGCGGGCTGCTGGCAGTCGGCAGTGGGCAGTGGGCAGTCGTAGGGCGGGTTCTTCCGGACCGCCAGGCCGGATCGATCGTAGAGGCTGGCGCTTCACCTTCGACGAGGCTTCGGCGGGCGAGCAGGTCCGCCTTTCTCATTTTTATGGATCGTAGAGGCCGACCTTCAGGTCGGCCTCTCATTTGGCGGGCGCGAGCCGCTTCAACTCGTCGAAGAAATTCGAGACGATCACCACCTTGTCCTGCTTCGTTCCGGAGTCCCGCGGTGCTATGGCAATCGCGAAGCGCTGGCCGTCTGGATGGAGCGCATATGGTCGGCCGGGCAAAGCGGCAGCCGCCCGCGTTTCAGCCACCGGCCGCGGTTTGTCCGCGCGGAATGACTGACCGTCGGCGGTGTACGCAACAGCCATGATGTGGCCGTCGGGTGTTCGATAGAACAGCTCGCGGCTGCTTCGCGACCATGCTGGGAAACTACCACCTGCAGTAGAGATCTGCCATTTCCCGCCAGGGCCCGGGAACGGACGAACGTAGACGTCGTTCGGACCAAGACCTGATTCATTCGACGCGTAGGCAATCAACCGGCCATCGGGTGAAAAGGTCGGCCAGAACTCATTGGCGGGTGTGCTGAGGTACACGTTCGGCTTGCCCGGCTTCCAGCCGGATGCCTCGTCACCTTCGATTGGCAGAATCATCAAGTCGAAACCCTTGCCCGGGACGCTTTCGTCGAATGCGAGGAACTTGCCTGAAGGATGCCACGATCCCGCTGACTGTTGATTCTTGCTCTCGGTGAGGCGCTGAACATCGCCGGTGCCGTCGGCATGCTGCCAGTACAGGTTGTAGGTCGCACCGTCCCCGCGGCGCGATTCGAACGCGATGCGGTGCCCATCGGGCGTCCAGACGGCGTTTCGATTGCTGGCGCCGAAGGTCAAGCGCGCAATGGCATCCCGCTGCAAGTCATAGATCCAGATATCGCGTTGGAACGCCGTCGCGCCGTACCCGAAGATGTCGATGGCGAGTGAGTGGCCGTCGGGTGAAAACTGCGGACTGCTCCACATCACAGGCGTACTTCGCAAGTCCGCAATCGTGCCCTTGCGGTCCATCCACTGGATCGGTGCGCTCAGGTCAAGACGTGAGCCCTGCACATACACGAGCGTCCCCGCGTTGGACACCGCAAATTGTGCGCCGCCGAATTGAGCGTTCGTCGCGATGCCTTCGATTGCCGGTGCCGGCTGGCCTTTCAGAGCGAGCGACTCCACGTCGAACGGCGCCGCGAAGACCGCGCCCTCGTGCATGTACACGAGATGACCGGTCGGCAGGTAGCGCGCGAAATAGCCGCCGGCTACGAGCACCCGCCGCGAGCCGTCCGCCAGCGATTGCACGATGATGTTTGCACCTTCGTACCCCGATGTCGTGGTGTTGTGAGCCGTGAAAAGAACCGCCTTGCCGCCGGGGAGCACCTGCGGCCAGCGGTGCGTCACCTCATCTCCAACAAGCGTCGTGAGCGGTTCCGGCGTGCCGCCGCTCGAGGCGACGCGCACCAGTGCTCCGACGGCGCTGCCCAGGGGTTGCGCGTTGATCGGCTGAAACACGATGCTGTCGTGGTCGGTCCAGACGGCGCCGCGGCTATTGACTGCGTCGGCGAGCGTGACGGCGGCACCTCCGCCCACGGAGATCTTCTTGAGCTTGCCGCCGGCGAAATATCCAATCCACCGTCCATCGGGTGAGAAGAATGGATCGCGCGCGCCGTCAGTGCCACTGAGCGACTGCGCCTGCAGCTGATCGAGTCGACGCACGAACAATTGCGACGTCGTACCGCCAGTCGGCTGCGCGACAAAGGCAAGCGTGCTTCCGTCGGGCGAGATGACCGCAGCGGCACCTTGATCGATCAGAAGCGAGGCATCTGCGCCGAGCTCCACGCTGAGGCGCTGCGGTGCCGGCGGCGCCAATGTGCGCCCGGGTGCGGACACGAATAGGGCGATGCCTCCGACGAGCAATCCCACTGCGGCGATCGTCCACGGAACCGCACGACGGATCACTGAATGCCGCAGTTGTCCGTGCGCTTCGGTGGATCGCGGTTCCGCATGCGATGCGGATCGCGATTCAGAGAGATCGAGACGCGCGACACCGATGTCCGGGAGCCGCTGCTGACGATCTTTTTCGAGGCATCGCCGGAGCAAGCGCCGGACCGCCGATGGGGTCGCCGGTGGGAGCGCGTCCCAATCCGGCTCCTTCATGATGATGAACGCCAGCGTGTCGGTGACCTCCGGCGCGTCAAAGGCGCGCCCGCCCGTCAGCATTTCGTAGAGGACGCAACCGAAGGCCCAGACGTCGGTGCGCTTATCGGCGGGCCGGCCGCGTGCCTGCTCGGGCGCCATATACGCGGCGGTGCCGAGAAGGACACCGACACCTGTCATCGCCGGACTGGTAATGGTCGGTGACATCGACATGCCGGCCGCCGCCGGAGCGTGCTCCATCGCCTTGGCCAAGCCGAAATCGAGCACCTTCACCATGCCATCCGGTCGCAGCTTGATGTTCGCGGGCTTCAGATCGCGATGAATGATCCCCTGCTCATGTGCGGCCTCGAGTGCTTCGGCGATCTGAATGGCGATCGGCAGCGCGTCATCCAGCGGAATCGGTCCTTGCGCGATCCGATCGGCGAGCGTCGGTCCCTCGACCAGCTCCAGCACCAGCGCATGTACGTGGGGGCCGGCTTCAGCCGGCCCTTCCTCGAACCCATAGATGGCGCCGATGTGCGGATGATTGAGTGAGGCGAGCACTTGGGCCTCGCGATGGAAGCGCGTGAGACGCTCGGGATCGGATGCCACCGACGAGGGCAGGACCTTCAGCGCGACGTCGCGATTGAGCTTCGTATCGCGGGCGCGATACACCTCGCCCATGCCGCCCGCGCCAATCGCGGCGATAACTTCATACGCGCCGACACGAATACCGCTCGAAAGACTCATGGCCTCACGGTTGACGTCCAGTTCAGGAGGATGGTGAGCGGCGTGGGCGGTGCTGACGAAAGCGTGCCAGGCAGCGCTCCGACCAGGAACTTCTGACCGTTTGCCGTCACGGCGAAGTCATTCCGCGCCGTGGGATGGGCATCGAACAGCGCGTGCGGGGTCGCTGGAACGAGGCTACTGCCCGCGACGCCTGTCTCCACCGCCATCATCTTGCCGTCCGGGGCGAGATAGAAGAGTTCGTTGCCATCCTGCCGCCATCTCGGATGCACGCCGCCATTGGTCGAGATTTGCCACTTCCCGCCGGAAGGTGGAAAGTGCTGCACGTAGATCTCGTTGTGCCCGGATTCGTCGGATTGGTATGCCAGCCACCGATCGTCCGGTGACAGCTGCGCCGCAGCCTCCGAGTAGCCGCCCGTCAGAACCCCCGAGATCTTTCGTTCGCCGCTTATCGGTAGCGCGGCGATGTCCGCGCGTCCTTTCGAATCGGCTGGTGAAAAGAACACCGCGCGCCCATCGTGAGACCAGGACAGTGACTGTCCGGTGGCTATTGCAGCAATCGCAGGGTCCTTGTAGAGCGATGTTTCGGGTGCGGCACCGCCTGCATCCTTCAGCAGTAATTCGATGGACGCGGCGGTTGCGGCGTAGGCAATCGTTCGCCCGTCGGGGGACCATGCGGGATTCGCGAAGTGGCGGGCTGGGTCGAACGTAAACCTGCTTGTCGTGCCCCGCGCGGCGTCGAGCATCCAGATGTCTCCGCCGCCGCTCGCATTGTGCAGATGAGCCGCGATTCGCTGGCTGTCAGGCGAGACATCGAAGCCGCGGTAGTCGGCGACGTTACCGACCGTACCGAGGACCTTCCCCTGACGATCGAACCATGTCAACGCGGTGCCGATCGTTCCCGCCCGCGTTCGATACGCAAGGATGCCGCTGGTCGTGGCCGTAAATGCTGCGCGTCCGGCGCCCTGCACATACGACACGTCTTCCACGAGGGCAGACGCATCCCCTGTGGTCTTCAAGCTCCGCTCGTCGAAGGGCTGCGCCATCAGCGTGCCTTGCCGGATGAACACGAGGTGCCCGTCCGAGAACACTGCCTTCGAATCCGCTGTCACCAACTCGATCGGTGCGTCGTCGTCGAGCGATCCGACGTAGACCGTCAATTGCGGCGTCGGGAGCGTGGCAACGTACACGAAATGGCGACCGTCGCTAAGAAACCACGGAAGACGGTGCGAGAGTTCCTTTCGGGCGGCGTCGGGCTCGGTCAGACGAACCGGCGTACCCCCAGCGGCCGAGACTTTGAACAAACCGTCATTCTCGGTGCCGAACACGATCGTGCCCTCGCTGTTCCATGTGCCGCCGGAACCGGTGGCCGCATCGCAAACAACCAGCGCGGGTCCCCCATTGGCATCGACCTTCTTCACCTTGCCGTCGGCAAAGAAACCGATGAATCGACTGTCTGGCGACCAGAATGGCTGTGCGAAGAGGGTGTCGGCGCTCTCGGTGCCTGGAAGCGCCTGTGCCTGCTGGCTGTCGAACGATGTGACGGCCAGCATGGGCGTGCCCGAGGCGCCGTTGACTACGTAGGCGACCCGTCGGCCATCGGGCGAGAGTGCCGGCCACGGACTCGCCGCCAGAGTTGGTGGAAACGACATGGATGCAGGCGGTGACACCTCGAAACGCACTGCCGCGGGACGTGGCGGCGTCGCACGATTCAAGGCGAGAAAAGTCGATATCAACGTTCCGGCGGCTGCAGCCGCTGCGATCGCCCATGGCAGGTACGTTCGCGCGAGCGCACGATGCGTGGTTGGCGACGCCCCGTCGAGCAGAAGTCGGTAATCGCCCACAGCTTGGAGACGTCGGCGTGGGTCCTTTTCCAGGCACGCATGGAGAATCCGGCGCAACGGCGCTGGCACGTGCGCCCAGTCAGGTTCGGCGCGCAGCACGGCGGCAAGCGTGTCGGCGACCTCGTCGCCCTCGAATGCACGTCGGCCAGTCACCATTTCGTAGAGCACGCAGCCGAACGCCCAGATGTCAGCCCGTTTGTCGACGGACTTGCCGCGGGCCTGCTCCGGCGCCATGTACGCCGCCGTGCCGAGCAGCACGCCGACGCCGGTCATCATCGCCGGCGAGGTGATCGTCGGTGACAGCGACATCGCACTGCCTACCGCCCCCTGCCCACTGCCGAGTGGCTCGGCCAGCTTCGCCAGACCGAAATCCAGAACCTTCACCGTGCCATCGGGCCGCAGCTTGATGTTCGCGGGCTTCAGGTCGCGATGGATGATCCCCTGCGCGTGCGCGGCCTCGAGCGCCTCGGCGATCTGGATTGCGATGGGGAGCGCTTCATCCAGCGGAATCGGTCCCTGCGCGATCCGATCCGCGAGCGTCGGTCCCTCGACGAGCTCCAGCACCAGCGCATGTACGTGGGGGCCGGCTTCAGCCGGCCCTTCCTCGAACCCATAGATCGCGCCGATGTGCGGATGATTGAGTGAGGCGAGCACCTGCGCCTCGCGGTGGAATCTCGCGAGGCGATCGGGATCGGCGGCGAACGCCGCCGGCAGGATCTTCAGCGCGACGTCGCGATTGAGCTTCGTATCGCGCGCGCGATACACCTCACCCATGCCGCCCGCGCCGATGGCGGACACGATTTCATACGGACCCAACCGGCCGCCGGGCGCAAGGGCCATCGTGGTCGTGCGAGCGGATTATAGGCTCACTGGATCGTTGCCGGCTCGAACCAGACGATGTATCGTCGTCCGCCGGGTATGCGGTTCGCACACTGGTCCGTCGAGGACGTGATCAATGCAGCAGCGATCAGTGATCGAACGCATCGAGATTCTTGAGAAAAAGTGGAGCTCCTCGAGACCTTGCCGGAGCGAGTCGCCGCCGTGGAGTTGCAGTTGGTGCAACTTCGGGACGAGATGCGCGGTGAGTTTTCTGCAACGCGGGCGGAAATGCGGGCCGGCGACGACGAGATCCAGCGCACGCTGCGCGACGAGATCCGCGCGGGCGACGAGGAAACGCGGCGGGTCCTGCGTGACGAGATCCGTGCGGGCGCCGAAGAGACCCGACGGTACATGCGCATCCTCTATGAAGACCTCGTGGCGCGCATTTCCCTGCTTCACGAGGGTCGTTCGCGGCCTCGTAAGAAGCCCGACCCGGAACGCTGACAGCTTGGCACTAAGATCGGGGCCGATGCGCGTCCTGGCGTTCGTCCTGGCATCGCTCGCGTGTGTCGCGCTGCTCGCGGCCGCCTCGCCGCAGCGCTCTGCGCCGCCCGCGCCCGGCGCTCCCGCCGACGACGGGCAGGCGCGCGCGCAGGATGGCATTGTCGGCTCGATGTCCGGCCATCATCAGCACCAGGCGAACGCGCACCTGCGCCTGACGCCAAAGCATCCCGAGCGGCCTGGCGACCGCGTGCGCGCCGACACGATCGTCGCGGCGCTGCGGACCTCGCTCGAACGCTACCGCGACCACCGCGTGGCGGAGCGCAACGGCTACGAGATCTTCCACCCCGAGATTCCGCAGGCGCTCTATCACTTCACGAACTACTGGCAAGGCTTCGCCGAGACGTTCCGCTTCACGCCCGGCCAGGCGACCTCGCTCCTCTATCGCAAGACGGCGAACGGCTACGAGCTGGTGGGCGCGATGTACACGGCGCCGGCGGCGTCGACGGAACTCGATCTCGACGCGCGCGTGCCGCTCAGCGTCGCCACGTGGCACGCCCACATCAACATCTGCCTGCCGCCGCGCGGCCAGGCGGGCAGCGCGGACTGGACGCAGTTCGGTCCCGACGGCGTCATCGCCACGCCGCAGGCGTGCGCCACGGCGCACGGACGATTCTTTCCGCAGCTTTTCGGCTGGATGGTGCACGTCTACCCGTTCGAGAAGACGCCGGAGAAGATCTGGGCCGTTCAGTAAGGTCGCGAACGCCCGAACGCCTCGAAGCCGCGCCCTCTGAACCCCTTGAACGCTCTGAACCCCTTGAACCTAGGCACTTTGGCCTGTGCTATACTCCGCCGGGTTTTTCGAGTAAAACTGGGTTAATTCCGTAGAGTAAACGGCTTCTCTACTCACCAGAAGACAGTTTCAAGGGGACCCTGTTGCAAGGTTATCTGTCGGTCGTCGTCTATCTCGGCTTCATCATCGCCTTCGCCGTCGTGTCCCTGGGGATGGCGTGGCTGCTCAGCCCGAAGCGGCCGTTTCCATCGAAGCTGAATACGTACGAATGCGGCGCCGAGCCCATCGGGGGCGCGTGGGTGCAGTTCCCGGTCGGCTTCTACCTGGTGGCGCTCGTCTTCATCGTCTTCGATGCGCTCGCCGTGTTCCTGTTCCCCTGGGTGCTGGTGCTGCGCGCGCTCGGTGCGCGCGCCATCGTCACCATGGTCCTGTTCCTCGCGATCCTCGGCCTCGGGTGGGTCTACGCGTATCGCGAACGCATCCTCGAATGGCACTGAACGATCCGCCCGTCCCGGTCATCCCGGCGCCCATCTGGCGAAACTTCAAGGAGCTCCAGGAGTGGGAGGAGCTCCACAAGACGCGCCCCGAGGGCGACAAGCACTCGCCGGTCTTCGAGTCGCTCACCGAAGGCATCCACAACTTTCCCGGCGGCTTCGTCGTCACCACGGCGGCCGACGCGTTCCTGAACTGGGCGCGGAAATCGTCGGTGTGGCCGGTGACGTTCGGCCTGGCGTGCTGCGCCATCGAGATGATGGCGACCTTCTGCTCGCGCTTCGACGTCGAGCGTCTCGGCATGGTCCCCTGGGCCTCGCCGCGGCACTCGGACCTGATGATCGTGTCGGGGACGGTGACGATCAAGATGGCGCCGATGCTCCTGCGGATCTACGACCAGATGCCGGATCCGAAGTGGGCGGTCTCGATGGGCTCGTGCGCCAACTCGGGAGGACCGTTCCGCCACGGCTATCACGTGGTGAAGGGCGTCGATCGCGTCATCCCGGTCGACGTCTACGTCCCCGGTTGTCCGCCGCCCCCCGAGTCGCTGCTCAACGGGCTGCTCCTGCTGCAGGACCAGATCGCGCACTTCAAGAAGACGGGCAGGAAAGCGCCGCCCAACGAGAAGGTGGACTGAGTGGGCCGGCGATGAACGGCGAGCAGGCGCGCGCCTCACTCGCATCGACGTTCGGCGTCGACATCGCCGCCGGCGTGCCGCTGGTCGTGACCGTCGCGCCGGAGCAGTGGGAAGCGCTCGCGCGCTACGCCCGCGACACCGTCGGCTGCCTCTTCTTCAACTTCCTGACGGCCGTCGACTGGAAGGAACAGGGGCTCGAGGTCGTCGCGCGCGTGGACAACCTGGAGGAGAACGTCGGGCTGATGCTGAAGACGAAGCTCGGCCCCGGCGTGACCAGCTGCGCGTCGCTGACCCCCGTCTACCGCGGCGCCGACTGGATGGAGCGCGAGTGCTTCGACATGTTCGGCATCCACTTCGACCATCACCCGGACCTGCGCCGCATCCTGCTCGAGGACGGCTGGGAGGGGCATCCGCTCCTCAAGTCGTACGCGGTCGACACCCCGCACCCCCCGTATAGATAGGCCGCGCGTGATGCTGGATCAGAACAAGACGACGCGCGTGGAGATGGACTGGTCGGGCCCCGAGCGCCTGCAGATGAACATGGGGCCGCAGCATCCGTCGGCCCACGGCGTCTTCCGCGCCATCGTCACGCTCGAGGGGGAGACCGTCGTCGCGGTCGATGCGGTCATCGGCTACCTGCACCGCTGTCACGAAAAGCTGTCCGAGACGCTGACCTACGCGCAGTACCCGTCGATTGCGTCGAAGACCGACTACGTCGCCGCGATGACGAGCGAGTTCGCCTACGTGATGGCCGCCGAGGAGATCGGCAAGTTCGAGGTGCCGAAGCGGGCGCAGTACCTGCGCGTGATCGTCGCCGAGCTGCAGCGCATCGCGTCGCACCTGCTCTGGCTGGGCACGTGGTGCATGGACATGGGCGGCGCGCTCGGCGGCGGCGCGACGATCTTCCTCTACTGCATCCGCGAGCGCGAGCTCGTGCTCGACCTGTTCGAGGCGCTCGTCGGCGCGCGGCTGCTCTACGGCTTCTTCCAGGTCGGCGGCACGCGCTACGACATCCCGGACGGCTGGGCGCAGCAGTGCCGCCAGACGATCGACGTCATCGAGTCGCGCATCGAGGAATACGAGCAGATGCTCGAGGACAACGCCTTCTTCCTCGCGCGCGCGAAGGGCGTGGGCATCGTCTCGAGGGAGCTGGCGCTGGACGTCGGCATCGCCGGTCCGCTGCTGCGCGGCTCGGGCATCGACTACGACATCCGCCGCAACGCCCCGTATTCGTCCTACCAGGATTTCGACTTCACGGTGCCGACCGAGCAGGACGGCGACTGCTACGCGCGCTACAAGGTACGGATGCAGGAGTTCCGCCAGGCGGTCGCCATCATCCGCCAGGCGCTCGACAAGCTGCCGGCGGGACCGATCTCCTCGCGGCCCGCGCTGAAGTCCGTGGCGCAGATCCGGATTCCCAAGGGCGAGGCCTACGCGCGGGTCGAAGGGCCGCGCGGCGAGGTCGGCAGCTACATCGTGTCGGACGGCAGCGCGAAGCCGTACCGGATGAAGTGGCGCGGCGCGTCGTTCTCGAACCTCGCGATCCTGCCGCACATCATTCCCGGCCACAAGGTCGCCGACGTCGTCGCGATCATGGGCTCGGTCGATCCCGTGTTCGGCGAGGTGGATCGGTGAGCCAGATGCTCGTCGCGCTGCCGCCGTGGGTGCCGATGGTCATCAGCGGCTTCGTGGTGCTGAACGTCGTCATCGGGCTGGTGACGTACATCACGCTGCTCGAGCGGAAGTTCGCGGCACGGATGCAGTCGCGCATCGGGCCGTACCGCGTCGGCCCGCACGGCCTGCTGCAGCCGATTGCCGACGCGCTGAAGCTGATGATGAAGGAAGACATCGTGCCGACCGCGGCGGATCGGCGGATCTACAACCTGGCGCCGATCGTCTTCCTCATTCCCTGCATGCTGATCTTCGCGACCATCCCGTTCGCGCCGGGGCTCGGCGTCGCCGATCTCAACATCGGCATCCTGTTCTTCCTGGCGGTCTCGTCGATGGAAATCGTCGGTCTGTTCATGGCCGGCTGGGGATCCAACAACAAGTACGCGCTGCTCTCCGCGATGCGCGCCGTCAACCAGATCATCTCCTACGACCTGCCGTTCATCTTCTCCGCGCTGATCCCCGTGCTGCTGACCGGTTCGCTGAAGCTGGGCGACATCGCGGCGGCGCAGCAGGGCAGCCTGCTGAAGTGGTTCGTGTTCTACCCCGTCATCGGGCAGCTCTCGTTCATCATGTTCATTGTGGCGACGCTCGCGGCGGAGAACCGGGTGCCGTTCGACATCCTCGAAGCCGAGTCCGAGCTGGTCGCCGGCTTCCGCGTCGAGTACTCGGGGATGAAGTTCGCGCTGATTCAGCTCGGCGAGTACGCGCACATGATCGGGTCCTCGTTCCTCGGCGCGCTGCTCTTCCTCGGCGCCTGGTCGGGGCCGGGGCCCGAGGCGCTCGGACCCGCGTGGTTCCTCCTGAAGATGGTATTGATGTTCCTGCTCGTCACCTGGATCCGGTGGAGCTTCGTCCGCATCCGCGTGGACCAGATTCTCGCGCTGTCGTGGAAGGCGCTGCTCCCCGCCACGCTGGGGCTCCTGCTGACAACAGCGGTGGTCGTGGTCTGGAGGACCGGTGGCTTCTAACGGTCTATCCCGCGCGCAATCGAACGGCACGGGCATCCTCACGATTACCGGCGCCGTGCTGCGCGCGATGGGCGCGACGTTCAAGAACCTGTTCCGCAAGCCGATCACCGTCCATTACCCGGACAAGCCCCGCCAGTACCCGAGCCGCTATCGCGGCCTGCTCGCGCTGACCTACGACAAGGAGACGGGCGAGGAGAACTGCATCGGCTGCCGCCTGTGCGAGTACGTCTGCCCGCCGGCGGTCATCAAGGTCGAGATGCTGAAGAGCGAAAAGCGGAACTACGCGAAGACGTTCACGCTGGAGCTCTACGCCTGCGAGTTCTGCGAGCTCTGCGTCCAGGTGTGCCCGACCGATGCCATCGTCATGATGAAGTCGTTCGACATGCCGACCGCCGATCGCCGCGAGATGCTGCTCGACAAGGATCGGCTGCACGCGATCGGCCTGAAGTACGAGCCGTCGTGGGCGACCGGCAACCTGCTGCGCGACATGCAGACGCCGCCGAAGGCAGCAGCGCCGGCGCATGCCGCGCCGAAGCCGGCGGCCGCGACCGGTGCCGATGCTGCCGCTGTCACGCCGAAGCAGGCAGAGGCGCCAGTGCCTGCGAAGGCGGACGCCCTATGAGCGAGCAGATCGCCTTCGCCGTGCTCGCGTTCACGCTCGTCGGCTCCGCGCTCGCCGTCGTGCTGTCGAAGAACCTCTTTCACGCGGTGCTCTGGCTCGCGCTCGCGCTGACCGGCACCGCCGGCGTTTTCCTGCTGCTCGACGCCGAGTTCCTCGCCGCCGTCCAGCTGCTGCTCTACGCCGGCGGCATCATCACCATCGTCGTCTTCGCGATCGTCGTGACCGAGCGGCTGATCGGCGAGCGCCTGACGCAGACCAACATGCGGATCGGCGGCGGCGCGCTGCTCTCCGCGGTGCTGTTTGGCTTCATCCTGATGGTGCTCGCCAGGCATCCGCTGCCGGCGACGCGGCCCGAGATGCCCGGCGACCTGACGCGCGCCGTCGGCGAGGCGGTGCTGACGCGCTAC
>DATNCQ010000119.1:0-24514 GCA_035571515.1 Vicinamibacterales bacterium
AGCCCTTCCACCCAATCGCTCCGATGCAGACCCGCCTCCGGCGGGGGCCGGTGCTTCGCAAGCAGCCACACCGACAACACCGGCACCAGGGAGCTCGACAGGAAGAACGACGCGATCATCGAGAAGCCGACCGCGAGCGACAGCGGTACGAACAGCGAGCGCGAGACGCCGGTCATGAAGAAGGACGGGACGAACACCGCGACGACCGAGAGCATGGCGAGGAGCCGTGGGACCACCACTTCACCGCTCGCGTCCAATACGCCTTCGGCGACAGCGCCCCCACGCGCGAGGTGGGTATGGATGTTTTCAATGGCGACGGTGGCTTCATCGACCAGAATGCCGACCGCCAGCGCGAGGCCGCCGAGCGTCATGACGTTGATGGTCTGGCCAGCGCCCCACAAAGCGATCACGGCGGCGAGCAGCGCGAAGGGAATCGTCACCACGACGATCCCGGCACTCCGCCAATCGCGCAGGAACACGAGCACCATGAGGCCAATGAGAACGGCCCCGAGCGCCGCCTCACGCAGGACCGCTTGCAGCGACGCCGAGACGTTGCGCGACTGGTCCAGTTCGTAGCTCACCTTGATATCGTCGGGGACTAACGCCTGGAAACGACCCAGGTTCGCTTTGACCTCGCTCACGACGTCCAACGTCGAGGCATTGGGACGCTTCGTCACCGGGATATAGACCGCGCGACGACCGTTCACCAACGCATACGCGGTCGGAATATCGGTGCTGTCGCTGACAGTGCCGATGTCGCGGATCGAAACGGGCGGCCCTGCTCCGGTGCGAATCGGCAGTTCGAGCAGATCGTTGATATCCGAGACGACCGAGTTCATCGGCGAGATTCGCGTCTCCTCGCCGATGTTGACGCTGCCAGAGGGCATGATCACGTTGCCCGCCGAGACCGCCCGGATGACTTCTTCGGGCGACATGGCGTAGGAACGCAGACGATCCGGGTCGACGCGGATGACGATCGTCCGCTGACTGCCGCCAAACGGTGGCGGCGACGTCAAACCAGGCAAAGTGGCGAACTGCGGCCGAACACGGTTCAGGGCGAGATCCTGAATCTCTCCAAGGCTTCGGCTGTCGCTGGAGAACACGAGGTAGCCCACCGGGACGGTGCCGGCGTCGAAGCGCATGATGAACGGGCCGACCGTGCCCGGCGGCATGAAGGCATGCGCGCGATTGACGTAGCCAATCGTCTGCGCGAGTGCTTCAGCCATATCGGTCCCTGCATGAAACGTCAGCTTCAGCAGGCTGGTGTTCTGAATCGATTTCGACTCGACGCTCTCGATGCCGTTGACGTAGAGGAAGTGGTACTCGTAGTAGTACGTGATGTACCCCTCCATCTGTGCCGGGCTCATCCCACCGTACGGTTGCGCGACGTAGATGACCGGCAGATCGAGATCCGGGAAAATGTCCGCGCGCATCCGGCTCACCGCGAAGACGGCGGTCAGTGCGACGGCGATGACCGCGACCAGGATCGTGATGGGACGACGGAGAGCGGCGCGGATCAGCCACATCGGTCAGCGAACTCCCGCGGACGGGTTCAGCCGGGAGAGAAACGGCACAAGCGTGCCATGCGCAGCCGATTGCATCAGCAGCGCCCGCCACACGTCGATCCGCGCGAGCTGGTCCTGCACTTCTGCTTGTGCCAGCAGACCCTGCGCATCGGCGACTTCGACGATGCTGGCCAGGCCTGCCTGGTAGCGTGCCGTGGCCTGTGCTTCGCTCTGCCGGGCCGCCGCCAGCTGCACCGGCGTGTTCGCGGCCACGGCTCGAGCGGCTTGCACCATCGCGGCAGCCTCCTGCTGCTGGCTGGTGACCGTCAGCAGAGCCTCGTCGTACAGCGCCGACTCTGCGCGTGCGGACGCCGCCGCGGCGGCCTTCCTGGCGCGCAGGCTCGTAAAGTCGAAGGCGTTCGGAAACACGACCTGCACGCCGGCCGCCCAGTTGGCGCGCTCGAGGCCAAGACCAGAGAGTCCGCCGTCGAGCTGTCCATTGGCATTCGCGCCGCTCCCGCGCGCGAACACACTGGACTGAAAGTACACATGCGGCAAGTCCGTCCGTGACAGGATGTGCTCTTGTGCCTGCGCGACATCGACAGCGGCCTGGCGAAGTTGTGTCAGCGGGTGCGTCGGCGTCGTCGTCGGCGCGGTGGGGACCTCGAGCGGAAGATGATCGACAAGCGTCGTGGCATCAATCGCCACCGAGCCACTTCTCACACCGAGGACGCGCGCGAGCGTAATCTGCGCCAGCGCCACAGCCTGCTGCGCCTGGATGAGACGGGTCTGGGCGGCGGCGCGCTCCGCATCACTGCGCGACGCTTCCGCGCCGGGGCGCAGCTGATTGTCGACAAGCGTGTGGACGGCTCGCGAGAGGAGATCGCGTCGATCGAGATCGGCCTGGAGCGCCGTCACGGCCCCTTGACTGCCGACGATGTTCAAGAACGCAGTGCCAACGGCGGTCTGGACGTCGAGCCGGGTCAGCTCTTCGGCCGCGCGTGCACGAGTCACCGCGGCTTCGGCGCTGACGACGGTGGCCTGACGAAGGCCGAAGTCGAACGGTTCCCAGGAGAAGAGCGCACCCGTGGCACTCCCCCAGACGCTGCCGCTGGAAGCCGACGTGAGCACCGGGCCGGACATCGCCGGGATCACGGACTGCGGCAGTACCTGACCGAAGATGTTGTTCGCGGTGCCGCGATTCGATTGCCAGAGTGAATCGAGCCTCGGCAAGTACGCTGATTTGGCGACGCTCACGCCCGCACTCGATGCATTGACCTGCTCGAGAGCCGCCCGCACCGTCGGATAGTGATCGATGGCGTACTGAAGGGCCTGCTCCAGCGTGAGACTGACGGGTCGAGACGGCTGCGATGGCTTCTGCGTGTCTTGAGCCGACGCCGGGAGAACGGGCAGCAGGGCCACCATCAGCGCGAATGTCCTCGCGAACGATCGAATCATCGGGCCCTCAGACACCCCATCAGTCGTGCTCGAACATTTCGCCGAAGAGTTCCTGCACGCGCGTCCGGCCGATCACCAGCGCCTTCCGGCCCGCTGGTGTCGCTCGATACACCCGGCGATTACGCCCCGCGTTCACCGTCAGGCGGGAGCGCAGATAGCCGTGGCGTTCCATGCCGTGCAGGATGGGATAGAGCGTGCCCGCGCTCAGCCGGTAGCCATGCCGACCAAGCTCGTCGATCATCGCCTGGCCGAAGATCGGTCCCTCGGCCGCATGATGAAGAATATGGAGTCGGATCAGCCCCGAGTACAGGTTACGGTCTATCATCGATTCCCGTAATCTAAATTCGATATCGAAATCAGAGGCTATCGTCAAACCGTCTGCCAAGTCAAAATGTCGCAGCAACCGGCGGCGCTGTCAGCCCTGATTGGTACGCTGCGCCTCGAGGGAAGTGTCGGACGAAACGGGTGACAAAGCAGCCACCCGTCTCGCGATTAGGTGTCGGAATACGAAAGGCCGTGTTACCGCTCACTTGATCGATTCGACGTAAATCATCTGCACGCCGCCGTTCTTCACGAGGGTGCCCGTCACGGTGACCTCCTGGCTCATCTTGTCGAGCAGCAGCGCGTGACCTGGTTCGTGGTCCTTCAGGCCGGCGGTCACGTAGACGTTGCCTTTTGCGTCCACCAGCCCAATCGGGTTCCCGGCCGTCGCGCACGCCGTTGCGCACGCCTTCTTTGCGGCCCCGCGATCCCCACCTTCGAGATAACACCAGAGGTCGACGACTTCGCCCTTGATCGTCGCGCGGTCTCCCTTGGGCTGCGCGCGCAGCGGCGAGGTCGCACTGATCAACATGCTGAACACGACGATCGTCACGAGTGAGCTTCGCATTCCGACCCTCCTTTGAGCTGTGCGAGGCCCAACATAACGACTCGAGGCTCTCGCTCACCTGACAAATTCCTGATCGTTCTGTCAGCAAGCGACGCGCCCGGCGCGGTTCGTGTGTGGGCCTACAGCCGCCAGGCGTACTGGAGCTTGATCAGCAGTTGATTCGAATCGAGTCGCCACCGATCCACGATCGATCGAATGTTGTGGTTGTAGACGAGAAACAGGTCCGCGACTGGCCGGAATGTCCACCGCAGCCGGGTATTGGTGCCGATCGACTCGATGTCCGTGTCGTACTGGATGTAGCTGCTGACCGAGAGATCGGACGAGAAGTTCACGCGCAGACGGGCGCCCGCGATCGTCTGCGTGAAATCGCCGGTGGCCAGCTGCCCGATATTGCGCTCGCCGGAGAACTCGATTGTCGCAATCGGTTTTGGATTCCACGCGCCAGTCCATTGGAATTGGTCCAGGCGTCCATCGTAGAAATCGCCGAACCACCACGTGAGCTGCGTGTAGAAGCGACGCTTCTGGGCCGTCCCCGCCTCGAGCCGGTAGCGCATCCACTCGTACGAGCCCGGCGGAATCGAGACGCCCGTCGCGATCTCGAATGGATCGGTGAGGCGTTCCCCGACCGGCACCGCGTTGAATTCGAGGCGATCACCGCTGCGGAAGCGCCAGTTGACTGGCGCCCAGAACACGCGGTAGCTCTCCCACCGTCCCGATAAATCGGTCGCGAGAGACGGTTGGAGCTCGAAGAACATCTGCTGAATCGGCCCGCGCGGCAGCCGCGGGCTGAAATTCGCGCCCACATTCCAGAGTTGCACGGCCCTGCGCGGGACGAATCCGATCGACGGGTCGAAACCGCGTCCGACGCGCTTATACGTCAACGCGATATCGAGGAGATCGTTGGGGTAGTCGATCTTGAAGCCGCGCGCAGTCGCATCGCTCCCGAGATCTTCGCGGCCAGTGGCAAGCGCCCAGGCTCCAACCAGAAAATTCTTGTCGCCTCGAAAGCGCGACGTCGCATACGTGAAGTCGGCGCCGCCCAGCCAGCTGCCGGGCCGGCTCAGGGGATCGCCGATGGTGCCGATCGCGCCGATCCACGACTCCTTCCAGAGGTTGTGTTTCACCCGCGCCACGCCCATGAACGCGTGGGTGTCGACGACGCCGGACGCGGGTCGCGTGCCGACGGCGACGCCGCCAAAGCTGGTATTGCCGATCCGGCCGTTCATCTTGCCGCCGGCGAGGATCGGTACTTCCCGATCGCCGACGAGACCGATGCGCCGGCTGAAGTACGGGATCACGTCCTGACTCAATCCGAGCCCGAACGAGAAGATGTCGTCGCCCTCGATGAAAAACGTGCGTTTCTCCGGGAAGAACAACGGGAACCGCGTCAGATTGGTCCGGCGCGTGTCGACCTCGGTTTCGGCGAAGTCGGTGTTGAGGGTCCCGGAGGCGAGGATGTTCGCGCCGAGGCGCTGGTTGATGTCGAGGCTTGGCTGAAAGTCGCCTTCGACGCGCGCATCGGTCGACGGAACGCCGCCGCCGCTCGTCACCGCCGGCCGCACGGTGAGCCCGACGCCCAGGTCGAAGTCCGGCAGATTGGTGAGCAACCCGGCGCGGCTGGTCTGCGTCACTTGATACTGGCGATTGGGAGAGGCCCAGCGATCAGTTTCCAGCCGCCGTTGAATTCGGCGCTGAACGTTGAACTGCCACTCGTGGAGGCCGGGTTTGAAGGTCAGCGTGAGCACCGGAACGCGGATCTCGGCACTCCATCCTGTCGGTAGTCGTGCGGTCGCCGCTTCCCAGATCCCGTCCCAGTCCGGGTTGTCGCTCTCGCCGCCTGGATTGATCAACGAGTCGTATCGTGCGCCGCTCGGATTCACCGCGAAGACGTATCCCGATCGGCCGTCGGCGAACGGGCCGAGCACGATGCGCACGTGATCTTCGGCATTCAAGACCGCGTCGCGGCGAACGCTGAAGCTGACCAGACGGTCGGGATCCGCGTCGTCGCAGACGATGCCGATCACGATCGCGCGCGTGTCGGCCAGTACTCGGACCCGCGTCCGGCTCGATGCCGGTGCACCCTCGTCTGGATCCGTCTGCTGAAAATCTTCGATGGCGTCGGCCGATTCCCAGGCCGCCTCGCTCAACTGCCCGTCGATCACGATCGGAGCCGAGATGGCCCCGGCGCGCAGCGAAGGAGTCCCGCTCTGCGCTGCGACCTGCACGCGGCCAACCACCGTCGGGAATGCGGCGAGCGCCAGGATGAACGCACGCCACTCGCCGCACCGTCTCATCGAGTTCTCCCTGAACGCCTCGCCCCCTGATCCTGTCGCAACGCCATTGGTTCTGCGAATCCTGACAGAAAGATCAGGTACTCGTCAGTGTCGGTCGAGCCACCAGCCTCTAGCATCGCCGGCGAGGAGGCATTCATGACGGCTCGCGACTTTTTGACGAACATCACGATCATCCTGACCGTAATGGCGGTTGGCGCCCTGATCGAGACCGCCCTGCCGATGTTCGCGGCCAGGGCTTGGACCGGCGGCAGACGACGCGCGAACCTCGGCCTGACGGCGGTGTCGTTCTTCTCGAACTGGATCCTGGCGTCAGTCGCGGCGACCGCCGCCCTGTCGCTTCGTCCCGCCGGCGCGCTCGCGCGTCTCGGATGGCCGGCGTGGCTGGAGATCGTTGTCGCGATCGTGGTGCTCGATTTCTCCGTCGGCTACCTGTCACACCGGACGATGCACGCGTGGCCGGCGATGTGGCGGTTCCACCGCGTCCACCACAGCGACGACTTCGTCGACGTGACGACGACCTACCGAACGCACCCGGTCGAGACGGTGTGGCGCTTCGTGTTCGCGATCGTCCCGGTGTGGCTGCTCGGCATCCCGGCTCAGGCGGTCATGATTCAGCGGCTGCTGCAGGCCACCAACGGGGTGATCGAGCACGGCAACATCCGCATCTGGCCCTCGCTCGATCGCATCCTCTCGCTCATCTGGGTGACGCCAAACGTGCACAAGATCCACCATTCGCGCGACGTCTCGGAAACCAACTCGAACTATGCCAATCTGCTGACCATCTACGACCGGCTGCTTGGGACGTTCACGCCCTCGTCCCGCGCTGAGTCGGTGGTCTATGGGCTCGACGACGCCGGCCGCATGAGCACCGCTTCATGCCCGGGGCTGGTCGCCTTGCCATTTCGATCGCCGACGCAGGCCGAAGTTCCTGACACAAAAGTCAGAGTCGGCGTCAGCGCCGGCCGGTAACATGCCGCGTGGTGCGTGTGCTGATTGTCGAGGACGAGCGGAAGCTCGCGCAGGTGCTGTCGTCGGCGCTGCAGGGTGAACATTACGAGGTCGTCGTCGCGGCAACCGGCGAGGACGGCTTCTACCGGGCGAATGCGGAACGGTTCGACCTGGTGCTGCTCGATCTCATGCTGCCGGGCCGCAGCGGGTTGGAAATTCTCCAGACCCTGCGGCAACGCCACGTCGACACGCCGGTCCTGATCCTCACGGCGCGCGACGGGATCGACGATCGGGTGCTCGGGCTCGATCTCGGCGCGGACGACTATCTGGTGAAACCGTTTGCCCTGCCCGAGTTGTTGGCGCGCATTCGAGCGCTGTTGCGGCGCGGCCGCCCGTCGGAGGTGTTCCGGCTGAAAGTGGCGGATCTCGAGATGGATCTCGTCGCGCGAAAGGTCGCGCGCGGCGAGCGCGCCATCGACCTCACCGGCCGCGAGTTCGACCTGCTCGAATATCTGCTGCGGCATCAGGGCCATCTGGTGTCGCGCGAGATGCTCGCGAGAGACGTCTGGAAGGAGCCGCGCCGCGCCACGCCGCTCGACAACGTCATCGATGTCCAGATGACGAGGCTCCGGCGCAAAGTCGACTCGGAGGGGGCCGCCAGGTTGATCCACACGGTGCGCGGCGTCGGATTCGTCGTCCGGGAAGGCGAGCCCTGATGCGGTGGTGGTCCACGGCGTCGATTCGCGTGCGCCTGACGGCCTGGTATACCGCCGTCCTGGCGTCGATGCTGGTCGTCTACGCGGCGGTCACGTTCCTGGCCGTGCGTCACGAATTCCGCGAGCAGCTCGAGGAAGAAGCACAGGCCGATCCGGATCATGCCGCCGAGCTGGGTCCCGAGGAGCGGGTCGAGCAGCAACTCGGCGAGATCCTGGTCGTGCTCGTACTTGGTCTCCCGGTCATCGTGGTGCTCGCCGGCGGCGGCGGCTATGTCCTCGCCCGGCGGGCGCTGGCGCCGATCGATCACCTGGCCGGCGAGGCGCGGCGGATTACCGCCGAGCGGCTGCATGAACGACTGTCCGTCCCGAATGCACACGACGAGATTGGCCGGCTCGCCGCCGTGATCAACGAAACGTTCGCCCGCCTCGAGTCATCGTTCGACCAGCTTCGACGGTTCACCGCGGACGCATCGCACGAGCTCCGCACGCCGCTGTCGGTGATCCGCGGCATCGGCGAGCTGAATCTTGCCGAGACGAGAACACCGCAGGAGTACAGGGACGCGATCGGCTCGATGCTGGAGGAGGTCGACCGTTTGACGCGTCTGGTCGACACCCTGCTGCGGCTCTCGCGCGGCGACGCCGGGACCGTTCGGCTGGCGCCCGAGGTGTTCGACCTCGGCGCGCTCGCCCGAGACGTGGCGGCCTCCCTCGGCGTTCTCGTCGAGGAGCGGCGTCAACGGCTCGAGGTTGAGGCCGCCGACGGCGTGCGCGTGTCCGCCGATCGTCTGGTGTTGAGAGACGCGATCACGAACCTCGTCGACAACGCGATCAAGTACGCGCCGGCTGCCTCGACGATTCTCGTCGCGGTCAACGGTGACGCGCAGCACGCGGTGCTCGAGGTGAGGGACGAAGGACCAGGCATTGCACCGGAGCATCGTCCCCGTATCTTCGACAGGTTTTACCGTGTCGATGAAGGCCGTTCGAGGGGGTTGGGAGGCACGGGGCTTGGCCTGGCGATCGCCAAATGGGCAGTGGAAGCGAATGGCGGGGCGATCGGTCTCGAACCCACGGCAGCCGGTTCAACCTTCCGGATCCTGTTGCCTCGCGCAACGTGAGGATCCAGAGCGAGTGAGAGAGAGAGACATTTCATGCGCATTTCGACCGCCGGCCTTGCGCTGATGTTGATGGCGATTCACGCAGGAGCCGCTCAGGAACCGCTCGCGCTCGTCCGGTCAATCGACCTGCCTCGAGTCGAGGGGCGAATCGATCATCTCGCATTCGATGCCGCGACGCAGCGGCTCTACATTGCCGCGCTTGGCAACAACACCGTCGAAGTGCTCGATTCGAGCGCGGCCGTGCATCTCAAGAGCCTCCTCGGGTTTCGTCAACCGCAGGGGATCGCCGTCATCCCCGACTACCGATCGGTCGCGGTCGCAAACGGTCAGGGCGACGGTCTTCAGAGGATCAGTGCGGACGACTACCGGCCCGGTCCGGCGACGCGCGTGGGCGATGATGCGGACAATGTGCGGTACGACCCGTCGGCGAAGCGCGTCTACGTGGGATTCGGAAGCGGTGCGCTGGCCGCGATCGACGCGACGACCGGCAAGGTTGTCGGAACAATCCAGCTGGCCGGACACCCTGAATCATTCCAGCTCGAACGCGCCGGCTCTCGTGCCTTCGTCAACGTGCCCGACGCGCATCACGTGGCGGTTGTCGATCGCAGCACGATGAAGATCTCCGCCACCTGGCCCGTGACCACGGCCGGTGCGAATTTCCCGATGGCGCTCGACGAGGCCAACCACCGCGTGTTCCTGGGGTGCCGGCGCCCTGCCAGGGTTCTCGTCTTCGACACCACCAGCGGTAAGGAGACGGCCTCGTTCGAGATCGTCGGCGACACCGACGATCTCTTCTACGACGCGTCGCGAAAGCGGCTGTACGTGACCGGCGGCGAGGGTTACGTCGACGTCGTTCAGGATGAGGGCGCGAACAGGTTCGTTCGAACGGCTCACGTGTCCACCGCCCCGGGCGCGCGAACCTCGTTGTTCGTGGCCGATCAGAGCCGGTTGTACCTGGCCGTTCCCCATCGCGGGAATCAGAAGGCTGAAATTCGCGTCTTCGAGGCGCGTTAGGAGGTTCGGATGACAGGTGTGGTTCTTGTTCTTCTTCTGGCCCTCGTTTCACCCGGTGGCCAGGGAGAGGATCGTCGGCCGTCGATTGTCTTCGTCTGCGAGCACGGCGCCGCAAAGAGTGTCATCGCCACGGCGTATTTCAACCAGCTCGCCGCGGAGCGCGGCCTGCCGTATCGGGCGACGTTTCGCGGCACGACGCCACAGGACGAATTGTCGGTACGTGCCGTCGAGGGACTGAAGGCCGATGGTCTGACCATCCCGTCGGGAAAGCCCGCAGCGATCTCCGACGCCGACGTGAGAGACGCGACGCACATCTTCGCGATCGGCTGCACCTTGCCACAACGCGCCCTCAGCTCTGGAAAAGCCGCCGATTGGACCGATGTGCCAGATGACCAGGGTTACGGCCCGATGCGCGACGCGATCGTGCGTCACGTGAGGCAGCTGCTGGATGACCTGAAACGTTAAAGAAACCGCACCCGGACTGGAACCGGCGCGTCATTACGAACTGGCTGTGAATGGGCGCGGCGTGGGACTGTACTTGGGCGGCCTGCACTCAGCCTACCTTCGCGGCGAGGGCTTTGTGGCCGCCCACCGATATGCCGAAGCGGCCGTTGAGTTTCAGAAAATTCTCGATCGTCGCGGTATCGTCGGCGCGGATCCGATCGGTGCACTGGCGCTGGAAAGATGGCGACTCCGACATTCCGGTTCTCAACACGCGACTGTCGTAAGCGGCGCATTCCTGCACGGGAGTCTGACCGGGTCGCTCCAGTCCATTAGGCTGTGGTGCGGTGGAAGCGCCCTGCGGTCTCGCCGTTCGTAGCTGTTTCGACGGCGTTCGCCGAGGCGATTGACCGGACGAATAGCGCCCTGACGTGTCATCGCCGGGTCAAGGACAGTTGATGATGCGCCGACGAGCACGCGACGTGCACGTCACCAGGACCGGCATTGCAATTGAAGGATGACGTGCCCATCGGCGACTTCAACGCGCAGTAATCGAACACGCCTTCAAACGGCGCCGCGATCGTGGTGATCGGAACAGCGACCGGCGCGGACGCCGCCCCGCGGAATCCCAGATACGTCGTCGGTCCGGGCTGCTCGATCAACCAGGGTGAGCCGTCGAGATCGAACTCGAGGCGGACGAAATCACCAACGATGTAGGTACCGAATTCACTGTATCCCCCAAAAAAGGTCGCTCCGCTCACCATTCCGTAACCGTCGATTTTCACGGTGTAGGTGCGGCTGCGCATCGGCTCCGGCAGGTTGGTGCACGAAGGATCGGCCACCATCATCAGGGTGTAGTCGCCACTGATGTCCACCGACGGCGCAAGCGACGTCAGATAAAAGGAGATCCCGGATTGGTATGTGCGGCTTTCGGGCACGTACCCCTCGTGGCTCGCGCGGAACGTCTCGGTGCGAAGAAACAGGCCGCTGAACGAGTACTCGCCGGCGGCGTTGGTCAGCGTTGACCGGCCGGATTGAGGTCCATCAAGGACCTCCACGAGCGCGCCGGTGAGCGGCCTCGATGCGCGATCCTGGACGACGCCTCGTATTGGCAATCCGTTGGGGGGCGCCTGCGGCAGCAACGGGGGCGCCGGTGATGGCGCCGCCGGGTTTCGAGACGGGCCGCAGCCGACGCTGCTCCAGACAACGGCGGCGAGCATCACAGCAGTGGAAAGGCGCATCATGGTCTCCTTGCTCCGGGATCGGGAGTAACATATCGACCCGCCAGCCAGGAGTCTCAGGGGACTCGCAAGAAACTCGCAGGATTTCGTCCGGGGAGGCCGACGTGAGGATCCGATTCGGCCCATTCACGTTGGACGTCGACAGCAGGCAGTTGACGCGGGACGATCGCGATGTCCGCCTCACGCCCAAGGCGTTCGATCTGCTCGCCGCGCTCGCCGCCGTCCGGCCGAAGGTGCTGTCGAAACGGCTGCTTCAGGAGCGGCTGTGGCCGGACACGTTTGTCGCCGAGGCCAACCTGTCGAACCTGATTGCCGAGGTCCGGGAGGCGCTTGGTGATCGGACGCGCGACCATGTCTTCGTCCGCACCGCATACGGTGTCGGCTACGCGTTCTGTGCCGACGCGACGGTCGTGTCCGAGAGTAGCCCGCCGCCAGATCTGCCGTTGTGCTGGCTCGAATGGGGCAGCCGGCGCTTTCCGCTGTCAGCCGGCGCCCATGTCATCGGCCGCGACGCGGACGTCGAAGTCAGAGTCGATGCGTCGACGGTGTCGCGCCGCCATGCGCGGCTCGTCGTTACGGTCGGCGGAACGGCACTCGAGGATCTCGGCAGCAAGAACGGCACGTTCCACGGCGACGCGCGTGTCATCTCGCCGGTGCAACTCGCCGATCGCGATGCCATCGGCATCGGCTCGTTGTTGATGACGTTTCACGTGCAGGGTCCGTTCGGGACAACCGATACCCACGCCGGCGCGGCAGGATAAGCCAGCACGTACATGCCGATCGCGAACGGTACTCGGATCGGTCCCTATGACATCGCCGGCTGGCTCGGCGCCGGCAGCATGGGCGACGTCTATCGTGCGCGCGATTCACGCCTCGGCCGCGATGTGGCGATCAAGGTGATTCCGGAGGCGTTCGCCATCGACCCAGGTCGCGTGCGCCGCTTCGAGCAGGAAGCCCGCGCGGCCGGGCAGCTCAATCATCCGAACATCCTGGTGGTCTACGACGTTGGCGCAAACGCGGGCGCGCCGTACATCGTCTCCGAGATGCTCGAAGGGCAATCGCTCCGCCGCCCCCTGGATGCAGGCGCGCTGCCGCCGGCCAAAGCCGCCGACTACGCGCGGCAGATCGCGGACGGACTCGGCGCTGCGCACGATAAGGGGATCGTCCATCGCGACGTCAAACCGGACAACGTGTTCATCACGAACGAAGGTCGCGTGAAGATCCTCGACTTCGGCGTCGCCAAGCTGACGTCGCCGGAGATCCCCGGGCACGCGGACCCGGCCGTTCCCGGCGAGACCGAGCACGGAACGGTCGTCGGCACGGCGAGCTACATGTCACCCGAGCAGGCGCGCGGCGACGACGTCGATTCGCGATCCGACCTGTTCAGCGTCGGCGCCATCCTCTACGAGATGATCACCGGCCGGCAGGCATTCAGCCGAGCCACCGCGATCGGGACGAAGGCCGCGATCCTGAACGAGGAACCGGCGCCGCTTCCGCCGGATGTGGCGCCCGCGTTCGAGCGGATCGTGTGGCGGTGTCTGGAGAAAGCGCGGGAGGCGCGGTTCCAGTCGGCCCGCGACCTCGCCTTTGCGCTGGAAGGTCTGACGCCGGCGCCAGCCATGACGGTCGCGCAGATCTCGCAGCGGAGCGGCCGGCGGCGCGAAGGCGTCGCTTGGGCGGTCGCCGCCCTCGCGGTCGCGATGGTCGCGATTGCGTGGCTACCGGGCCTCGGCCGGCGTGCAGCGGATCCTCGAACCCGTGTCCTCGCCGTGCCCGCGCCCGATGGCGCGTCGCTCGCGACCGAAGAAGCACCGGCGATTTCTCCGGATGGCCGCGAACTGGCATTCGTCGCTTACGACGCCGGCGGCAAGCGCATGCTCTACCTCCGCGTGCTCGATTCCGCCGCCGCGCGGGCGCTGCCCAATACCGAGGGTGCGTCGCTCCCGTTCTGGTCGCCGAACAGCCGTTCGATCGGGTTCTTCGCGCAAGGCAAGCTCAAGACGCTCGACGTTGCCGCCGGCCGCGTTCAGACGCTCTGGAATGCCGGCGGCGCGCGCGGCGGGACCTGGAGCCCGGACGATTTGATCGTGTTCGTCCCGCGCCCGTTCGAAGGTCCCTATGTCATTGCCGCCGCAGGCGGCGAGGCCAGGCACGTGGCGTCGGATGGCGGCCCCGGCGCGCGCGGCTGGTTCCCGTCGTTTCTGCCGGACGGGCGTCATTTCCTGATCTTCGTGCCGGCGCCGATCGCCGACGAATCCGGGATTTTCATTGCGTCGCTCGATTCACCCGTGCGCACCCGTCTGCTGACGTCGCGTTCGAATGCCGTCTATGTGGCGCCAGGCTTTCTGCTGTTCTGGCGGGAAGGGGCGCTGGTGGCACAGCCATTCGATTCCCGTACGCGGACAGTGGGCAGCAACGCCGTGACGGTCGCCACCGCCGTCGGCCTCAACCCGGTTACGAACCAGTCGCTGTTTTCGGTGTCGAACGCCGACACGCTCGTCTTCTTTGCTGGTGCGGTCGGCCAGTCCGAACTGGTGTGGGTCGATCGCAGCGGCGCGCACATCGGCGCGCCGGGACCGAAGGGCGCGATCGTCACCGTCGCGTTGTCGCCCGACGCGACCAGCGTCGTCTATGACTCGGCCGACCCGCGCACGGCGAGCATGGACCTGTGGCAGCTGACATTCGCGCGCGGCCAGCCCTCGCGACTGACGTTCAATCCGGGCAACGACGTGTTTCCGCTGTGGTCGCCGGATGGTGCGCGCATCGCCTTCATGTCGTTTCGCGAGAAGGGAGCTCCGCAGCTGTACGTGCTCGACGCGAACAGCGCCGGCAACGAGCGGCTGCTCCTCGAATCGAACCTGCCGAAAGTGCCATCCGGGTGGTCCACCGTCGGGCAGCCGCTGTTCTACACGGTGATTGACCCGAAGAGCAGCGGCGATGTCTGGGCGCTGCCGCCCCACAGCACCGAGGGCTATCCCGTCGTTCATTCCACGGCCGACGAACGATACGGGACGCTCTCTCCGGACGGCCGATGGCTCGCGTATGTCTCGAACGAGAGCGGAGCGTACGAGGTATTCGTGCGCGCGTTCCCGGGGCCCGGTGTGTTGCGGCAAGTGTCCAACCGCGGTGGATTTCAGCCGCAATGGCGAGCCGACGGCCGCGAACTCTTTTATCTCGCTGCGGACAAGACGCTGATGGCGATCGCGTTCGATGGCGGGCCCGCGACGTTCGACTCGGCGCCGCCTGCGCCGCTGTTCGTCACGCGAGCGAAGTCGCTCGAGATCCAGCCGACGGCACGCAACTATGCGGTCTCGGCCGACGGCCGTTTTCTCCTGGCTAACGCGACCGAGGAGGCGGTGCTGGCGCCGATCACCGTCGTGCTCGACTGGACCTCGGTCCTGCAGAAATGACCGTCGAGGCTCACTGGCGGGCTGAAGGGTTTCGAGCCCACCTTACACAGTTTCCACACAGTTCCTGTTGCGTGCCCACCGACACCTTCCTCATCGACGTTCGCTAGCTGTGCGCGGTTTCGGTGTGCGGTGTCTCACCTGCCGGTTTGCGGTACGCAGCATCGAGGTATGGCGGATGGACGGTCAACGTTTTGTCGTCAAGGTGAACGCATAGATTGACAAGCGCATCGCGGCCCTCACGCGTCGAACGGTTGTTGCCGTTCATGTGCGTGACGGCGTCATCGATCGCCGCTTTGATTTCCAGCAGTTCGACGAAACTGACGTAGCAGTTGACCATCTTCGCGCCTGCCTGCAGCGTCGGCGGCGAGAAATGCGCGATGCGACCCTTACCGTAGTAGCGTTTCTTAGGAATCATGCGATGTACTCCCTTTCGGCCCGGCGTAGCGCGCCCAGCGAGCAGATTGCCAAGCGGCATCTGCCCCGTGTGCGCGCTTGAACAAAGGGGCGGAGGTGTGGGGCAATGCCCGCGTCCGTCTTGCCGTCGCGCGAGAGAACGGACCGCGTCCGCCCTTCTCGCGCCGGGACGAACTACGAGCAGGACGGCGAGAGCGTCTTGAGCGACTTCACGCCGAGAAACGGGATGTCGAGCGTGCCGGTGGTGCCTTCGGTCTTGGACTTCAGCTCGATGTCTCTGCCGTTTTCGACTTCGGTCTTCGTGTCCGCCTTCACCGACACGGTCCCGTGGCCGGCCGACACCGTCTTGCCCTCGATGCGCACGCGCTCGCCGACGTGTGCGGTGAGGTCATCGTCGGTGACCAGCGCATACCGCTTCGGATCCATGCCGCGGACGTCGCGAATGTTGGTCAGCATGTAGTCGCCGTTGTCGCGGCGCTCCAGGCAGCCGACGATGGCGACGTCCTTGCCGCCCTTCATTTCGACTTTGGTCTTGGTCGTCGTCTTGGTCTCCTGCGTTTGCGCGCGGAGTGCGCCGGCGCTCACGACGGTGAGCCCGATCGCGATCGCCGTCATACGTGTCATGTTCATGAGAGTCCCTGCAACGCGGTGTCGGTGCCGCGCATGGCTGATGAAGAGCTGAGCCGATCCTCCGCCCTAAGTCGTCTGTCGGCCGCCAACGCGCGGCGCAGCGAACCGCGACCACTGCGCTCACTGTGCGCGCACGGCAGTTTGCGGGCTGTGCTGTTTTGCACAGCACGCGACCGCCGGTTTGGAGGTCGTCTGGTTTCTCGATCGTCAAAATGGGCAGATGATGTTCCCGCATCTTCGAGGCAGTTGCAGGTGAGGGCGCCGCGGCTCGAGGTGTTGCGAACAGAACATCGCACGCCGGTGAGTCGGCGGTACCATGCGGCCGAAGACCGACACCGTCGCACACCGGCGGTGAAACTCAAGGAGCCGCATGCGAGACATCCGCCTGGCATCAACCGTCCTCACCGTCGTCCTGACCTTGCTCTTCGGCCAGGCGATCACCGCGCCCCCGCGGGCTGCCGCATCTTCAGGCAGCCGCGACGGCGAGGCCGCCCGCCGCCTTCGCGACGGACAGGCGATTTTTCGCTTTGACACGTTTGGCGACGAACAGCTCTGGACCGGCGTGCTTCGTATGCACGACGTCATCGCGACGGTTGCTCCCGCTACCGCGCTGGCCGTTGGCCTCAAAATCGATGTCGAGGCCTTGCCGCCGGGGGTAATCGCCGCGCTTCGCGCCGGGCACGTCAATCTGGCCGACCCCGCCGTCACCGTCGAACTCGTCCGCCTCAACGCGGTTCTCGGCGTGAGGGGGACGGT
Source organism: Vicinamibacterales bacterium (assembly GCA_035571515.1). Taxonomy (GTDB): domain Bacteria; phylum Acidobacteriota; class Vicinamibacteria; order Vicinamibacterales; family UBA2999; genus Gp6-AA40. Next base: position 16,832 of record DATNCQ010000119.1, read on the forward strand.
GAACGAGACCGGCCGGCTCACCAGCGTCGGCATCACCTGCGCGTTCTGCCACTCGACCGTCGACGACTCCTTCGCCGCGGGCATCGGCAAGCGGCTCGATGGATGGGCGAATCTCACCCTGAACGTCGGCGCCATCGTCGCCTTGTCGCCGGCGCTTCCCGATGCGCTCAAGGCCGAATTCCAGACGTGGGGGCCCGGCAGGTACGATCCGCGGCACCATGCGTTCGACGGCATCAACCTGGTGCCGTTGAACGCCCCGTCGCTGCCGATTGTGATTCCGTCGATCTACGGATTGGCGGGCGTCGGCTTCGAGACGTTCACCGCCGACGGGCCGATTTCCTACTGGAACAGTTACGTGGGCGTCGGACAAATGGGCGGCCACGGCAACTTCAGCGATGTTCGCATCGGGCTGACGATTACGCAGGCGCCGGATCTGGTCACGTCAAAGCTGCCGGCGTTGCTCGACTATCAATTGAGCCTGCGCACTCCGGATCCGCCGCGAGGCAGCTTCGACACGGAAGCGGCGAAACGCGGCGCACAGGTGTTCCGCAAGCAGGGGCGCTGCGCGTTCTGCCATCAGGCGCCGCACTTCACCGACGTGCTCAGCGGCCCGAATCCGGCGGTGCCCGTGCTGCACGAGCCGGTCGAGGTCGGCATGAATCCCGCGTATGCCGCGCGAACGGCAACCGGCAAATACCGGACGACGCCGTTGCGCGGACTGTGGCAGCACGCGCCGTATTTTCATGACGGAAGCGCGGCCGACCTGCGTGCGGTGGTCGAGCACTATGACCGGCTGTTTGGGTTGCGTCTGTCCCGTTCACGGAAGGCCGATCTTGTCGCGTTCCTGAAATCGCTGTGAAAGCCGTGCGGCGGCGTATGGCGATCGCGTGTTCGCTGCCGACGATTCGATCCCGGCACGGGTCACCGGCAGCGGTGGCGCGGCTCTCGTTGTCTCGGCAGGAAGCGACCGTCGCCGCGGTCGTCCGTCGACTCCTCGGGTCCGAATCGTACGGGAGCAACAACTGCGCCGATCGGTGTGAAAACGGCAACGCTGCAGCGTCGACGGGTCTTTGTCGGGCGCTCACGTGGTGGCACTCGTTGGCTGGACGCCGAATTGGCTGCCGGTATCGCCTGATTGAGTGCGCCGGGCGCGTTCCGCGAATGGGTGCGGTTCGACGGATGTGCCGCGGTGCTCGGCGTACACGCGTGTGAACTCGGCACCGAGCAGCAGGATCTGGCACGAGTAGTACACCCACAGCAGCAGGATCATCACCGAACCGGCAGCGCCGTAGCTGGACGCCATGCTGCTCTGGCCGAGATACAGGCCGATCAGCTGCTGACCGAGTGTGAAGAGCACGGCTGTGACGAAGGCACCGGTCGCCACATCACGCCAGCCGAGATGCACGTCAGGCAAGACGCGGTAAAGGAGGGCGAACAGCGATGTCGTGCCGATGAGCGATACGAGGAATTGCAGTCCGCTCCACACCAGCGGGACGCTCGAGGCATGGGGCGAGAGCCACGCGCTGAATGCCGCAAGGGCGGCCGTCACCGCGAGCGAGACCATCAGCAGAAAGCCGATCGCGACCACGAGGCCGAAGGAGCGCAGCCGATCGATCAGGAAGGCCTTGAGGTGCGCACCCGGGTTCGACTTCACCCGCCACACCGTGTTCAGCGCGGCCTGGAGCTCGAGGAACGCACCGGTCGCGGCGATGACGAATGCCACGCTGCCGATCGTGGTGGCGACGATGCCCGCCCGTCGCTGACTCGCTCCATCGAGAAGGCTCTGTACGGCGCGCGCACCTTCGCGCCCGACCAGGTGATCGAGCTGGTCGACGATCTCTCCGCGTACCGCATCGGTGTTGAAGACGAGACCGGCAATCCCTGTGGCGACCAACAGGACTGGCGCGATTGCAAACAACGTGTAGTATGCCAGCGACGCGCCGAGGCGTAGTGCGTCGTCGTCCCACCAGGCCTTGAGGGCGCTGGCGAAGATGTGCAGGACGGCGGGCGTGCGGCTTCGGCCTCCGCGGCTCATGATGTGACCGCCGTTCGACGCGGCTCCAGTGCCGGTGCATCGGTTGCAGGGCAGGTCGTCGGAGTCGACGCGTGGTCCGGCGTCCGGCGCGCAGCGTCCGGGGCCGATTGCGTGGGCGTCAACAGCTCGGACACCAGTCCGCCACTCCCGCGGTACTCGAGCAAGTGCCGGTGCATGACAGACAACACCGCGACGGCTGGAATGGCCAGGAAGATTCCTGCCATCCCCGCCAGTTCGGCGCCGCTCAGAATCGCCAGAATCACCCCCAGAGGATGCATGTGGATCCCGCGACGTACGAGTCGCGGAAAGACCACGTAGTCCTGTGCGAGCCGTAGTACGCCAAGAAACGCGGCAACCCACAGGGCCTGGTTGATCGAGTGGAAGCTTGCGACCAGGGTCGCTCCAAGGGCAACGGCGAGCGGACCGACCAACGGGATGAACTCGAGGAGGCCGGCCACCACACCAAAGAGGAGTGCGTACGGCACGCCTATCAACACGAATCCGACGGTGCACAGCACGCCGACGAGGAGACAGGCCAGCAGCGCCGCGCGCATGTAGGCGGCGAGCGCGTCATTGATGTCCGCGAACACCTCGGCGCCGCGTCCGCGAAGCCGCCCGCGCGGCAGGGTCAAGAGAATGGTCCTGCGGAACGCCGCACCGTCCTTCAACAGAAAGAACGCGACGACGGGAATCAGAATGAACCACGGCAGGTAGCCCAGGAGGGGCAGCAGGCCGCCGAAGCCGTGAGTCAGAGACTCGCCCGCTGCGTCGACCGTGCGTGCAAACGTTCGATCGATGGCCTCGCGCACCCCTTGAGGCAGACGATCAGGATTGATCAAGTGCTGCCAGGCCGGCAGCTGATCGCGCGCGTAGGCCATGTAGCTGGGAACTTGCCGGCCGAACTCCGTGACCTGCGCACCGAGAAGAGGCAGCAGGACATAGCTGGCGAGCCCGCCGGTTGCGAACAAGGCGAGATACACCATCGCAATCGCGAGTGGACGCGGGATGGCCCACGGGCGGCGTCCCCATGTGACGGGTCGGCACAGGAACTCGACGAGGGGCGCGATGAGGTAGGCGAACAGCATCGACAGCAGGAGGAGCAGAATCACGCCGCGCAGCGCGAACAGCAGCCATAGGCCAGCCGCAACCGCCAGCAGCAGCAGGATCAACCGCAGAATGGTGCGGGTGGGAGATGCAGGCGCCGGTCGTTCGGCGCTCAGCGCAACGCCCCCGGACCGATGGCGCCGCTCAACCAAACGACCAACAGAATGATCAACACGAGACCGAGCAGGCCGCCGCCGTAATGTGGACCGCGCCACCCGGCGTCTCTCCCGTAGTAGTAGCCGCTGCCTCCGCCGAAGAGCAGGATCAGCACGACGATCAGGAGAATCAACACGATGTCACCCTGTGTGAAACGACCTGGATCAATTGTGCCGCCGCCGGGGTGGGGGCGGCTGTCTCGAACAGGACAGCTTGCCGTCGTCGTCGCGCGTTATCGTGCGTGACAGATACCACTTCAGAGTGTCCACGCCGAGCTGCGTGCCGACCTGCCTCCCTCTTCTGGAACGTGACGTCGCGTGAGCGCCCCTGAGACCACCGATGCGCTCGCCTGAGTGAACCTCGAGGTGCGCGCGTGATTACGACGACGCGCGCCCTGCATCAGGCCATCGCCATTCACGAATCTCCGGCAGATCCTCGCCTCGCGCGCGGATATAGGCGCGATGCGCTGTCAGCTGGTGATGCAGGTGGGTGCGGGCCGCGTCGGCGCGGACTCCGAGATGCGGCAGTCTCACGAGCGCATCTGACGCGAGGTGGAAGCGATCGAGGTCGTTGAGGACGGCCATGTCAAACGGCGTGGTGATAGTCCCTCGCTCCTTGTAGCCACGCACGTGGATGTTCCGGTGATTGGTGCGGCGATACGTCAGCCGATGAATCAGCCAGGGATAGCCGTGATACGCGAAGATCACCGGCTTGTCGCGCGTGAAGAGGGCGTCGAACGCCTCATCAGTGAGGCCGTGCGGATGTTCGAGCGCGGGTTGCAGTCGCATCAAATCGACCACGTTCACCATCCGGATTTTCAGCTCCGGAATCGCGGCCTTCAATAAGGTCACCGCCGCCAACGTTTCGAGCGTCGGCACGTCACCCGCCGCCACCATCACGAGGTCAGGGTCGCCATCGTCATCGCTCGACGCCCACGGCCATCGGCCGATGCCCGCGCCACAGTGGCGCGCGGCGGCGTCCATCTCGAGCCATTGCGGTGCCGGATGCTTGCCTGCGACCACGATATTCACGTAGTGGCGGCTGCGCAGGCAGTGGTCCATCACGCTCAGCAGACAGTTCGCGTCGGGAGGCAGGTAGACACGCACGACTGCGGGGGCTTTGTTCAGCGCCACGTCGATGAAGCCCGGATCCTGATGCGTGAAACCGTTGTGATCCTGTCGCCAGACATGGCTCGAGAGCAGGTAGTTCAGCGAGGCAATCGGACGTCGCCATGCCATCGTGCGGGTCGTCTGCAGCCACTTCGCATGCTGATTGAACATCGAGTCCACGACGTGCACGAAGGCTTCGTAGGTATTGAACAGACCGTGGCGTCCGGTGAGCAGATAGCCTTCCAGCCACCCCTGGCATTGATGCTCGCTCAGCATCTCCATGACGCGGCCGTCCGGCGCCAGCCATTGATCGCCGGCCGTCTGTTCACCCATCCATTGCCGGGACGTTGCTTCGAAGACCGCGTCCAGGCGGTTCGACACGGTTTCGTCCGGACCGAACAGTCGGAAATTGCGTTGCTCGGCGTTGAAGGCGACGACGTCCCGAAGCCAACGGCCGAGCACCCGTGTGTCCTCGGCATCGGTCGCGCCGGGCTCGTGAACGCTGACTCCGTACGTTCTGAAATCCGGCATCACCAGATCGCACAGGAGTTGTCCCCCGTTGGCGTGCGGATTTGCCCCCATGCGTCGCGGCCCTGACGGCGCGAGCGCCGCAATCTCCGGATCGAGGCGGCCCTCGCCGTTGAACAGCTCCTCCGGGCGATAGCTGCGCATCCACGCTTCGAGCAGTCGCAGGTGCTCGGGATTGGTGCGCGGGGCGGTGAGAGGAATCTGGTGGGCGCGAAACGTCCCTTCGATCTGCTGCCCGTCGACAGTCGCCGGACCGGTCCACCCCTTCGGAGTCGCTAAGACGATCATCGGCCACGCGGGGCGTGACCGTGAACCGCCGGTGCGTGCGTCGGTTTGGAAATCCCGAATGGAGAGCAGGACGGCGTCGAGTGTCCGGGCCATGTCGACATGCATCTGCGCGGGTTCGTCGCCTTCGACGAAATGAGGACTCCACCCGTAGCCGCGCAGCAGCTCCGCGAGCTGGCGTCGGGGGATGCGCGCCAGCACGGTCGGATTGGCAATCTTGTAGCCGTTCAAGTGCAGGATCGGCAGCACCGCGCCGTCGGTGGCCGGATTGAGGAACATGTTCGAATGCCACGCGGTGGCCAGCGGACCAGTCTCGGCTTCACCGTCGCCGATCACGCATGCGGCAATCAGGCCCGGGTTGTCGAACACGGCGCCGAAGGCATGGCTCAGCGAGTACCCCAGCTCACCGCCTTCGTGAATGCTCCCCGGCGTTTCCGGCGCCACGTGGCTCGGGATGCCGCCGGGAAATGAAAACTGCCGGAAGAGAGCCGCCAGCCCAGCGCGATCTTGGGTGATCGCGGGATAGGCCTCGCTATAGGTGCCTTCCAGATAGACGTTGGCGACCACCGCCGGCCCGCCATGCCCCGGGCCCGAGAGGTAGATCATGTCGAGATCGAGCGCCGTGATCACCCGATTCAAGTGCGCGTAGATGAAGTTCTGGCCCGGCGTCGTCCCCCAGTGTCCGAGCAGTCGTGGCTTGATGTGCGCCGGCTGCAATGGGTCCGTCAGCAGCGGGTTGTCGAGCAGATAGATCTGACCGACCGCCAGATAGTTCGCGGCACGCCAGTACGCGTCCAACAGCCGTAGAGATTCGGGTATTGAAGTGGAGAGCATCATCGGGTCGTCATCGCTCAGGGCGCCGGCGCGGATTGCGTCAGCACCGAATAGGCTTCTCGGGCCATCATCAGCGCCTCGTCGGTCGGAATCACGCGAACCTGGACTGGTGTGGCCGGCCTGGAGATGAGCGGGCCATCGATCGCATTCTGCGCCTCCAGCAATTCCACGCCGAGGAACAAGAGGTCGCTGCAGATCCGGCTTCTGATGACCGGCGCATGCTCCCCGATTCCACCCGAGAAGACCAATGTGTCCAGTCCTCCGAGCGCGGCCGCGAAGGCCCCAATCCACTTTCTGATCTGGTAACAGAAGATGTCGACAGCCAGGCGCGCCCGGGAATCGGACGCCTCGAGCGCCAACAGTTCCTCCATGTCCGCACTGCGCCCGGAGATGCCCTGCAGGCCCGAGTGGTGCGTCAAGAGATGCTCGACCTCGTCGACCGAGAGATGCCGTAGTCGGGCGAGATAGGTGACGACCCCGGGGTCGAGGTCTCCGCTCCGGCTGCTCATGACCAAGCCGCCGGTTGGCGTCAGTCCCATGCTCGTGTCGACACAGTGTCCACCGGCGACGGCTGCGAGGCTGGCGCCATTCCCCAGATGTGCCAGCACGACGCGGCCGCGGGCGGCCAACGCACCGGCAGTCCGTTCGAGCTCACCGAGCAGGTATGCGTAGGAGAGGCCGTGAAAGCCGTAGCGGCGAAGGCCTGGGGTCTCTGGCACCGGCAGGGTGCGGCTGACCATCGGCAGATCGCGATGGAATGCCGTATCGAAGCAGACCACCTGCGGTACGTGAGGGCGGGCGCGTCCGCAGGCCTCGATGATCGCGATCTCATCGGGCAGGTGATTCGGCGCCAGCGGGACGAGCGTACGCAGATCGGCGAGCGTCTCCGCCGTCACCCGTTGCGCGCGATCGAAGCGCTCGCCGCCATGCACCACGCGATGCGTGATGCCCGCGAACATCCCCGTAACCAGGTGGTTGTCGATCTCGGCGAGGATGCGATCAACCGCCGCTGCCGCACCGACGCTGCCGACCGATCCGCGGCAGACGAGCGTCGGTTCAGCGTCGAAGGTGAACAGCCCGTATTTGATGCTCGACGAGCCGCTGTTGACCGCGAGCACGAAGGGGGTCTCATCCATGCGCGATCATTCAGGGCTCCCGTTGCTGAGAATGACCTTCAGCGCGCCCGCTCTCGCGGCGTGTTCGAAGGTGTCGTCAGGCCTGATGGCAAAGTTCCGGACGCCACGCCTTGAGCAACTCGCCAGACGGGTTGGTCGCATCACCTCGGCGAGAGCGCTGTCCGACAGTTCGGCGGATTGCGTCCTGAAGGGTAATGGCGGCGCCGGATGACCGTCTGTCCCGTATGGCACACCGAGGTCGACCGCGCTGCCGGCGGCGTCTCTGCGGTCACGACGGTCTTGGGTCGGACCCTGAGAGTATCGGCGAATGTTCGAGCGGTTCGGTCTCCGCGTTCCTGGACGGCGATGTGGCACCGCCGTCCGAATCCGATCGAGCTCAGCACTACGCCGCAGCGTTCGAGTGCCGCCGCGCGCATGAGGCGATCACTCGCGCAGGACAACGCTCAAGAGCGAGTTGTCGTGGAGACCGCTGCAATCATCCTCCACCCGGAACCGG
>DATNCQ010000120.1:0-2906 GCA_035571515.1 Vicinamibacterales bacterium
GGCGCGGCCCACGCGGGCGCCGCGTTCATGGAGCACGCGCTCATCGTGCTCATCCTCCCGCCGGTGCTGATCGTGCTCGCGAGCGTCGCGTGTGAAATGGCGCGCGCCCTCGCGGGTCTGGAAAGAAGGCGGCTGCCTGCCTCGCAGGCCGCCCCGGCGACCGCTCTTCGTGCTCTTCGTGGCCTTCGTGGCCGCGCGCGAAGCGCGCCTTCGTGGTAATCCGTGGGCCGCGGCGCGCGAAGGCCCGGTCCGCGTCAGAACGTCAACCGGAAGCCGACCTGCATGGTGCGGAACTCACCGGAAGTCGGCTTGAGGTAGAGCGCGTTGTTCTCCTGTGTGCTGATGGTCACGTTGGTGTTGTTGAATACGTCGAACGCCTCCGCGATCAGGTCCAGCGAGACCCGGGCGGGAAGCGTGATGCGCTGCTGCAAGCGGACGGCTGTCCGGTTGCGCGCGGGCTGCGTGAACGCGTTGCGCGGCACGATGGTGCCGTTCGGGCGCAGCCGCTGGATCGACGCGTCGCTGCCGCCCAGATTGCGCAGATCGCCGCCGTAGATCGTCTGCGCACGCTGGCCGAGGCCCATGTAGTGCGTGCCGCTCACCTGGAAGCCGCCATGGACTTCCCAGATACCGCTCATCACGGCGCGGTGGCGCAAGTCGGACGCGGACAAGCCGTACTCGCCGTTCAGATCGGGCGCCAGCTCGAACGGCACTACCTGCGGCGTGCTTCCGGCCACCCCCTGCAGCGGCTTGCCGAGCGCATCCCACAATCCGCTCAGCGTGTAGGTGACCGCGCCCTGCCAGTGATGGCTCATGCGCTTGGTCAACGCCGTCTGCAGGCCGTGGTACGTCGAGCGCCCGTTCTGCACGGTCATGGCGACGACACCGAAGTCGGGATACGGCAGGAGACTGCGATTCGAATTCGGATAGTTGACGCCGGTCGCGGGGTTGAAGGCGATGTTGACGTTCTGCTGCTGCCACCCCTCGTCGCGGCTCTTGGTGAAGATGTAGTCCGCTTCGACCACCGCCTCGGCGCCCAGCTGCCGCTCGAACCCGATCGACGACTGCCAACTGCTGTTGATGTTGTAGGGAGGCGGCTGCTTCAATTCGCCGTTCCCCCGCAGCAGGCACGGGGCGTTGCCCGCGTATCCGCTGGCTTTCCAACTCGCGAAGGCGCCAGCCTGTTCCGGCGACGAACAGTACCTCCGGATGGCTTCGTCGTAGGTCGGGGTCGGCCCGTTCAGGGGATTGCTGGCAAAATCGGGCCGGCCGTCGTTCAACACCTCGACCACGGCGACGGTCTTCGCTTCCGACGGGTACGTCGTCTGGACCATCTCGCCGTAGTACTTGCCGGCTCCGCCACGCAGCACCGTCTGCTGGTTCAACTGATAGACGAAGCCGAGTCGCGGCTGGATGTTGGCCGCGTTCTGCGGACGCCCGGAGAGCATGAAGGGCGGGAACGACTCCTGGTTCTGGAACATGTTCCAGAGCAGGTCGTAACGGACGCCGAGGTTCAGCGTCAGCCGGCTCGTCGCGTGCCAGTCGTCCTGCATAAAGGCGGCATAGCCGGGAATCCGAATCGGGTCGCGGCGCGACTTGATGATCCCCAGCGTGTAACGCCGTACCAGCGGCGAGAGCGCGGCGAGGTTCCAGGTATCGGCGTCGAACGCATCCGGCAGCAGCGACTCGATGTTGGCGGGCGCCGCGCCGCCGCGCGCGTCGATGATGCCCATGCACTGCGTGCAGTTGTTCGTGTAGTGCTGGTGCAGGAACAGCTCGCCGCCGACTTTCACGTCGTGACGGCCGCGCGCGTCGTAGGACGACGTCCATGTGTCCTTGATCTGGTAGAGGTCCTGGGTCCGATAGCGCGGCGCGCCCTGGTTGCCGCCGATGGTGAAGTTGGTGAACGTGATGCGCGGCGACCCGGTGGTGATCGGGCCGAACGGGCTGCCTTGCGCCAGCCAGTGGCGGGACCAGTGCGTCAGGTTCTCTTCCCCGAACAGGAAGCCGGCGTGTCCCACCATCAGCTCGTTGACCGTCCGGTTGCTGAGCACGTTGGTGAGCTGCACCGCGAGCTGGTCGGAGTTCTCCCATCCTCTCGACGTGCCCGCCGGGTGGTTGGTGTCACCGGGCCCGAACGGTGTGGACACCTTCGCCACGTTCAGCCGCACCATGACGCGGCTCTGCGGCGACATCTGGTAGTCGAGGCGGCCGCCGCCGATCTTCTTCCTCGACGTCCCCTGCAGGGAGACGTTGAAGCGCGGGTACGGCGTTCTCCACGTCTCTTCCTTCGGCTCGCGCTCGTACTCGTCGTAGGCGAAGAAATGCAGGCGGTTGCGCAGGATGGGACCGCCGAACGTCGACGCGTACTGCTGGTTCTGGACCGGCGTCACGCGATCGAGGATCGGATCGGGCGCGTTGAACCGGTCGTCGCGGAAGTTGCTCCTGAACGAGCCGGCGTAGCGGTTGGTGCCGGACTTGGTGACCAGGTTCACCTGCAGGCCCGAGGAGCGTCCCTGGGTGGCGTCGAAGCGATTGGAGATGAACTGGAACTCCGCGATCATCTCCTGGCTGAACGTCGGCTGGCCGCCGCCGCCCATCGTGTTCTGAAACTGCTGGCCGTCGACGTTGGTCTGAAACTCCCGAATCCTGTCCGTATTCCTCGAATTGATCCGCGCGACCGTGTCGCCCGTCGTGCGGCTCCCCGGCGTGAGCAACAGCAACGCGCCCCAGTCACGCCCCTGCAGGGGCATGTCCTGGACCTGCTTCGGATCGATATTGCTGCCGAGGACCGAGGACGAGACGTTCAGGAGCGGAGCTTCCGCGGTGACGGTGATCGTTTCCGCCAGCGTCGATGGCGACAGCTGCAGGTTGACGACCAGCGTCTCGCCGACGAGCAGTTGCAA
>DATNCQ010000121.1:0-45891 GCA_035571515.1 Vicinamibacterales bacterium
ACGAAATCGCGCGTCTGCGTGCCGTCGCCCACCACCGTGAACGGCTTGCCCTTCAGCTTCTGCGCGAGGAACACGCCGAACACCGCGCCGTAGGCGCCGGTCGTCTTCGACCGCGGGCCGTAGGCGTTGAAGATCCGGATCGACACGACCGGCAGCCGGTACACCTGGCCCCAGTGCAGCACCGCCTGCTCGCCCTGATACTTGCTGAGCGCGTACGGATACTCGGGACGAATCGGCGCCTGTTCGGTCGTCGGCAGCTCGGTCGCCATGCCGTAGCACGACGAGGATGCGGCGTACACGAATTTGCGGACCCTCGCGGCCCTCGACGCCTCGAGCGCGTGCACCGTCCCCATCACATTCGCCGACAGGTATTCGATCGGCCGCTCGATCGACGGCACGATGTCACCGATGCCGGCGAAGTGGAAGACATAATCCGTTCCGGCAAACAGCGCGTCACCCGGCTGCACCTGGCGGATGTCGCGCGTATCCACGGTCAGGCGCGAATCGCCGCGATGGTGCGCGAGGTTGTCGAGACGGCCACCGACGAGGTTGTCGATGACGCGGACGGCGTACCCGCGATCGAGCAGCAGGTCGACCATATGGCTGCCGATGAACCCGGCGCCGCCGGTGACGACCGCCGTGCGCGCTCCGTTCATTGCACCGCCTGCAGCTTGCACGTCCGCACGTTGTAGTACCGGTCGTCGTCGAAGCTGTTCGGGATCTTCCCTTGGCGAAACGCGCGGCAGAGATCGCGTACGGCGTCCTCGATGCTGCGCTGCGGCTTCCATCCCAGCTTCTGCAGAATCTTCTTCGACGAGACGTGATACGACCGCAGGTCGTTGCTCGGCGTCGTCACGATCGAGATGGGCGCCTTCTCCGGGAACTCCTGCTCGACTACGCGCTTGACCTGTTCGGCAAGCTCCGCGACCGTGAAGTTCTCGTAGCCGGCGTTGAACGTCTCACCGGCAATCTGCCCGGCGGGCCGCTCGATCAGATCCGCATAGAGACCGGTCACGTCGTCGATGTGGATGTTCGGCCGCTTCTGCGTGCCGCCGAACACCGTAATCTGTCCCTTGTTGACCGCATGATTCGTGAGGATGTTGACGGTCAGGTCGAGGCGCAGGCGCGGCGAGTACCCGCACACCGTCGCCGGCCGGATGATGACGGTCGTAAACGAGGGCGACTGATACTTGAGCAGCAGCGGCTCGGTCATCCCCTTGAACCGGTTGTAGAGCGTCAGCGGAACGAGCGGATGCTCCTCGGTGACCTCCGGCGCATCGCTGACGCCGTAGACGGAGCTCGTCGAGGCGCAGATGAAGCGCTGCACACCGGCGCGGACCGCCGCCTTCACGCCGTCCTCGAAGCAGTCGTAGTTAATCGACTTGCTCAACGTCTCGTCGAGCTCGAAGCTCGGGTCGTTGGAGATGCACGCGAGATGAATGACCGTGTCCACACCCTGCATCGCCGTCTCGAGCGCCGGGATGTCGCGGATGTCGCCCTTGATCACCGTGAGGCGCGGATCCGATTTCGGCAGATGATCGTCGCCAAACAGCATCCAGTCGTAGACGACGACGGGGTAGCCCTTGTCGAGGAGCGTGGGAACGAGCACGCTGCCCTTGTATCCGGCGCCGCCGGTGACGAGTACCTTTTTCAATGCCGTTGTCCTGTCAGCCAATCTGGACCCCGCGCGCCGGCGTCAGCGGAATGTCATAGGCCGCCGCCAGCGCGTCCTGGCGGAACATGCGCACGGTGTCGAGCGAGCACTCCTGCAGGTCCCTGCCGACGAGCGGCAGCTTGCCGAGCACGTCGCTGGTCGCGGTGATGACGTGGCAGCCGACCTCGTCGGCCTGGAAGACGTTCAACAGCTCGCGCGGGCTCGCCCAGATGATTTCCGCGGCGGGCAGCGCCGACACGAGCCGTACCGACTCGCGCACGGTTGGCATCGGGTCGCGCCCCGTGTCGGCAATGCGTCCCGCGAACACCGAGACGAAGCTGGCTACGCCGGGAAGAAGGCAAACCGCCACCCGCTCGACCTGTTCGAGCGTGAGCACCCCGGTCACGTTGACCTGCACACCTGCCGCCGTGAGCGCGGCGATCAGCGGTCCGGCGAACTCGCCCTTCGTGTTGGTCACCGGAATCTTTACGAACACGTGTGCGCCCCACGACGCAATGGCGGCCGCCTGCGCCGCCATTTCCTCGAAATCGTCGGAAAGGACTTCGAACGAGATGGGCCGATCGGGCACGATGGCCAGCGCGGCCCGCGCGAACGTCTCGTAGTCGGTCACGCCCGCTTTGCGCATCAGCGTCGGGTTGGTCGTGAACCCCTTGATCAGCGGGTTGGCCGCCATCGTCTGCATGACGCGCAGATCGGCGCCATCGGCAAACAGCTTCACGCGCAGTTCGGACAGACTCGGCATCAACCTGCCTCTTGCGAATGCGCGGCGGCGGTCACCGCGCTGCGACCGATTCCCACTTGGTCTGCGCCCGTGCCACGGCCGGATGCGAGACGAGGCAATGCCACACGACGGCCTGAAACGATTCGGAGAACGGCGTGACGAGCGCCGCATCCACGGTCGGCACGATCACCACGACGTCGCCGACCTGCCGCGTGTACCCGCCGTCGCGCCCGACGATGCCGAAGATGCGCAGCCCGCGAGCGCGCGCTTCGTCGAGCGCGCGCACGATGTTCGGGCTGACGTTCCGCTGCGCATCGCCGCCGCCAACGGAGAACACCAGGATGGCATCACGCTCGTTGGCGCGGCTGCCGCGCAGCCACTCCGAGAAGACGGTTTCCCATCCCTCGTCGTTGACGCGGGCGGTGAGCTCGGAAACATTGTCTGTGGGCGTATACGCTTCGATGCCGGCGATCTTGCGGAAATCGTTCACCGCGTGACTGCAGTTAGCGGCGCTGCCGCCGACGCCGAGCAGAAACAACCGGCCTCCGCGATCGCGCAGCGCGACGAGCTCGGCGACGAGACGCTCGATCGCCTCGTAATCGAGCTGCTGGGCGATGGCGGCGACGCGCTCGAAATAATGCTGCGTAAACGTCATCGGCTATCGGAGGACAGCTTCGCCCTGTCAGTCACAGCACCGGCCCGGGGAGAGGCGCTGTGGCCGAACGGCAGCCAGGACATATCGGGTGTGCAGACAATCTAGTCGGGTCGCGCATGAGATGCCGACCCTCAACGGTTCGCGCGATCGGCATTTACGGAAGACCTCAAATGCCGCGAGCCCGCAACAGTCTACAGTAACGATTCCCGGCCTCCAATGACGTGAACCCAGGATCGAATCGGGGCTTGCGCACAAGGTATGGTAAAGATGACGCGGATGCCGACAGCCGTGGTTACCGGTTCCGCGGGCCTCATCGGCTCGGAAACGGTCCGAGCGCTGCTCCGCAGAGGTGTACGCGTACTGGGTTTCGACAACGACATGCGCCGCGTCTTTTTCGGTGCCGAAGCCTCGACGTCGGCCACGCGCAACGAGCTGCTGGCGCTGCCGGGTTACATCCATTACGACGTCGATGTCCGCGATCTCGCCGCGGTCGAACACGCGTTCGCCGAGCACGGCAGCGACGTCTCGCTCGTCGTGCATACCGCGGCGCAGCCGTCGCACGATTGGGCGGCGCGCGATCCGCTGCTCGATTTCGATGTCAATGCCGTCGCGACGCTCAAGATGCTGGAGCTCACCCGGCGCTACTGCCCGCACGCGGCCTTCGTCTTCACGTCGACCAACAAGGTCTATGGCGACGTGCCGAACCGCCTGCCGCTGGCCGAGCAGGACACGCGTTGGGAAATCGATCCCGCGCACCGGTTTGCAGACGGCATCGACGAATCGATGACGATCGATCAGTCGCTGCATTCGCTGTTTGGCGCCGCCAAGGTTGCGGCGGACGTCCTGGTGCAGGAGTACGGGCGTTACTTCGGCATCAACACGGTTGTCTTCCGCTGCGGCTGTCTGACCGGCCCCGCGCATTCCGGCGCCGAGTTGCACGGCTTCCTCGCGTATCTGATGAAATGCGTGGCCACAGGCCGGCCGTACACGGTGTTCGGGTACAAGGGCAAACAGGTCCGCGACAACATCCATGCCGCCGACGTGATTGCTGCGTTCCTGGAGTTCTGGGACAAGCCGATCGCGGGCGGACAGGTTTACAACCTCGGCGGCGGACGGGCCAGCCATTGCTCGATGCTGGAAGCGATCGCGCTCTGCGAGCGAATCGCTGGCCGCTCCCTGCGGTGGTCGTACAGCGAGACCAATCGCATCGGCGATCACGTCTGGTACGTCAGCAGCGTCGAGAAGTTCCGATGCCACTACCCGCAGTGGCGACTGCGCTACGACCTCGAAGCACTGCTCCGCGACATTTACGATCGGAATGTCGATCGCTGGACCGCGGAGCAGCCCGTCGCGCTGTCGTAATGGCACAGACGATCCTTGTTACCGGGGGGGCCGGATTCATCGGATCGAGCCTGGCGCTGAATCTCAAGTCCCGCACGCCTGATGATCGCGTCATGGCGTTGGACAACCTGAAACGCCGGGGCGCCGAGCTCGCCCTGGGGCGGCTCCGGAAGGGCGGCGTGGAGTTCCGTCACGGCGACGTGCGCCAGCCCGACGATCTCGACTTCGGCGTGCGGCCCGACGTCATCATCGAGTGTTCGGCGGAGCCGTCGGTGCACGCCGGACGCGACGGCCACGTGCGCTACGTCCTCGACAGCAACCTGACCGGTTGCATCAACTGTCTCGAACTGGCGCGGCGAAGCGACGCGGCCTTGGTGTTTCTCTCCACCAGCCGCGTCTACCCGACCGCGCAACTGGCGGCGCTCCGGCTCCAGGTGCGGGGCAGCCGCTTTCACCTGCTGGACGAACAGGCGGTGCCGGGCGCGAGTGCCCGGGGCATCGCCGAGGAATTTCCGCTCGACGGCGCGCGGACGCTGTATGGAGCCACGAAGCTCGCTGCGGAACTGCTCATCGCGGAATACGTGGACATGTTTGGTCTACGGGCGGTGATCAATCGGTGCGGCGTCGTGTCCGGCGCGTGGCAGATGGGTCACGCCGAGCAGGGCGTGTTCGCGCACTGGGCGATGGCGCACGTCTTTCGCCGGCCACTGACCTATATCGGTTACGGTGGATGTGGCCACCAGGTGCGTGACGTGTTGCACGTCGCCGACCTCGAAGAGCTCGTCGCCGCCCAACTCGCCCAATGCGATCGGTTACACGGCGAGGTGTTCAATGCCGGCGGCGGTATCGACGGGAGCACGTCGCTCGCCGAGTTCACCGACTTGTGCGGCAGGCTGACGGGCGTCACCGTCCCGATCGAAGGGCATGCCGCCACCAGGCCGGGCGATGTTCCCGTCTACATCTCGGACAACAGCCGCGTGACCGCGCGCTTCCGCTGGGTGCCCCGCCGCACGGTTGAAGACGTGGCCGTCGACCTGGTCCGCTGGATCCGTGCGCACGGCGATGAGCTCACAGGGATCTTCGGATAGTCCGGCGCCGGCGCGCGCGCTCGTGCTCTCGGTGGTGATGCCCGCCCGCAACGAGGCGGGTTCCATCCGGCCGGTGCTGCGCACGCTCTGCCGCACGGTGGAAAGAGAGTCGATTCCTTATGAGGTCGTCGTCGTCAACGACCACAGCACTGATGAGACGGGCAAGGCGGTGGCCGAGGTCGTTGCTGAATACCCGGCCATCCGCTGCATCTCGAACGAGCATCCGGGCGGGTTCGGCTACGCCGTCCGCGCCGGGCTCGACGCCTTCCGCGGTGACGTCGTCGCAATCATAATGGCCGACGGTTCGGATCCGGCCGAGGACGTCGTCCGCTGTTACCGGGAATTCAGCAGCGGCGTAGACTGTGTGTTCGGGTCGCGCTTTCTGCCCGGCAGTCGCGTCGTCGACTATCCGCGGTTCAAGCTGACGATCAATCGGGCCGCGAACCTGTTCATCCAACTGCTGTTCAGGATCCGATTGAACGATGTCACCAACGCGTTCAAGTGCTACCGGCGCGAGACGATCGAGGGGCTGCGGCCGATCCTGTCGAGTCATTTCA
Organism: Vicinamibacterales bacterium; assembly: GCA_035571515.1. Classification (GTDB taxonomy): domain Bacteria; phylum Acidobacteriota; class Vicinamibacteria; order Vicinamibacterales; family UBA2999; genus Gp6-AA40. The sequence goes on from DATNCQ010000121.1 coordinate 6,038, forward strand.
ACCTCACCGTCGAACTGCCGCTGAAGGCGATCGTGCGCGGGTTTTCCTACTCCGTGATCCCGATCGGCTGGCGCAATCGCACCGATGGCGTGTCGAAGCTGAAGCTGAAGGAAATGGGCAGCCGCTATCTGTTCATCGTCCTGTACGTCTGGCTCGAAAAGCATCTCGCGCGGGGCGACTACGTGAGGCGGCGGTGATGGTGGCGACAGACGCCGGGTCGGGGGCGGGCGGAATGCAAACGTGGCGGCCGCGAGCCCGGCGATTCCGGCCACTGGTGTTTCCGATCGCACTCTGGCTCTTCACCTTTTTGCGCTATACCGAAACGCTGAGCGACGACGATCAGTGGGCGCTGTGGAAGTCGACCATGGTCCTGTTGGGCGACGTGCCCGTGCGCGACTTCGTCCTGGTCGGCGATCCGCTCGATATGGGGATGTCGCTGCTGTTCCAGGTCGTCTTCGGCGCGACGGCGCTGAGCGAGTATCTTCTCGGCGCAACCGTCCTTACGATCGGGACGATGCTGTTCGCCGCCGCGACGCGGCGGCTGGGGGTGCGCGGCAGGCTGCTTGGCGTCGTGTACGTCGGCTTGTTCCTGGCGGCGGCGCGCATCGACATCCACACGACGCCAAAGCACATCGCGCTCGGACTGGCCGCATTCACGATCAGCGTCGTGGTCGGGGCCGGGGCGGAGGGGCGCAGCCGCTGGCCGTTTGCACTCACGATCCTGACCTGCGGGGTCGCGTTCTTCTATCGGCACGACCTGCTCGCAGTGGTGCTGCCGGCGCTGACCATCGCGCTGCTGCTCAGCGTCCGCCCCTGGCAACTGGCCGCCCGACGTGTGATGCAGCTCGCGAGTGCGATCGGCGCGATGGTCGTCTTCTACCTGGCGCTGGTGGCGACGGTCACCGGCTCCTTCCACGGCGTTGCCGACTACGTCGGCGATTATCTGGCCATCGCGAGGGCGAAGTCGGCGGATCGCTCGCCCATGGTGCCCGCCGCACCGCTGCAGGCCATGCGTGAGGCGATCGCGCAGCTTTCTGACAGAGCGGCGCGGTTCGCCGACGGCGCGCAGCCGCTGGGGGGCGCAACGGCGCGGGCGAGCGTCGCGTCGGGCAACCCGGCCGATGTGCTGTCGCGGCTTGATCGTTTGCGAGAAGTCTGTCGGCCCGACGATGGCTGCGCCGTCAGCGGTATCAAGATCATGGTGCCAGCGACGGTGAATGTGGCTCGCGATCACAGAGACGTCCTGATCAGCCCCTTCACGAGAGACATCAAGGGCCTGCGTCGCCCGACGGTGGCGACCATGGTCGGCGAGACGATAATCGTTGAATGGGAGGAACTGCTCACGCATCCCGACGTGCAAGCGGCCGAACGCGCATGGGGCCTGACGCGGGAGTCCCTCGGCGAACCTGATGCCGCGAAGTACGTAATCCGACCTGAATCGCCAATCGCCGCCGATTTCACTGCATTGCTGACGAGTCCGCTCGTGTACCGCGTGGAACGGCTGACTCCGGCTCTCGACGTCGCATGGCTCACCGAGAACTGGAACCGGGTGGCTGGTGATACGGCGAAAGAAATCGAGATTGCCGACACGATCCCCCGGGACGCGCTCGAGTCCATCTTTCGATCGCTCGACGTCCCCGGCGCGGTGTTCCGGTTCGAAGCGCAGGGGCCGCAGCTGCGCCTGTCACACCTTGCGGTCCGCTCTCCGGATTCGCCCGACGCAGCGCCGGACGAAGAGCCTCTCGAGGTTACCATCCACGCGGTTCCGATTCCGATGCCCGACCGCCGTCGCGCCGCGATCGTCCCGTACTTCCTGCAGCACGTCTGGATTCTGCTGCTGCCGCTCGCGGTTGCGGCGACTGCGGCGTTCGCCGTTCGCGATCGGCAGACAGCTGCCGCGATCGCGGCCCTCGTTGCGCTACAGATGGCCGCGAATCCGACCATCGTGCGACGGGAGGTGCTCGTGCCGCTCTACCTCTCCCTCCCGCTTGTGGTGACCGCGGTGATGGTCGTGACCGGAAAAAACCTGCCGTCGCGTGTGCCGGCGTGGCGCCGTCGGGCCGTCAGGACCCTCTCGACGCTCTGGCTCCTGAGCTGGTTCGTCATCGCCGTGCCGACCCTCGCCGGAGAGGTGGAGATTCCGCGCGGCGTCGAGCAGCCGAGCATACTCTGGTCCTATTTCAACGTGCGCCGACATGAGGCGACGCTGCGTCCCCGCAGCCAGTTGACAGCGGCCGACGGCGGGCTGCATTTCATCGAGGCCTACATCAGCCGATGCACTGCCCCATCGGACCGCATCATGGTGGGCGGCGACAGGATGTCAATCCCGTATGTCACTCAGCGGCGGGTGTTCTACACGACGGACTTCCATGAAGGCGTGCCTGCGTCCGAGCAGTCCCAGTCGAAGGTCGCGGAACAGCTCCACACGAGCCGGCACATTCCTATTTATCTCTCCGAGAACTTCGAGGGCCCGTGGTCGCGTCTCAGCCAGAGGACCATTCGCCGGGCGGCCCGCGACGTCTTTGACCGACTCGAGCTCGTCGCCGACTCCCCGATGGCCGCCGGGCAGAGTTTCTGGATCGGCTTCTCGCGGAACTATCGATTCAACGCGGTCGACGAGGTTTCCGGCTGGCCGTGCTACCGCTCGCCCTGAGCGAGAATCCATCGACTTGCTTCGAGCAGGGACTCGAGTCTCATGTCGAAGCCTTCCGCCGGCCGCTCGTCGTAGCCCCCGCCGACAAGGATCGTGCGGCAACCAGCCGCGCGTCCGGCGTCGATGTCGCGCCACCGATCACCCACCATGAACGACCGGCGCAGCTCGACCTGCCAATCGGCCGCCGCATCGACGAGCATGCCTGGCTTCGGCTTGCGGCATGCGCATCCATCGGCGTCCGTGTGATAGCAGACGCGCAGATCGTCGAGCATCAGGCGCCGCTGCAGATCGCGGTGCATCGCCTCGACGGTCTCACGCGCCTGGATGCCGGCGCCGACGTCGGGCTGGTTGGTCGCGACAATCGTCAGGAACCCGGCCGCGCGCAGCGCGCGCACCGCCTCCTCGACACCGTCGCACAGGCGCAGCGCCTCGATTGAGTCCGGCGGATACGGCTTGCCATTGCGCACGATCGCTTCATTGATCACGCCGTCGCGGTCGATGAACACCGCCCGCCGCATTACGCCATGCCCGTACTCAGCCACACCGCATATCCCAGCACGCCGACGGCGTATGTCCATGCGGCGATGCGCCATTTTCCTGCCGTGCTCGCCAGCAGCGCCCCGGTGACGATCACCGCGGGCAGCAGCGTCGCGTCAACCCAGATCCAGCTGACGGGATCGAGACGGCCGGGAGGATCCCCCTTCGCAATCAGGGTGAACAACCCGAAGACGAACCAGAAGTACGCGAGCAGCAACCAGCGCAGGTCGTGCCGCACCGTCGGACGCACGGTCGCCACGACGACGCCAACGAGCAGCAGGAGACCGAGCGCCGGGTTCATCGATCGATATTCCGGCGTCTCGTCGCGCAATTCACGGCCGGTCACGTCCTGGTAGGTCGAACGGACCGCCGTGCGGCCGTAGAACATCAGCGGATATGGCGACAGGCCAAGGCCGCCCACGCGAGCCAAATGACTCTGGTACGTGGCATAGCCCTCTTCACGACCCGCATAATCGATGCGCGCCTTCTGCCGATCGATGCTCGCGTTCCAGTAGATATCCGGAACGATCATCGCCACGAACACGAGCGGTGCCAGATAGACGTGAGGACTGCGCAGCCACGGCCGATAGTCGCGCCGCAGCAGCGTGAGGAAGAACACCGGCAACAGGAGCGCCGAGTGCTCCTTGCAGTAGAACGCGAAGCCGACGCAGGCGCCGGCCGCGTAGAGCGCGGCTGGCCGATGATGCCGGAGAAAACGGCTGAAGGCGTAGAGCGCGGCAGTGACGAACAACAGATACGGCACATGCGCCGTCGCGCGCGACGAGATGGCCAGGTAGTACTCATTGAAGGCGAACAGCGCGGCGGCCCACCGCCCCGCCCCGGGTCCGTACCACTGTCGGACCAGGACGTAGACCATCAGCACGGTGACGAGGCCCAGCATGACGTGCAGCGCGCGATACCCGAGCGGCGTCTTGCCGAACAGCGCACTGCTCGCCCCGACGATGTAGGCGGGCAACGCACCGTGATTCTCGCCGCGCAGCGGCAGGTGGATGTGAGCGGGCGTGAACGAGATGGTCTCCGACAGTGGGATTGCGGTGTTGTTCTCGTCGTGGATGTATTCCTGGGTGGTCGCCAGGTGGAAGCGCAGGTACGCGGCGGCGATCAGCATCAGCATGAGCACGACATCGACGCGGCGCGTGGCGGCGCGGAGCGTCGCCAGGCTCACCGGGCGGTCCTCAGCCGCCAGCGGCGCGCTTCATCGACGACAGAGACGAGATAGGGACGCATCACCGGAACGCCGAACAGCGGAGGCAGGAACCCGCGCGTCGCGATCAGGATTCCCATCGCCGCCGCCGCCTCGGGCGGTGTGTACGCCGCCAGGAGCAGGACCAGCGCCGCATCGCGAGTGCCCAGACCCGCAACGGTGAACGGCAGCTGTCCCGCCATCAGCGCGATGGCCGACAGGCTGGCGACAACCATGAACGGAATGGAAAGCGCCAGCGTGACGGTGAACATCCACAACTGGCACAGGTGCGTCAACCAGAGGAGGAGCGAGAAGGCGACGATCGACAGCCGTCGGCCGCGCAGCGCGCGCAGCAGCTGCGGCCATCCGTCGGCCAGATCACGGATACGCCGCAGCCGGCGATGCGAAAACGTGGCGCTCACCAGCGCGCAGAGGGCGGTGGCGAATCGCTCCGACGCAATCAGCAGGCCGCACAGCGCGCCGAGTCCCGCGAGGAGCGCCCAGAACATCGCCGGCAGCCCGGCGACCTGCGGCCGTCCAATCGCCCATCCTGCGAGACACCAGAACGTGAGGCCGAACAGGTCCGACACACGCTCGTAGACGATGACCGACACGGCGACGCCGGCGGCGGTGTCGCTGCGCCTCGCCACGAAATAACTCTTGATCAAATCACCCGTCTTCGCGGGCAGGAACACATTGAGCGCAGACGCGACCAGCGTGAGGCGCAGCGCCTCTGCGATCGACGGGAGCGCGCCGGCGGGCGCAACCAGGAAAAACCGCAACGCGCGAAGCACCGTGATGGGGAGGATCATGGCGATCGATACGACCATCCACACCTTGTTGGCGTGCACCAGCGCGTCTTCCACCCGCCGCAGGTCCATCGTGCGGTAGATCGCCAGCAGCAGAACGGCGCTGACCGCCACGCTGAGCGCGGAGATGCCGCGCCGTTTCCACCCCGAGCGGCGATCCCCCACGGGCGGCGCCGCGGCCACGAGCGTGTCGGATATCACGTCAGGCACGCTTCGGCCTTCAGGGTGGGGCCGTCGAGCAGCGCCTGTACTTCGCGCCGAACGGCAGCCCCGATGTCGTCGGCCGCGCGCAGATACGATGCGTCGTACTGCGTGAAGCGCGCGCTCCACCCGCCATCGAAGAACGCGGCGAGCGTCCGCGCGTCGACGTCCCGGATCGAGGCGACGGGCGGCAGGACGATCCCGTTGTTGATGAACCCGTACAGGTCCGAGCGGCTGCGCGGGTAGAGACCGAGTCCCTGCACGGCGACGGTCGGAATCCCGAGCTTCAGCACCGGCAGATGCACGTTGCTGTTCTCGTCGGCCACGACCCAGTCGCAGGCGCGCGCCACCTCCGGCAGCGGCGCGCCGCGCGGAGACTCGACGATGCCCGACAGATCGTTCAGCACAGTGCGCAAACGCGGCGGGGTCAGCATGCTGGGGTGCCACCGAATCACGATCTGGCGCGCGCGGAAATGGCGGCGGCAATCGTCCACGATCGCCGCGAAGGTCGGCCATGACAGGACCTTCGGCGGGAAAATGCCGATTGCCGGCTCCGGCCTCTCGAAGCGGCGTGGATCGATCGGCGCGGACTCTCCCTCGAGGCCCGCGAGCAGCACATCGCCCTTCACCGGACCTTTCTGCCGGCGTGCGTCGACGGCGGCATTCCCCTCGAGAATCGACAGGTTGAAGTCGAGCGGCGGCGAGAGCGGCGTCGGATAGGCGTGCGAGATGAACACGCTCGGAATCGTCCGCGCGCGCGCCGCCGCAACGAATCCCAGCTCCTCTGGATGCGAGTCGCTCGAGACGAGGACCGCGCGGGGCCGATGCGCCGACAGGATGGCTCCCGCGCGGACGTACCACGCCATTGCCGCTGCCGCGCGGCACGACACGAGAAATCCATGCTGCCGGTCGATGCGCCGCACAATCCGGAGCGCGCGCCGGCGGCGGCTCGCCGGCAATAACGCAGCGAGGCCGTTCGCGCCCGGCGCACCGGCGAGCGCCCGGATGTCGGCCCGCACCCAGTCACATTCCGGCTCGCCGAGCCAGTCCACGACGCGTGCGACCTGACACCTGGCGTTGGCATGCTTGGCGACAGCGAGCACCCGCGCCTTCCGGTTTGCGGCCGGCGCGATGGTCAGAAAGGACGCGACGCCGTAGCCGGAGACGAGCAGCGCGGAGGCCCACGTGCCGCGCAGCCGCTCGTGCACGCCGTACGCCAGCCGCACGCGCAGGTTCCCCTGCATCAGGCTCGCAAACAGCACCTGGCGAGCGGGATCCGAATCGGCTCGGATCACCATCCGAAGGGCACGGAGGAGCGAGGCGTTCACCGGGCGTGGGGGGAGAGAAACGAATGGATCGGCGCCAAGCTCGAAGAGTCTAAACTCTTCCGGCGCGTTTGCAAGACGGTTCGCGGCCGTCAGCGCAGGCACGGCCAGCCCAGGGGCTCGAAAACCCCGGCGGACTGCACCTCCTTGCGCAGCAGCAGGCGGATCCGGAAGCGGCCATCGAACTCCCGCTCCCCGACGCTCCGGTAATGCGCGTCGAAGTAGGCCGCGATCAGCGGAAACGACTCGCGAAAACCTCCGAGAGAGTCGCCCGCGCCGACAAACACCATCGGGACATCCTGGCGTTTCAGGCGTGAAATCGTCAGACGCTGCATCTCGTCGGTGGTAAAGAACCCGGGCCGCAGGTCGGCGTGACCACCGGCAAAGCCGCGCTCGGCCAGCGCGGCAACCTGCGGCAGGTACTCCTGCATGAACACCCGCTGCGTCGGCTGCGTGCAGACATGCACGTAGTACGCGAGCGCCATCACCGAATCGTCCTCGTCGACCATCGCGCGGGAAATGGGAAAGGCCTCCCCAATCCGGTGCCACATGGACGTCGCGCGCTCCGTGGCGGCTCCCGGCGATCCGGCGAGCGACGCCTTGTCGAGTCGATCGTGCATGTTCTGCGTGGCGGTCAGCCAGAAGACGGCCAGCAGCAGCACGGCGACTATCAGCGCTGCACCCGCGGCGGCGCGCGCAACGAGCGGCCGCCGCAGCGCGACGCGCAGCAAATCGGCTCGCCACAGCAGCGCGCCCACGGCGACCGGCAGCCAGGCGAGCAGAATCGCGTGCGGGACCGACGGGTCGGCGAGGCGCGCAGCGAGCGGCGCGCGCAGGAAACCGGCATTGAGCACGAGGCCGAGGACCGCGACGCTGCCAACCTTCGCCGGAGCGTTCGGCCATCCTGGTCGGAACGCCGTCGGCGACGACAACGCCATCAGGATGCAGACGATCGGCAGCGCCAGCTCGCCGTAGAACAGCCACGCAACCCAGTTGTCCTGGACGACGGCCGCGGCGCGCGTCACGCCACCGTGCGTGCGGGCCGCCTCGGAGACGCCGTCCGGGTTGTCGAACAGGCCGGGCCACACCACCTCGGCGCGATCACGATCGCGCTCGGCCCAGGCGGCCGCGACACGGAAGTAGAAGGCGAGGCCGCCGTTCATCTCGATGAAGACGAGATAGGGTGCCAGCAGCGCGAGCACGAACACGCCGTAGACGAGCGCGTGCGTCAGCCGCTGGCGCCACGGCAGCGACCGCAGCAGCACGAGCAGCGTCGCGAAGGCAACGGCGACAAACGGCCCATGATCGTGCCGGAACAGAAAGGCGACGACCGTGATGAAAGCGAGCAGCGCGCCGCGGCGCCAGGTGGGGCGATCCGCGAACGCCCACAACGCTGGAATGGCGACGACGTACACCAGGATTTTCGGGTAGTTGTAGAACCGTGGTTGCAGCAGGACGTGAAACAGGGCGGCGGCGAGCCCGAGCAGGCGCGAGCCCGAGGCGCGGGTGGCGAGCAGGAACACGCCGACCGCGCAGGCCGCGAGCACCGTCACGCAGAACACAATTTCGGACAGCGTCCCACGTCCGAACAGCAGCTGGACGGCGGCGCCGACGTAGTAGAAGAGCGGTGCGCCGTGATCGACGAAGTCGCGAACGGGCAGTTCGCCGAACAGAATCTGCCAGGCGCGCACCAGGTAAAAGAAGTGGTCGTCGGTGAGGAAGGCAAACGCTCCGCCCGGATCGTTGAACCGGAATAGCCAGGCGAACACGAACACGGCGGCCGCGATCGTGACGGTGGGAACCGCCCGCCAGATGCGCGACAGGCGAGCCGTCATGACCCCGCGTTGTACAGAATCACGTCCGTCTTGCTCTGCAGCGGCCCGAGATAATCGAGCGCTTCCGCCAGCTCGGCGACGGAGCGGACCCTCGTGCCGGGAAGGCGTGTACCGATGTCGATGAAATGGGTGAAGTGCGCGGCGGCAAGCGAGAGCAGCGCCGGCAGGGAGCTTCCCGCACGCCGCAGCAGCCCCGGATCGATTTCCATCTGCCACGCGACGTGACGCCGCGCGAGCAGCCCGCGCGCGCCCAGCAGCACGTCGGGTTCGAACCCCTGCGTGTCAACCTTGACGAAGCTGACGGAACGCGGGTCGGCGCCCACCCGCACGATCCAGTCGTCGAGGGGCCACAACTGCACCGCCACCGTCTGCAGATCCTGCGTGCCGCGGCCACCCGCCTTCATCACCGAATGGCCGCCGATATAGCGGGAGCGTTGCAGCCGCACCTCGTTTCGCTCGGCGCCGATGGCAACACGGTCGGGCAGCACGAACCCCGCCAGTCCGTGTTCGACGACATTCTGCACGAGACACGCGAAGTTGACCGGTTCGGGCTCCGCCGCGTACACCGCACGTACGTCGCCGAGCAGCACGCGCGTGATGGAGGTTCGTCCGATGTTGGCGCCGATGTCGAGCATCACGCCGCCGAGCGCCACTTCGCGCGTCTGCAGAATTGCGCGCAGCGGAAATCCCTGTTCCGACAGCCTCGTCGCGCGTCCCATCGTCGCTTCGTCTCTCGGTACCCACCAGGGCAGTCCATCGACCTGCACCCGCTCGAGCGGCGTCACGCGGGCGGTCGCATCGTGCATTGCCGTCGCGTACTCGGTCGACGTCTCCAGCAGGCGCTGCAGGCGCTGCTCCGCCGCCGCAACGTCGGCGGCGAGGAGTGGACGTTCGACCGCGCGCGCTGCCAGCAGCTGGGCGAGCACGCGTGACGACAATTCGCCGTGCTTGCGCACGTCGGCGCGCCGAGCCAGGGCGCGCACGCGGCATTTCAGCTCGTCCACCGAGGCCTTCAGCCGATCGACGTCCGCGCCTCGGCGCTCGAAGCGTTGTTTCCAGCGCTCGACGGCGTCCTGTGCACGCACCAGGCGGGCGCGCAGATCGCGGAGCTCGGCTGCGCGCGGCAACAACCGGCGGGTGACGAGACGAATCCTTGACGGCATGTTGCAGAGCTCCGCCACTTACCTGGAGACCACTGCTCCGTGGGTCGCCATGTGGAGCAAGGGCGCTTGCGCCGCGTCCACGGCGACGAGATTTGCCTTGCCGAGACGTGCGAAGACACGCTGCGCGACCTGCAGGTGCTGCAGTCTGAACGTCGGTTGCGAATAGAACGCTATCGACGGCACGCCGTGAAAGGGCGCCAGGTACGAGAACCCGCCGTACGTCCCGACGAACCCGCGTGCGCGGCCGATGACCGCGCTCTGCATCGCCAGGTTGTCCTCCGGCGCGGCGGGGGGCAGCGACCAGACGTTCGCCATCGCGGGCAGGTCGATGTCGTCATGATCGTCGACCCGAACACCCGGGTTCAACATGACCACGGCGGTCTGGCGGGCCAGCGCGCATACGATGGCGCGGATCGCCTCGCGGTTGTCGCTGGTGTCCGGCAGCGCATTGCTGAAATAGAACCGGACCGCCACGTAATCCGCCGGCAGCGGGATGATGCCGGCATCGGCAGGCGGCAGTCGCCGGTGGATGGTGAAGCGGTCGACCACTCCGAACCCTTCCTCGTCGCGCCAGAATGGCGCGAACAGCCGGTACATCGACTCGGGATGCAGCAGCGCCGGCTCAGCGGGTGCGAGGCTCTGCGCCACGCGATCGGCGAGGTCGCGCTCGAAGGGGGCGAGGGCGCGCTGCTTGTGCTCGACCGGATCGGTGCGCGCACGAAATACCTCGGGAGGCACCAGCGACAGGATGTCAATGGTCCGGGCGCCCTCGATTCCGTACCATCGGCCGGCGCCGCCGCGCGATACGATCACGAACCTGCGGCCGTCCACTTGCCAGCGCGAATGAAACCAGCGCACGAACGGAATCCAGTACAGCAGCTCGAATCCCACCTCGCCCGTCCACGGACCCGCGATGATTGGACCGCTGCCTTTGGCGGTGGCGTCGAGCGCCTTGTACAGCTTCGCCTCGTAGTCGCGCCTGAGCGACCGGTGCAGCGAGCGAACCGCGTGCAGCGTTTCCAGTGAATCCTTCGACGCCTGCTGCGCCACCTGCCGGGCGAGCGCGTCAACGCGGGCCTCGAGCGCCAGCGCGGATTCGCGCTGGCTGTCGGCGACACTGCGCACTGCGCGCTCGAGGCTGAGCGCATCGCCGGACCCGGCGAGCCACCGGCGCAGCCGATCGATCACGCACGCACCTCGGCGCGATGGCCAGCGAGCGCGCGCCGCGAGGCCACGGCGATGCGCACCGCCAGCGCGGCGGCGTGCGACCACGCCGGCTGGCGGCGGGCGTGCTTCGAGATGCGCGCGGCCCCTTCGATCTCCTCCACCACGACGGGCGCGACGGGCCGATCAATCCCGCGGGGACGCACGAACGCCTCGACGAACGCGCGGCACCGCTGCTGATGGCGAGCACCGCCGTGCAGCGTCTCGCTCAACTGCGAGAGATGCGCCTCGAGTCCGTCGCTCTCGTACAACAAACCGCCATTCGACGCGCGCAGGTAATGAAAGTGCAGCGTCTGCTCCTGACCGCCGGTGAATTCGCCGCCGGTCAGGATGGTGTGCACCGGCTTGCCCAGGATGCCCGCCTCGATCATCGCGCTGGTGTTGAGGCCGACGACCGCCTGCGCGTGAAACAACGAATCGTAAAGTCCCTGGTCGGCGTTCATCGTCTCCGCGCCCGTCCATTGCGCGACATGCGCGAATCCGCCCAGTTCGGCGCAGCGCCACTGTGTGAGATGCGCGGGATGCGGGCGGATCAGGATGCCGGCGGTGCGGAGTGTCACGTCATTGCTTCCGCGGATCGCTGCAATCCACCGGCGGACGAAATCGACCTCGCGCGGTGCGACGAACTCCGAGGAACAGAGATACAGCAGCAGCGGCCGCGCCGGATCGAGACTCAGATCGCGGCAGAACTCGTCGCGCGAGCGCGCGGGCCGCATGCGGAAGAAGTCGTCGAATCGCGCCGCTCCCGTGACGACCACACGTGCTGCGTCCACGCCGTGCAGGTCCACGGCCTCCTGCTTCTGCCGCTCGTTCCACACCAGCACGCGATCGGGCTCGACGCGGATGAGGCCGCGGTTCGTCAGATTGTCCCAACTGAACGGCGCGAAGATCACGGGCACGCCGAGGCGATGCGCACTCTTGACCACATCCGTCTGATAGGAGCCGTAATCGACGAGCGGCGTGACCAGAATCACGTCCGGCCTCTCGTAGCGCACGAACAGATCGACGAACGGGTCGGTCGGAATGACCTGCTCCGCCAGCGCGAGCCCGCGCGCGAGCAGCCGCCAGTGGCGGCGCACCCATGGATGCGTGTCCACGTAGCCGCGCCACGCCGCCGGCGCTTGCGCGGCGGCGCGGAGCCGCAGCTTGTCCGCATGCGCGTACCGGCCGTCGAAAAACCGGAGGTAGTCGCGCGCGGTCCGCAGCGCGGGTGCGACGTGCTGCCAGCGGTCGACCCGGCGCACGGGGCAGGCGGTGACTTCGATTCGTCCGGGCGCGCCGCGCTCGATCAACGAGCGGTTGACGAACACGAGCGTCTTCGGCAGCCACAGCGGGCGGTTGCGCTGGCGCGCGGCCGCAAGCACCACGGAGTGGCCTCGCTCCGCCAGGCTCTGCAGGACACCCTCAAAATGCCGCGTCTTCGAGACGTTGTGAATGAAAAATAGAATGCGCACGCGTCAACTGCCGGATCGCACGAAGGTCAAGTCGGTGCTGCCGTGCGTGCTCGCATTCGCCAGCACCAGGCCGCAGGCCCTCATCGTCTCGATGATCCGCCTTCCTGTCGCGGACGACTCTTTTGCCTCGATGTGCAGCTCCCGGACGTCGTTCCGGCGCAGCGTCCGCGCTCCGCCGGCAAGGATCGCAGTCGTCAGACCGGGCACGTCCACCTTGATGTAATTCGGACAGGGGACCCCGTACTCTTCGACGAGTTGATCCATCGACAGCAGGAACGCCGACTGTTGAAAGGCGTACGGCTGCTTCTTGCCAAGGAAGCTGAACGATTGCGCCACAGCAAACTGCGACACTTCGAGCTGGGCGACGGCACGTGCGTCGCCGAGGCCCGCGAGCAGGCACTGCACGCGCCGATCGAAATGGTTCACCTCGCAATTGGCCGTCAGGAGAAAGTAGTTGACGGCTGCCGGCTCGAACGCCACGACGTTGGTATCGCCGCGCTGCGCCGCATACAGCGTGTAGACTCCGACATTGGCGCCGACATCCCAGAAGACGCTGCCCGGACGAAAACAATCAATCCACTCGATTGTGGCCGGCTGTTTCGTCAGCATCTTCATCCCTCGGGCGCCGCCCAATCGGCCGAGGGTGACGAACGACAGTGGACCGCGGGACGTTTCGATCGAGACGGTGTGCTCCATGAGGACCTGGGCGAGGTGCCCCTGCACGCGCGCCCGCACCGTTTCAGGAAGACGGTGCAAGCGGTAGAGGAGCAGCTTGAACTGCCGTCGGATATACACCTCTTCCGACTCGTCTTGCGCGTCCTCAGGAGGGATGATTGGGTCCGCCACGGCCTATCCTTCCGTCCGCGCATGTCACCGCGCGACGACGAGTTGAATATCCTACTCGGATTGTGGCGCGCGCACGGCGGGGTCGATCGCCGCCGGCGATCGCCGCCCGCGGCTCCGACGGGGACCAAAGTGGCATTCCCACCAGCACCGCGTCACAGTGCCGGCGGCGATGGCGGGAGTCGACGTGAACGCGTGCGCTCCGCTATCGAGAAATGCAATAGCCGTATTGCTGCGAAATGGGATCGCCCGGGTGGTGCCGGTGTCGCTTGCATCTCGATCGTCATCATCGGGACGCGCCAGCGGCAGAACCGTCGTGACGTGGATTCCACCCCCGGCGCGTTCCTGGGCTCTCGTGGATCCAGGGGGCCGCCTGACGAGCCGCGCTGACACCAGCCTCAAGGCGCACTCGGAGTCGAGCCACGGTTGAAAACGGACCACAAGCGCCGGCGCCAGCACGCGTTCGACCACTTCGAGAAGGAATTTCCACGCGATCACCGAGTACGTCGGCGCAAGCGATGGCGGCAGCCGGACCGCCTCCCACTCCATGCGGCTCTGGTCAAAGAAGATCGGCGGGGGAATTGCCTCTATCGCAGCCGTGTACACGTCATCCGGGAGCACCTCCGCGATGATCAGATACGGAACGGGGCCGTCTACGCGCTCGGCGCGTGCGACAGCGGCGCCTATATGAGCCGCGGCTCGATCCGCGTCGAGCACACGCTCGAGCGCGTCGAGACGATGGGCCGCGTCGGCATCTTCTCGGCGAATGGCGGCGAGTTGCTCGATTTGTCTGTGCACGATCTCGAGCTGAGCGGCCACGCGGTCAACCCTCGAGCGCAGCGCAGTCATGGCGCGGCCAAGGTCGTCGATCGCGGCCTGCAGTGCTTCGGGACGCTCCGCTGATGCCGCTGGCGCGCGGCCGATCACTTGCAAGAGGCGCGACAATCCGTTCACTGCGCCACCACGCGCGACATCACTTCGGCGAGGAACCTGCGAAGATCATCCAGCGGGACGTCGTCGGCGCCGAGGAACGAGTGACACGGCTGCCCGAAGGCGGCCGCGACGTGCGTGTAAAACCGCGGAGAGTCGCCGAGCGCCGCAAGCTCGCCGGCACGTGCGTGATGTTCGCTCGCCCACAACGAGCGCGCCCCCCCCGAGTCGGCATGCCATCGCACCAGGCTGTCGGTGAGCAGCACGGCGACGTGCGTCCCCGGCGGGGAAAAGAAGATATGAGCGAGACCGGCGCCGTTGAGACCGGCGACGATCGAGGCTTCGCCGAATATCCGTACGAGATCGGCGAGGGTATGGGAGGTCGGACAGACGATCTCGAACCCGTGGCTGGCGAAGAGCGCCTCGATCGCGGGCTCGTTGACCGCCCAGCGGCGCTTCGACCTGGCGTCACGTCGCGACACGTAGATGCGCCGCGATCCGGGACGGATGTCTCCGGCGACACGACGCCTCATCGCCAGCAGCGGCGACAACGGCCGTCCACCTCCCATCCGCCCGTCGCTCTCGAAGATCAGCAGCCGTTTGGCGCACACCGCGCCGCCGTCCCATTCGGTCATCTGGGCAGGCGCGACGCCCGCCAATTCCAGCGTGGTACGCTGCATGTCGTTCAGCGGACATGGCAGCAGCATTCGCGCGCCGGGCGCAACAGTCGCCAGCGCCGCTGCCTGTGGGAGGCAATCGAGCAGCCAGTGCGCGAAGTTGCGCAGCTTTCTCGGCGCCACGGCGTGCGCAAACCGCGGCACCGCGACATCGCCGAGCGGCCGCGGCCCGCCACGCTCGCCACGGAGCGCCACATGCAGCGTAGACAACGCGTCCTTCGACACCGATGCATCCGGAATGTCGAGAATGGTTGCAGGGTTTCCTCGTAAACAGTCGTCGATCGAGCTGGCCTCGCGAGCGAGCAACCGTCCCCACAGCGCGCGGACGTCGGCCGCGCCGGTGACACAGCACGTGACGCCGCGCGATGCGGCAAACGGCCGTTCGACAGCCTCGCCGGGGCGGAGGCGCCTGATGCGAAGACGCTCGGCCGCGGTGCCGTCGAGGACGACCGAGTCGCTCAGCAGCCGAGCGCCGCCGACGCGCGCCAGATCCGCCCGGTCCGCGAGCGCACGACGGTCGGCGTCGAGGAGAGTGTCCGTATGCCCGCGCAGGACCGCGATGTCGGTCTCGACAGCCGTGATGTGGTCGGCAGCCTCACGCGCATCGCCTCGAACCTCCGCGATCGCCTCGGCAAGACGTGCAGTATCAACGACGGCCTGACGTGTCTCCGGCTCGCTCACGGCTTTTCCATTGTATCTATGCGCTTGCAGGACGCGAGGGCCGGGCGCCGCGAGTGCGTCCGCCGTAGTACGATCGCCGCCCGAACTCGGTCCAGCCGATGAGGATTCTGTTTTTCGTTCATACGCTCGGACGAACCCGGCATTTCAGGAGCGTGATCGGTCGCCTCGTCGAGCGCGGGCATACCGTGATCCTTGCCGCTGCCCGCCAGCAGCAGTTGCAGAGGCCGAAGGCCGGGTTCTACGGTCATCCGAACATCGAGCTCGCCGCGTGCCCGATGGAACGGGAGGACAAGTGGGCGGCCATCGTGGGCCCCTTCCGGCGGACGCGCGACTACCTGCGCTTTTTCGACCCGCGCTTCGCCCATGCCTCCAAGTTGTCCACGCGTGCCGCTGAGCATGCGCCAGCCGGGTGGAACCGTGCAATCGCACGGCATCCGTGGCTGAAGCGCCACTGGCGGCTCGTCCAGCGCGGCCTCGCCTTGGCCGAAACGGTGGCCCCCTGCGATGCGGCCTTCCGCGGGTTCCTCGAGGAGTGCTCGCCCGATCTGGTGCTGGTAACGCCGCTCGTCGACTTCGGCTCCTACCAGACCGATTACGTGAAGTGCGCGCATCAACTGGGCGTCCCGGTGCTCTACCTTCCCTTCAGCTGGGACAATCTGACGAGTCGCGGCATGATCCACGCTGCGCCCGATTGCGCGCTGGTGTGGAACAAACTGCAGCAGGACGAAGCGGTCACGCTGCACGGCGTCCCCGCGTCGCGAATCGTCGTCACGGGAGCGCCGCGCTTCGACGAATTTTTTGCCATGACGCCGGACAGGTCGCGCGAAGCGTTCTGCGCCGCTCTCGGCTTCAATTCCCAACGGCCGATGCTGCTCTATGTGTGTTCCGCCAAATTCATCGGGCCGCCGGAAGTGGACTTCGTGCGGCAGTGGATTGCCGCGCTGCGTGCCGCGCCGGCAAGCAGCTGGGTGCGCGACGCGAACGTCCTGGTGCGCCCGCACCCGGCGAATCTGACCGACTGGAAATCCGCGAACCTGTCCGACCTCCCCTCGGTCGCCGTCTGGTCAACGCGGAGCATCTTGAATGCCGACCAGGGACTGTACGATTCGCTGTACCACTCCACGGCGGTCGTGGGCCTCAACACGAGCGCGATGATCGAAGCGGCGATTGTCGGCAGGCCGGTGTACACGATCGTGGCGCCCGAATTCGCCGGCGGGCAGGGTGGCACGCTGCATTTCTGGTATCTGCTCGTCGACAACGGTGGGGTCGTGTTCAGGAGCGACACCTTCGAGGAACATCTGCGCCAACTCGCTGAGGCGCCGGCTCACGAAGCGGAGACGAGGGAGCGCTGCCGGCGGTTTCTCGAGAGCTTCATCCGTCCGCGCGGCCTCGACGTTCCTGCCGGGCACGTCATGGTCGAGGAGATCGAACGTGCGGCGTCGATGGGCAAACGGCCGCGCGCCGCGCGGTTCTGGCATCATCCGCTGCGCTGGGGGCTCGACGCTGCGGTGCGCGCGGGTTTCGACCCGAGCCTGGACGCGTCATGACCGCGGGCTCAGCGTCGCAGCACCGCCGTTCACGGTTGTGGGCGGCGATGTGGATGGCGAGCGCCGTTGTCCTGTTCGGCGCCGCGCTGCTCCTCGGCGGGCACCAGTCCTGGCTCGTCGAGCGCTCCGTGCTCGTCCACGTGCGCTGGCGCGACGGCCTCTCCGCGCGCGACCAGCAGGCCCGCGAGGCACAGTTCGAGCTGCGCCGGCTGAAGATGGTCGGCCCCGCGACGTGGCAATACGAGCTCACTGACCTGTCGCGGTCCAATATCGAGACGCTGGTGCGGAACCCCGATGTGGCGGACACGCACCACATCGACCGTGCGCGCTTCACGGTCGCGTCCGACGCGCCCGTGATCAGCCGGCGCCCGGGCCCCCTCGGCAGGCTGGCGCCCGGCGCCGCCGTCTGGCTCGATCAGCGGGGCGTGGCGGCGCTGCGCGCGCTTGCGCTCGCGAGCATCGCGTTGGCCGCCATCTCCTACGCCTTCGCCGGCCTGCCGGCACGAATCGCCGCGTGGTTGACACGCGGTGTGCCGGTCCTCTCGCTCGACGGTCTCGTCGTCTTTCGCCTCGCGCTCGGTGTCGGCGTCACATGGTTCGTCGCGGCCCACGCCTCCCAGCCGATGCCACTGGCGGCGCAGCGTACGGACGTGCCGCTGGCAGACTTCGGCTTCGTGCACGCGCTCGCGAACGAAGGCGGACGCGCCTGGCTCGTCGAGCGGATCGCGATCGCCGCGTTGGTGCTGTTCACCGCCGGCTTCTGGGCGCGCCAGATGCTGGCGATCGCGGTCAGCGCACTGGCGCTCTGGATGCTCGTGCTCGCGCTCCGCTCCGGCGGGCACGCGTTCGGTGTGCTGCTGGCGCCGCTGGCGGCGATGCTCACGGTACCGTGGAACGATGCGCCGCCGCTCTTCGCGCGATCGAGGACACCGCGTCCCCCGAGTGCGCGCTACGGGTTCGCGCCATGGGTGCTGTGCCTCGCGCTCGGCGTCGCCTTCGCCGCGGCGGCCACGTCCAAGCTGCGCGAAGGGCCGGATTGGATTCTCGACGGCTCGGTCAAGTACGCGTTCGTGGCGGATGCTGCCGCCGCGCATGTGAACTGGGGACTTCGCATCGCCACGCACCCGGCACTGGCGGTGCTGCTCTCCGCCGGCGCCGTGCTGACCGAAGCGCTGGTGATTGTCGCCGCGTTCACGCGACGTGCCCGCCTGCGCCTCGCGCTCGGCATCGCCGCGGCGGTGTTGTTGTCGGGGTTCGTGCTCCTGCAGGGCGTGTTCTGGCCCGCCTGGTGGCTGCTGCTCCTCGGCTTCGTGCCGTGGGACCGCATCGTGCGGCGCTCGACGATCGCCGCCGCGTCTCCCGCGCCCCCGCTCACGTGGCCACAGACCGCCGCCGTGCTGGCGTTGATCGGGCAGCAGATCGTCGTGACCGCCGCGGCGATCGAGATCGAGCCGTTCGCCTCCCGCTATGACATGTACTCGACCACGCACGCGTCGCCCGAGGCGTTCGACGAGGCGAATCCGGAGGTGCATCGGCGGGTGATCGCGATTGACCGCGACGGCACGACGATGGACATTACCGAGTGCGCCGGGGATCGAAACCGTACGGTTGAACAGGCGTTGGAGGCGCCGACGGTGGGCGGCGACTGGACCAGCTTCGCCGACCTGCGGGCGTGCGCGGGAACCACAGCGCCGGCGCGCTACGAGCTGCTCGAGGATCGCCGGGCGTTCGACTGGACGGCGGGCCGCTTCTACTGGCAGTACCGTGACCGCATCGTCGCCAGCGCCGCGGCGCCAGATTAGGCGACAGCAGCTTGACATGATCTGCCGTCATTACCGTCCGCACCTCGAACGCGAACATGGAATCCGGTTCGCGCCCGCGGAGGTGGCGCGCCGGTTCTCCATCGAAGGCGACACGCAGGCGAGCCGCACACGACGGAGTTCGGGTTTCACGGCCGACGCGTGAAGTTCACCACACACAGGTAGCGCGCGTGACCTCTCTCAACGAGCAGCCGATATCGCGCAGGACGGCCCCACCGGTCCACTCGAAGATCGCACGCATCCTGGTTCGCCTCGGCGCGTCGTTCCTCGTCGTCGCGGGGATCGCCTGGGGGGCTGTGTCGCTCGCGTGGCCGGCTGTCCCCGTTCAGGTCCACGTGCGCTGGCAGCCGGGCGTCACCGACTCGGAGCGGATTGCGCTCGAACAGCGCTTCCGGCTCACCAACGGCATGCCGACCGAAGGCGCCACCTGGGAGTACCAGCTCGCCGATTCGTCGACGGCCAATATCAGAACGCTCGTGCAGGATGCGCGCGTGGCGGACACCGCACATCTGAACCGGCGTCAGTACCGGCCGGAGTTCGCGCAGGACGGGGTTCGGCGCAACCTCGTTTATTCGATCGTCATCGGGGGCGTGGGGTCGCTCGCCTGGCTGGTCGTTGGCGCGAGTGTCCGCCGCCGCATGCCGTCGCCGCTCTCTCTCTGGTCGGACGTCGCGGGGGCGGTGCGAACGCCACGGAATACCGTTGAAGCCGGATCGGTGCCAGGCGTGGGCATCAATGCGAGCCGAGGCGCGACCGCTGCCGCGCTGCTCGCCGGCATCGTCGCGACCGTCGCGATGTCGTCGCTGGCCGGTGCGGCGCCTCTGTCGGCGGCTGGCGCGCTGGTGTCGCTCTACGCGTTCGGCTATCTCGTCGGATGTCTGCTCGTCGATCGCGTCGATCGGGAGTTCGGTCCGTCGGTGGCGGTGATCCGCACGGCGGCGGGGCTGCTGTTGTCGAGTGTGGCGTTTCTGCTGTCGCTCGTCCTGCGAATCCCCTGGTGGGCGGGTCCGGGCGTCCTGCTCGCCCTGACGCTGTACGTCAACGGGCGCCGTGCATTCGCGTGGCCGCATCTGCGCGTTCACGTCAGCTGGCACGCCCTTGCGGCAGGCATCGTCGCCGCTGTTCTGCTGTTACCGATCACGCTCAGCTACTTCTTCATGGCGCCGGGCGCCTTTCCTCCAGTCTTCTACAACGTCGACACCCCCTCGGTGCTGGAGAAGGTGCACGTGCTGGTCGCAAAGGACTCTTACCCGCCGGAATCGTTGAGCAACCTCGGCGCGCTTCGTACCTACCACTACGGCACGCACGCGATGGCGGCGCTCCTCTCGCGGAGCTCGCGGCTGCTGCCGCATCAGTCGTTGTTCCTGATCGTGCTGCCGCTGCTGACGATTGGCGTACTGGCGGCGGCCGTCATGGCCGCCCGTTACATCGCCCCGAACCTTCCGCGCAGCATCACCGTTCCGCTGCTGCTCATCGCGACGCCGGCGCTCTCGACCTCACTGTGGGACAAGCTCGCGCCGCAGCTGTGGAATGCGGCGACGGCGCGCGGATTTTCCGTCGACGCCTGGATCGGTGATGTCGGACTCTGGGGCATCCTGTCGAACGAGTCGAAGAACGTCGGCGGCGATCTCGTCGTGCTGGGCACGATTGCGGGTATTGCCGCCGCGCCCGTCCTCGGTTGGCGGCTGCCGGCTTTTCTGGCTGGGACCGCCATCCTCGTCAAGATACCCGCGGGCGTGGCGCTCGTCGCCGGGCTGATGCTGGCCGAGGCGTGGCAGGTGATCAGGACCGGGCGTTTTCGGCCTTCCGCGATCGCGGTGCTTGCCGGGACCGTCTTCGTGGCGACGGCAGCGGCGTTCTTCCTCATGTCGTTCGAGTCGGCTTTCCGCCTGCAACTGTTCCCGCTGTACCACCTGCGCGAGATCGCGGGCGCCGGCGCGCTCCTGCCCTGGGTGCTGGACATCGGATGGTTGCTGTTGCCGGCCCTGCTCGTCGTGCCGGCCGCAAGCGGTCATGACGACGATCGAACCAGCTTGTTTCTGCTGATGGGCATCGCCCCGATTGTGGTCGTCAACATGACGAACATGGAGCACGTCGCCGACACCGGAGGCGGCGCGGGTGACGACTGGCTGCAGATTCTTCACGCGACGCCCTTTCTGTTTCATGCCTGTGCACTCAGTCTGGTGAGCCGACGCTGGCTGCACATCGGGCGCGTCCGGCGTGCCGCCGTCCTGTTCACGATGGCCCTCGCGGTGACGCCCCCGGCGGTGGCCGCCGCACGGTATTCGCAGCTGCTCCTTCGCGAGCCGCAAAGCGGACACGAATTCGTCGACAATCGATCGCTGGCACAGGCGCTTGCCGTCATCCCCACCCGCGGGTCTCTCATCGTCACGAACGATTTGCGTTATCCGGCGGATCACTTCGGGCGCGACGAACGGCAGATGCAGATCTCGGCGCTGTTCGGGCATCAGGCGTTTGCGGTCAACTACGCGTACGAGGTGGTGCCGTCCGCCGCGGAGCGTCGCGGGCTGCAGAAGCTGCTGCAGCAGCCGGAATGGAGCGCGGCCATCACGGACGCCGCGCGCGCGCACCACTGGACGCATCTGCTGATTCGGAAGGATTACGCGCATCCGGCTCGGATTCCGCTGGAGCGGCTGTTCGAGAACGGCGATTACGTGGTGTATCGCTTCTCCTGAGGGGCGACGATGATCCGTTCGGGCGGCTTCATCGCCGGCGCGCCTTCACTGCGGCACGCGTCTCACGCTCGACCTCGCGGCGGCGGATGGTTTCGCGCTTGTCGTGCGCCTGCTTGCCGCGGGCGAGCGCGAGCAGCACCTTCACGCGTCCGTTCTTGAAGTACAGCTCCAGTGGGACGAGGGTCAGTCCCTTTTCGGCGGTACGGCCAATCAGCTTGCGGATCTCGTGCGCGTGCAGCAGCAGCTTGCGCTGGCGCATCTCGGCGTGGTCGGCGTAGCCGCGGTGACTGTACGAGCTGATATGGACGTTCATCATCCAAATCTCGCCCTCGTCGGCGCGGGCATAGCTGTCGCGGAGGTTTACGCGCCCCTCACGAATCGCCTTCACCTCGGTGCCGAGCAGCGCGACACCCGTTTCCCACGTTTCGAGAATGTGATAGTCGTGGCGCGCCTTGCGGTTTTCGGCGATGAGGCGGCGCGCGTTGGCGCGTGCGTCCTGTTCGGCGTTCATCTGTCGTTGCCGCGCACAGCGGCAATAGCACCTATGGATGATGGCACGGGCCTGCCCCGCACGATACTCTACCCCTCCCCATGTCAACCATCGAGTCGCAAGCGACACGTGGCCGCCTTGGTGCGGCAGCCCTGACCGCCGGCGCCATCGCCTTCGCCTTCCGGCTCATTACCGTTCGCTCGCTCACCGACGATCACTACATGCACCTCGCATGGGCGCAGCAGCTGCTGCTCGGCCAGTGGCCCGGCCGCGACTTCGTCGATCCGGGCATGCCGTTGATGTATTCGCTCTCGGCGGTCGTGCAGTGGTTCGCGCCGGGCCCGTTCAGCGAAGCCCTGATCACCTGTGCGCTGCTGGCGATTGCGGCATCCGTCACGGTGATCGTGACCGCGGAGCTCACCGGGTCTGTCGCGGCGGGGACACTCGCCGCGCTCTTCGAGATTGCGATGACTCCGCGTCTCTACTCGTATCCGAAGATTCTCGTGCCGGTGATTGCGCTGCTGCTCATCGCGCGGCACGTGCGCAAACCGACCAGGGGCACGCTGGCGCTGCTTGCCTTGTGGACGGCCGTCGCAACGCTGCTGCGTCACGATCTCGGGGTCTACGCCGCCGCCGGAATCACGACGGCCCTCGCCCTGCCGCTGGCCAAGCCGCGGCGTGTGGTGCGACCGCTGGTCGAATACGCCGTCGCGCTCGTCGTCATGATGGTTCCGTACGTCGTCTACGTACAGTGGTCCGAAGGGCTGCCGGCGCACTTCCACAACGCGATCGAGTTCGCCAAAGGCGAAGCGCACCAGCGCTTCCTCGCGCCGCCCGCGTTTCCGTTCTGGAGCGATTCCCGCGGTCTCGCTGCCTGGAACGCCGCCGACTGCGCTGTATTTCTGTTCTATGTGGCGAACCTGCTGCCGGTCGTGGCGACCGCGCTGCTGGCGACCGCGCGCACGGAGCGCCGGGAGCGCACGCCAGCCATGGCGGCCGCGATCACGATGCTGGTCCTGTACCTCGTCGTCGTGCTGCGTCACCCGATCGCCACGCGCATTCAGGACCTCGCGTCGCTGCTCGCGATTGCCGGAACGTGGACCGTTGTCGCCAGCGGCCGCCGCGCTCTCGGCGGCGCGCCCGCGGCTGCCCGTGCCGCACGTCTTGCATTCGCCGCGATTGCCCTGGCTGCCGCGGGAAGCGTCGCCGCCACGTGGACGCTGAACGACGTCAGCGATCGCGTCGCCGAAACACGCGTGATGGACGGCCTCGACCTCGTTGACCGGACGATCGAGGGCGTGAAGGAATCGGGAACGGTGTGGCCGTGGGAGCGTTTCTGGCCGGCCGGAGAACTGCCGGAGGCGATCAGGTATCTGAACGCCTGCACGGCACCGACCGACAAGGTCCTCCTGACGTGGCCCGCGCCCCAGTACTACTACTTCGCCCGGCGGCCATTCGGCGCCGGCCAAGCGTTGTTCCTGCCGCCGGACGCGTTCACCAATCGCGAGGATCAGGAGCTGATGCTTGCGCGCATGATGCGCGAACGCATACCGATCATTCTGGTCAACGAGACTCGCGCACAGGAGTTCGCCGACGCCTATGGAGAGGTGCAGGGTTACCTGCGGCAGGAATACGTGGCGTCGGGCCACTTTCAGATTCGTGAAGGTTCGGACGTGACGATTGCCGTTCGCCGCGACCTGAAGCCGGAGGGGACCTACGGCAGCGAGCGCTGGCCGTGCGGCTTCGAGAGCCGCGCCGCGAGCAGGACCGCCTCGATCATGCTCGACGGGTCCGCGGTCCCCTTGCCGGCGATGTCGAACGCCGTGCCGTGATCGACCGACGTGCGCACGATGGGGAGGCCGAGCGTCACGTTGACCGCGCGGCCGAAGGCGACCAGCTTGACGGGGATCAGCCCCTGGTCGTGATAGCAGGCAATCACGGCGTCGAATTCGCCGCGCATGGCGCGGCCGAAGATCGTGTCGCCGGGAAACGGGCCGTCGATCTCGACGCCGCGCGCGCGCGCCGCCTCGACGGCCGGCCGCAGGACGCCGTTCTCTTCCGCGCCGAGCAACCCTTCCTCGCCGGCGTGCGGGTTCAGGCCGGCGAGCGCGATGCGCGGACGCGCGATGCCGAAGCGCGGGAGCTCGCGCGCGGTCAGGTCGATGACGTCGCCGAGCAGCGCCCCGGTGAGAAGCCGCGGCACCTCGGCGAGCGGGACGTGCACCGTCGCCAGGACGACCTTCAGCGGCTCCGACCAGAACATCATGGCGACGCGCGGCGCGCGCGTGAGATGCGCCAGCAGGTCGGTGTGCCCCTTCCAGTCCAGCCCGGCGCGTGAGAAGCCCAGCTTGTTGACGGGCGCGGTCGCGATCGCGGCGACACGGCCGTCCATCGCGTCGCGGACCGCCTCGCAGATGGACTCGTAGGCGGCAAGCCCTGCGTCCGCCGACAGCACGCCGGGCTCGAAGCGCGACCCATCGGGCGCTCCGTAAATCACCGGCTCGCATGCCGCGAGCACGCGCGGATGGTCGGCGGCCTTGCGGGCGATCTCCGGGCCGATGCCCGCTGGATCTCCCGCCGTAATCGCGACGACAGGTTTCACAGTTCCAGCAGGAGCCAGTCGGCCACGACCTTCGGGCTGGCGTTGCGGTCGAGCGCCGCAAGCGCGCGGTCGACCGCCGCGTACGCGCGCTGGCTGCGCGCCGCGTCGAACGACGAGGAAAGTGTCTCGAGCCGCTGCTCGAGGTCGGCGTTGGCGAGCATCGCGCGATCCGCGCGGCTGGCGATGATGCCGACGTCGCGCAGCAGCGACCCGAGCGATCGCAGGCGCACGGCGAGGCGGTTCCGCTCCTCGGCCGACGTCCCCTTGCCCTCCGTGAGGTCGCGGGCGAGGGTGATGCGCTTGACCGGATCGGTGTCGCGCGCCGTCGCCTGCAGGATGCGTTCGGCGTCCTCGCGCGCCTCCGTGAGATCGTCGGACTGCGATTGCAGCGCCCGGCCGACGCTGCCGTCCGCGTCGGCGGCCGCCGCGCGCGCGTCGTGTTCGGAGTAGCCGTGGTCGCGCATCAGCACGCGCGCGACGTCGCCGGGCGGCAGCGGGCCGAAGCGCAGGCGCGGGCAGCGCGAGAGCACGGTCGGCAGCAGCGCATCGGGAATCGACGACACGAGGATGAACACCGACGCGGACGGCGGCTCCTCGAGCGTCTTCAGCAGCGCGCTCTGCGCGTCGGCGCCCGCGGCATCCGCCTCGTCGATGATGACGACCCGCCGCCGGCCTTCGAAGGGCCGGAACTGCGACCGGTCGATCACCTCACGCAGCTGTTCGATCTTGATCGAGCCCGAGTCGCCGGGTTCCACGGTCATGACGTCGGGGTGCGTGCCGCGCGCGATGCGGCGGCACGACGCGCACTCGCCGCAGGCGTCGCGCTCGAACGCTTCCGACGCTCTCGGCTGCAGGCAGTTGATCGCCTGCGCGACCGCGACCGCGGTGAGCCGCTTGCCGACGCCAGCGGGACCAGCCATCAGCACCGCGGGCGGCATCGAGTCGCGCGCGATCACGCGCGACAGGAGCGACAGCAGGCGGGAATGACCGGCAATCGTGCGGAACGGCACGAGGGCATTATCTAACGCGGGCGTTCTGCGCCCCCGCTCAGCGCCTGAAAATCTTTCCCCAGAAGCCACGCTTCCGCGGCTCGGACCCGGGGGGCCCCGGGACCGGTACTGGCGCCGCCGCGGCGGGCGACGCCGTCACGGGCGTGCCGTCGCCAAGCGTGTCGACGCGCGAGGGCGTCGCCTCGCGCATGTGATCGACGGGCGCGAGCGCCGGCAACTGCGCACCGCCGGAGCCGGACGTCGCCGCCACCACCGGCCGCGTGGTTCCGTCGCCCGAGGTCGCCACGGCGTTGTAGAGGCCCGTGTGCAGCGGACAGTAGTCGTCCGGCTCGGTGCCGCGCACGAAGTACTCGGTATAGACCATCGAGCGATCCGTCGGCAGCCCTTCGCGATCGAACACGACGGTGCCCCGGCAGCCGTCGGTCGCCAGCTTGCCACTCAGGCGGCAGACCGTGACGGGCACGACGGTCGCCGGCATCACGAAGCGCTGCGGCTTGTCGCCGCGCGTCGCCGCGGCCATGAACCGTCCCCACATCGGCACCGCGAGCTCGCCGGCATAGCCGTTGGCGATGATCGTGCGCGGCATGTCGTAACCAAGCCAGACGCCGGCGACGAGGCGCGGCGTGAAGCCGACGAACCACGCGTCGCGGTAGTCGTTGGTGGTGCCGGTCTTCCCGGCCGCAGGCAGCGTGAAGCCGACGCGGCGCGCCTGCCATCCCGTTCCGCCGTTGATCACGTCGCTCATCATCGACGTCATGATGTACGCCGTCGACTCGCTCAGCGCGCGCTCCTCGCGCGTGGACGACATGTAGAGCACCTGTCCGGACGCGTCCTCGACGCGCCGGACGAGCGAGGGCGGCGCCACCATGCCCTGGTTGGCAAACGCAGAATAGGCCGACGTCATCGCCAGCAGCGACACTTCGCCGGAGCCGAGCGCCAGCGAGGGCACCGCCGGCAGGTTGCTGATGCCGAGGCGTTCGGCGTAGCGGACCGCCGTCGGGATGCCGACCTGCTGCAGCATCTGCACCGCCGCGCGGTTGCTCGACACCTTGAGCGCCGCGCGCATCGTCATCGCGTCGTTGCCGCCGTGGTCGTCGGGCACCCAGGCGCCCTGGAGCGTCGCGACGGGTGTGCCGAGGCCGGTGATGAGCGTCGCGGGCGTGAACCCCTGTTCGAGCGCCGCGGCGTAGACGAACGGCTTGAACGCCGAGCCCGCCTGCCGGCGCGCCTGCGTCGCGCGATTGAAGCGGCTCTGATCGAAGCTGCGGCCGCCCACCATCGCGCGCACCTCGCCGGTCATCGGATCCATGGCGACGAGCGCCGCCTGCAGCGGGTCGGGGCCGCGTTCCGCCTTCGGGTTCCGCTTCAGCTGGCGCTGTTCGATCTCCGCCAGCGATCGGGCGATCTCCGCTTCCGCGGCCTTCTGCATCTCCAGGTCGATCGTCGTGTAGACCTTGAGGCCGCCCTGGTAGACGCGGTCCCAGCCGAAGCGCTGCACCAGCTGCTTGCGGACTTCTTCCTTGAAGTACTGGCCGTAGGCTTCCTCGGAGCGAAGAGCGTCGGCGAGGACCGGACGGCTGCGCACCGCCTGCTGATACGTCGCCGCGTCGAGCACGTTGTTGTCGCGCATCGCCTGCAGCACGACGTTGCGGCGCGCCAGCGCCCGATCGAGGTTGATCGTCGGCGCGTAGGTGGAGGGCGACTTCACCAGCCCGGCGAGCAGCGCGGACTCCTCCACGTCGAGGTCGCGCGCGTGCTTGCCGAAGAAGCCGAGCGACGCCGCCTCGACGCCGTAGAGGCCGTCACCGAAATACACCTTGTTCAAATAGAGCTCGAGGATTTGATCCTTGGTGAACTCGCGCTCGATGCGCCACGCGAGCACCGCCTCTTTCAGCTTGCGCCGCAGCGTCTTGTCGGACGAGAGGAAGCTCTGTCGCGCGAGCTGCTGCGTCAGCGTGCTGCCGCCCTGCGCCGCACGGTGCACGCGCAGGTTCGTCGCCGCCGCCGCGAAGACGCGAATCAGGTCGACGCCGCTGTGATCGTAGAAGCGCTGATCCTCGATCGAGATGATCGCCCGCACCAGGTGGGGCGAGACGTCCGACAGCGGCGTCTCGACGCGCCGCTCCTGGAAGATCGTGAACGCCGGCTGGTTCTCCCTGTCATAGAGCGTGGTCGCCTGCGCCATCGCGCTGATGTCGCGCAGCTGCGCGGCGCCGGGCAGATCGTGCAGCACCACGTAAGCGAGCCAGATCGATACGCCGAGGACGATCGACGTGACGAGGGCCACGCTCGTAACCGCGACGAAGTAGGCGTCGGGATGAGCTCGCCGGAGATATGCGGCGCGCGCGCGCGCGGAGGAAACGTGGTGATGAAGGAAGTCCAGCATGAGAGCCGTCACGGAATGTCGCAACGGGTGTGCCACTGGTGGCATTTCGATTGCTGCTGTGCCTGTGGGGACAAGACGCCATGACGGTTGAACGAGTCTGGGCCGCCGCGCTGGGATTGACGATGGTGTTCGCGGTTTCCAACGCGTGGACGACGCAATCCGCGACGCGGCCGCTGCCGCCGATCACGATTCCGGCGATGCACACCACAGCCGTTACCGACATCGCACCCCGCGTTTTACCGACTCGAGACGAGGACTGGGCTGAGCCGCGCACCGACCTCAACGGCAACGAGATAGACGATGCGGTAGGCGATTACCGTGTCGATAGGCGTGGCGAGATGTACGAGCGGCATGCGCCCGACACGGCGCTGCTCCACCTGTCCGCGCCGCGGTTGTAAACCGCGCAACCCACATCTCCCCCGCGAATCCCGGAAAATCCCCAACCGGCACCCAAGCGCTCGGTTCAGGCTTCGCTTGGGAGTTGAGACCTGCCCCCCGCCGGCTGCCATATCGAGAAAAGCAACCCGAACAGGCTCGGCCACCGCGGCCTCTCGAGGCACGCCCAGCGGCTGCAGGCATCATCCACCGAGAGTGCGGGGAGTCTGTTCGACTCGCGGAGTGCGCTCACGGACGAAATGCTTTTTCGCGAACCCGTGCGACAGCGTGCCGCGCGCGCGGCCATTGATGACCACACCGTCGAGTGCCGAGCGGCCACCGAGTCCTTGACGCTCTGCGGCGTGCAACAGGCGGTTGAACCGGTTCTGCCATGAGGAGCGCCTTTCGCGCCCATGGACCACTTCGATCATGTCGAGGACGGCCCGGCGGAGGTCCGCCGGACTGTTGTCGACGCAATCGTAGCGATCCCCCTTGAAGCCCACGCGCAGGAACTCATCGGTCAGCATCTCACTGACCGAGAGCGTCTCACCGGTCGTTGTATCGCGCGCGAGCTTGCACGTGATGCGGTCGGCGGGCCGCGACAGGTCGCGAAAGTGGACGGCGTTCACGGTGAGGATCGGCACATCCAGCAGCATGGCCAGCCAGGACGGGCCGGAATCGCAGCCGATGAGGAACTCGCTGCGCATGGTGCACCAGATATCGAGCCATTGGTTTCGCGCGGGCGAGGTCGCGAGATCCACGACGCCGGGAAGGTCGACGGGCGTCATGGTCGGGTCACCAAGGCGCACGACGGTGTAACCCCGCCCGACGAGCGTTGCGAACGCCGGGAAGAAACTCTCGATTCGCGCGTTGCGTATGTCGTCCCAGCCTCGCTGCCGGAGGCCAGCCCGCTGTCGGTAGCCCGATTCGCGGACATGGACCGTTACCAGGCGCGCCGAAGGATCGAGACCGAGTCCGGCCGCCTCGCGCGCCACCTGCCGCTCGCGCTCAGCAGGGATTCGCAGGCACAACGGGCGGACCGACTGTCCTGCCTCTTCGATCGCGCGAAGACGCGCGAGCGCCTGGTCCGAGTACGCGTGCTGCCATAGAGCTTCCGACTTGACGGCGTACGCGGCGTTGACAGCCTTGAGCTTTCCGTACAACGCGTCCTGCCGCATGATGAAGCGGCGCACGCGCCGGGGGAGCCGAGTGGAGCGCTCGACGGCCTCGTAGAACGGCCCGACGACGAGGCGCGCAATAGAGCGCTTCATCCACAGTATTGGATCGCCGATGCGGAAAGGGGCGGCCAGATACCAGAGAACGGTCAACGATCGGCCGACCCAACTCTCCGGTCTGATGACGGTCAGCTCGTCGCTGTGCAGCTGCGTGACGGCGGTGTTCAGTGCGCGCTTCCACGGCACGCACAGCACCGGCACGCGAGCCAGCTGCCCGAACTGGAAGGCGCGGCGCGTTCGAATGAGCAGCGTGCCGTAGCCGATGCCGTGGCCGTCGGTGCTCCGATGCACGTCGGCGAGCAGGATCGTACGGCGCCCGAGGCGGACCAAGAGGTGATCCATCGAAAGGGCATCATTGTGTCGCAGAGGACCGTCGAGGACCTAGGTGAGGCTCTTGACCGCCTGCTCGACCGACGGGTAACTGGTGAAGACCCGCTGCAGGCGGATGATCTCGAGCAGCGCCACGACCGGCTGCTGGACGTTGGCGAGGCGGATGTCGCCGTTGCGGTCCTGCGTCTTCAGCGCCTTCAGCGCCGATACCAGCGCGCCGAGCCCGGAGCTGTCGATGAAGGTCACGTGGCTCATGTCCACGACGAGGTTTCGATGGCCCTGCTCGACGAGCTTGAGCATCGCCGCCCGGAACTGAGCCGCGACCTCGATGTCCACGCGCGCCATCTCCGGCTTGATGACCATCGCGCGTCCGGCCGTGACGATCCGGAAGTGGCTCGACGCGGGCTGCACGCCGCGCTCGTCTGACACGTCCACCCGCTCTCCCTCGTTCAGCATGCCTGTAACCGCAGGAAATCGATGAGCGTCCGCTGGTCTTCCGTCCATCGACGGCGCTCGCGCACGTCGTCGATCACGAACGTGTAGCCGGCGGACGCGAGGTCGATTGCCGCGCCTCCACAGTCGACACAGAAACGCCCGTTGACGATCTTTCCGAACAGGTTGGCGAAACCGGAAATCTTCGTGTAGTCGCCGATGACGCACGACTCGATGCGCGCGCCGGATTCGATGACGCTGTTGCGGCCGATCACCGCGGGCCCGATGATCGTCGCGCCGGGCTCGATGCGCGCGCTCGAGCCGATGCTCACGGGGCCGCGCACGTCGATGCGGCCGAGATCGACCGCCATGTTGATCCCGCCCCAGACGCCCGGGGCGATCTCGCGGCCGTTCATGCGGATGAAGTTCATCTCGCCGTTGAGGATCATCCGCGTCGCGCGCCAGTAGTCGGCGATGCGGCCGATGTCGATCCAGGTGAACGGCAGCGGCAGGCCGTAGAGCGGCGCCTCGAACTCGACGAGGCGCGGGAAGAACTCGTAGGCGATGTCGAAGCGCTGGCCCGACGGGATGAAGTCGAGCGCCTGCGGCTCGAAGAGGTAGATGCCGGCGTTGACGGTGGTGCTGCGCGCCTCTTCCGGCGCCGGCTTCTCCTGGAAGGCGATGATGCGGTCGTCCGCGGCGGTCTCGACCATCCCGTAGCGGCTCACCTCGCCGCGCGGCACTTCTTTCAGGAGCATGGTCGCGATGGCGCGCTTGTGACGGTGAAATTCGAGCGCGCGGGTCAAGTCGACGTCCACGATGACGTCGCCGCAGACGACGGCGAAGGTGTCGTCGAAGAAGCGCGACTGATCCTGGATCTTCCGCAGGCCGCCGGCGGCGCCGAGGCCGTCGGGGACCGGCCGGCCGTCGGCGTGATAGCCCTCGAACGAGTAGGCGATCTCCACGCCGAACCGCGAGCCGTCGCGGAAGTAGTGCTCGATCTCCTTCGCCAGGTACGACGTGGAGACGATGATCTGATCGAAGCCGTGCTGGCGCAGCAGGTCGATCATGAACTCCATGACGGGCTTGTTGATGACCGGGATCATCGGCTTCGGTACGCTCTCGCTGAGCGGACGGATGCGCATCCCCCTGCCTGCCGCCAGAATCACCGCCTTCATGCTCAGAACACCTCGCGAATGAGCGTGAACGCCTCGGCATACTCCGCGCTGATGGTCGAGCCGCGGAACCGCGCGAGCGCGCGGATCGCCGACGCGCTGCGCGGCATCGGCTCGGGCTGGACCTCGGTCGCGTAGAGCGCCATCACCTCGAGCTTGCGATCGATGTAGGGCGTGATGTCGGAAAACACGTTGGGCACGAACGCGCGGTCGCTGCGCGGCGGCGCCGCGTCGGTCGACGACAGCGTCTCGTAGCCGAGCACGCGCCGCACGCCGCGCCGCTGCATGTAGAACGGCTTCAGCACCGACATCGACGCGTTGAATACCGCCAGGTGGTCCGTGTGGATGTCGCCGCCGCTGACGACGTAGACGACCTCCGGGCGGATGTCGTCGATACAGCGCTCGATCGGCTTCATCAGGTCGCCGACCGGCACGGTGTCGAGGCGGGCGTTCGGCAGCCCGAGCTTGACGTGCCGCGCGCCGTACGCCGCCGCGACGCGTTCCACCTCCTCGGCCTTGCGGGCGATGAGGCTCGCGGACCATTGCGGCTCGTGGCAGACGGTCGTGATCAGCCAGAAGATCGCGTCGCCGCGCTCGCCATGCTTGAGGAGCGTCCCCCCGCAGCCGAGCGTCTCGTCGTCGGGGTGGGCGCAGATGGCCAGCACGTTCACAGCCGTGGCGCTGCCATTGCCGTCATACCGCGGCAAGCTCCCGCACGGCGCCGCCTGCCGATGGCTGCCCGACCGACAGGCCGGTCCAGCGATCGAGGACGAGCGCGTATTCACCCGGCTCGAAGTGCGTCGCGCGCATCTTCCGCAGCACGATGGAGCGCGTCAGGGCGCGGCCGGAGGGCGACAGCCGCAGGTCGATGACGCCCGACGCGAGGTACTCGGCGATGTGTCCGCTCCACACCGGATCGTCCGCCGGCTGCGAGCGCCACGTCAGGAGCGTCGTGCAGCCGAAGTTCCCCTCGAGCGCCTCGATGATCGCGCGCAGGTGGTTCTGCGCGTCGGCGGGCGGCATGTCCATCGGGATGAGCGACGTCAGCGAATCGATTACCAGCCGCCGCGCGCCGATGGCGCGAATCTGCTGAATGAGATCGGTGGACACCTGGCGCGCGTCCACGCCCGCCGGTCCCCACCCGCGCCGCCGCGTCGCCGTGAAAAACGGTGACGCGTCGAGCACCGCCAGCGTACGCGCGTTGATGGCCGCGGTCACGTCCCAGCCAAACGAGCTGGCGTCGGCGATGACGTGCTCGGGCTTCTCGTCCACGCTGACCAGCGCGCCGCGATCCCCGTTGTCGAGGCCGTCCTTGAGGAACTGCAAGCCGAACATCGTCTTGCCGGTCCCGGGCTGGCCCCGCAGCAGGATGGCGCGCTGCGCGGGAAACCCTCCGTCAAGCAACCGGTCGAGCCCGTATACCCCCGTGCTCGTTCTGGGCTGAGGCATGTTCACTGGCGAACGGCCTCACATCCTGCGCCAGACACCGATGCCGAAGAACGGCCCGTTCTCGGCGGGTCCGAAAATCGACCACGAATGCTTCATGCCGACGACGCCCGTGATCGACATCGACGAGGGAACGTGCACGAGCTCGATCAGCGCGCCGACGGAAGTCGCGTGCACGTCCTTGTTGCCTTCGGCGACACCCTGGATGCCGATCGACGGCGTAATCGGACCGCGCCAGCGGAAGTTGGCGACCTGCTGCTTGAACTGCGCCATGCTCCACGTGTAGTTGTCGGCGCTGCCGAAGTGATACAGGCCCATGATGTTGTTGACCTTCGAGGGGTTCACGTAGGCCATGGCGTTGTAGTTCATCTCGACGCGCATGTCGTGCGAGGTCGACACCGTCGCGCCCGTGCGGTCTTCGATCTGGACGTTGCGGTTCTTGAAGCCGGGGCCGAGGGCGAACTGCACCCAGTTGCTGTCGCCGAAGCGCACGCCGACGTCGGTGTTCAGCCCGGGCGAATGCACCGTCGTCTGGCCGCCAAAGCCGTTGTTGAAGCCGTAATAGAGGTAATTGACGTTCGCCCCCGCGACCCACGCCACGTTCGGCCGGAACGGATGGACGTACGACGGTCCGGCATAGCCGTAGCCGGTGCTCTGATCGCCGGTGAACCCGACGTTGGTCGCCCAGTACGCCGGCTTGATCTGCGGGTTCGACGCGGTCGGAATCGGCGGCGTCGGCGTCTGCTCCGCCGCGGCATCGGCCGGCGCCGGCGCCGCCGCGTCCACGGCTGGCGTCGCCGAACTGTTCAGCGTCTCGTCCTGCGCCTGCGCGTGGGCGGCCGTCGATATGAAAAGACAAAGCCCGGCGGCGAGCAGCCCGCGCGAGAGATAGTCACTGGTTCTGGATTTCATGCCGTTGCTCCTTAGTTAGCGGATGCGCTCGTCCTTGAAGGCGTGCGGTTGTCGAACAGCGTCGCCAGGGTGTGTGCGGGAGCCGTGAAGCTCGGAAACGGATCGGTGTAGCCGACGATGATCGCCGACGGCTTCGCCACGCGGCGGGCCATGTCGGCGACGGCGCGCGCGGCCGCCGCGTCGCCTCCGCGCAGCGGCACGACGTCGAACGGAACCGCGTACTTCCTCAGCAGGGCGGTGGCGTCTTCGATCCAGATGGCCTGGTTCGGGTCGTCGGGGTCGAGCGCCAGCGTGACGTGGCCCACCTGGCCGCCGAGCAGCTTGGTGAAGAACTCGCTCTCGTTCGGGTACGGCAGCAGCCAGACGTCCTTCTCGAGCTCGCGTAAATTGCCGCGCTCGAACGCCATGTCCTGCGTGACCTCGAGCGACCGCGCGACCATATAGCCGCTGCCGGTGGCCACCTTCGCGCCCTCGCGCTCGAGCATCCGCTTGACGACGTTGGTGCGATCGCGGCCGAGACCGCAATGGACGTAGTACTTGCCGTGCCCGGTGGCGGCGAGGTTGCGGACGATCTCGAGCGATTCCTCGTTCGTGCTGATCCACGGCAGCATCGGCGCGTGGATGAATTCCAGCCCGATCTCCTGCGCCGCCTGCTTTTCGTCCTTGATGCCGATCGGTTCGAACGGGAGCACCGCCGGGTGCTGCAGCGAAACGACGCCGACAAAGCCCTCGTGCTTGAGCTGTTCGAGCCGCTCGCGTTCCGGGTAGGGACCGAACACGAACTGCGCGCCGTTGGCGGACATGCTGTCGTGCTCGTCGACCGCCGCCGCTCCGAGCAGGTGCGCGGGGTTGAGCCAGCCCCACATGCAGAGCGCGGCGGCAATCGTCAGCGCCGACGGGACGGCGATGCGGATGCGCGTGCTGCAGGTGGAGGTCCTGCGGACGAGCCATCGCGCCAGCAGTGCCGACGTCGCGACGTAGAGCACGATGACGCAAACAACCGCGATGTTTTCAGTAGAGGCCGCGTAGCCGCGGGAGCGCAGGACGTTCGTGAGCCACCGGACCGGCCCCAGGAGGACCAGGGTTCCGGTCAGGAATCCGAGCATCAGCCACACGTAACAGAACGCGGCCGTGCCCTGGACGGATGGGCGGGAGAGCTTCACCATTCGTTCCGGACCTCAACACAAACGCTGCGCAGCGACAGTGCAAGCGAAAGACCATCTCGCCGGCGATTTAGAGCAGGAAAAATGCCGCTGCTGCCGCGGCGACCTGCACCGTGAGGTTGTCGAGGCCGTGCGTGCTGAAGGCTTCGACAACCGCGCCGGTCAATCCGGCCGCGAGCGCGACGAGCGCCGCGGTGATCGGCGCGACGCCGGCGAGCGCGAGGCCGAGAAACGCCGCCATCGCACCCGCGAGAAACACCGCCGAGCTCCCTTCGAGGCTGCGTGTGGCAGGTACGCCGGCGAGAGAGGGCACGCGATAACGGTGTTTTCCCCAACGGGTACCGACGGGCTCGCCGAGCGCGTCGCCCCATCCGCAGACGAGGTAGCCGACAAACGCCATGCGCGCGAAGAGGAGATTGGCCAACACGCCCCCGAACGCCGTCGTCAGCAGCGGCACGACGATGAAGAGCGTGCGCCGCGGCCGATCGGAGGGACGGGCGAGCGCCTCGTACAACGCGGACGCATCGCCGCGATAGATCGCCCAGAGCACGGTCGCGCTGACGACGCTGCCGAAGATCACGACGCCGGGCAGGCCCACCGTGAGCTGAATCGCGCCCGCCATCGTGAAGATGGAGAAATGGAAGATCTTCCGCGTGTACGGCGCGGCGACCCCTTTCACCCTGCGCAGCCAGCCGGCGAACGCCGCCGCGGCCGCCGTATAGGCGATGACGAGCGGCGTGAGGATCAGGACGAGCGTCGGGCTCGGCAGGAACGGGCGGACGAGCGCGTCGATGGTGGCCGGCAGTGCTGTCATGCGGCCTCCGTCATCGGACCGTTGAACGGCTGCCCTGTTCGGGGCACGAGCGGCGCGACCGCAACCGGTTCGAACACCGGTTGGCGCGGGCGAATCTCGACCGGCCGGTTGAAATAGAACAGCAGGGTCCCCGTCAGCGTCGCGTGGTACGCGGCCCAGCTCGCGGTGACGACGTAGGTGAGATCGAGCTGGTCGTCGAACCCGAGATGCAGCAGCCCCGACACCACCGCCATGCAGCAGAGGGCGAACATCGTCACCTGCGGGATCAGCCCCTTGAGCGGCACACTCCCGCCGGTGCCCTTCGGCGTGACGCTGAAGGTCTGCTTCGCCGTCAGCGCGGCGGTAATCGACGCTTTCATGAACGTCCACCAGCCGCCGAAGGCGAGCGCCGTGCCGATCCACGTGCCCTTGAAGGGATAGTTGCGGACGCGCATGCCGAACAGGAACACGCCGAAGGAGAAAACGAAGTACGGAATGAACAGCGAGAGATACACGGTCGTGCTGAGGTGAACGGGCCGGATGCCGAAGACGAGGAACCCGACCGACGCCACCATGAACAGGAAATTCATGAAGCCGATGAAGTAGTAGTTGCCGGACAGGAAGTACTCCCACCACTGGCCCGGGGAGAGGCTGCGCGGATTGCGGACGAACGCCCGGACCATCTTGCGGAACACGCCTACGGTCCCCATGGCCCACCGCGTCTGCTGCGTGAAGTAGGCGGCGAGCGTCTCCGGCCCCATGCCGACGACGTAGGTGCGGTTCACGTAGCGGGACCTCCACCCTTTCGCGTGCAGGCGGAGCGAGGTAGCAAAGTCCTCGGTGATGGAGGTCTCGTCGAAGTAATGGCGCCGGCCGTCGACGTCGGTCCCGATCGACAGCAGCGCCTCGCGGCGCAGCACGACGTTGCTGCCGCAGCAGAACATCGCGTTGCTCGCGTTCTTCCCCTCGCAGATGTATTCGTAAAAGACCGCCTGCTGGAAGAAGGCGGCGAGCGCCACCGGCTTGCCGTCGTGGTTGACGTAGACCTGCGGCGCCTGCACGAAGGCGAGCGTGGGATCGGCTTCGAGCTGCGGCACGATCTCGCGCAGCCAGGAATGAATCGGCCGCTGGTCCGCGTCGAGCACCGCGATGAACGGCTGGGTGAGCGACGGCAGGAGGTCGTTGATGGCGCCCGCCTTGTAGCCGGCACGGTTGGTGCGCGTGACCAGTTGAGCTCGATACCGCGCGGCCACGCGCGCGGCGATCGCCCGGTTCTCTTCACGCGTAGAGTCGTCGAGGAGATAAATCTGGAAATTCGGGTAATCCATCGCGCTCGCCGACGCCAGCGTCTCCTCGAGCACCTCTTCAGATTCGTTGAACGACGCGACGAGCACGGCGACCGGCGCCGAGGTGTACGGGGCCAGCATCGGCGTGTGCGCCCGCTCGCGCGCGCGTGTCGCCTTGACGATACTCGCGAGGTAGCCCATGCCGTGGAAGGCGACGAACAGTTCGGCCGTCAGCAGCCACGAGGCCATGATCAGACCGGGAATCGTGAACGCGCCGATGTCGAGCGACAGGAGGCGGGCGGCGAGGTAGATGCTCATCACGACGAGGCAGATGCCGATGCCGGCATACAGCAGACCCGTCGTACGGGCGGGGGGACGCGCCATCGGACGCGTCGCGGTGCAACGCGCGAGCCAGCCGTCGAGCCGCGAGCCGGGCCCTGCAATTGCATCGGGCGCCCGGCGGTGGAGGCACATTCCTGATGGCAACGATGACGGCACGTGCGCTGATGCTCGCCTGTGGACTGGCGCTCGTCGGCTGCAGCGACCCGATGGCGAAATACACGAAGAACGGCCAGACCAAGGAAGCCGGCTTCGTCCAGGCCGCCGGCAAGGGCGACCTCGACGCGGTGAACGCGTTCATCGAGGCGGGCGTGAATGTCAATGCCGTCAACGACAAGAAGGCCACCGCGCTGATGGACGCCTCGGCCGGAGGGCACGCGGCGGTCGTCGACGCGCTGATCGCGCACGGCGCCGACGTGCAGTACAGCAACGAGAGTGGGTGGACCCCCCTCCACGCGGCGGCCGAGGGCGGCCACGCTGAAGCCGTCAAGTCGCTGCTCGCGCATGGTGCTCAGCCGGCCGTGGCGACCCGGGACGGCTACACCGCGCTGATGGCAGCCGCCAAGTCCGGCAGCGTCGATGCGGTGCGCGCGCTCATCGACGCCGGCGCCGACGTGAACGCGCTCAACAAGAACGGGTGGACGGCGCTGATGGCCGCCGCGTCCACCGGCAAGAGCGACGTCGTCTCCGCGCTGCTGCCGAAGGCCGACGTGACGCTCACCGCGGCCAACGGGTATACGCCGCTGATTGCCGCGGCCGAGGTCGGCGACAGGAAGTCGGTCGAAGAGCTCATGAGCCGCGGCGTCGATCCGAACGCGACGACCACCGACGGCTGGACCGCGCTGATGGCGGCCGCCCAGCTCGGGCAGAACGACGTGGTGCAGATCCTTTTGGATAGAGGCGCGGATGTGGACGCAGTCACCCCGTCGGGATGGAATTCGCTGATGGGCGCCGCGCGGCGCGGGCATCTCGAGGTGGTCCGCACGCTGCTGGCCCACGGAGCGGACCCGGCGCATGCCGACTACCGCAAGCAGACCGCCAGCGATCTCGCGCGCATCGGCGGCTACCCGGAAGTCGTCGCGCTGCTCACCACCGCGACGACGGCGCCCGCCGCCACCGCGGGCACGGTGAGACCGGCGCCGGTTGACGGCAGGACGGTACGGCGCGCGCCCCCGGCCGCGCCCGCCACGCGCGCGACCACGCGTGTGCCGGCACGCCGGGCCGCAGGGCCGGTTTTCGGGCGCTAGGGCGATGAAACGAGCGGCCTGCTGCGCGTACCTTGCCAGCCTGGTCGTCGGCTGCGGGTTCCCGCGCCACGACCCGCGCGAGGAGCTCGCGAAGATTGGCGTCCCCTACTCGACCGACGCGCTGGTCGCCCAGTCGGGCGCCGGCGACACGCGCGCCGTGGGGCTGCTGCTCGACAGCGGGATGCACCCCGGCTCCACCGACCGGACAGGATCGACGGCGCTGCTCAACGCGGCGGCGGGCGGCTACGCCGACGTTGTCCGGCTGCTGCTCGACCACGGGGCAGACCCGAACCAGGCCGGACCTCATTACATGACGCCGTTGATGGCCGCGTCGTGGACGGGCAACGTCGAAGTGGTGAAGACGCTGCTGGCCAAGGGCGCGTCCGTGGAGCCGACCGACGACACCGACGATTCGGCGCTGATGCTGGCGGTCCGCGCCAAGCGTCCGGCCGTCGTCAAGCTGCTGCTCGACGCCGGCGCGAAACCGAATACCGCCAACGTCGCATGGACCGCGCTGCAGCTCGCGTCGTTTCTCGGCGACGTCGCCACCGTCAACCTGCTGCTCGGGCGCGGCGCGAACATCAACGCCGCCGACGATCGCGGCATGACGCCGCTGATGCACGCGGCCAGCGCCGGCCACGACGGCGTCGTCCGCGCGCTGCTGGCCAGGCACGCCGACGTCAACGCGCACGACGCGTGGGGCCAGACGGCGTTGATGTTTGCCGCCAACAACGGTCAGACCGCCGCCGTGCGCGCGCTGAAGGACGGCGGCGCGGACGTCAACGCGCGCAACCGCAGCGGCGGCACCGCGGCCACCTACGCGTCGGTCAACGGCCACACCGATGTCGTCACGCTGCTCAACGGCGCGAGCGTCGCGCCGACATCCGGCAGCCAGGGCGCGCCATGACCATCGTCCGGGGACTGGCCGTGGCGCTCGCCTGCCTCGCCGCGGCGTGCTCGGCGCACGAGCCGCGCGCGCGCACCGCGCCCGCCACCTCGCCGCTGGCGCGCATCGAGGCCGAGCGTGACGCCGC
>DATNCQ010000122.1:0-90650 GCA_035571515.1 Vicinamibacterales bacterium
GCGACAGGTTGATGAACGAGAACGACAGCGTGCGGTACTGCGAGATCGACTGCGCGTAGAGGTTGAACTGCTTGTCGCCCAGCACGTCGCTGAAGGTCACCGCGGAGCCGCCGAACACGTTGCCGCCGCTCGTCACGCCGACGTTGACCGGCGGACGTCCGTCGAGGAACAGCTTCTCGAAGGCGCCCTTCTTCTTCTTGTTCGCCGCGATGAGCGTGTGCGTCAGCGGCGCCTGGAAGTCGATGATGGGGCCGGGCGAGCCGAAGTCGGACGTGGACGCCGTGATGATCGGATCGCGGCGCTCGAGCGCGTGCAGCTCGTAGTCGCCCTTGTAGTAGCTGATGAACGCGATCTGCGTCTTGGCGTCGCCCTGGTGCAGGACGATCGGCGTCACGTTGCCGGCCACCGCGTCGGTGTACTGCCGCAGCTCGCCGTTCTTCAGGTTCAGCGTCCAGACGTTGTAGATGTTGCCGTTGCGCGCGACGTCGGGGTCGATCGGCTGGTTCGGATCGGTCGCGGTGGACGAGAACACCAGCGTGTCGGCATCGACGAACTGCGCGGCCGCGTCGTCGTGCGTGCCGAAGGTCAGCTGCGTCTTCGTCCCGGTCGCCGGGTCGAGCTTGAACAGCTTCTCGTTGCCGCTGACGCGCGCGACGTAGACGATGTAGCTGCCGTCGGGCGACCAGGTCGGGCCGGAGTCGGCGAAGTTGTCCTTCGTCAGGTTGGTGACCTGCTTGGTCTCGAGATCGAGGAGGAAGAGGTCGCCGACCGCGCCCTGCAGGCCGGCGAAGACGATCTTCTTGCCGTCGGGCGAGAAGTCTGGCGACTCGGGGTCGTCCACCGTCTTGATCTCGATCTTGTCCTCCACGGTGCGCGTCAGGACGTTCTCGATGATGAGCGTCCGCGTCTTCTCGCGGCGGACGAAGAACGCCAGGCGATCGCCGCTGGGCGACCACGACAGCCACGGCACGGTGTTGAACCGGCCGCCGGGCGAGGTGATGAATTCCCACCCCTTGTCCTGATCGAACCCGTTGGTCAGGTTGCGGATGACCGAGCCGTCCTTCGCGGAGACGAGCACGATGTCGAGTTCGCCGTCCTTGCGGTTGCCGGTCGCGACGGCAATCAGGTCGCCCGACGGCGACGGCTCGGCGGAGATGGCCTGGTTGAACGAGCTCCGCTCCGGGTTCGGCGCGAGGTTGCGGCCGTAGTCGGCGGGGCGCTCCTTGTCGCGGAACGGCTTGAAGCGCTCCTTCAAGTACTTGTCGAACTGCTGGTCGAACTCCTCGCCCTTGATCTTGAACGCTTCCTCGTAGGCGTCGTCGCCGCCGCCGATGACCGACTTGCGCAGCGCGAAGAGGAACTGCCGCACGCCTTCCTTGCCCCAGCGCGCCTCCATGAACTCGTAGCAGGCGTGGCCCAGGTTGTAGATCAAGCGCGGGTTGTTGAAGCCGCCGTAGCCCTCCATCTCGCTCATCTTCGGGATGATGTCGGCCACCGCCGCGTCGCGGACGGTCATGATGTCGAGCGGCTGCCAGATGCCCGTCTCGTAGTCCGCTCCGCCCTCATTGAGCCAGAGCGGCAGGTTGCGGCGGATGAGCGACGTCGGAATGATGTCGAACTGGAAGATGTGCGCGAGCTCGTGGGTGATGGTCCGGTACAGCAGGTCGGGCGGATCGTCGAGCGGGACGAGCATGCGGTCGCGTTCCGGCTCGGCGAACGCGCCGACGCCTTCGACCGCCGCGCCCGGGATGACGTTCTCCTGCTGGAACTCGCTGCTCGTCTTGAAGATGATCAGCGGCACCTTGAAGGCGAGGTCGTGCTTGAGGTCGGAGCTGATGTGCTGGTACGCGCTCTCGGCGTAGCCTGCGATGCGTTCGAGATGCTGCTCCTCTTCGGGGTAGTAGTAGATCTCGAAATGGTCGGTGGTGTAGATGCTCCACCGGAAATTGGTGTAGCGGATCTGGTTCTTCCCGAAGTACGGGACCATCGGCGTCTGCGCGAACGCCTCAAGCGGCGCGAAGACGATGGCGGCGGCCACGATTGCCAGCGCTGCCCTCATGTAGTTTCTCCTCGCAGGACTAGGCACGAGTGGGCATGTTACTGCAAAGCGAGATGCGAGTGCGCCGCCGCCAGGAGCAAAGGATGTACCGACGAGTTCACGAAAAAAGCTGGAGAAAGTGGCCGGCACGCGCGGCCATCTCACCGCCGGTGTCCTCTTATCGCGCGTAAACTGAGGACAGCCCGTCGTGACCCTTGCCTCGGACCGCGGCGGGGAATAAAAGGGGCCCCATAAGGGTTACTCCTACGGGCGTGGCCGCCAATGTTCCGCCGATCGTCACCAGCCCCGTCGACCGCGGAGGATTTTTCCGCGGAGGCGCTGCAGTTCCTCGCGCCGCTCTTCGCGACCGCGATGCGGCTGACGCGGAACCGCGCCGACGCGGAGGATCTCGTCCAGGATACGTTCGTCAAGGCGTTCCGCCACGCGGGGCAGTTCAAGCGCGGCACGAACCTGCGCGCGTGGCTCTATACCATCCTCCACAACACGTGGCGGAACCGGCGCCGTGACGCGAGCCGCGACGCGGTCGAGGTGGACAGCGAGCAGGTGGAGCAGGCGGCGGCCGGCGCCGCCGGCGGCGCGCCGGTCGAGACGCCGGAGCGCATCCTGATGCGCAGCACGCTCGACGCCGACCTGCAGGCGGCGCTCGACGAGC
This sequence comes from Vicinamibacterales bacterium, assembly GCA_035571515.1. Classification (GTDB taxonomy): domain Bacteria; phylum Acidobacteriota; class Vicinamibacteria; order Vicinamibacterales; family UBA2999; genus Gp6-AA40. The sequence goes on from DATNCQ010000122.1 coordinate 2,712, forward strand.
TGCCCGAAGCCTTCCGCCAGGCGGTCTGGCTGCGGGACGTCGAGGAATTCACATATGCCGAGATCGCCGAGATGCTGAGCGTGCCCATCGGAACCGTGATGTCGCGCATCTCGCGCGGACGCCGGATGCTCTTCGAAAAGCTATCTTCGGGAACAGCCCCGTCGGGGGCGGCGTCGGTGCCGGTCGTGCCCGTCACGGCGAACAGCGCGGGGAGCCATCGATGAAACCGAACTGCCGCCGCATCTGCGACCTGCTGGCGCAGTATGCCGATGGAACCCTCCCCGATTCGCAGCGCGGAGAGGTGCAGCGCCACCTCGACGCCTGCCCGCCGTGTCGCGTCATCGCGGGGAAGGAATGCGGCGCGCGCCAGCTGCTGCGCGCGTGCGCGGATCGGCTCCGCACCGAACCGCTGCCGCCGGGCCTGCGCACCCGATGTCAGGCGCTCGCGGGCGAGCAGACCACGACGCGCGCGTGGCTGCGCCCCTCGATGCGCTTCGCCATCGCCGCGCTCCTGATCCTCTTGGTCGGCGCCCTCCTCTCCATCGTCACCCGCCAGTCGGACGCACTCCTCGCCGCGCAGCTCACCGCCGATCACATCAAGTGCTTCGGGCTGTTCCGCCCGACCGAGGGGAAGACGCTCGACGCCGAGCAGGCGCAGAAACTCCTCAGCGATCGGTTCGGGCTCGACGTGCACGTGCCGCCCTCGTCCGGGCAGGAGGATCTCTCGCTGCTCAACGCGCGCACCTGCCTCTACGCCGACGGCCGCATCCCGCACCTGATGTACGAGGCGAACGGGCAGGATCTCTCGCTGTTCGTGCTCGAAGGGGAGACGCGCGCGCCGGCCGAGTTGACCGCGTTCGGCCATCACACGCGCATCTGGTCGCGCGGGGGCAATACCTTCGTCCTGATTACGCCCGCCGCCGAGGAATCGGTCGCGGACGCGGCGCGATATGTCGCCGCCGAAGCGCATTAACGTATCATTGAGGGCATCATGGACACCGAACAGCCGCCCACTCCAGACCCCGCGCCGGAGGCAGCCGAGTCTCGCGCCACGGAATCCGAGGTTCCGGAACGGAGACCCAGCAAGGTCGCGGTGTTCATCGCCATGGCTGCGGTCGCGATTGCGATTCTCATCGTGATGCTCGCGCCCGGCGCCGAGACCCCCGCGCCGCCGGCTGAAACGAAGGGAAACCTCACCGGCTCGCCGAACAGCGCGGAAGAGGACGCGGCCGCCGACGCGAAAGCCGCCGGCAAGGCGGCGCCGCTCGATTTCACGCTCAAGGACATGAACGGCGTGGACGTGAAGCTCGCCGCGTTCAAGGGCAAGCCGATCGTGGTGAATTTCTGGGCAACGTGGTGCGGACCGTGCCGCGCCGAGATTCCGTCGCTCGTCGAGTTGAACACCCAGTACACCGGCGAAGGGAAGGACGTGGTCATCCTGGGCATCTCCGTGGACGACCCGATCGAGAAGCTCAAACCCTACGCGACGCAGATGAAGATGAACTACCCGGTGCTGGTCGGCAACGGGCGCGAAGACGTGCAGGACGCGTTCGGGCCGCTGTGGGGCATCCCGGTGACGGTGTTCATCGATCGCGACGGACGCATTGCGAAGAAACACTCGGGGATTGCGTCGAAAGAGCAATTCGAACAGGAAATCAAGGCGCTGCTCTGAAGGGCGCGGCTCTGATATGATCGCCCCATCATGCTGAAGGGATTCACGCACGCCCGTCTCGCCTGCGGCTGCAGGCTCGCGTTCCGCGAGGGCGTCGAGGGAAGCCCTGTGGCCGTCGTCGTCGAAGAGAAGGGCCCGGGCTGCATCATCGCCCTGCACGTGCGCGATCTGCCCGTCTACGACTACCGCGAAGCGCTCCGTCCGCCGACGCGGTTCCTGCCGGTCGAGGAAGAGGAATACGAGGAAGAGGGATAGCGGTCGGTGGGCAGTCGGTAGGGACCGAAGGCGCCTCGCGGCGCCTTTTTTGTTGTACTCGCGCCTCTATCGGGACGATTCGTCCGGAGCGGGATTGTCCGGCTCCGTCGTTGGCCGCGCACCGATGTGGTCCGGCCACGTGGCCCCGTTGTTCCCTCCTGTGTTCGACTCGGGTATCTCCGGCAGCATCGTCGCGTTCCACGCCAGCCAGTCTTTCGCCAGCCGCTCGTAGATCTCCGGGCGGCGCGCCTTCAGGTTGGCGCGTTCCATCGGATCGTCGGCCACGTTGAACAGGAACGTGTTCTCGCGAATCTTCAGGTACTTGAAATCGCCGTCGCGGACGGCGCGCTGCGCGTTCGACTTGTAGCGCCAGAAGAGCTTGCGCGACACGCCGCGGCCGCCCTGCAGCATCGGCAGCAGGTTCACGCCGTCGGGCGGATAGGCCGGGTCGGGAGCGGCGCCTGCCGCCGCGAGCAGCGTCGGCAGCCAGTCCATCGACACGGCGACCTGCTCGGAGGTCTTGTTCCTGGGAAGCATGGCCGGCCACGACGCGATGGCGGGGATGCGGAGGCCTCCTTCCAGCAGCTCGGTCTTGCGTCCCGTGAACGGCCACGTGTCGGCGAACCGCTCTCCGCCGTTGTCGCTGGTGAAGATGACGATCGTGTTGTCGGCGACACCGCCCGATTTCAGCGCCGCGAGCACGCGGCCGACCTGGGTATCGAGCTCGGCGATCATGCGCTGATACGTTTTCTGCGAACCGCCGTCGAAATGATTAAGGTTGCTGGCGCGGATGCGCGCCGATTCCGCCTCGTCGCCCGGCGCCTCCCAGGGCCAGTGCGGGGCGTTGAAGTGGAGGCTCACAAGGAACGGCTGCCGTGACTTCGCATACGCCGTAATCACGTCCGTCGCGCGGCTTCCCAGCAGGTTCGTCAGGTAGCCCGCCCGTTCCACGGCGACGTCGTCGTCCCACAGGTCGGGCTTCCGATCGATGCCGTTGTGCGAGTAGTAATCGACAGCGCCGCTGCGGAAGCCGAAGAAGTGGTCGTAGCCGCTCTGCAGCGGGCCGAACCTGGGCAACATTCCGAGGTGCCACTTGCCGACGAGCGTCGTTCCGTAACCCGCCCTGCGCAGCAGCGAGGGAAGCGTCGGGTGTTCGGGCGGCAATCCGAGGGCGCCGAACGCGGGCCCGGTGCCGAGCGGCTCTTCCAGGCCGATGCGCAGCCGATACTGATAACGCCCCGTGATGAGGCCAACCCTCGTCGCCGTACAGACGGCGGAGTTCGCGTACGCCTGGACGAGCCGTACGCCGCGCGACGCGAGGCCGTCGATGTTGGGCGTCTGAAGGTCGGGACGCCCGTAGCAGGCGACGTCGGCGTAGCCCATGTCGTCGGCCAGGATGAAGACGATGTTCGGCGGACGGCGCGCGGGCTGGCCTGATGCGCGCGAGGCGGTCATCAGCGCGAGCGAGCCGGCGGCCGCCGTCTGGAGCATCTCACGGCGCGAAACACGACGAGCCATCAGCGGGACTCCTTCACAGGGACTGCGCGAATCCTACGCCACCTGCGTCCTGTTACCTACCGCCTACCGCCTAATGCCCACTGCCCGCTGCCCACTGCCTACTGAAATTGCACCTTCAAGTCGGCCACGAGCGGCAGGTGATCCGACGCCATCAGCGCCTGCCGCGTGCGCGGCAGTTCCAGCTTCACTACCTCCACGCGTCCGTCGTAGTAGATGTGATCGAGATGCAGCACGGGAAACACCCCGGGATACGTCCGCCGCCGCCGCAGGTGCGATCGCAGGTCGATGCTCTGCAGGCGTTCGGTGAGCATCGATGTGGCCAGGCCCTTCATCCACTCGTTGAAGTCGCCGAGGACGACTTTCGGTTGGCCGATGCGCCGATCGTGGACGATGGCGCTGAGGCGCCCGGCCTGGTAGCGCCGCTCGAGAAACGCGGTGCCGAGGTGCACGTTGTACAGATGCAGCGTGTCGTCGCCGAAGGCGATGTCGACACGCTGGCAGCAGCGCGGCTCGCACGTCTTCCACGAGAGGTCGTACTGCGCGTGATGCGTGATCGGGTGGCGGCTCAGGACGACGTTGCCGAAGAGACACCCGCGCAGGTGGCGCGTCGGCGCCATCACCCAGCCCATGCCGAGCAGCGCCCCGAGCTCCTCGGCGTGCCCCTTCGAACTGGGACCGGCGCCCATGACCTCCTGCAGCGCGATCACGTCCGGCTCGATGGCGCGGATGACGTCGGCGACGCGGGACGGGACGGTGCGGCCGTCGAGGCCGCGGCAGCGATGGATGTTGTAGGTGGCGATGCGCAGCGTGCGCCAGTGCGTGTCGGTCATCGAGTGGGCGTTGGTCGGTGCTCGTTAGTGGTTGGCCGTTGGTCGGTGGTCGTTCGTTCGTCGTTGGTCGTTAGTGAGCCTATCGCGTCTGCCACGAACCACCAACCACCAACGGCCACCGCATCAGCCATCGACCCGACGACCCAGCCACGCACGAACTACAATACCGTCATGGCCAAGTTGAAAAGCGAGCTCGACGTGCAATGCCCCTGCTGCGGCGCGCTGCTGGTCATCGACACCAATCTCGGGCGTGTCGTCTCGCACAAGGAGCCGGAGCGCGGCGACAAGCCTGAGCTGACCGAGGCTGCCCGCATCCTCGCCGACGAGGCGCGGAGGCGCGAGGCGCTCTTCGAGCAGTCGGTCGAAGCCGAGAAGACGCGCGGCGACGCGCTCGCGAGACGGTTCGAGGAGGCGCTGCGGCAGGCGAAAGAAGAGCCTGTCACCAAGCCGATGCGCGATTTCGATCTCGACTAGGGGGAAGGGGGAAGTCAGCCCTTCACCCGGACAGCGGGCGGCAGTTCCGTCCACCGATCGCGGCGCGGGTAATACTTCCACGGCTTGTAATCGTGCGCCGCGCGAAACGCGCGGTACCTCAAGCGCCAGCGCCGCTCCCGCGCTCGCGACCACGTGATCCTGCGGTGCGGCCACCCGAGCAGCATCCGCTCCACCTTCCAGACGTTGGTCTCCGACAGCCTCCAGTCGTAGTCGCCGAGCACGCGCAGGTCGACCACCGCGTAGCCTTTGATGAGGCCCGTGAAATCGATGTAGGGATCGAAGTAGCTGAGCGCGAGCGCGCGCGGCGTCGCGAACACCGGTTTGCGTCCGTGCAGCCCGGGGTCGCGCGAGCGCGCGACCGATCCCCAACCGCGCGATCCCCGGTAGACGAAGATGACGTGATCGAGCAGGTCGATCGACTCGAAGCTGAGGACGAGCGGCGGGTAGCGATGCTGCTCGAGGATCACGGCCGCCGACAGCGCTGCCTCGAGGCAGTGCGCCGTGCCCCGTTGCACCACGCCGCGGAAGCTGCGCAGCGTTTCGCCGCCCTTCTCGTCGTTGTACGGCAGCACGTTCAGCCAGCGCTGCACGGCGAGCGGCGATCGGAGGCGGCGGATGATGCGACGCTCGGCGGCGGTGAACGACAGCCGCGGCGGCGCCGCCGGTTCAGCGCGCGGGAGCGGGAGCCGCTTTGAGGTCGGCAAGGAGGTCGGCCGGCGTCCACATGTTGCCGGGGCGGATCTTCACGAGCCTGCCGTCGGCGTCGATCACCGCGGTGCTCAGGTTGTGCGTGAGGATGGAGGGACTCTCGTCGCTCGGCTCCGCGGTGACGCCGAACCGCGCGCTGAAGCCCTTGATGTCGCCGGCGCCTGCCGTGACGAAGTGCCACACCGCGGGGTCCGCCTGCAGCGTCTGCGCGTGCGCCCGCAGCACCGCGGGCGTGTCGTTGGCCGGGTCGAAGCTCACCGAGACGAGACGCACGTCGTCGAGGCCCGGTGTCTTCTTGATCTCGTTCTGGATGGCTGCGAAGTTGCGGTCCATGAGCGGGCAGAAGTCCGGCTGCGGGCAACGGGTGTACATGAACGTCAGTGCGACACGGTGCCCCTTCAGCGACGTCAGCGGACGCGCGTCGTTGTTCTCGTCCACGAGCGGCGTGTCGGGCACCGGGTCTCCCGGTTTCAGCATCTGCGATTCGGTGATCGCCGGCCCGGCCGCGTCCTCGATCGCCGCGTACCCGGTCTTGTCGATCTTCGAGAGGTGCGCCTCGGTCTCGCCGACGACGAGCGTCGCCGTGATGAGATCGCCGGGCTGCTTGTCGGCGAGGATCTTCGCGTCCCCGACCTTGTACGGCATCGTCATCGCGGGCATGAACCCGGCGATGTCGCCGTGCTTGACGAGCACCTCGCTCGTCTCGGGCTTGACGTCGAGGATCTGGCCCTGGAGCTGGTATTCCCTCGTTGGAGCGGTGCGACTACACGCGCTCACCACCGTCGCGACGACGCACACACACCGTAATAGCAACTTCATCTCGTAAACTGTAACAACTTTCCGTGATGACGAGCCACAGAGACACAGAGGCACAGAGATTTTATAGCTCTGTGTTTTCTCTGTGTCTCCGTGCCGCTGTGGCCCGTGGCTGCGTGAGGCGCCGCGAATGAACATCTGGGTCGGGACATCGGGCTACAACTACCCCGAGTGGAAGGGGAGCTTCTACCCGGAAAAGCTCCCCGCCACGAAGATGCTGCCGTACTACGCCGAGCGGTTCCCCACGGTCGAGATCAACTACACGTTCTACCGCGCGCCGAACGAGAAGATCCTCGACGGCTGGAACCGCGCAACGCCGGAGCGCTTCCGGCTCACGCTCAAGGCGCCGAAACGCATCACGCACGACCGGCGGCTGCGCGACTGCGCCGAGCCGGCGCGGCAGTTCCTCGAGACGGCCGCGACGCTCGGGCCCAAGCTCGGCGCGCTGCTGTTTCAGCTGCCGCCGAACCTGAAAAAGGACCTGGCACTCTTCGACGCGTTTCTCGACACCTTGCCGCCGCGTGTCTGCGCCGCGTTCGAGTTCCGCCACGAGTCGTGGCTGGACGAGGAGGTCTACGCGCGGCTGCGGGCCCGCAATCTTGCGCTCTGCGTGGCCGACAGCGAACGGCTGTCGACCCCTGTCGTCATCACCGCGGACTACGGCTACTTCCGCTTGCGGGACGAGGGCTACGCGCCGGAAGACATCGTGCGCTGGGGTGACGTGATGCGGGAGAAGGCGTCAGGCTGCCGCGACGTCTTCGTCTACTTCAAGCACGAAGAGGAAGGGAAGGGGCCGGAGTTCGCGACGCTGCTGATGCAGCATCTCGGGCTCGCGCCAGCTGGCAGTCGATGAACCGCACGATTTCACGCTCGGCCCAGTAGCCGTCGTAGCCGCCGTTGGCCTGCTCGACGTAGGCGCAGTGGCCGCCGTGCGGCGTGATCACCACCGTGATGTGCGGGTTCGACGCGACCGCGGGCTCGCGAAACGTCGACACCGGCACGAACGGGTCGTCTTCGGCGGCGATGATGAGCGCCGGCACCTCGATGCGCTCGACGACGCGCAGCGCGCTGGCGCGGTGGTAGTAGTCGGACGCGTCGCGGAAACCGTGATGCGGCGCCGTGTACGCCTCGTCGAACTGGCGCACCGTCCGGATGCGCTTCAGCGGATCGAGCGGGAACGCGCCGGGAAACGCGGCGGCCTTCCGGCGCATGCGCCCTTTCAGGTTGCGCACGAAGTTCCACTCGTAGGCGAGGTTCGATTTCCGCTCCAGCGCCTGGACGCACGCGGCGAGATCCATCGTCGGCGAGACCGCGCAGACGGCGACCAGGCCGTCGGGGGCGGCGTCGCCGAGCTCGCCGGCCAGCTTCAGGGCGAGGTTCCCGCCGAGCGAGTAGCCGGCCACCGCGACCGCCGGCACACCGTCGCGTTCGAGCAGCTCGCGCACCACGAACCGGACGTCGTGGGTGAGGCCGGAATGATAGAGGCCGCGCGACAGATGCTCGGTGCCGCCGCAGTTCCGCTGGTTCAGGCGCACGACGTTCCATCCAGCCGTCCACGCCTTGTCGGAGATGCCGCGCATGTAGTGCGCCATGCTCGACCCCTCGAGGCCATGCAGCAGGATCAGCGTTGCCCGCGGATCGCCGGGATGGATGTGGCTGTGCGCGAGGACGCGCGCGTCGGCAGCGACGTCGAAGAAGCGCTCCACGGGATCAGGGAGCCGCGAGAAACGGCGCGGCCGCGCCCACGCGTACAACGTCTGCCTGTGACCGCCGGTAAACCGCGGCCGATAAGAAGCCACCTGGAACATTGAACACGAACACGAACGGAGAACTAAGCACGCGGAAGCGTGAACCGCCGTGTTGCGCTTCCAGCTTATCATCCGCTCCATGGAACGCACCCTGGACGCCACGCTCCTGCACCTCCTTCGCTCCCGGATGGTGGAGGACTACCCGGCGCAGATCGGCCAGTGCCTCGCCGTGATGACCGAGGCGGACGTGTGGTGGCGTCCCGACGAGAAGAGCAACGCGCTCGGCAACATCATGCTGCACCTGATCGGATCGAACCGCCTCTATGTCGGCTACGGCGTCGGCGCGCGGTCGATCGAGCGCGACCGCGCGTCGGAGTTCACGGCGCGCGGCAACCCGGGCGCCGCGGCGGTCGTCAGCGGGTGGAACGAGACGGTCGAGATGATGCGCGAGGTGTTCGACGGCCTCACCCCGGCGCGCCTGATCGAGCAGACCGATCGCACGGGCAAGACGACGACCATCGCATCGATCCTGCTGCACGCGAGCCATCACACCGCCGCGCACATGGGACAGGTCGTCTGGATCACGAAGATGCGCCACCCCGGCGCGCTCGACGAGGTGTGGATCAGGACGCGGGACCGGCTGGCTTCAGCGCGTAAATCCTGAACTGCGCGTTGCGGTACACCTCTGGGAGCGGCAGCGCCGCTTCCGTCACCAGGTAGTGCAGGTCGTAGCGCTCCGCGAGCGCGCGCGCGGCCGGCGCCGTCATCGCCGGGAAATCGCCGAGCGCCCGGCGGCGCTCCAGCACGCGCTGCGCGATGGCGCGCGAATACATCGCAATGGCCGCGTCCTTGTCGTCCTCGAGCAGCACGTCGCGTCCGGCCGCGACACGGACGCTCACGCCATACTTGAACGCGTGCCCGGGGTCGGCGAGCACGTGCGCGTCGAGGGGCCGGCGAGCAATCCAGCGCATCGCGTCGGTCCACTGGGACGCGGGGACCGAGACCTGGAACAGCGGACGCTCGGGATGCTCCCGCCACATGATGTAGGCGCCGCGCGACCCCGCCGCGGCCAGCACGACCGACGCGAGGAGGATGGTGCCGCGACGGCCGAGCCGTTCACCGATGGCGGCGATCAGGTACATCGCGACGAGCAGATCGACAATCCAGAACACGCGCGAGAACTGGAACTGGACGGCGAGCGCGACGCGCGCCGCTACCGCCGGCAGCGTGATCAGGAACAGCGCCACCAGCGCCGTTGCGCCCCAGACGAGAGCCGCGTCCGCCGGGGTGGCCGTGCCTCGTCGCGTGCGCACGGCATGCGCGGTCCACAGCGCGGCCAGCAGGCCGATGTTCGCCATCCACGCCCACAGCGGCCACTCGTTGGCGAAGATGAAGTCGCGGCCGCCGAGCGCCTCGACCCAGGACGCGTCCATCGTCGACGCGCCAGCCTGCAGCGGCCCGGCTGCCATCGCCCACGCGAGGACGAGGAGCGCGACGCCGATCGCCACCGCGCCGGGACGCCGCCAGCGCCGGTCGACGATCATCAGCGCGGTGCCGATGAGAATCGCGAACCACAATGCCGTCGTCACATGGCACAACGCGGCGACGGCGACGAGCGCCACCGATACGGCCGCACGGCGTCGGAGAAACGCGGCGACGGCGATCATGCCGAGCCCGAACGCCAGCATGCGTGACTGAAAGTACGGCTCGAGCGAGTTCACGCTCGTCCGCGGGATGTGATGCCGCAGCGTGACGAGCGCGCCGAAGGCGAGTGCGAGCCAGACCGACGTATAGAGCCGTGCGCCGACCAGGACGACACCAAGCCAGACCATCGCGACGGCGACGACGTACGCGCACAGAAACAGCGATTCCACCGATGCACCCGTGACGCGGCCGATCGCGGCCAGGACATCGTCGAAGATGAAGAACTGCCCCTGCGTCCGGATGAGCGGGGCGTCGCGCGGAAACGAGGCGGGGTTTTCCGCGAGCATGACCGCGGGGACGTACGCCGCGCCATCCGACGCGCCGTAGCGATACCCCGCGCCATTGGCAGTCGAGACGAGGACGAAGCACACGAGGCTTGCCCCGAGCAGCGCGACGGTCGATAGGCGGAGGGGGAAAGGCCTCAAAAATTCGGCGCTTCGTCGGCGCTCGGCCCGTACATGGCGGGGACGGGCACGTCGTTCAGCCGAAGGTAGACGCTCAACTGGCCGCGGTGGTGCACGAGGTGGTTCAGCACGAAGCCGCGCCAGACGGCGGCCTTCGGCATCGTGAACAGCTTCTGGCCGTTGTGCTTCAGCGACCAGATCGCCATCATCTCCGCGTCGGTCTTGCCGACGAGCGCCGCGCGCGTGGCGGCGACGTGCGTGTCGAAGCGCGCCAGCAGGTCGGCGCGCGAGGTCGCCGCCGTGTTCGTGTTCGACCCGCCGACATCCAGCTCCGACTCGTTCAGCGTCGGCACGCCCCAGCTCGGGATCGTCGCGACGTGCGTGGAGAGCGCGACGAGCGACATCGATTTCGGGTGGGGCTTCCACTCGAACTTGTCCTCGGGCACGCGCTCGAGCAGCTTGCGCGTGACGGCCATCTCGTGATCGAACTCGGGGAGCAGCGCCTCGGCGATCGCCATCAGGGCGTCCTGTGCCCGTTCAGGATCGGCCGAAGTTCACCTTCGGCACCTGTTCCGCCGACGGCGGCGCGTTGAAGAGCGGATATTCCTTGAACCCGAAGAGGCTGGCGGTGATGTTCGACGGGAACTGGCGGCGCGACGTGTTGTAGTCCTGCACGCGCTCGTTGTAGCGCATGCGCTCGACCGCGATGCGGTTCTCGGTCCCGGAGAGCTCGTCCATCAGGCGGTTGAAGCTCTCGCTCGACCGCAGCTGCGGGTAGTTTTCGACGACGACCAGCAGTCGGCCGAGTGCGGCGCTCTGCTCGTTGGCGGCCTGGATGGTCTGCTCGGGGGTCTTCGCGCCGGCCATCTTCGCGCGCGAATCGGCAATCTGCCCGAACACGTCCTTCTCCTGCTGCGCGATCCCCTTCGTGGTCTCGACGAGATTCGGGATGAGATCGTTCCTGCGCTGCAGCTGGTTTTCGACCTGCGCCCACTGCGCCTTGATGCTTTCTTCCTTGCTGACGAAGGTGTTGTACGAGCATCCCGACGACGAGCTGGCGGCGGCGATGACGAGCGCCAGCACGAGCAAATCCCAAACCCCAAATCCCAAGGTCCAAATCCCAAGCACCGAGTGCTGTTGGAATTTGAGATTTGGGATTTGGGATTTGGGATTTGTCATCATGGCCACAGATTACCACCCCGCGCCGGCGCCACCACCGCCGCTGCGGCCGCCGCCGAACCCGCCGAAGCCGCCGCCGAATCCGCCGCCGCCACCCCAGCCTCCGCCGCCGCCGCCGCCGAAGGGGCCGACTCCGCTGTTCCAGCCGCTCCAGGGCCCCATGCCCCAGCCGCCGAGGCGCCGGCGCCGTCGCGTGCGCCCGAGCGCGTTCAGCACGATGAAGAGGACGAAGAGCGCGAGGACGATGTTGCCGCCGGAGCCGACGTTCGGCGCGCGGTCCGGCTCCGGACGGACGCCCTGCAGCGTGACGTTGCGTCCCTGCGCGATGCGCGCGGCCACGCGCGACACACCGGCGAGCAGGCCTGGTCCGTAGTCGCCGCGCCGGAACTCGGGCGCCACGTATTGTCGCAGCGTCTCGCCGGAGAACCCGTCGGTGACGAACTGCTCCAGGTCGTACCCGACTTCGATCGACGCCTGGCGATCGTTGATGGCGGCGACGATGAGCACGCCGTTGTCCTTGCCGCGCTGCCCGATGCCGCGGCCGTGATTCTCGAACATCTTCACGGCGTACTCACGAATGTCGGCGTACGGCTTGTAAGTGGGCACCGTCGCGACGATGACGACGTCGCCGCTCGCCTGCTGCAGCGATCGAATCAGCGCCTCCATCGTCTGCTTGCTCTGCGGGTCGATGACGTTGGCGAAGTCGTTGACGGGCTGCGTCAACTCCGGCGGTGGCTCCTGGGCGCTGGCGCCGGCCGCCGCGGCCAGGACCACGAAGAGCAGAAAACCACGAAGGACACGAAGGTCACGAAGACTAAGAAATCTCTTCGTGTCCTTGGTGCGCTTCGTGGTTCCCAATCTTCGTGTCCTTGTCGTCGTGTCCACGGCTCACACGTTCCAGGCGTCGACGTATCGCGCGAGGTGTTCCACCGCCGCGAGGTATTCCGGGAAGAGCCGCGCCGCATCCGTCGCCTTCAACGCGGACGGCCGCTCGAGCGCGAGCATGTCGGTGACGATCCCGTCGGTCAGCTGTGCGGCGCGCGCGCCGTCGCGCGTCGCCGCGGCGCGGTCGCTCGCGCTCGAGCCGTTGAGGCGCGCGATGTTGCGGAGCAGCGCCCCGAACGCCGGCGCCGAGGCGGTCACCAGTTCAGCGATGGCGCGCGGCGTGCCGCCCGCCTCGATGAACCCTTCGCGCAGGTGCACGAGGTGGCTCTTGATCTGCGTCTCGCAGGCACGGCGCAGGTCGGCACGCTCGATCGTCACGCCCGCGAAGGGGCTGGCGCCGAACAGCACGTCGTGCGCACGCAGGATTTCCGCGTATTCGAGCGGAAACGCGTCGAGCGAGCGGCGGAACTCCTCTTCCGGCAGCAGCAGCGGCGTGGCGATCCCCTCGCGCTGCCAGCCGTGCGTGCGCGCGGCGCACGCTTCGAGATCCGCCACCGTCACGCTCGTCACGAGCGCGAGGCACGAGAACGCGCCGTCATGGGTGTCCTCCACCTGCGGGCCGTAGGCGACCACCGACCGCAGCCGGTTGCCGAACACCGTGCGGAGCGTCGCGACGATGCGCTCGCCGTGGGCGTGTCTCGGCCGATGCGGCGGCTGCGGATGGGAAGTCATCTCTCGATTCTAGGGTATGCTCCCGGCGCACACATGCTCATTGTCGATGCGCAGGTCCACATCTGGGCCGCCGACAGACCCGATCGTCCCTGGCCTGCCGGACGCGCGGCGCAGGCGCAGAAGCCGTATCCGGTCACCAAGGAGATGGTGCTGGCGGCGATGGACGAGGCGGGCGTCGACCGCGCGGTGCTGATTCCACCGTCGTGGGAGGGCGACTACAACGACCTCGTGCTCGAGGCGGCGCAGAGCCATCCGGATCGCTTCGCGGCGATGGGGCGGCTCGCGGTGGAGAAGCCCGAGAGCCGCGAGCGCGTCCCAGGCTGGAAGAGTCAACCCGGCATGCTCGGCATCCGCCTCACGTTTCACATCCCCGAGCACCGGAAGATGCTGTTTGACGGTACCGCCGACTGGCTGTGGCCGATGGCGGAGCGCTGCGGCATCCCGATCATGGTCTACGCGCCGACCTCGGTGCGGAAGTTCGAGGAGGTCGCGGCGCGCCATCCCGGACTTCGCCTCGTCATCGACCATCTCGCGCTCGGCGTGCACGCGCGCGGCAACCTGGCGTTCGTGGAGCTGGCCGACGTCTGCCGCCTGGCGCGCTTCCCGAACGTCGCCGTGAAGGCGTCGGCGCTGCCGTGCCACACCACGCTGGCGTACCCGTTCCGCGACCTGCACCCGCACATCCGCCGCGTCTACGACGCGTTCGGCCCGAAGCGGATGTTCTGGGGGACCGACTGGACGCGCCTGCCGTGCCCGTGGCGCGAGGCGGTGACGCTCTTCACCAAGGAGCTCGACTGGCTCACGGAGGACGACAAGGCGTGGATCATGGGGCGCGGCGTGTGCCAGTGGATCGGGTGGAAGATTTAGGCGACGGCCAACTTCCAACTCCCAACTTCCAACTTCCAACTCCCAAGTCGTAACTTTCACGCGCCAACCGGCGCCGCTTGACAGGCGTCCCGCGCCGGTGCTATTTATCTCGCACGTGCTAGAAAAATAACATCATGGTCAAGACGCTGCACGCCGTCCTCAGCCGCCGCGAGCGGCAGATCATCGACATCCTCTACCGGCGCGGCCGCGCCACCGCCGCCGACGTCATGGAGGACCTCCCCGGCGACCCGAGCTATTCGACGGTGCGCACGCAGCTGCGCGTGCTCGAGGAGAAGGGGCACGTCCGCCACGAGGACGACGGCCAGCGCTACGTGTACAGCCCGGCGCTGGCGCGCGGCACCGTGCGCCGTTCGGCGCTCAAGCACCTCGTCGAGACCTTCTTCGACGGCTCGGTCGAGCAGACGGTCGCGGCGCTGCTCGGCGGCGAAGGGTCGCGGCTCTCGCAGGCGCAGCTCGATCGCATTGAGGAGCTGATCAGGAAAGCCAGGAAGGAGGGGGCGTAGACGTGGCCCTGCTCGTGCTCGTCGTCAAGACGTCGCTGATCCTCGCGCTCGGCATGCTCGCCGCCCTCGCGTTCCGCCGCCGGTCGGCCGCCGTCCGACACTGGCTGCTCGCCGCCACGCTGATCTGCGCCTCCACCGCGCCGATCGTCGAACGCCTCACGCCGTCGTGGACGCTGCCCGCGCCCTCCGCCCCTGTCGCGGCGCGCGGGGCGGCCGTCGACGTGTCGTTCACCGCGCTACGCACGCCCGGCGCACCGACCGAGCCGGCGCCCCGGCTCCCGGCCTCGTGGCTCGTTCGGGATCTGATCCAGCGGGCGATCGTGCCCGCCTGGGTGTGTGGCGCGGTGCTGAACCTGCTGATGCTCGTCATCGGGATGTCGCGCCTGCGCCGCCTCCGCTCGCCGCACGCCGCGCTCGAGGACCCGGCCATCGGCGACTCCCTGCAGCGCGTCGCGGCCACCTTCGGCGTCAGGCGGCCAATCGAGCTCGTTCGCGGCAGCCGCCCGGCGGTCATCGTGACCTGGGGCGCGCTGAGGCCGAAGGTCGTGCTGCCGGCGGACGTGCACGGGTGGCCGCGCGAGCGTGTCGACGTCGTGCTCGCCCACGAGGTCGCGCACATCGCGCGCGGCGACTGGCTCGTGCAGACGGTCGCCGAGGTCGGCAAGGCGATTTACTGGTTCAACCCGCTGTTCTGGATCGCCTGCGCGCGTCTTCGGTACGAGAGCGAACGCGCCTGTGACGATGCCGTGATGGCCATCGGCGTCACGAGCCACGCCTACGCCACCGAGCTGCTCGAGCTCGCGCGCAGTTTTGAACGGCAGCCTCGTGCCTGGCTTCCCGCGCCGGCGATGGCGGTCCGCCCATCCAACCTGGAAAGGAGAGTCCGCGCCATGCTCAACGCCCGTCTCAATCGCGGTCCCATCACCCGGGCAGGCCGCTCGCTGGTGGCCCTTGGCCTGTTCCTCGTCACGGTGCCCATCGCGACCTTCGCCCAGGGCGGGTTCGCCACCGTCTCCGGAACCGTCGTCGATCCGCAGGACCGCGTCCTGCCTGGCGCGACCATCACCGTCGCCGACGCGCGGCGCGACGTGAAGCACGAGACGAAGAGCGATCGCACGGGACATTTCGAGCTGGTCGGCCTGCCCGCCGGCGACTACACCATCGAGGTGCAGCTGCCGGGGTTCCGCACGCTGCACGACGTGGGCGCGGTCAACGGCCAGTCAGTGGATCTGACGCTGAAGATGCAGGTGAGCGAACTGCAGGAAACCATCACCGTGACCAGCCAGGACGGTTCGGTGACGAGCACGCATCAACGCGGCCAGGCGTTCGCGCGACCCGCGAATCCCGTCGCGAATTGTCCCGCCAATGCGGCGAACGGCGTCGGCGGCAACCTCCGTCCGCCGCGCAAGATCAAGGATGTCGCTCCCGGCTATCCGGGCGTCAGCGGCAACGTGCAGCTGCTGGCGACGATTGGTGCCGACGGTTCGGTCACCGACGTGCAGGTCGTCAAGGCCGATCGCCCCGAGCTCGCGCCCTCCGCCATCGACGCGGTCAGGCAATGGGAGTTCACCTCGACGCTCCTGAACTGCGTCCCGATCGACGTGCAGATGAACGTGAGCATCTCGTTCCTGCAGAACCAGTAGCGCGTCGCGGCTGCCGGCTTCCCGCGGCCGGCAGCCGGCGGCCATATACAATGGTCGGAATGCAGCTCCGTGAGCTGAACATCGGATGCTTCGGCGGCGGCACGGGGCTACCCAGCCTGCTCGGCGGACTCAAGACCAATCCCTGGTTACATCTCAACGCCGTGGTGACGATGTTCGACAGCGGCGGCAGCTCGGGCCAGCTCCGCGACGAGCTCGGCGTGCTGCCGCCGGGCGACGTGCTGAAGTGCGCGCTCGCGCTGGCGCGCAACGAGGGCGAGGCGCGGCGGGTGCTGCTGTCGCGGCTGCCGGCGCTCGAGCAGCACGCGCGTCTCGGCGGGCACACGGGCGGCAACCTGCTGCTGTCGATGATGGAGCAGTACAGCGGCGACTTCCTCGAGGCGGTCGACGGCCTCCGCGTGCTGCTTGGATGCAGGGGCAGAGTCTGGCCGGTGAGCGTCGAGCCCGCGTCGGTCTGCGCCGAATACGCCGACGGCACCGTCACGCGCGGCGAGGTCGGCGTCGACGCGGCCCAGAGCCTCGGCCACCAGGTGCGCCGTCTGTGGCTCGAGCCGCCGGCGGCGATGCATCCGGCGGTTGCCGAGGCGATGCGCGGCTTCGACGCGGCGATCATCGGGCCGGGCAGCTTTTTCACGAGCATCCTCCCGCCGCTGCTCGTCCGCGGCGTCCGCGAGGCGCTCGCGACGATCAACGGGCCGATCATCCTGATCGCGAACCTGCTGACCGAGGGACGAGGCATGGCCGGCTTCACGGCCGCCGAATCGGCGCGCTGGGTGGCCGACGCGATCGGACGGCCCGTCGACGTCGTCATCGCGAACACGGGGCGGCCGTCGCTCGACGGCCTGATGAAGTACGCCGCCGAGTTCAAGGAGCCGCTCGAGCTCGGCGAGTTCGACGCAGAGACCGAGATCGTTGAGGGACGTTTCTGGTGCTCGGAGATCGCGCGGCACGACCGCCGCCGGCTGTCGTTCGCGGTGTGGAGCGTCCTCAGCGAACGGCTCCTGCAGCACGGGCCTACGCCCGTGACGACAACTTCCGCTTCGTAGCCTTCTTCTTCGCGGCCGCTTTCGTCTTCCGGGCGGGCGCTGACCTGGTGGCCTTTGCCGGCGCTGGCGTGGCGGCCTTTGCCGGCGTCGCCGCGCCTCCGCGCATTTCAAGCGCCCGCGCGATGATCTTCTCGAACATCGCTCCTGCCTCGCCGCCCGACGCCGGCCGATGCGAGATCCAGATGTCGGGATCGCCTCCGGCCAGGATGTGCGCGAAGTCTCCCTTGCTCTTCACGCTGAGCGGCGCGAACTCCGCGATGTCGACGTCGCCCGCCCAATCGTCGCGATGTTTGATCAGCAGCCACGACCGGTCGCCGCCGCCGGCCCATTTCCCCTTGGTCCGCACGAGCACCCACGAGCCTTTCAATTTGTAGCCGTCGAGCGTGAACTTCAGGTCGCCCTTCTTGAGCGCCGCGGCGACGTCCTCGACTTCGGGCGTCCAGGTGCCCTGGTCCCACAGCATCACGATGCCGGCGCCGTAGCCCGAGGGGATGACGCCCTCGAACGTGCCGTACTCGATGGGGTGATCCTCCACCATCATGGCGAGCCGCTTGGTGGCGGGGTCGAGTGACGGCCCCTTCGGCACCGCCCACGACAGCAGCACGCCGTCGTGCTCGAGCCGGAAATCGTAGTGAAGATGGCTGGCGAGATGCTTCTGGACGCAGAAGAACCGGGCTTTTGCCCCCTTCGCCTTCTTCGCGCGCTCGGCGACGAGCTTCGCGTCGCCCGCCGGCTCGGGGCTCTCCTTGAAGTTTCTCTTGGCGCGGTACTTTTCGAGCGCCACGGTCAGCGGACTCCGCCCATCAGCCGACGGATTGGCCGCACGAGCGCGAACATGATGGCCGCGGTCACGAACAGGATGATGGCGACCACACCGAAGTACTGCTGCAGCGGCATGCTGACGAAGAATCTCGCGGAGGAACCCGCGAGCATGTTGCCGAACGCGTTCGAGAGCAGCCACACGCCCATCATCAAGCCGAGGATGCGCGCCGGCGAGAGCTTCGTGACCGCGCTCAGGCCGACCGGGTAGAGGCAGAGCTCGCCGAGCTCCGATATTCCGTACGAGATGACGAGCCACCACGGGCTGACACGCACGCCCGCGCCCTGCTGCGCCATCGCGCCCGCGGGCACGAGCACCGCGAAGGCGAGACCCATGAACAGCACGCCGAGCGCGAGCTTGGCGGGCACCGACGGATCGCGATCGCCGAGGCGGATCCAGACCCACGCGAAGATGGGCGCCAGCGTGATGACGAAGATCGGCTGCACCGACTGGAACCATGACGAGGGGAACGAAAAGCCGAAGACTTCGAGGCGCGTGTAGCGATCCGCAAACAGGGCGAGCGTCGAGCCGGCCTGCTCGTAGGCGCCCCAGAACAGGATCGCGACGAGGAAGAAGATGACGATCGAGGCCATCCGCTTCCACTCGGTGGTCGTGAAGCCGTGCGCTGGTTGCTGCCCCGCGGTCGTTTCATCGCCCGGCGTGCCCGCCGAAGCGGGAACCTCGGAGGCGGGGGCGCGCAGCCGATGGCGGCCGACCACGTACTGAATGAGGCCGGCGGTCATGCCGACGCCAGCGCACGCGAAGCCGATGTGCCAGTCCACTTTCTGCGCGAGATAGCCGGCGATGAGCGGGCCGAACAGCGCGCCGAGGTTGATGCCCATGTAGAAGATGGAGAAGCCCGCGTCGCGCCGCGCATCGCCCGGCCGGTAGAGCGCGCCGACCAGCGTGCTCACGTTCGGCTTGAGCAGCCCCGTGCCGAGCACGATGAAAATCAAGCCGCTGTAGAAAAAGGGAAGCGGCTTGAACGCGAGTGTGAAGTGCCCGAGCGCGATGATGATGCCGCCGATCAGCACGCTCCGGTACTGCCCGAGCCACCTGTCGGCGATGATGCCGCCGAGAATCGAGGCGCCCCAGGCCGACCCGGTGTACAACCCGTAGATGTTGCCCGCGTACTCGACGCCGAACCCCAGCCCGCCGGCCGCCACCGTCGCCGTCATGTAGTAGATGAGGAACGCGCGCATCCCGTAGTAGCTGAAGCGCTCCCACATCTCGGTGAAAAAGAGGGTGGAGAGCCCGCGAGGGTGGCCGAAGAAGCTGCGGTCGGCCTCGGCACCGGTCATCACGCCCACGCGTGGGATTGCGCGCGTCGCCATGCGCCAAGCATAAACCCAACTCCCGGTGACCGTAGAATGGATCGAGTGCGCGTTCTTCTCATCTCGACCTACGACCTGGGCCGGCAGCCGTTCGGCCTGGCGTCGCCGGCCGCATGGCTGCGCGATGCAGGCGTGGATGTCGATTGCGCCGATACGTCGCGCGAGCGACTGACCGACGAGCGTATCGCGGCGGCGGAGCTCGTCGCCTTTTACCTGCCGATGCACACGGCGACCCGGCTCGCCTCGCCGCTCATCGATCGCGTCAGGCGCGTCAACCCGGCGGCGGCGCTCGCGGCGTATGGTCTCTACGCGCCCATCAACGACCGGTGGCTGCGCGAGAAGGGCGTCGCGCATGTGCTGGGGCCTGAGGGTGAAGACGAGTTGGCCCGGCTCTGCGCCGTGCAGGCCGGGTCGATGCGGACCCGGCAGAACGTCATCCCGCAACGGAGTGGACTGCCGCCTCTTGCGACATACGCGCGGCTGCAGATGCCTGACGGCTCGACGCGCGTCGCCGGGAACACCGACGCAACGCGCGGGTGCAAGCATCTGTGCCGTCATTGCCCGATCGTTCCGGTGTACAAGGGCCGCTTTCACGCCACCCCGATCGACGCGGTCCTCGACGATGTCAAGCAGCAGGTCGCCGCCGGCGCGCAGCACATCACCTTCGGCGATCCCGACTTCTTCAACGGGCCGACGCACGCGCGCCGCATCGTCGAGCGGCTGGCGGCCGAGTTTCCGGGCGTCACCTACGACGCGACGATCAAGATCGAGCACCTCCTGCAACACGCATCGATGCTGCCGCTGCTGGCACGCACGGGGTGCCTGTTCGTCACCAGCGCCGTCGAATCGATCGACGACGAGGTCCTGCGCCATCTCGCGAAGGGGCACACGCGCGCCGATTTCGTCCGCGCCGTCCATTTGTGCCGCGACGCGGGCGTGACCCTGGTGCCCACTTTCGTCGCGTTCACGCCGTGGACGACGCTCGAGGGGTACGACGAGCTGCTGGCGGCGATCGACGAGCTCGATCTGCAGGAGCAGGTGGCGCCGATTCAGCTCGCCATCCGTCTCCTCATCACCAACGGCTCGCCGCTGCTCGAGTTGCCCGACATCCAGGCGGTCGTCACCGGGTTCGATCCCGCATCGCTCACGTGGCAATGGCGCCACCGCGACCCACGCGTGGACGCGCTGCAGCAGTCGGCGATGCGGAGCGTCCGCGAGAAGGCGACACGGCGCCGCGCGGTGCCGCACATGACGGAAGCGTGGTACTGCTGCGCCGAGCCGTCGCCGGAGGACATGCAGCTGGTTTGACGCAGGTCCTCATCATTGCCACGACGACGGGGTATCAAATCCGCTCGTTCGGCGAGGCGGCCGAGAAGCTGGGCGTGCGTCTCGTGTTCGCGAGCGACCGGTGCGATCAGCTGGAAGACCCGTGGTGGGACCAGGCCATTCCCATTCGTTTCCACGACGAGCTCGGCGCCGTGCACGCCATCGTCGAGGCGCTCGGCGCCACTCCTCCGGACGGCGTGATTGCCGTCGGCGATCGGCCGGTGGTCGCCGCCGCGCGCGTCAACGCGGCGTTCCGGCTTCCAGGTAACCCCGTGGCCGCGGCGCTGGCGAGCCGGAACAAGCTCGAGAGCCGGCGTGCGCTGGAGGCGGCGGGACTCTCCGTCCCGACGTACCGCGTGGCCGACGTAACCGAGGACCCCTGGCAACTCTCTCTTACGCTGTCCTACCCGGTGGTCGTCAAGCCGCTCGCGATGTCCGGCAGCCGCGGCGTGATCAGGGCCGACAGCGCGTGCGAGTTCGTGCGCGCCTTCGCACGCATTCGCGCGCTGCTGGCGCAGCCGGACGTCCGCGCCGAACGCGACGCCGCGCACGACACGCTGCTGGTCGAAGCGTTCATCCCCGGGCGCGAGTACGCGATCGAGGGGGTGCTGACCGCGGGCGTCCTGCAGCTGTTCGCGATCTTCGACAAGCCCGATCCGCTCGACGGGCCGTTCTTCGAGGAGACCATCTACCTGACGCCGTCGCGCGAACCCGCGGAGACACAGCGCGAGATTGAACGGACGGTCGCCGCGGGCGCGGCCGCGCTCGGGTTGCGGCATGGACCGGTGCACGCCGAGTGTCGCGTCAACGACAGCGGCGTACACCTGCTCGAGATTGCCGCGCGTCCCATTGGCGGGCTCTGTTCGAAAGCGCTCCGGTTCGTCTCGCCTGGCGGCGACGCCTCGCTCGAGGAGGTGCTGCTGCGTCACGCGCTGCGGGAGGACGTGTCGGCGTTCACGCGCGAGCGGCGCGCGTCGGGCGTGATGATGATCCCGATTCCGCGCCGTGGCGTTTACAAGTCGGTGGACGGGGAGCGCGACGCGCGCGGCGTGCCCGACATCGTCGACCTGCAGCTGACGGCGAAACCCGACGCCAGGCTCGTGCCGTTGCCGGAAGGAAAGTCGTACCTCGGGTTCATCTTCGCGCGGGCAACGACACCGCTGGCCGTGGAGCAGGCGCTCCGCGCCGCGCACGCGAAGCTGCGGTTTCGGATCAGTCCGGAGATCCCGGTGGTGTAGGGCCGGCTGAAGCCGGCCCCTACGATCGGCAGGTAGGGGCTACGATCCGTACGTAGGGGCCGCCTTCAGGCGGCCCATTATTTCGTCTGCTGCGGCACGTATCCCGGCGGCAGCGCCGCGCCCTGGCCGAAGAAGAAATCCTCCATGTGCTTCGAGATCAGCTCCTGCGCCTCTTTCTGCCACGGCATCAGGCGATACTCGTTGAGAATCATCTTCATCCGCTCTTCCCACATCTTCCACGCCTGCGCGGAGACGTTCTCGTAGATGCGCTGCCCGAGCTCGCCGGGCCATGGGGGCGCGTCGAGGCCCGGAAGCTCCTTCTGAAATTTCACGCAAGTGACGGTTCGTCCGCTCTTGTTGCCGACAGGCGCCTGGTTGGCGGGTGTCGCGTCGCATTCGGCCATGCTGGGCATCGTACAACTGCCACTTCACAACTCCCAACTCCGGGGAAAAAAACTCTGACAACGATTGGGGATTCGCCTCGAGAGTCGGGCGCCGACGCCGGGAGTTGAAATCGACAGCCGAACGTATAGAAACGCCACGCATTTCCACCTCAACTGTAGGGATCTGCTTCAGTTTGAGATGGGTACGAATCTCGCGCATCGCGTAACCTACACGTCTTCAGCGAGTTAATCGCGCGATTTTTTCTGCCGGGCTGGCATCCGCCTTGTAGCCCGCCCGCTCACGACTTCGGTCGCGGGTGCGGTTCGCGGTAGCAATCGCAATCAAGGTTTTCCGAGTAACCAGGAGGATGGCTGTGGACGGAGTTCGCAAAGAACGGCGCGGTTTTGCTTCGATGTCTCCCGAAAAGCAGCGCGAGATCGCCAGCAAGGGCGGCCGCGCCGCGCATGAAAAAGGCACGGCGCACGAGTGGACGCCAGACGAGGCGCGCAATGCCGGACGCAAGGGCGGGCAGATTAGCCGCGGCGGGCGCGGACGCCTTATTGTTTCTGCGGCAGGAGATGTGAATAGTATGAGCGGGGCTCCTGCTTCCGGCGCGGAGGCCCGCCGGGCGGACTAACGACAGCTCGCGCGGCACGACTCGACTCGACTCGATCGACTCGCCGGTTTGAGGTGTGCACGTGCGCATTCTCTGTTGCGGCTTGCTCCTCGCCGCGGTAGGCGTGGCCCCCGCCGCGGCGCAGACGAATCAGCCCGCCAGTAATACCGAATCCAGCACCGAATCCAGACCCGGGTTGCCGACGTTCTTCGGCGACACGGGTCTTTGGTTCGTTCCCACAGCGGACACGCTGCTGCGGCACAAAGCCTCAGTGCAGCTGTTTCGCGCCAACTGGGACGACCGGCAGGGCCTGACCGATGTGAACAACATCGGATTCACGGCGGCGTTTGGCATCAGCAACAGCGTCGAACTGTTCGGTTCGTGGAAGATCGTCCGGCTGCGGCGCGGCGTACGCGATCCGGTCTTCGTCCCCACCGAGCTCGAACACGGCGGCGTCGACCAGTATTACCCGTACATGCGCCGCGGGTGGTCGAAGAACCTCGGGAGCAATCCCGTCATTGGCGCGAAGTGGAGCCTCATCTCCGAGTCGCTCAACGACAGCTGGAGCTTCGCGATCCGCCCCGTGCTCGAATTTCCCGCCGGCACGCAGTGGGGCGGCACGAGCGATCTCACCACTCACCTCGACGTCGTCGGGAGCAAGGAGATCGGTCAGAAGGTTCAGGTGACCGCCACGGTCGGCGGCATCTGGCGCGCCGACCCGGATCCGTTCGACGTGTCGAACGGCCTCGCCTGGGGCGTCGGCGGCATCATCGGCAGCCGCTCACGCGTCCGCGGTCTCGTCGAACTCGTGGGCGAGCATTCGTTCAACGACAACGTGACGCTGCGCGAGCCGCCCTACCGCGGCGACGACGGCAGCATCGCGCCGCTCGAGAGCGATATCAGCAATCCCGGCCACGTCAAGTTCGGCGGCGTGTTCCAGGCGAAGAATGGGTTCTTCATCTACGGCGGCGGCAACTACAGCCAGGACACCGGCACGCATGTCATCGCCGGCCGTGAGATGACGAACCAGGCCTGGGGCTGGGACGTCCGCATCGGGTGGCATCCCGGTATCAAGGTCTACGTGCCGCCACCGCCACCGCCGGCACCGGCGCCTCCACCACCACCGCCGCCGGCTCCCGCGCCGCCACCACCGCCGCCGCCACCGGCGAATCGTCCGCCGACGTTCAACGGCCCGATCCAGGCGAATCCGCCCACGCTCGAGCCGGGGGGGACGACGAGCCTGAGCGCGCCCGCGACGGATCCGGACGGCGACACGATCACCTACACGTGGAGTGCGCCTGCCGGCACGTTCAGCAACCAGAACGGCTTGAACACCACGTGGACCGCGCCGAACCAGGAAGGCAACTATCCGCTCACCGTCACGGCCAACGACGGACGCGGCGGCACGGCGACCAACATGATCACGATCCCCGTGATGCGCCGAGCGCCCATCACGTTCGAGGACGTCCACTTCGACTTCGACATGTCGACGCTGAGGCCGGACGCGATCATGATCCTCGACCGTGCGGTGATGACGCTGCAGGCGAACCCGATGCTCAACGTGACGATCGAAGGGCACACTGACAGCGTCGGCACGGCGGAGTACAACCTGTCGCTCGGCGAGCGCCGCGCGAACGCCGTGCGCGATTACCTGCTCAATCGAGGTATCGCGGCGGGCCGGCTCCGCACCGTCAGCTACGGTGAGGAACGTCCGATCGATACGAACAACACGGATGCGGGACGCGCGATGAACCGCCGCGCCCATATCGTGGAGATGACCATCCAGTAGCGCGCTGGCAGCGGTCGCGCCGGTAGGTATCGGGTGTCAGGTATCGGGTATCAGGGCTGGTCACGGGATCAGTCCTGATACCGAGACCACGCCTGAAACCTGATACCTGCTCCCTGAAACCTTCCTGGGCACTTTTCCTGCTATTCGTCTTGCCATGAGATTCCTGAAGCTCTACCTGATCGGCTACTTCATCCTCATTCTCGGCGCCGGCCTCGCGCTCTGGCAGTCGGGAATCCTGCGTCAGATTCCGGGCGTCTGGCTCGGCATCGGCGCGCTGATCGCGATCGGCTTCGGCATCATGCTGGCGGTCGCGTCGGGACGTCCCGCGGTCACGACGCGGGAATAGACGAGCCGGGGCTCTGGCATGGCGTGTGGACAACCCATCGCGCCATGCTTGGAGCACGTCCACGGTTTTCCCTTTTAGTCCTTCTCTTTGCCCTCTTTCTTGGGGGATGCCGGGAGCAGGACATAAAGATCCACAGCCTCGACTTCCAGGGGGTCAAGGGAGTCGACAAGAAAGCCCTGGCTGCGGCGCTCCAGACCCGGCGCGGCTCGAAGCTGCCGTGGGGCCACAAGACCTACTTCGATCGGCGGGCGTTCGACGCCGATCTCGAACGCATCCAGGCGTTCTATCGCGACCGCGGGTATCCCGACGCGCGCGTCAGCTCCTTCGACGTCAAGCTCAATGACAAGCAGGACCAGGTCGACGTCGTCGTCCGCATCTCCGAGGGACAGCCGACGCTGGTCGCCGGCATCGACCTGACCGGGTTCGAGGTGCTGCCGCAGCGGCAGCAGCGGGCGCTGCGCTTTGGCCTGCCGCTGCAGGACAAGCAGCCGCTCGATCGTCAGCTCGCCATCGCCTCGCGGGAGCGCGCGCTCAACTTCCTGCGCGACAACGGCTACCCGTACGCCGAGGTGGACATCTCCCAGCAGGGCGCCGGCAGCAACCAGGTGCACGTCGCGTTCTCGGCGACGCCGGGCATGCTGGCGCACTTCGGCCCGATCGAGATCGACGGCGAGAAGAGCGTCGGCGAGAACATCGTCCGCCGGCAGCTCACCTACAAGGAAGGCGACCTGTTCTCGCGGCGGGAGATGCGCGAATCGCAGCGCAAGCTGTACAACATGGAGCTGTTCCAGTTCGCGAACATCGAGTCGAAGGAAGACAAGTCGCAGCAGCTGCCGGACGTGCCGACGCGCGTCACGGTCGGCGAAGGAAAGCATCAGCGGCTGACGACGGGCATCGGCTACGGGTCCGAGGAGAAGGCGCGCGCGACGCTGCGCTGGGATCACCTGAACCTGTTCGGCGGCGCGCAGCACGCCGGCGTCGAGACGAAATGGTCGTCGCTCGACCGCGGCCTGCGCCTCGAGTACACGGAGCCGTACTTTCTCAGCTCGCACCTGTCGATGAACTTCGAGGGGCGCGCGTGGCAGGCGATCGAGCCGGTGTACTCGCAGGACGTCCTCGGCGGCCGCGCGACGCTGCGCCACCAGGCGAACTCGCAGTTCTACTGGGCGTTCTCGCTGATCAACGAATTCCAGAAAAGCACCATCACCAACTCGGGCCTCGAGGACTTCACGATCCGCAACAACCTGATCGCGCTCGGCCTCGACCCGCGCACCGGGGTGACGCGCGGCACGACGGCGGCCGTCGCCTTCGACGCCAACCGCAACACGACGAACAGCCTCCTCGACGCCAATCGCGGCTACGTGCTCACCGGCCACGTCGAACAGGCCGGCAAGTGGCTGTGGGGCACCTACAACTACTGGGAGGTGCGCGGCGAGGCCAGGCACTACACGCGCGTGGCGCGCTCCTTCGTCTGGGCCAACCGCGTGCACCTGGGGACGATCAACGCGCTCGGGACCGATGCGAGCGTCCCGTTCTTCAAGCGCTACTTCCTTGGCGGCGCGACGAGCATCCGCGGGTGGGGACGCTTCGAGGTGAGCCCCTTGAGCGGGTTCGGCCTGCCCATCGGCGGCCTGACGATGTACGAAGGATCGACGGAAATCCGCAAGCCCCTCTGGGGCAAGTTCGGCGGCGTCGGCTTCCTGGACTTCGGCAAGGTCGCCAACGACTCGGTGAACTTCGCCAGCACCAACCTGGTGTTGGCGGCCGGGCCGGGCCTCCGCTACCTGACGCCGATCGGTCCGGCGCGCGTGGACGTCGGCTACCAGCTCAATCGGATTCCCAACCTGCGCGTCAACGGCAACCCCGAGGCGCGCCACTGGCGCATCCACTTCAGCATCGGCCAGGCGTTCTGATGTCCATCGCCCGTAAGCTCCTGCAGGTCGTCGCTTTCATCTGCACGCTGGTCATCGGCGTCACGTCGATGATGGTGATCGTCAGCCAGACCACGTGGTTCAAGGAATGGCTGCGCGGCTTCATCATCCGGCAGGCCGACGACTACGTGAACGGCCGCCTGACGATCGGCCGCATCGACGGGAACCTGTTCTTCGGCGTCGAGATGGAGGACGTGGACGTCACGCAGAACGGCCAGGCGGTCGTCTCGCTGAAGGACGTCGGCGTGGACTACAACTTCCTGACGTTCCTCGGCGGCAACGTCATCCTCGATCACATCCGTCTCAACGAGCCGACCGTGCACGTGAAGAAGACGGCGACGGGATGGAACCTCACGGAATTGATCAAGGCGCAGACGCCCAATCCCACGCAGCCGAAGAGCCGCCGGCCGATCGACATCGGCGAGATTGGCGTCACTGACGGCACGCTCTACCTCGACAGCCAGCCGGTCGGCACCTCCGGCGTGCGCGTGCCGCAGGTGATCGACAAGATCGACGCCTCGGTCGGCGTGACGAGCGACGCGGACGAGCTGAAGATCGACGTCGCCCACGTCGCGCTCCGCGCGCGGAACCCGCAGTTCGGCGTCAACGAGCTGTCGGGCGTCATCCGCCGCCACGAAGACAGCGTCACCATCGAGAACCTGTCGCTGCGCACGGAAGAGACGTCGCTGCGCGTCGCCGGCGTCGTGCGCGGTATCGGCAGCGACAAACCCGTCATCAACCTGAAGGCCTCGTCGGACAAGTTCGACGTGGGCGAGATGGCGAAGATCCTCCCGGCGCTGCACGGCTACGAGGGCCTGCAGCCGGCATTCGAGATCAACGCGAGCGGCCCCGCGGACCGGCTCGAGCTCCAGCTCAACCTGCGTGAAAAGCAGGTCGGCCAGGTCGCGGGCAACCTCGTCGTCGACGGCCTCGGCCCCGAGAAACGTGTCGCCGGAGAAGTGCAGACGCAGCACTTCAACGTCGGGCCGCTCGTGCGCGGCTCCACGTTCCGGACCGACGTCACCGGCCATGCGACGATGAACCTGGCGCTGCCCGCCTCGAACCACCCGCTGAGCGGGAGCTACTCGGTGAATGCATCGCGCGCCAACGTGCTCGGCTATGAAACGCGCGACGTCGTGGCGAAGGGGCGCATCGACTGGCCGACCATCACGGTCGACGGCCGCGCGTCGGGCTACGGCGGCCGCGCCACCGCGAAAGGGACCATCGAGGCCCGCAGCCCGCTGCAGCTCGACCTGACCGGCGAGGCCGTTCACGTCGATCTCCGCAATGTTCCGCCGCAGCTGAACGCGCCGGGCGTGCCGAGCAACCTGCAATTCGGCTACACGCTCACCGGCCGCGGGCCCGTGCTCGCGGGCGACATCCGCATGGAGGAGTCGACGCTCGCTGACGCCACGATTGCCGCGGGAACGACGGGGACGTTCCGCATCGGCGGCGGCGCGCCCGAATACTCGGCCCAGGGGCACGTCACCAATCTCGACCTGCAGAAGGTCGGTCACGGGTTCAACCTCCCGGCGCTCGACGCGGAGAAATACCAGAGCAGGATCACCGGCGATTTCGACGTGAAGGGAAGCGGCGGCGGGCAATACCCGCTGACGCTCGACGCGTCGGGCACGCTCGCCGACTCCGAGATCTTCCGGGCGACCACGCCGCGGTTCCAGTTCTCCACGAACCTCGCCGGCGGCGACGCGCACATCGTCGCCAACGGCGAATTCAACGGCCTCGACCCGTCGCTCGTCTCGGGCGACACCCGCGTCGCGGGACGCGTCAACGCCGCGGTCGACCTCGACGTGACGCTGCGCGGCTACGCGAACGGCGTGACGCCCGAATCCCTCGACGCGTCGGGCCGTGTGGACATGAGCCGCTCGACGATCGGCGGCATCGACATCGATACCGCGCTCGTCGACGGCACGTATCAGGACCGCGCGGGCAACCTGAATCAGCTGGTGGTCGACGGCCCGGACCTCCACGTCAAGGGGCAGGGGCCAATCGCGTTGAACGACACGGGGATGTCGAACCTCACGCTCCACGTCGAGACACCGTCGCTCGATCGCCTCGGTCGCATCTTCGGCCAGACCGACCTGCAGGGGGCGGCGAACGTGGACGCGACGATCACTGGAAACGGCCAGGAGCTGAAGGCAGCGGGGATGCTCGACGGCAGCAACCTGGGGAAGGCCGACAACAACGCGCTGGATCTCGACAGCACGTTCGACGTCACGCTGCCACAGCTCCGCCTCGCGGAGGCGACGGTGCACGCGAAGACCGACGCCACGTTCGTCCAGGTGGCCGGGCAGCAGATCAACTCGCTGACCGCGGACACGACCTACACGCAGGAGAAGCTGGACTTCAAGGCCGTGGCGAAGCAGGGGCCGCGGCAGCTGAGCGCCGAAGGGTCCGCGCTGCTGCACACCGACCACCGCGAGATCCACGTCGGCAGCCTCGCGCTGGAGACGGAGAAGATCGTCTGGAAGACCGATCCGGCGTCGCATCCGACGATCCAGTACGGCAACAACCGCGTGGTCGTCGACGGCATCCAGCTGGTGAACGGGGATCAGCGCATCGAGGCGCAGGGCGCCGTGGGGTCCGCGAGCGACACGCTGCACGTCAAGGCCGACAACGTCGACATCGCGCAGCTCGACGCGCTGATGCTCGGCGACCAGCGCCTCGCCGGCCGGCTCAACGCCAACGCGACCGTCTCCGGCACGACGGCGGCGCCGCGGGTGGCCGGCGACTTCACGCTGTCGCAGGCTGCCTTCCGCAACTTCAAGTTCATGTCGTTCGGCGGCAAGGTGGACTACCAAGGCCGCGGGATGACCCTCGACGTGCGGCTCGATCAGGACGCGCAGTCGTGGCTCACCGCCAAGGGCTTCGCGCCCACGACGCTCTTCCAACCGACGCCGAAGGCCATGGAAGGCGAGCACACCGCGCCGCCGGCCGGCGAGGCGATCAACCTCGAGGTGGCGAGCAGCCAGATCGATCTCGGCGTCGTCCAGGGGTTCACCTCGTACGTCACCAACGTGACCGGCACGCTGCAGGCGAACTTCAAGGTCACCGGCTCGGGCTACGATCCGCACCTGGACGGCGGCATCGACATCAAGGGCGGCTCGTTTGTCGCGCCCGACCTCAACACCTCGTTCTCGGGTCTCGACACGCGCATCGAACTGAAGCCGGACGTCGTCACGATCGATCAGTTCCGCATCCTCGACAAGAACAAGCGGCCGATGACGATCGGCGGCAGCCTCGCCGTGCACGAACGCTCCGTGGGCGCGGTGGACGTGAAGGTGCAGTCGGACGACTTCAAGGTGATCGCGAACAAGACCGCCGACCTGAAGTTCGACAGCGACTTTCACATCACCGGCACCGTCCGCGCGCCGAAGGTCGAGGGGAGCCTCGAGGTGGAGCCGGGCACGATCGACGTCGCCGAGGTGCTGCGGCTCGCCGGCGAGAGGAGCGCCTATTCGACGACGGCGACCGAGATCTCGCCAGCCGACTCCGCCGGGCCCGAGCCGACCACGCCGCAGCTGCCCTCGATGTTCGACGCGCTCGACCTGCGGCTGGGCCTCGCCATTCCGGGCGACCTGTTGCTGAAGGGGAACAACATCAAGCCGGCGAGCGCCCCGATCGACGTCGGCGACATGAACGCCTACGTCGGCGGCGCGGTGAACATCGTCAAGGCGCCGGGCGGCCGGCTGCGCATCACCGGCGAGGTGAACACGGTGCGCGGCAACTACTCGTTCCAGGGGCGGCGGTTCGAGATCATGCGCGACGGCCGCATCCGCTTCTCAGGGACCGACGTCATCGACCCGCTGCTCGATCTCACCGCGCGGCGCGTCATCTCCGGCATCGAGACGTTCGTCCACGTGCGCGGGTCGATGCTGCAGCCCGAGCTGTCCTTCAGCAGCAGCCCGCCGCAGGACGAGTCGGACATCCTGTCGCTCATCATCTTCGGCGCGCCGACCAACGAGCTCGGCGAGGGGCAGCAGGTGGCGCTCGCGGTGCGCGCGCAGGAGCTCGCGGGCGGCTACCTGGCGTCGGGGCTGTCGGAGGCAATCGGCGGCGCGCTGAACCTCGACGAGTTCGAGATCCAGGCGGCGGGCGAGAACGGGCTGGGACCGAGCGTGACGGTCGGCCAGCAGGTGGCCAAGGGGCTGTTCGTCCGGCTGCGTCAGGGGTTCGGCGCCGAGCAGGCGACCGAGTTCATCCTCGAGTATCAGCTCGCGAGCTTCCTGCGCTTGCAGGGGACCGCGTCCGATGTGTCGAGCAGCGTGCAGCGCAACGCGTTCCGGCGCGTGGAGCGCGGCGGGCTGGACCTGATTTTCTTCTTCAACTATTAGGGGGCAGCGGGCAGGGGGCAGGTGGCAGTAGGCGGCAGGATTCAGGTGGCCGGGTTTCACGTAGCACCTGCCTCCTGTGCGCTGCTACCTACTGCAACCTGCCTCCAGCCCCCTGCCACCTCTCCACCTGCACCCGAGCATCGTTGAAGCATGCCCCGCCGGCGACATCGGTCAGCGTGTCGGGCACGAGCGAGGTGCCCGTGTAGCCGTTGGCCGTGTGCTTCCTCCAGATCCCCTTCGGCAGCGAGACGGTGCCGCGGCGGATCCAGCTTCCGATGCCCGCGTTGCAGCGCACCTCCCCGAGCGCGTTGAAGATCCGCACTTCATCGGCGTCCGTGATGCCACGCTCCGCCGCGTCGTCCGGGTGCATCAGCAGGCGAACCTCCGGCCGCGGAATTTCAGCGAGCGTCGAGCTGATCGTCCTGTCGCTGGCCGGCGAAATGAGCGCGAGCGGATACTCCTGCGTCCCCGGATCCGGCAGATAGACGTACAGTCCCGCGGCCGATTGGTTCGCCAGCACCTCCGGATAGAGGTCAATTTTCTGATCCGCGGTCCGCGGGAAGACGTCGCGGAACTGGACGGGCCGGCCGTCGAACGGCGCGGTGGCCGCGCCGCAGTCCCTCATCTCGTCGCCCGTCGTGCCCGGCAGCCGTGACAGCACGTCGAGCATCTCCTCGAGCTCGCCGTGCGGGTCGCTGGCTTCGCCCAGTCCGGTCAGCTCGAGCAGCGCGCCGAAGACGTCCGCGTTGCAGCGCGATTCGCCGATCGGTTCGATCACCGGCCGTCCCAGGCCCATCGTCCAGGGGCCGTACGACTTGACGAGGTCGTATCCCTCGAGGAAGGTCGTGTTCGGCAGCAGCACGTCGGCGTATCGCGCCGTGTCGGTCATCACCTGGTCGAAGACGACCGTGAACAGGTCCTCGCGCTCGAGACCGCGCAGCACGCGCCGCTGGTCGGGTGTCGTTGCGGCGGGGTTGCTGTTGTAGACGAACAGCAGCGCGATCGGCGGGTCGGCCTCGAGCAGCGCACGTCCGAGCTGGTTCATGTTGACGATGCGGGTCGCCGGTTCGCCGGCGCCGATCCACGTGTTGGTGATGCCCCACGACGCGGAGTTGCTCATCATGTAGCCGCCCCCGCGCTCGCCGAACTTGCCGCCGACGGCGGGAAGCGCCAGGATGGCCAGCGACGCGCTGCCGCCGTTCCTGTTACGTTCGGGGCCGTAGCCGCAGCGAACGAGCGCCGGGCGGGTCGTGGCGTACAACTCGGCGACGCGGCGCAGCGCGTCAACGGGCACGTCCGCCTCGGCGGCGGCGCGCTCGAACGTCCACTCGCGCGCCCGTTCGCGCAGCCGTTCCGCGCCGCGCGCGTGCGCCTGCAGGAACGCCTGGTCCGCGTGCCCCTCCTCGAAGAGATACCGGTGGATCGCCAGCGCGACCGGCAGGTCGGTGCCGGGTCGCACTGGCAGATGGATGTCGGCCTGCCGCGCCAGCGGCGTCGTGCGCGGATCGACGACGACGAGCGTGGCGCCGCGGCGCTGCGCCTCGCGAATGTGCGGAACGAGATGAACGCCCGAGGCCGAGGGATTCGCGCCCCAGAGGATGATCAGGCGCGCCTCTGGATAGTCCTCGTACGTGACCGACGGCATCTTGCCGTACATCGACAGGTTGGCGGCGCCCGTTGGCGCGGCGCACACCGTCCGCGCCAGGCGCGACGCGCCGAGCCGGCGGAAGAGCGTTGCGTCGCTCGTGTCCTGCGTCAGCAGCCCGTTGGACCCGCCGTAGCTGTAGGGCAGGATCGATTCGCCGCCCCGGGTGTCCCGCGCATCGATCAACCGCCCGGCGATCGCCGCCAGCGCTTCGTCCCACGTGACGCGCTCGAAGCTCGCCGCCCCTTTCGGTCCCTTGCGCATCGCCGGATACGTCAAGCGATCGGGTCCATAGACACGCTCGGGAAAGCGGCGCACCTTCGCGCAGATGTATCCGTCGGTCACCGGGTTGACGTGCGACCCGTCGATCGACACCGCGCGTCCGCCCTGGACGGTCACGTCGAGACTGCACGAATCGGGACAGTCCAGCGGGCAGACGGTGGCGACGATGTGTTCGGTCGTGAATGCTGGCTTCATGCTCGTTGGTCGTTCGTTGTTTGTCGTTCGTCGTTGCTCGTTAGGGATCGTGCATCGACAGAGCGCCGGCTACCTTGCCATAAACCCACCAACCACCAACCACCAACCACCAACTACTAACCAGCTACTAACATACTCCCATGCCTCACGTCGTCATCATCGGCGGCGGGTTTGGCGGTCTCAGCGCCGCCAAGGCGCTGCGCAGGGCGCCAGTGCGTGTCACGGTCGTCGACCGCCACAACCACCATCTGTTCCAGCCGCTGCTCTACCAGGTCGCCACCGCCACGCTGTCGCCGGGCGACATCGCGTCGCCCATCCGCTGGATTCTCCGCAAGGCGCGCAACACCCACGTGCTGCTCGGAGAGGCGCGCGCGATCGATCTCGCTGCCAGGCGCGTCAGCCTCGCCGACGGAGCGGTCGTCGACTACGACTACCTGATCCTCGCGACCGGGACGAGCCACACCTATTTCGGCCACGACGAGTGGGAGCCCTACGCGCCCGGGCTGAAGACGCTCGAGGACGCCCTGGACATCCGGCGCCGCATCCTGATGGCCTTCGAGCGCGCGGAGCGCGAAACCGACCCCGCGCGCCAGCAGCGGCTGTTGACGTTCGTGCTCGTTGGCGGCGGCCCGACCGGCGTCGAGCTCGCGGGGACGCTTGCCGAGATTGCGCGGCAAACACGCTCCGAGTTTCGCAACATCGACACTGGCGCGACGCGCATCGTGGTCGTCGAGGCGGGCCCGACCGTGCTGCCGTCGTTCGCGCCGAAGCTGCGCGATGCGGCGCGCCGCTCGCTCGAACGGCTGCGCGTCGAGGTGCGGGAGAACACCCGAGTCACGGGCGTCGACGCGCACGGCGTGATGCTCGGTGCCGAGCGGCTCGAGGCCGGCACGGTCCTGTGGACGGCCGGCGTCGCCGCCTCTGCCGTCACGGCGACGCTCGAGGTCCCGCGCGACCGCGCCGGGCGCGTCATCGTCGAACGCGACCTCTCCGTGCCGGGTCACCCGGAGGCCTTCGTCATCGGCGACGCCGCGGCATTCACGGATGCGGCCAGCCATCCGTTGCCGGGGGTCGCGCAGGTCGCAATGCAGGGCGGCGTGCACGCCGCGCGCACCATCCTGCAGCGGCTCGAGGGGAAGCCGTCGCAGGCATTCGTCTATGACGATCGGGGCAGCATGGCGATCATCGGCCGGGGGTCGGCCGTCGCCGATATCCGGGGGCTCAGGTTTTCGGGGCTGCTCGCGTGGCTGGCCTGGCTCTTCCTCCACATCTTCGAACTGATCGGTTTCCGCAACCGCCTCGTAGTCATGATCGAATGGGCGGCGGCGTACGTGACGCTGCAGCGCAGCGTGCGGCTCATCACCTATCAGGACACGGATCGTCCCTGAGCTGAGCCGGAGCGGCGCCCCGCCATGGCGCGGGGTGGCAATCGGTGGTGACGGGCGCTCGCCGATTGTGGCTCGCTCCGCCTGGTGGTTGTGGGCCCCGCATCTACGTTACTGGCTCGCGGCGTCGCCTGCCGGCGGTTCGACCGTGATCACACGCGCCACGCCGCCGCGCGCCGGGTCGTTGTCGAAGGCGAGCACCGGGTGATGCGAGACCGCGGCAATCTTTTCCGCCTGCTCCTTCGGATACAGGAACTCGTTGCCCGCGAGGTCGGTCGGGTAGTAGAGGACCCGGACCGCCGGCGGCACCCCCTGCGTGGTTTCATGGAAACGGACGATCGGCTTGTTGTGCGCGCTGTTTACCTCGGAAATCGTGCGTGCCCGCGTCGGCACGTAGAAGAACGAGGCGAGCAGGTGCCTTCCGTTTTCGTCGAACACCTGCCAGAGCGTCTGCGCCGCGGGGTTCGCGATGCGGAACACGTAGGTCCCCGCCGGCAGCGTCGTGCCCGGCACCTGCACCGGCTTGCTGAACGTGAGGCGCGTCGTCTTGTCGACGACCCCGGCCTGCGCGAAGACCGGCGTGGCGGAGGCCGCCGCCAGCAGCGTCACTGCGGCGATGCCCGCCGCCATCGAACCGATTTTTCTCATGGTCATTTCTCCTCGTATGAGGGCGAGGCTGCATCCGGTATGACCTCGGCTTTTCCCCGCCGAGCGAGGCGCCGGCTCATCCGACGGAGATCGGGCCGTCATTTGCTAGCTGATTTGAACGTGCGGAGGGCAGGATGAGGCTTAGCCAGATCGCGGTGCTTGTCACCACAGCTGTGTGCGCGACGTACGGTTGTCAGCGCGGCCCCGATACGAAGGGGGACGTTCGCAAGGCCCTCGACCAGGCCAACATGCCGGCCGTCGAGGTGAAGGTCGATACCGACGAGCACATCGTCCACTTGCAGGGCATCGTCGGATCGATGGCGGAACGCTCGCGCGCGCAGGAAGTCGCCGACGCGGTGGTCGGGACCTCGGGACGCGTGCTGAACGAGTTGACCGTCAAGGGCGTCAACGACACCACGGCGGGCGACCTCGACGGCGACATCCGGAAGAACCTCGACAAGATGATCGACAACGATCCGACGCTGAAGCAGCGCGACATCAACTTCGACGTCGTCAACGGAATGGTCACGATCAAGGGTGACGTGCGGAGCGTGGACGAGAAGAACCGCGTCGGCGACATGACCAAGGCCGCGGCCGGCGTCAAGGATGTCGCCAACGGGTTGCAGATCGATTCGACCGCTCAGTGACGGACGGCGGCCCTTCACGGGTCGTCACCGTCGGCGCCTGTCGACGGCTCATCCGGGCCGCATCGGACTGGTGTTTGCTTCGTGCAACGCGGTGTCAACGGCCGAATCCCCTTTGGCCTCAGCCGCGTCCGCGGGCCTGCATTACGTCTCCGACGATCGTCCTGGTATCCGTCGAATAACGGCCGCGCTCGGTTTCCGCTACACGCGCCCGGATGGCAGGCCCGTACGCAATCCGGCCGACCTCAAGCGCATTCGCGCGCTGGCGATCCCGCCGGCCTGGAAGGACGTCTGGATCTCGACTGACCCGAAAGGGCATCTGCAGGCGACCGGTCGCGACGCGCGCGGCCGCAAGCAGTACCGCTATCACTCCGGCTGGCGCGCCAGCCGCGACAGCAACAAGTTCGATCGCCTCGAGGCGTTTGCCGCGGTGCTGCCCGCGATTCGCGCGCGAACAGCCGCGCACGTCACCAGGGCGGGCCTGTCACGCGAGAAGGTGCTCGCGACCGTGGTGCAGTTGCTGGAGAAGAGCCTGATACGCGTGGGCAACGACGAGTACGCGAAAGCGAACCGCTCCTTCGGGCTGACGACGCTGCGTGACAAGCACGTGGACGTGAAGGGGGCAACGCTCCGGTTCCAGTTCCGCGGCAAGAGCGGCAAGCGGCACACCGTCGATGTCAACGACCGCCGTCTCGCGCGCATCGTCAGGCAGTGCCGCGACCTTCCCGGCCAGGAGCTCTTTCAGTACCTGAACGACGAGGGGCGGGTACAGGACGTGACCTCGTCCGACGTGAATCAGTACCTGCGCGACATGACGGGGGCCGATTTCACCGCGAAGGACTTCCGCACGTGGGCGGCCACCGTGCTTGCCGCGACCGCGCTGCGCGAACAGGCACGGTCGGGCGGCAAGGCGCCCGCGTCCATGGCGCAGGCGAAGAAGCACGTCGTCTGCGCGATCGAGGCTGTTGCCGGCATCCTCGGCAACACGCCCGCGATCTGCCGGAAGTCCTACATCCATCCAGCCGTGCTCGAGTGCTACATGGACGGGTCGATGACGCGGAAGCTCAAGACGGCTCTGCCGGCGTCGATGCGCAAGACCGCGTCGAAGTTGAAGGCCGACGAAGCCGCGGCACTGCGCCTCGTCCACTGCGCGCGTGCGGCGACGGACCGCCGGAAGGCCGCGTAGAAGCCAGTCCTACTTCCTGCCGGGCGTGAACGCCGCCTCCGACGGCAGGCAGACCGTCCTCGCCTTGCGAACCACGAAACTCTGCGCCCCTGTCGCGTTGGTGACCGACACGACTGTCCTCTCGGCGCCTCCGTCCCGGTCCCCCGTCCGCTCCGTCCTTTCGCCTGTCCGCTCACTCACTTCGTCGGGCGACGGCAGCTCGTAACACGTCAAGTGCACCGGGCCCTGCATCACCGCCGCGGCGGCATCGAGCGCCGAGCAGAACGACGTCGGTTTCGCCCGCGTCCTCGTTGGCCCCGTCGGCCCCGGCAGCATGATCGTCACCGGGCTCGCGTCCACGCTGGAACAGACATAACTGGCCACCGGCACCGGCGTCGCGTCGCAGACGTTGCCGAGACTGTCCGCATCGCTGTCGATCTGGTCGGCGTTCGACACCATCGGGCAGTTGTCGACCGCGTCCTCGATGCCGTCGTTGTCGTCGTCGGCATCGCAGACGTTGCCGATGCGATCCCCGTCGAGGTCCGCCTGGTCCGGGTTGGGCGAGACGGGACAGGTGTCCGCGACGTCGAGCACGCCATCGGCATCGTCATCGTTATCGCAGGCGTTGCCCAGGCCGTCGCCGTCGGTATCCAGTTGATCGGGATTGCTGGCCAGCGGACAGTTGTCCTCCAGGTTCGCCACGCCGTCGTTGTCGTTGTCGGGATCGCAGAGATCGCCGATGCCGTCTCCGTCCACGTCGGCCTGGTTTGCGTTGGCGAGCAGCGGGCAATTGTCCCTCACGTCGGCGATCGTGTCGTTGTCGTCGTCCGGGTCGCACGCGTTGCCGAGCCCGTCGCCGTCCGTATTCAACTGGTCGGCGTTGGCGACGAGCGGGCAGTTGTCGGATGGATCCGCAACGCCGTCCCCGTCCTCGTCCGGCGGGGTGACGATGTCGGTGTCGGTGGCCGTGTTGTTGGCCGGCACCAGGTCGGGCTCCGCCAGGCTGGCGGTCGCGGTGTTGGTCAAAGGCGTGGTCCGATCCACGTTCACGACCACCCCGATCGACCGCGTCGCCACGGCGCCAGCGGCCAGCGTGCCGATGCTGCAGGTGACGACGCCGGATGCGACCGTGCAGCCTGGCGCGGACACGAACGTGATGCCCGTGGGAAGGGCATCGGTGATCGAGACGCTGGTCGCCTGCGCGGGACCGTTGTTGCGCGCAACCAGCGTGTAGGTCGTGACGTCGCCGGCCCTTACGGTCTCCACGCCGTCGCTCTTCGTCAGCGCCACGTCGGTTGGCGGCCGCACCGGGAAAGCCGCGATGCCGAACATGCAGGCGGTGCCGCAGGTGGGGAACGGGCCGACCTCTATCGCGCCCGTGACGATGTTGAACTTGTAGATGTCGCCGGTGAGGAAGTCGCCCGCCCAGAACGACGATCCGTTCGGGTCGAGGCTGAGCGCGAACCAGGAATCCTCGCCCGCGCTGTCATAGACCTGGACCGTGCTGCCGGCCGCGCTCACGCGCGCGACGAGGCTGCTGTCGGCGGCGAGCAGCTCGCCGTTGGCGCGCAGCGCGACGAAGTACGCCGGCTGCGACGGGAGCACGGCGAAGTCGGCCAGCTGCGTGTTCGTGCAGACGTTGAAGCGCTTCACGTGCGTGCCTTCCGACGTGTAGAACAACGTGCACTGGTCGGCGGAGAGGGCAATCACCGAGCTGCCGCGGTTCTCGACCTGCACCGAGTAGGTCGCGACGACCGCGCCGAGCGAATCGAGCTTCGTCACCAGACCGTTGTCGTCGCGCGCCGCGTACAGGTTGCCGGCCGCGTCGAAGACGAGACTCTCCACGAGGCCGAGGTTGCCGGGCCCGAATGGTCCGAGGAGCGTGCCGCTCGTGTCGAAGCGGAAGATCTGTCCGGTGTTATAGCTCGTGACGTAGAGCCTGTGCGCCGTATCGAAGGCCATGCCCGTCGTAAATCCGGGCGTGCCCGTGCGCAAGGTCCGCACGAGCGAGAGCGACGCGCCGGCGGATCGGTACCAATTCACCTGACCGTTGCCAACGGATACGAAGACGTCGCCGCCTTGAAACGTCTGTGCGGCGGCGAGCGATGGACAGAGCACGACGACGAGTGCAGCTATCGCCGCACACAACGGGGCCCGGAGCCACATTGATCACTCCTGGAAATATAAGCGTGTGGAGAGCGGAGGAATGCTAGCGAGACGCGGCGGGGTTGCGCAACGAAATTGTCGCTCCCCCCGCGCGCGCCGGGTATCAGAAGAGAGACTTTTGTCTGGCTGGCGTGCGCACCGTGTTCAATAGCGGCTCATCACTCACGCAGCGCGAACGTAATCAGGACGTTGCCCGAGTTGACAGTTACGTATTGCTTACCTTCGACGGAATACGTAATAGGCCCGTTCATGATCGCCCCGCCGAGGCTGGTCTTCCAGAGCACCGCGCCGGTGCGCGCATCGAGCGCGTGGAAGTAGCCTTCGCGCCCGCCACTGAACAGGAGGTCGCCGGCCGTTGTCAGGATGCCGCCGTCCGTGACGTCGTACATCTGGAACTTCCATTTCGGTTGCGAGGTGCGCGGATCGATCGCGATGACGGCACCGCGGCCCACGACATCGGTCCAGTCGTTGATCGGATTGCGGCGCATCGCGGGCGCATCCGGATTCGGCATCGTCACCTGGAAGCCGCCGCCGTTGAAGCGCCGTCCGGCCTGGTACGGCGTGGCCTCCTTGCGATAGACCGATCCGTAGTTTTCCCACGCCGACACGTAGAAGAGTCCCGTTCGCGGGCTGTAGGACGGCGAGTACCAGTTGGTGCCACCCTGGTTGCCGGGATAGGTGTTCGCGCCTGCAGGCTGCGGCGTGAGAATCGGCCGGCCACCTTCGTCCCAGCCGCTCATCCAGTTCACTTTCACGAACGGCGCGCCGGAGAGGAAGCGTCCGTTCTCGCGGTCGAGGACGTAGAAGTTGCCGTTGCGATTGGCGAAGAGCATCGCCTTCGTGAGCGTCCCCTTCCACATGAGGTCCGCGAGCACCGGCACCTGCACCGAGTCGTAGTCGTACGGATCGTTCGGCGTGAACTGGTAGTGCCACTTCAGCTTGCCCGTGTCGGCGTCGAGCGCGACCACCGAATCCGTATACAGGTTGTCGCCCTTGCGCTGATCGGGGTTGTAGTCCGGGCCGGGATTGCCGACGCCCCAGTACGTCAGGTTCAACGCGGGGTCATAGGAGCCGGTGACCCAGATCGAACCGCCGCCGTGCTCGTGCGCGTCGCCTGACCACGTTTCGATTCCCGGTTCACCCTTGCCGGGAATCGTGTAGAAGCGCCACAGCTCGCGGCCGGTCTTCGCGTCGTGGGCAGCCACAAATCCCCGAATGCCGTACTCGGCGCCGCCGACGCCGATGATCACCTTGTCCTTGACGACGAGCGGCGACACCGTGACCGAGTAGGCGAGCTTGTCGTCGGCGACCTGGACGTTCCACAACGGCTTGCCGTTCTTCGCGTCGATCGCCACCAGGTGCGCATCGAGCGTGCCCATGAAGAGCGTGTCGCCAAGGATGGCGACGCCGCGGTTCTCCGCGCCGCAGCACACCGTCTGGCGGCCGGAGTTCGTGTAGCGGTACATCCAGAACATCCGGCCTGTCTTGGCGTCGAGTGCGATGACGTCGTTCGGGCGCTGCGTGAGGTACATGATGCCGTCGACGACGAGCGGCGTCGTCTCCCAGGGACCGAACACCTGGTTCTGCATCATCCACTTCATCTCGAGGTTCTTCACGTTCGACGTGTCGAGCTGCCGCAGCGGGCTGTAGCGCTGGCTCATGTAGGTTCCCGAATACGTCAGCCAGTTCTGCGGCTCGTCGGCCGCGCGCAGGATGCGGTCGAAGGTGACCTGCGCGTCGAGACGATACGACGCCGCCAGCAGCAGCACGCCAAGTACGACAAGAGCCGACTTCTTCATGGCTAGCGCCCTTTCAGCGACAGCAGATAGGCGATCAGGTCCGCTCGCTCGTCTGCGGTCAGAGTGGTCTCATACGAGGGCATCGAGGTCGGAATCGCTTCGACGGATCGGAGATCCGCCTTGGCCAGAGACACCAGTCGCGACTGCTCGTCGATCAACTGGATCGAGTACGCGTCTTCGTTGAGGCGTCGTCCGCGCATCGTGCGGCCGTCGCGAGTGACGGCGCGCACGGAACGGTTCCCGGGAATCATGGCGCCCGCCGGATCGAGCAGCGCGCGCTGCAGCGACGCCGGCTTCCGCATGACGCCGATCTCGCTGAGGTCCGTCGCGCTGTACGAACCACGCCCGTTGACGCGATGACACGTGCCGCATCCGCCCTTGCCGGAGAAGAGCGCCTCGCCCCGGCCGGGATCGCCGACCTTGACGGCCGTCCCCGCGGCGTCGAA
The DNA here is from genome assembly GCA_035571515.1 of Vicinamibacterales bacterium. Classification (GTDB taxonomy): domain Bacteria; phylum Acidobacteriota; class Vicinamibacteria; order Vicinamibacterales; family UBA2999; genus Gp6-AA40. The sequence continues at coordinate 44,267 of DATNCQ010000122.1, forward strand.
GCCCGAACGGATGTAGGCGACGAGCGCGGTCACCTCGTCGGTCCGCAGGACGCTGAACGGCGGCATGCCGGCGGCGGGCTTTCCGGTCGCCATCAGGCGAACGATGTCCGCATCGGACACCACCGTCGGGAACTGCCCGCGCCTGAGATCGACGTTGGGGATCTGGTCGCCGTTGACGCCGTGACAACCGACGCATTGCGCGTACACACGCGACCCGGCTTCGATGTCGGCGCGGGTGTACTCCCCCGCCGGGTTCTGCGGAGCGTTCTGGGCGGCGAGATGGGCGGCGAGCGCGACGGCGACGGCCGCCCCGAGGAAAGGACGGAATCCGTGCATGGTGGTCGAGGTTGTACCCGACTCCGGCGCCGGATGTCTAGACGTTTTTCAGGCGAGGGCGGACCCGAAGGTCAGCTCTCTACGTTCTACGTTCGCGTGGTTTGCCGCGCGGGGTAGTGCGTCGCGACGTAGTTGTCCACGAGCGCACGGAAGCCGTCAGCCAGCTCATCGTAAGTGCCGCGCAGCGTCGTGAAGTGCTCGCCGTCGATGAACACCGGGCAGTTCGGCGCCTCGCCCGTGCCAGGCAGGCTGATGCCGATGTTCGCGGCCTTCGATTCTCCGGGTCCGTTGACCACGCATCCCATCACGGCGAGGGTCAACGTTTCCACCCCTTCGTAGCGCACCTTCCACTCAGGCATCCGGCTGCGGATGTAGTCCTGCGTGCGCTCGGCCAGCTCCTGGAACGTGGAGCTCGTGGTGCGGCCGCACCCCGGGCAGGCGGTGACGCTCGGCGAAAACGAGCGGAGCCCGAGCGCCTGCAGCAGCTCGCACGCGGCGTAGACCTCTTCACGCCGGTCGCCGCCGGGCCGCGGTGTGAGCGACACGCGGATCGTGTCGCCGATCCCCTCCGTGAGGAGCACCCCCATCGCAGACGCCGACCAGACGAGTCCCTTGGTGCCCATGCCCGCCTCGGTCAGCCCGAGGTGCAGCGGCTGCTCGGTCTGCCGCGCGAGCTCGCGATAGATCGCGATCAGGTCCCGCGGCCGCGAGACCTTGCACGAGATGATGATCTGGTCCTTCCGCATCCCGGTCTCGATGGCGAGCTCCGTGGACTGCAGCGCCGAAATGACCATGCACTCGTTGACGATCTCCTCCGAGGTGCGCCCGAGCGCGCGGTCGGTGTTCTCCTGCATCTTCGAGACGACGAGTTCCTGGTTCAGCGAGCCGCCGTTGACCCCGATCCGCACCGGCTTGCCGTGCTCGATCGCGACCCTGCAGATGGTGGCGAACTGCTCGTCGCGGCGGCGCCCGGTGCCGACGTTGCCGGGGTTGATGCGGTACTTGTCGAGGGCGCGCGCGCAGTCGGGATGACGCGTCAGCAGCAGGTGCCCGTTGTAATGGAAGTCGCCGATGAGCGGCGCCTCGCAGCCGGCGTCGAGCATCCGCTGCTTGATCTCGGGAACCGCGGCCGCCGCCTCCGGCACGTTGACCGTCACCCGCACCATCTCGGAGCCGGCCTCCGCCAGCTCGATGCACTGCCGCGCGGTGGCCGCCGCATCCGCCGTGTCGGTCAACGTCATCGACTGCACGACGACGGGCGCGCCGCCGCCGACGAGGACGCGGCCGACCTTGACGCCGACGGTCTTGTGGAGGCGGACGGCGGAGGGCATGCGATTCATCATACCGGACGGTCGGACGGGGTCCAGCCGTCGCGCACCAGGACGCCGCGAATCTCGTCGGCGCGCGCCAGCGCGAGCTCCACCGAGTCGTAGTTCTCCGCCCGGTCCATCACGTCGTCGAAAAACCACGTAATCGTGGTCTGCGTCTCGCCGGGAAAGATCGTGGCGTGCGCCGTGGAGCGGTCGCGCGTCAGGCGCCAGAGCACCGTCGGGTCGGTAGGGTTCGGCGCGTTCAATGAAGTTCAGATAGACCAGGTCCGTTCGGACGCGGCTCGATGCGATCTTATCGCAGCAAAAGCAGCCCGGCGGACAGCGCGGCGAGCAGCCACAGCGCGACCGGCACCTCGCGCGCGCGGCCCACGCACGCGTAGAGCAGCGCCTGGAGGGCGAAGCCGCAGAGGAGCCCCTGCGTGATCGAAAACGTCAGCGGGATCAGCACGAGCGTGACAAACGCGGGCAGCGCGTCCTCGACGTGCGTGAAATCGATCTGCGCCACCATCTGGAACATCGCCACGCCGACGAGCACGAGCACCGGCGCAGTCGCATACGTCGGCACCGCGGAGGCGAGCGGGGCGACGAAGAGGCAGGGCAGGAAGCAGAGGGCGGTGACGACCGACGCCATGCCGGTGCGCCCGCCCATCCGGATGCCCGCGATGCTCTCGACGTACGCGGTGCCGGAAGACGTGCCGGCGAGCCCCGCGACGAAGGTGGCGAACGCATCGACGATGAGGCCGCGGCGGAGGTTGAGCGGGCGGCCGTCGGCTTCGGTGAGGCCGGCGGCGGTCGCGACGCCGATGAAGGTCGAGAGCGAGTCGAACAGATCGGTGAAGAGAATCGAGACCATCGCCGGCAGCAGGCGCGGGCGCAGCGCGCCGGGCACGTCGAGCTTCAAGGCGACCGATGAAAAATCCGGCAGGCTGACGACCTGTTCCGGAGGCTTCGCCAAGCCGAACGCCCAGGCCAGCAGCGTCACGACGACGATCGACGCGAGAAAGGCGAGTGGGTTGTCGCGCCGCATCAGCACCACCGCGGTGACGAGGCCGAGCAGCAGGAGCGCCGAACGGTAATCGAGCGTGCCGAGGCGGACCATCGTCGCCGGGTCCGGCTCGATCACCCCGGCATTGCGGAGGCCGATGAACGTCAGGAGGAGCCCGATGCCGGCGGCAGTCGCCAGGCGCAGCGTCGCGGGAATCGCGGTGGCAATCCGCTCGCGCAGCGGCGTCGCCGAGACGACGAGAAAAAGAATGCCCGCCCAGAACACGATGCCGAGCGCCGTCTGCCACGGCACCTTGTCCTGCAGGACGATCGTATAGGCGAAGAACGCGTTGAGCCCCATGCCCGGCGCCACCGCGAACGGCAGCCGCGCGTAGAGGCCCATCATCAGCGTCATGCTGAAGGCGACGAGGACGGTCCCACTCAGCACGCCGGCGAAGGGCATGCCCGTTCCGCTGCTGGAGAGAATGGCGGGGTTGACGATCACGATGTACGACATCGTGAGAAACGTCGTCACCCCTCCGATGATGTCTGGGTTCAATCGGTTCAATCGGTTCATTGGCTGCAATGGGTTCTGAACCTCTTGAACCCTTTGAACCTCTCGAACCCTTTGAACCCTAGACGCGATAGCGTCCCAGCCTCGCGGTGAGGATCGCCTTCAGATCCGCTTCGGACCGCGTGCCGGTGAGGTCGAGGTCGGACTCGCTCAGCGCGTCGATGAGCGCGCGGATGACGTGCGCCCGGCTGATGGCCACGCCACTGGCGGCGCGGATGTCGGCGCCGAGCCGGTCGAGGAACACGATCTGCCGGTCGAAGAGGACGACGGTGACCTTCGTCCAGTGCTCGGTGTGCGAGGGCCGCCGCCCCCGCTTCTTCGGCTTGTCGGCGTTGGCCGCCTCCAGGGGAACGAAGATGTCGTCGCCGCTCTTGCCGATACGCTTGCCCGTCGGTCGCATTGCCATTCTCAGAGTCGCTCCATGCGCCGGACCTGCCGACGGGGATACCCTTCAATCATTACGTAAGTAATCGCCGCGCGCGGAAACTCGAACATCCTAAAGCAGTTCGCCGAACGCGTGCAAGGGCTAAACGGGCGGCGCTACTTCGCGCGCCGATCGACGCGCTGCAGGACTTCCGAGGTCAGCCGCCGGTACGCCCGCACCGCCCGCGAACGCGCATAGAGCATCAGCGGGACCCCGTGCGACGGCGCCTCCGACGCGCGCGGATCGTCGGGAATCTCCGTGCGGAACACGCCCCGGCGGTTGTGCACGCGGATGATGTCGATGATCTCACGCGTCGCCTCGCGCCTGTGGTCCACCATCGTCAGCAGGATGCCGACGATGCGCGCCAGGTTGGCGCGCCCGGCGCCGCGGTCGCGATACCAGCGGAGAAAGTGTGCAAGCGATTCCAGCGACAGGTAGTCCGCGCGAATCGGCACGACGAGATGCTGCGCGATGGCGGGGACGCTCAGCGACAGCACCGTGAAGTTGCTCGGCGAATCGATCACCACGTCGTCGACCGACGCGGCGAGCGGGCGAATGGCATCCGCGAGCCGGCGCTCGGGCTGACGCGCGTTGCGCAGCGCCGCGGCGATACCGGCGAGCGCGGGCGATCCGGCGACAAGGTGCAGGTTCGGGACGCCGGCCACGGGCCGCACGGCGTCGCCCGGCCGCCGCTGGTTGAGCAGCAGGTCGTAGATCGACGGGCGCTTGTCGGTCGGCGCGACGCCGAGCGAGATCGACGCGCCCATGTCCGCCTCGAGATCGACGAGCAGCACCGATCGTCCGCGCTGCGCCAGCTCGGTCGCGACGTTGACGGCAGTGGTCGTCTTGCCCGAACCACCCTTCGGGTTGTGGATGGCGAGGATCATCGGAGTCCGCGCAATTATGCGCGGATTTAATTCAGGAAAGAAAGCTGCGAGGGCGATGCCGCCGCGGCGCGCGCGGGCGTCGCGAGCGCGGCCCGGACGACGAAGCGCTGCGGCGCGGACCCGACGTACGAAAACGGATAACAGGTGACGAGCGTCAGCGCGGGATAGCTCGTCGCGTCGAGCACCCACACGTCCTTCGGCCGCACGATGTTGGTCCGCTGCACGTAGTAGCGGAACACGCCCTCCTTCGTCGTCACGCGGATCTCGTCGTCGGGATTGATGTCGCGCAGCTTGCGGAAGAACGTGTCGCGATGGCCCGCCAGCCCGAGGTTGCCCTTCTCGCCCGGCAACGCCGTGCCCGGGATGTACCCGACCGCCAGCCGCAGCGTCCGCGCGTCGATGCCGGCGCGGATGACCGCGGAGACGCCGAGGCGCGGGATCTCGATGCGGCCGATCGTCGAGCCCGCCGCCGGCGCGCGGCGCCGCGGCGCCGTGGCGGTGCTGGCGGAAGTTGTCTCGGTGCGGAGAATCGCATCGAGCTGCTGATCTTCGAAAGACTGGTAGAGCCGTGCTTCGACGTACGCGTACAGGAAGTACCCGAGGCAGACGACGCCGATGAGGACGAGGAGGCGTTCGAGCCAGCGGCGGGCGCGCGACGGGCGGCGCCGCGGCGGCGGCGCCACGTCCGGATCGCCGTCCCTCTCGTTCTGTCTCAGCCTGCTATTCCGACTCCATGTACTCACGGCGGACTCTCACGGAGAGGTCTTTGTGGCCGGGAGCGCGCACAAGCACCTTCACCCGATGGGTCTGGTTGTGCACATGCTGTGCCGCGGGCGGCACGTAGCCGATGCTGTAACCCCGCCGGATATTGGCCGCAATCTCCTCGAAATCCTTCACGACGTCACGGCTGTTTTTCGGGAAATAGGCAACCCCGCCCGACAGCTTGGCCAGCCGCTTGAGCACGTCGCGATCCCCTTCCCCGGGGGAGAACACGTCGGGATCGACGACGGTGTAGACGATGGCATTGCTCATCGCCACCCTGTCGAGCATTTCCTTCTCGGTATGCCGGCTCGCGTTGTCGCCGCCGTCGCTGAGCACGACAAGGACGTGTTTCTGGTAGCTGCCACGGTCGAGGTGGTTGAGGCCTTCGATGACCGCGTCGTAGAGCGCGGTCTTGCCGCCGGCAGGATAGCGCGCCAGCGACGCCTGCAGCTGGAGACGATTTCTCGTGAACGCCACGGTGTCGGGCAGCCCGCGCCGCACGTGCTCGTTGAACACGATCGCGAACATCTCGTCTTCGGGATGACTGGACTGCGCGAACGCGCCGGTGCCCGCGGTCACTAGCTCGCGTTCGGTCAACATGCTCGTGCTGTTGTCGATCACCAGGCCGACGGTGACAGGGACGTCGCCGCCGTTGAAGAACGAGATCTCCTGCGGCGTCTCGTCTTCGAAGACCGTGAAGGCCTTCTGCGGAAGACCCTCGACCGCGTCGCTGCGGCCGTTGAACACGTTGACGTGCAGGACGACGAGCTCCGCCCCTGCTTTGAAGACCTGTTCGTCTTCACCTTGTGCGCGTGCGATGAATGGAACCGCGGCGACACACGCCGCGACGAGGAAACCCAGGGCAGATCGCCGCATGCAACCCCCGTAATCGTGTTCGTGTAAAGGAAGGACGGGCTGTGAGCCCGCCCTCCTTTAACGATACGACTAGTAGGTGCTGCGCGCCAGACGGAGGCCGAACCCGGCCGTAAGCGCGATCAAACCGATCAGCCCGAACAGCGGGAGCGGGCTCGCCGTTCTCGGCAGTTCGGCCGATGCCTGCTGACGAGGTGACGCGTTTTGATTCTGATCATACGCACCCGAGGTGGCGGTGGGCCGGCTGTTGTCGGACGAGGTGCCCGAGGTCGCCGCCGCGCCCGCCGTGCTCTGATCGTTGGCCGCCGTCGAATAGGCCGGCGGACCCGATGCCGGCGAGTTGTTCACGTCCGCCTGGCTGTTCAGGCTGGCCGTGGACGACGAGGGCTGAGGCTCGGACGTGACGTTCGTATTCTCCTTCTCGGAGGTGGTGGCTGACGCGGTCGCGTTCGCCTCGTACTGCGACTCCGTGCCGTTCGGCTCCACGCGGAAGACGTGCGCGTCGCCGCCCTTGCTCGCGTCCGTGTCGGTCGCGAGTACGGCCTGATGCGTCGCCGCCGCAATCTTCAGCGCCTGGTCCTTCGGATAGATGAACTCCTTACCCGTGAGATCGGTCGGGTAGAAGTAGTACTGGATGGCCGGGGTCATCCCCTCGGGCATCTCGCGAAACATCACGACCGGCTTGCCGTTGGCCGCGCTGGCTTCCTCGGACGTGCGGTTCTTCGGGATGAAGAACCACTGTCCGATGATCTTCTTCTCGTCGCCGTCGAACACCTGCATCACGTTGTGCAGCGAGGTGTCGGCGAGGCGGAACACGTACTTGCCTGCCGGCAGCGTCACGCCCGGCATCTGCACCGGCCCGCTGAAGGTGAGAAAGGTGCGCTGGTTGATGTTGGAATCCTGAGCGGAAGCGCTCGTGGCCGCCGTCAGGAACGCCGCTGTAAAGACCGCAGCTGCGATCGATGTGAAATGTTTCATCCTGTCCTCCCCTTGCTTCCCGTTCCCTTGCTTCCCGTTCAAAGTCTTGCGGTCGCGGACTCAAGTGGCCGCGCGTCCGTTGCGCTAAATTGCATCTTGTATGCCCCGAACACCGCGTCCATATCGCGGGTGCCTCTGCTGAATGGGCCGCAGCGATACGGCAGACGTCGTGGTCGTGGGGGGCGGCGCGGCAGGGCTCGCCGCGGCCGTGTTCTGCGCGCGCGCGTCAGCCGGAGCGCGGGTCATCTGTGCCGACGGCGCGAAGACGATCGGCGCCAAAATCCTCGTCAGCGGCGGCAGCCGCTGCAACGTCACCAATCGCGTCGTCACCGAGCACGACTTCTGGGGCGGCGATCGACGCGTCATCCGTAACGTGCTGCGGGCGTTTCCCGCGTCGCGCGCCGCCGCGTTTTTCGAAGAGCTCGGTGTATCGCTTCGCGAGGAAGAGGACGGCAAATACTTCCCGGTCACCGATCGCGCGCGCACGGTCCTCGACGCGCTCATCGGGGCGCTGCGCGACAGCGGCGCCGAGCTGCACCTGTCGCGCCGCATCTCTGGCGTTCGACGCGCCGAGCGCGGCTTTATCGTGGACGCCGCCGACGGCTCTTCCTGCAACGCGCGCCGCGTCGTCCTCGCCACCGGCGGCCGATCGTTGCCGAAGACGGGGAGCGACGGCGAAGGCTACACGTTCGCGCGCGCGCTCGGTCACGGCTACGTGGAGACGACGCCCGCGCTCGTGCCGCTGGTACTTTCAGACTCGGTGCACGCGAAGCTGGCCGGGGTTTCCCACTCGGCCGTCGTCACCGTTCGCGCCGACGGCACCCCGCCGATCCGCCTCGGTGGGGCGATGTTGTGGACACACTTCGGCGTCAGCGGGCCGGTGATGCTGAACGCGTCGCGGCACTGGCTGCGCGCGCAGCTGGAACATCGGGCGGTGCAGCTGTCCCTCGGTGTGGTACCGGGCGTCGCCTTCGACGCGCTCGAGACGTGGCTCCAGGAACAGCAGCGGGAGCATCCGCGCGCGCTGGCGCGCACGGTCGTTGCGTCGCGGCTTCCGGCCGCGGTCGCCGACACCTGGGTCGAGGCCGCGGGTGTGGATGCGACGACGACCATGGCGCATCTCGCGCGCGACGATCGGCGCCGCCTCGCCGCGGCGCTGCTGGAGACGCCGCTGGCGGTCCGGGACAGCCGCGGGTACAACTACGCGGAGGTCACGGCGGGCGGTATCCCGCTGTCGGAGGTCGATCCCGCCACGATGGAATCACGCCTCTGCCCGGGGCTGTATCTGATCGGCGAGATGCTCGACGTCGACGGCCGCATTGGCGGCTTCAATTTCCAGTGGGCGTGGTCGTCGGCATGGGTCGCCGCGCAGGCTATCGCGAGAACGCTGCGAGCGTGATCGGCGGCACGTATTCGCGCACCAGCTGCCGGTTCCACCAGCGTCCCGTCTGCCGCCGCTCGTCGGCGGTTGTGAACCAGTACCGGTAGTACCTCGCGCGCAGGAATCGCGGCGCGCGGTCGGGAAACGGGTTCGTCTTCAGCAGCGCCAGCGTCGCGGCATCGCCGCGCAGCAGCTGCTGCAGCAGCGCGATGAACCATTCGTCCTGCGGCTGCGGCGAAAAGGCCTCGAACCACATCAGCCAGTCGAGCCGGAGATGGTACGGCGCAATCTGCGGGGCGTGCCGCGTCGGGTCGCCGGGCTTGCCCTTGAATTCGTACTCGTGCCACGCGGTGTTCGGCGACACGTTGGCCTCGTCGGTCCCCTCGATGACGATCTCGTAGCGGGTCCTGGTGATCGTCCCGAAGGCGCCGTAGGTGTTCACCAGGTGAAACGGCTCGAACGAAGTGTTCATCACCTGCGTCGCCGACAATATGTTCAGCGTCGGCGCGACGCTCAACAGGGCAACGACCGCGGCGAGCACATAGATGGCGCCGCGGTGCACGAGCTCCGGCTCGGACAGCGCCGGCGGCGAGATCGGCAGCCATGAGAGAAACCGATCGTCGAGCGTCGGGATGCAGAGCACGAGCGTCAGCCAGTTCAGCCACGACAGGTTCCCGCTGACGATGAGCACGCCCTGAAATGCGATCGTGACCAGCCCGGCGATGCCGGCAATCGGCTGCGGCGCGAAGTAGGCGAACGGTACGGCCAGCTCGACGACGTGATTGATCGCGACGCCAGCCTTGTGCACGGTTTCCGGCAGCCAGTGAAAGTACCAGCTCAGAGGATTCGGAATCGGCTGTGTCTCGAAGTAGAAATTGAGGCAGGTGAGGTCGCGCCAGCACGAATCGCCGCGGATCTTGATCAGGCCGGCGCCGAACATCACGCGGAACAGGAGCCACCGGTTCATCCAGATCAGCCACATGCTGGGGATGGTCGTCCTCCCGCCGAGAAAAATTGCGAGGAACCCCGCTTCGAGCAGTAGCGTCTCCCAGCCGAACCCGTAGAAGGTCTGGCCGACGTTGACGAATGACAGGTAGAGGACCCACATCAGCGCCCACACGATGGCGGAGACGGCCGTGCCGCGCTGCTGGGGCCAGCCGGTGAGCACGAGCACGGCGAGGCCGACGCCCAGCCACGCGCCGACGCGAAACGCGGTGTCCGTGGGGGACAGGAAGAAGAGGCTCGGGGACGAGCGGAACGGCACCAACTGCGTGAAGCGCGAGACCGGCAGCAGGCCGCGCTCGCCAAGCAGCGGCACGAACTGGTTCACCGCGACGGCAAAGCCCACGAGGTACATCGCCGCGAGCGCGCGCTCGAACAGGAAGCGCGAGTACCAGTAGCTCACTTGACGCAATATAGATCGGTGGCGCAACCGGATGCGATCGTCATCGGCTCGGGACCGAACGGTCTCGCTGCCGCGATCGCGCTCGCACAGGCGGGATGGAAGGTGACGGTTTTCGAGGCGGAGCGTACCATCGGCGGCGGCGCGAGGTCCGCCGAGTTGACACTGCCGGGCTTCGTCCACGACGTCTGTTCGGCCGTGCACGCCACCGCCGTCGCGTCGCCCTTCTTCCGCACGCTTCCGCTGGCGAAGTACGGCGTCGAATGGATCGAGCCGCCCGCGATGCTGGCGCATCCGTTCGACGACGGCACCGCGGCGGTCGTCGAGCGGTCGGTCGATGCCACGGCCACCGGCCTGGGGCGCGATCGCGCGAGCTATACGCGTCTGTTCGGTGGCCTCGTGCGCGCGTGGCCGCGGCTCGAATCGTCGGTGCTCGGACCGCTTCGCTGGCCGCGGCATCCGTTGGCCATGGCCGGGTTCGGGCTGCGCGCCCTTCGTTCGGCGAACGCCTTCGCCAGGAGCACGTTCGCGGAGGAGCCGACCCGCGCGCTCTTTGGCGGCATCGCCGCGCACGGGATGCTGCCGCTCGATCGGCCGCCGACCGCCGGCTTCGGGCTCGTGCTCGGGGCGATGGCCCACATCGTCGGCTGGGTGATTCCGCGCGGCGGCGCACAGAAGGTGACCGACGCGCTCGTCGCGCACCTGCGCGCGCTCGGTGGCGAGGTCGTCGCGGACCATCGCGTGGCGTCGCTCGACGAGCTGCCGCCGGCCAGGGCCGTGCTCTGCGACCTGTCGCCGCGGCCGTTTCTGCGAATCGCCGGCTCGCGGCTGCCTGTGGCGTACCGCCGCAGTCTCGAGCGATATCGCTACGGCATGGGGGTGTTCAAGGTGGACTGGGCGCTCGATGGGCCGATTCCCTGGCGCGCCGCCGCGTGCGCGCGGGCGTCCACGGTGCACATCTGCGGCACGATGGCGGAATTGAACCGCTCGGAGAACGACGCGTGGGCGGGGGTCGTGTCGGAGCGGCCGTTTGTCCTGCTCGTGCAGCCGTCGCTCTTCGATGTGTCACGAGCGCCGGCGGGCAAGCAGACGGCGTGGGCGTACTGCCACGTCCCCGCGGGCTCGAACGTGGACATGCTGCCGCGCATCGAGGCGCAGATCGAGCGCTTCGCGCCCGGCTTCCGCGACCGCATCCTGGCGCGCGCCGTGGCGTCGCCCGCCGACGTCGAAGCGCGCAATGCGAACTTCGTCGGCGGCGACATCGGGTCTGGCGTCTGCGATCTGCCGCAGTTCTTCACGCGTCCGACGTGGCGCACGTATTCGACGCCGCTACGCGGCGTCTACCTCTGCTCGGCCGCCACGCCGCCCGGCGTCGGCGTGCACGGCATGTGCGGCTATTTCGCCGCGCAGAGGGCGCTGGCCGACGCGGACTGCGGCCGCCGATGATGCTCTCCGCCCTCTCGACCGACCTCTACGAGCTGACGATGATCGGCGGCTACTACGTCGCCGGGCTCTCCGGCCGTGCCACCTTCGACCTGTTCGTCAGGCAGCTGCCGCCGACACGCACTTATCTCGTCGCCGCGGGTCTGGAGCAGGCGCTCGACTTCCTGGAGGCGCTGAGATTCACCGCCGACGACATCGCGTACCTGCGCACCGTCCCCGCGCTCGCGAAGCTGCCCCGCGCGTTCTTCGACGAGTACCTGCCCGCTTTCCGTTTCACCGGCGACGTGTCGGCGATAGAAGAAGGGACGCCCGTGTTCGCCCAGGAGCCGATCGTGCGCGTGACGGCGCCGGTGGCCGAGGCGCAACTGGTCGAGACGGCGCTCATCTCGGAAATCATGTTTCCCACCTCCGTCGCCAGCCGCGCCTCGCGCGTCGTCGAGGCGGCGGAGGGCCGCGGCGTGATGGAGTTCGGCGCCCGGCGGGCGCACGGCATCGACGCAGGGATCCGTGCCGCCCGCGCCGCGTACCTGGCCGGCTTCGACTCCTCGTCGATCGTCGAGGCGGGCAGGCGTTTCGGCATCCCGCTGTCGGGCACGATGGCGCATTCCTGGGTGATGGCGTTTGCGGACGAGGCGAGCGCGTTTCGCGGGTATGCCGACGTCTACGGCGAGGGTGCGGTCTTCATCCTCGATACCTACGACCCGCTGGCCGCCGCGCGCATGATTGGCGCGTCCGGCCTCAGGCCGAAGGCGGTGCGGATCGACAGCGGCGATCTGATCGCGCTCAGCCGCGAGGTGCGCCGCATATTCGACGAGGCGGGGCTCGGCGGCACCGCGATCGTGGCGAGCGGCGACCTGGACGAACTGCGCATCCAGGAGATTGTCGCGTCGGGCGCGCCCATCAGCGGGTTCGGCGTCGGCACCGCGGTCAGCACGTCGAGCGATGCGCCGGCCCTTTCAGGCGTCTACAAGATCGTCGAGATCGAGCGCGGGAGCCGGTTCGTTCCGGTCGTCAAGAGCAGCCCGGGCAAACAGACATACGGGGGATGCAAGCAGGTATGGCGCGTGGTTCGCCACGGCATCGCGGTCGAGGATGTCGTGACCCTGGCGCGCGACGAACCGCCGCAGGACGGGGTGCCGCTCCTCAAAGCAGTCATGACGGACGGCGTCCGCGCGTCGCGACCGCCGCTCTCCGCGATGCGCGAACGCTGCCGTCAGCAGGTGGCGCTGCTGCCGCGCGACGTCCGACGACTGACGGACGGGAAGACATATCCCGTGCGCCTTTTTGCGTCGCTTACCTGACCGTTCCCGCGATCGCGTTCTCGACCGCGGCCGCGGTCACACGGAAATGCGAGGCGCTCCAGACCACGCGGCCCTCCCGGATGAGCAGCGCCTGCGGCGTCTCGTGCCGGATGCCAAGCTTCTGCACGACGGCATTCGACACCGCGCGGTGAGTCTGCACGGTCACCATCGCGTATTTCGGCGCTGACGCTCCCGCCGGCAGGACGGGACCCCGCGGACCGCGCTCGTTCAGATGCGCGACGAGCTCGTCGAGCGCCTCCATGCTGACGCCGCACGAATGGCTGTGCTTGAACAGCAGTACGGGCCGCGAATCGGATTCGGCAATCAAACGGTGGAGCTCGTCCACGTGCTCGAGGGGGCTCAGGTCCGGGTGCATGTGAAACCAGTGTAGCAGCCGCGCCAAGCGTCTCTTGCCGTCACGAAAGTCGCGTTGGCTGCCGCTATGCACATCGAATTTCGGTTTCGAACGGACCCTGGGGGAACGCGATCCACCGATGCGCTGCTCAGCACTGCTCTTCACGCTGTTAGTCCTGACATACGGTTGCGGGAATCCGGCGGCGTCCGCACCGCCGAGTCCAGCCGCAACTCCGGCGGCCGCGGCCGCTCCAGGCGTCAACCCCGCGCCGGACACGAGCGGCGACTGGGTGAGACCAGGACGCGATTACGCCAGCACGCGCTTCAGCCCGCTCGATCAGATCACCCCGCAGAACGTCAAACAACTTTCCGTCAAGACGACATTCTCGACCGGCGTCCTGCACGGCCACGAGGCGGCGCCGATCGTGGTCAACAACACGATGTACATCGTCACGCCGTGGCCCAATCTCGTCTACGCGCTCGACCTGTCGAAAGACGGCGCGCCGGTGAAGTGGAAGTACGAGCCGAAGCCGCTGGCGGCGGCGCAGGGCGTCGCCTGCTGCGACGTGGTCAACCGCGGGGTGGTCTACGCCGGCGGCACCATCTTCTTCAACACGCTCGACAACCGGACCATCGCGCTCGACGCGGCCAGCGGCAAAGAGAAGTGGACGACGAAGCTGGGCGACCTGAACAAGGGTGAGACGATCACCATGGCGCCGCTCGTCGTGAAGGACAAGGTGCTCGTCGGCAACTCGGGCGGCGAGATGGGCGTGCGCGGATGGCTGACGGCGCTCGACGCCAACACCGGCAGCGTCGCCTGGCGTGCGTATTCAACGGGGCCCGACAAGGACGTGCTGATCGGGCCGCGCTTCAAGCCGTTCTACGCGTCCGATCGCGGCGGCGACCTCGGCATCCACACGTGGCCGGCCGATGCCTGGCGCAACGGCGGCGGCACCGTGTGGGGGTGGATTTCGTACGACCCCCAGCTCAATCTCGTCTACTACGGCACCTCCAACCCGGGACCGTGGCATCACGAGCAGCGCCCCGGCGACAACAAGTGGACGGCCGGTGTGTTCGCGCGCGACGCCGACACCGGGGAGGCCGTCTGGTTCTACCAGATGTCGCCGCACGATCTCTGGGACTACGACGGCGTCAACGAACAGGTGCTCGCCGACATTTCCCTGGGCGGCCAGACGCGCAAGGTGATGATGCGCGCCGATCGTGACGGCTACGTGTACGTCATCGATCGCACCAGCGGCGAGGTTATTTCCGCGGACCCGTTCGTCGCCGTCACCTCGACCACAGGCGTCGACCTGAAGACAGGCCGCCCCATCGAGGAGAAGGCGCTCGAACCCGCGCTGGGCAAGGTCGTTCGCAATGTCTGCCCGGCCGCGCCTGGCGGCAAGGACTGGCAGCCGACCGCCTACTCGACGCGCACCGGCCTGCTCTACATTCCGGCGAACAACCTGTGCATGGACTTCGAAGGGGTCGAGGCGAACTACATCGCGGGGACGCCGTTTGTCGGCGCGAACGTACGCATGTACCCCGGCCCCGGCGGCAATCGCGGCGAGTTCATCGCCTGGGATCCGGTCGCGCGCAGGAAGGCCTGGTCGATCAAGGAAAGCTTCCCCGTCTGGAGCGGCGTCGCCGCCACCGCGAGCGACGTCGTCTTCTACGGGACGATGGACGGCTGGTTCAAGGCCGTCAACGGCAAGAGTGGAGAAGAGCTCTGGAAGTCGAAAGTCGGCTCGGGCATCGTCGGCCAGCCGGTGACGTATCGCGGGCCCGACGGCAAGCAGTACGTGGCGGTGCTGGCGGGCGTCGGCGGCTGGGCGGGCGCGATTGTCGCCGGCGGCCTCGACCCGCGCGACGGCACAGCGGCGCTCGGCATGGTCAACGCGATGCCCGATCTCCCGCAGGCGACCACGTCGGGCGGCATGCTCTACATCTTCGGGTTGCCATGAGACGAGCACACGACGGCCAAGGACACGACGGCCGAGGACACGAAGGAAGAGAACCACGAAGAGCGCGAAGGACGCGAAGGATCAAATGTGTTCTCTTCGTGTGCTTCGTGTCCTTCGTGGTTTTCCAGCTTCGTGCCCTCGTCTCCGCCGGCGCCCCTGCCCCCTTGCGCGTGTGCGCCGATCCCAACAACCTTCCGTTCACCAACTCGCACGGGCAGGGGTTCGAGAACAAGATCGCGGCGCTGCTCGCGCGCGACCTGGGAACGCGCGTCGAATACACGTGGTTCGCGCAGCGCCGCGGCTTCCTCCGCAACACGCTGAGCGCGCAGGCGTGCGACGTCGTCATCGGCCTGCCGGCCGATACCGACGCCGCGTGGACGACGAAGCCCTACTACCGGTCGACCTACGTCTTCGTGACACGCCGCTCGCGCAAGCTGCGGATTCAGTCGTTCGACGATCCGCAACTGCGGCACCTGCGCATCGGCGTCGAGCTGGTCGGCGACGATGGCGCGAACACGCCGCCGGCGCACGCGCTGAGCCGCCGCGGCATCGTCTCCAACATGGTCGGCTTCAGCGTCTACGGCGACTACCGGATCAACAGCCCGCCGTCCGCGATCATCGCGGCCGTGGCGCAGGGCGACGTGGACGTGGCCGCCGCCTGGGGACCGATGGCCGGATACTTCGCCGCCAGGCAGCCGGTCGCCCTCGACATCGTGCCCGTGCAGCCCCAGGTCGACGGGCGCTTTCTCCCGCAGACATTCAGCATCTCCATGGCGACGCGGCGCCGCGACACGCAGCGCCACCAGCGGCTCGAGCAGTTCATCGATCGACGGAAACACGAGATCGATCGGATCCTCGCCGACTACCACATCCCCCGTGTCGATCTACCCCTGGAGGCGGCCCGATGAACGCGCGCTGGGTCTCGTACATTGCGCTTGGCGCATGGAGCCTCGTCGCCACCGCGTGCGAGCGCGAGGTCAGGCCGTTTCAGGAGCTGGCCGTCGCATCGGCGCGGACGCAGAAGCCGGTGCTGACCCCCCTGTTTCCGGGCGGCCAGCCGCTGCCCGAACCGAACCAGAGCCCGTTCCAGCACAACGCCTACGGCACGGCGGAAGGCAAGCGGCTCTTCGATCAATACAACTGCAGCGGCTGCCATTCGCACGGCGGCGGCGGGATGGGCCCGGCACTGATGGACGACACGTGGATCTACGGCAGCGAGCCGGGCAACATCTTCGAGTCGATCGTCGAGGGACGGCCCAACGGGATGCCGGCGTGGCGCAACAAGATTCCCGATCAGCAGGTGTGGGAGCTGGTCGCCTACGTCCAGTCGATGACGGGCAACGAGCCGATTGACGTGCTGCCGAGCCGAAGCGATCACATGCGCTCCGGCACGCCCGAGAACGCGCGTCCGGCGCGGACGCCCGTCCAGAGCCACACCCCATGATGTTCGCCTTCGGCGGCAACCAGTCCGCGCTCAATCCCCACGGGCCGATCGCCCGCAGCATCGCGAATCACGGCTGGTGGCTGCTGCTGGTCTGCGCGGCCGTCTACCTCGTGGTGATGGTCGCATTCTTCATCGCCGTCGGGCGGCGGCGGCGCGACACCGACGACCTGCCTGAAACCTCCAGGCGGCTGACGCGCAACGTGTCGATCGCGGTCGCGCTGACCGTCGTGATCCTGATCGGCATCGCGGCGTCGAGCGTCGTGGCCGGCCGCGGACTGTATTCGCCGAGCGGCGCCGGCGCGTTGACCGTGGACGTGGTCGGCCACCAGTGGTGGTGGGACTTTCAGTACCACGACGTCACCCCGTCCGACGTGTTCACGAGCCCGAACGAGCTGCACATCCCGGTCGGCGTGCCAGTGGTCATCAAGGCGATGTCCACCGACGTCATCCACAGCTTCTGGGTGCCGAACCTGATGGGGAAGCGGGACCTGATTCCCGGCATCGTCACCAATACGTGGATCCAGGCGGATCAGCCGGGCGTCTATCGCGGCCAATGCGCCGAGTTCTGCGGCCACCAGCACGCCCACATGGCGCTGAATGTCGTCGCCGAGCCGATGGACAAGTTCCAGGCGTGGGTGCAGCACCAGCGCGAGCCGGCGCGGGAACCGTCGACGGACGAGGAGCGGAAGGGCAGGGACGTCTTCATGCAGTCACCGTGCGTCACCTGTCACGCGATTCGCGGCACCGACGCGGGCTCGCACGTCGGCCCCGAGCTCACGCACGTGTCGAGCCGGCTGACGCTTGCGGCGGCGACCTTGCCCAACGCACGCGGCCATCTGGCGGGCTGGATTGCGAACTCGCAATCGATCAAGCCCGGCAACCGCATGCCGCCGAACGCCCTCGACCCCGCCGACTTCCAGGCGCTGCTCGCCTACGTACGGAGCCTGCAGTGACCCCGTCTCCGCTCCGCGAACATTCATCGGAGCTTGGGCAAGGCCGGCCTGTCGAGGGCCGCCAGACGATCACTGCCGCCGACGAAGAGCGCCTGCGCCGCCAGCTGTCGGCGACGTGGTACGTCCCGCGCGGCGTCATCGGCTGGTTCAGCGTCGCCGATCACAAGACCATCGGGCTGCGCTACATCGTCACGGCGTTCGGCTTCTTCATCTTCGCCGGCATCCTCGCGGGGCTGATGCGGCTGCAGCTCGCGGTGCCGAACAACCACTTCGTCGGCCCCGATCTCTACAACCAGATCTTCACCGTCCACGGGACGATGATGATGTTCCTGTTCGCGGTGCCGGTGATGGAGGCGATGGGCGTCTATTTGGTGCCGCTGATGGTCGGCACGCGCAACATCGCGTTCCCGCGGCTCAACGCCTTCAGCTACTACGTTTATCTGTTTGGCGGCGTGATGCTGGTGATCACGATGCTGATGAACACGGCGCCCGACGTCGGCTGGTTCAGCTACGTGCCGCTGGCGGGGCCCGACTACGCGCCGGGCAAGCGCGCCGACTTCTGGGCGCAGCTGATCACGTTCACCGAGGTGGCCGCGCTCGCGGTCTCCGTCGAGCTGGTGGCCACCATCTTCAAGAGCCGCGCGCCCGGGATGTCGCTGAACCGGATGCCGCTGTTCGTCTGGTCGATGCTCGTCACGGCGCTCATGGTGATCTTCGCGATGCCGTCGATCGTGACGTGCAGCACTTTCCTGCTGCTCGACCGCCTGGTCGGCACGCATTTCTACAACCCGGCGGAAGGCGGCGATGCGCTGCTCTGGCAGCACCTGTTCTGGTTCTTCGGCCACCCGGAGGTCTACATCATCTTCGTGCCCGCCCTCGGCATCGTCTCGTCGATCATCTCGGCGTTCACGTGGCGTCCCATCTTCGGCTACGCCGCGATGGTGATGGCGCTCGTCGCCACGGGCTTCATCGGCTTCGGCCTCTGGGTGCACCACATGTTCGCGACCGGGCTGCCGGCGCTCGGCCTCGAATACTTCACCGCGGCGAGCATCGTGATCGCGATCCCGTCGGGTATCCAGATCTTCTGCTGGATCGCGTCGCTCTGGCGGGGCCGCCCGCGGTTCCATACGCCGCTGCTGTTCGTCGTCGGCTTCGTGGCCATCTTCGTGCTGGGCGGGCTCTCCGGCGTGACGCTCGCGTCGGTGCCGTTCGACCTGCAGGTCCACGACTCGTACTACGTCGTCGCGCACTTTCACTACGTCCTGCTCGGCGGCGCGGTCTTCCCGCTCATCGGCGGCGTGTACTTCTGGTTTCCGAAGTTCACCGGCCGGATGATGGACGACCGCCTCGGGAAGTGGAACTTCTGGCTGCTGTTCATCGGCTTCAACGTGACGTTCTTCCCGATGCACATCCTCGGGCTCGAGGGAATGCCGCGGCGCGTCTACACCTATCCCGACAACATGGGGTGGAACACGCTGAACCTCGTGTCGAGCCTCGGCGCGCTGCTGCTCGTGCTGGGCGGCGCGCTGTTGGTCTACAACGTCGTGCGCAGCTACGCCTGGGGACTGGCCGCGGCCGACAACCCGTGGGGCGCGGAGACGCTCGAGTGGAGCGTCAGCTCGCCGCCGCCGGTCTACAACTTCCTCCACGTGCCGGTCGTCGAAGGACGGTCCGCGCTATGGGACCGCAGCGCGGATGCGCCGATTGTCACCGGCATCCGCAGCGACATCCGCGAGGTGCTCATTACCGACGTGATGGATGCGGAGCCGGTGCACAAGACCGAGTACCCGGAGCCGACGATCTGGCCGTTCCTGTGTGCCGTCGTGACGTCGGCGTTCTTCGTCGGCTCGATCTTCACGCCGTGGGCGCTGCCGGTCGCCATCCTGCCGCTCGCCGTCACCCTCGTCGGCTGGTTCTGGCCGGGAAAACGTGACCGCGCGCGCGAGCGGGAGGAGCGGCACGAAGAGGCCGAGCGGCCCTCGCCGCCGGTTCCCACGATGCGGGAGGCGCGCGCATGAAAGGCGAGGTCCAGGCACGGCGTACGCTCGACGTCGCTGCGCTGCCGCCGATGGCGTTCGGCAACCGGGGGCTGATCTGGTGGGGGACGGTCGGCTTCATGGTGATCGAGGGGTCGATGTTCGTCATCGGCCTGGTCGTCTACTTCTACCTGCGGCTGCAGGTGCGCGACTGGCCGCCGAGCCTGCCGGAGCCGGGGCTGACGTTCGGTACCTGGAACCTGCTCCTCGTGCTCGTCAGCTGCGTGCCGAACCTCTTCGCGAAGAGGGCCGCCGAGAAGTTCGATCTTGGCGGCGTCCGCCTCTGGCTCGGTGTGCTCGTCCTGATGGGCGTCGTCTCCGTCGGTCTCCGGGCGCTCGAGTACACGACGCTCAACTGCCGCTGGGACGACAACGCCTACGGCTCGATCGTGTGGGTGCTGCTCAGCATGCACACCATTCACGTCGCCACCGATGTCGTCGACAGCGGCGTGCTCCTCGCGCTGGCGTTCATCGGGCCGATCACGAAGAACCGCTTCGCGGACTTCAGCGAGAACTCGCTCTACTGGTATTTCATCGTCGCCTGGTGGATTCCGATCTACGTCACCATCTATTTCATGCCGCGATGGCTGTAGACACACGCGAGACGCACGACTACTGGGAACGGGAAGGGCTGGTGCTGCTGTGGTTCGCGATGCTCGCGGGGCCGGCGGCGGTCGCGGTCAACATGGGCGCCGGTTACGCGCTCGTCAAGTGGGCATGCGCGGGCGCTCACGCCAGCATGCTGACGGCGATTTCCCTCGCGACGCTGCTGCTCGCGTTCGCTGGCGCGTGGATCGGCTGGACGTGCCGGGCGCGGCTGCGGGACGCGAACGAAGACGGCGGCCGCATCGTCGACCGCAGCTACTTCATCGCCATCATCGCGACCGGGTTCGCCGTGCTCAACGCGTTCCTGATCGTGATGCAGGCCTATCCGCGCTTCGTGCTCAGCCCATGCGAGTGACGAATGCGGCGGCGGCGAGGCGCGCGGGCACGGTGGGTGCGTTGCTGCTGGTCGCGTGCGTCCCGGCGGTGGTCGCCGCGCACGGCGACGAAGCGCATTCGATCAACACGCCACGCGCGTTGTCGCCCTGGGATCTCGCCGTCCTCGCGGGCCTGGTCGTCGTGGCGATGCTGTATGCGCGGGGGGCGTCGAACCTGAGACGGCGCGCCGCGCGGCCCGATCCTGCTATGCCCGCGCGTCCCCGGACTGCGCGCTTCGAGCCCGTCGCGTTCGCGATCGGCTGGTCGGCGCTCGTCCTGTCGATCCTGCCGCCGATCGACCGCCTGTCGATCGAATATTTCTCGGTGCACATGATCCAGCACGAGCTGATGATGCTGGCCGGTGCGCCGCTGCTGATTCTCGGCCGCCCGCTGCAGCGCTGTCTCGCGGGTCTCCCCGATCGGCTGCGCAGCCCGGTGGCGCACACGCTGCAGACGCGCGGAATGTCGGGAACGTGGCGCGTGCTGACGGCGCCGCTCGTCGCGTGGGCGCTCCACGGCCTCGCGATCTGGGTGTGGCACATGCCGGCGCTCTACGACGCGGCCGTCGGCAACGAGGGGATCCACGCGCTGCAGCACGCGATGTTCGTCGGCACGTCGGCGCTCTTCTGGTGGGGCATGCTGTACGGCCGCTACGGGCGCGCCGGCTATGGCGCGGCCGTCTTCTTCGTGTTCCTGACCGTCGTCCACACCGGGATTCTCGGCGCGATGGTGACGTTCGCGCCAACGCCGCTCTATCCGGCGTACGCGACGCCGGCCGCCGCGCACGGCATCGATCAGCTCGTCGACCAGCAGAGGGCGGGCCTGTTGATGTGGATACCGGCGGGTCTCGTCATGACGCTGCTCGGGCTCGCGCTCTTCGCGGCGTGGCTCGGGGAGTCGGAACGGCGATCGATGCACGCTGCAAAATTCAAGATGCACACCGTACGCGAAGGCGAGGCGTCATGACCGTGCGCCGGCTGTTGCGTGCGTCGTGCCTGGCGGCGTTGGCGCTCGGCGCGTGCGATCGTGACGCCGATCGCATCGCGCGGCAGCTGACCGGCGGCGATCCCGGCAAGGGGAAGCGCGACCTGGTCAAATACGGCTGCGATACCTGTCACAACATCCCGGGCGTGCTGACCGCCACCGCCACGGTCGGGCCGCCGCTCTCGCAGATCGGCCTGCGGTCGTATCTCGCCGGCCGCATCGACAACACGCCGGAAAACATGATCCGCTGGATCCGCGCGCCGCGCAGCGTGGACCCGGAGACGGCGATGCCCGAGACCGGCGTCACCGAGGCCGACGGTCACGACATCGCGGCGTACCTCTATACGTTGAGATAGCCGACTCGTCATTCCGGCAACAGGGTCCTCGCGTGGCGATGCGGGGCCCGACGGCCAGACGATTGCAAATGCGCGCCAATGGCAGAGGAGGAATCGATGGCTCTGAAGTTCCGGACCCGCCCGCAGCGGGCGTCCCTGACGGGACGCGAGCACGAAATCCGTCCGATGGCAGATGACGCGCGCGACCAGGAGGACGATCGGTCGTCTATCGAGAAAGTCGCGCAGCTCACCGGACGGCTCATCTTTGGCGGCTACTTCCTGTACAGCGGGATTCATCACTTTACCGATCGCGAGATGCTGATCGGCTACGCGAGGAGCAAGGGCGTCGCCTGGCCGCGCGCCGCGGTGCTCGGCAGCGGCGCCCTGCTCGTCGTCGGCGGCCTCAGCCTCGTCACCGGGGTGAAGCAGAAGGTCGGTGCGTCGCTCGTCACGATGTTCCTCACCGGCGCGACGCCGATGATGCACGATTACTGGAACGCCGAGGATGGGCCCCGGCGCATGAACGAGATGATCAACTTCACCAAGAACCTCGCGTTGATCGGCGGAGCGGCATTCGCGGCCGCCGCCGCGCGACCGCCGCACGCCGCCGCGTAGGCGGATCCAGCCTCGAGGACGTCCGGCGGAACGCCGCCGGACGCTGTGCAAGCTCGTCCACGTCGTCGCACGTAAAATCCGTGGGCCGAAAGGGCCCATGGATGAGCGACGAGCGCCTGAAGTTCCTGATCACACTGAACGATCGGCTCCGCCCATTGAAGGATCCCCTCGAGATCCAGGATGCCGCCGCCAGCCTGCTCGGCGAGTACCTGGGCGTCAACCGCGTCCTCTACGCGGATGTCGATGGTGACGAGTTCATCGTCGGCCGCTGTTACGTCAATGGCGTGGCGCCCCTCATCGGCCGCGCCCCGCTGGCCGCGTTCGGAAAGCGGCTGCTCGAGGGCTACAGGCGCGGCGGGACCTTTGCCATCGACGACGTCCAGACCGACGAGCGGTTCGACGAAGCCGAACGAGCGGTATTCGGCAGGAACAAGGTCGCGGCATTTATCGGCGCAGCGCTCTGCAAGGAAGGACGATGGGTCGGCGGGTTCGGCGTCCACAGCGTCGCACCGCGCGCCTGGACGCAGCACGAGGTCGCGCTCGTCGAGGAAACGGTTGAACGGACGTGGGCCGCGGCGGAGCGGGCGCGCGCCGAAGAGGCATTGAGGGCCAGCGAGGAGCGCCACGCGTTCCTGCTCACGCTCAGCGATGCGCTGCGGCCGTTGAGCGATCCCGCCGACGTGCAGGAAACCGCCGCGCGACTCCTGGGTGAGCACCTAGGCGTGAACCGTG
The DNA here is from genome assembly GCA_035571515.1 of Vicinamibacterales bacterium. Classification (GTDB taxonomy): domain Bacteria; phylum Acidobacteriota; class Vicinamibacteria; order Vicinamibacterales; family UBA2999; genus Gp6-AA40. The sequence goes on from DATNCQ010000122.1 coordinate 67,341, forward strand.
TCGGCTACGCGGACATGTCGGAACACGGTTACGTGATTCGCCGCGAGTACAGGCGCGGCGTGGCACCGCTCGTCGGCCACGGACCATCGGGGACCTTCGGGGCGGCGCTGAGCGAGGCGTACCGGCGCGGTGAGACCGTCGTCGTGAACGACGTGTCGTCCGATCCACGATTTACGGACGCCGAGCGCGTCACGATGCAGGCGAGGGAGATCGCCGCGTTCATCGGCGCGACGCTGGTGAAGAACGGCCAGTTCCTCGCCGCCTTCGGCGCCAACAACGCGACCCCGCGCCACTGGACACCGACCGAAATCGCGCTCGTCCGCGACGTCGCGGAGCGGACGTGGGACGCCGTGGGGCGCGCCCGCGCCGAGGCGGCGCTGCGCGAGCGCGAGCAACGCCTGCAGCTGTCGCTCGACGCGTCCGCGGCCGGCGTGTGGACCTGGAATGCGCAGTCCGATCGCCTCGACTGGGATCACCGGGTGTACGCGCACTACGGCATGGTTCCGGGTCGTCCACTGAGTCTCGACAGGTGGACATCGACGTTGCACGAGGACGACCGGAAGAGAGTGCTCGACCACTTCGACCAGCTCCTGTGCTCGCCGGACGACAACGACTGGAACGAGACGTTCCGGATCGTGCGCCCGGATGGCAACGAGCGCTGGATGCAGGGCCTCGGCAGAGCCGAACGTGACGCCGACGGCCGGCTCGTACGGCTCGTCGGCATCTGTCTCGACGTCACCGAGCGCCGGCGCGCGGAGGAGGCGCTCCAGGCGCGCCGCGACGAGGAGCATGACCGCGAGCTGCGGCTCCTGCTGGAGACGGCCACGCAGGGCATCCTCTCCGTGGACGCGGAGGGCATAATCATCTCGGCGAATCGCGCCCTCGAGGCGATGTTCGGCTGGCCGCCCGGCGAGTTGTTCGGCCAGAGCATCGAGCGGCTGCTGCCGTCGTTCCTGCGTCAGGAGCACGCGCGGCATCGGAGCGGGTACTTTTCTGCCCCGCATTCGCGCCTGATGGGAGGCGGCCTCGACCTCGTTGGTGAGCGGAAAGACGGATCGACCTTTCCCATCGAAGTCAGCCTGAATCACATTCCCACCGCCGGGGGCGGCCGCGCCATCGCGTTCGTGACCGATATCACCGAACGGCAACGCGCCGCCGCGGTGCTTCGGGAGCGGACCGCGGCGCTCGAGCGCCGGACGGCGCAGTTGAGCCGGCTGGCGTCCGACGTGACGCTTGCCGAGCACCACGCGCGCGAGCAGCTCGCGCGGACGCTTCACGACGGCTTGCAGCAGGTACTCCTCGTCGCGGCGGTGAACCTCGATCAACAACTGAAGCGCGACGCGCGTCACGGCATCGCCTCGGGCGAACCGGTGGTGCAGGCGCGGGCCAGCCTCGATGAAGCGATGGCCGCCGCGCGATCGCTGAGCGTCGAGCTGTATCCCCCGGTCCTGCACAGCTCGGGGCTCGCGGCGGCACTGGTCTGGCTGGCGGCCCAGACACGCGAGAAATACGGGCTCGTCGTCGAGGTGTCGGCCGACCCTCTCGCCAGCTCCGCGCGGAAGGACGTCCGGACGCTGCTGTTCGAATCGGTCCGCGAGCTTCTCATCAACGCGGTGAAGCACGCCCAGGTCGAACGGGTGGACGTGACGCTGGCGCTCGACGCCGACGATGCGCTCTGCATCACCGTCAGTGACGGGGGCATCGGGTTCGACCCCGCGGCGCTGGTCGATCGAGCGAAGACCGGGAGTGTCGGATGGGGCCTGTTCAGCATTCGCGAACGGCTGACGCTGCTCGGCGGCCGCTTCGAGATCGAGAGCGCGCCCGGCGCAGGCACCGTGTTCCGGTTGATCGCGCCGCGGGGAGCGGCGCCGAACGGCGGTGAGCGGGCGCCTCGCGGCGGCACGCACGTCCCGTCGCCAACGGCCCTCAGGATCTTGATCGTCGACGATCATGCGCCGGTGCGGAAGGCGCTCCGCAACGTGCTGCAGGCGCGGCGCGAGCTCGTCGTCGTCGGCGATGCGACCAACGGGTTCGAGGCCATCGAGCAGGCGCGCGCGCTTCGCCCCGACGTGATCCTGATGGACATCTCGATGCCGAAGATGGACGGCATCGAGGCCACGCGGCGGCTGCGCGCCGAGTTCCCGTCGATCCAGGTCCTCGGGGTGTCGTCGCACCCGCGCACCGAGCCGCTGCATCCGATCGAGGAGGCCGGTGCGGCGGGCTACTTCGTCAAGGGAATCGACACGCAGCACCTCATCGACCATGTGCTGAGAATTCACGCCGGCCTCGCCCTCGGGTTGCCGGGCCAGACCGCGTAGCGCGCCGGAGCCTTCTCGCGCAATTTTGTCGCGGGCATCGACGAATTCGCCGGACGGCCGCGACGCCGCTCCCTCCCTCGATGCCAAGTAAGTCACTGATCCCAGACGATTGCCCTCTCTTGCCGGGACTGGACGAAGCATTGCAACGACGGTCTCGCTCCGTGCTCCCTGCCGGAGATCCGGAGAAATGAGATGACGAATTCGAGATCGGCGTTCGGCCTCCAGGCGGGCTTCACGTTCCTGCTCGCCATTGGCACCGCACCGGCGCTCTTCGCGCAGGATGCACAGAACTACATCGTTCAGTTCCGCGCAGGGGTGACGCCGGCCGCGCGTCGTGCCGCCGTTGGAAACGCCGGCGCGAGCGCGCGCGTCGTCTACAACGGCGTCAGCGCCGTATCGGTCAGGGTGCCCAACGATCGCGCGTTGCGAGCGCTGCAGGGCCGTGCCGACGTGCTGGCCGTGGTTCCCGACCGCGCGGTCTTCGCCGATCAGGCCTCCAACGCCAGGGCGGGCGGGAAGCCCGGTGGCGGTGGGGGCGGGACGACGCAGACGGTTCCGGCCGGGGTCGTTCGTGTCGGGGTGCCGCGCGCCGGATCGGATGGATCCGGGGTCGGCGTTGCCATCGTGGACACGGGAGTTGATCTGGCGCATGCGGACCTGCCCGGCACCATCGACGCCTACAGCGCGTTCGGCCCGAGCTGCATGGACGACGAGGGGCACGGGACGCACGTCGCGGGCATCGTCGCGGCGCGCGACAACACGAGGGACGTCATCGGCGTGGCGCCAGCCGCGCAGCTGTATTGCGTGAAGGTGCTCGACAGCACCGGCTCGGGCTCGGACGAGTCGCTGATGGCGGGCCTCGACTGGGTCCTCGCCAATCACGATCTGGTGTCGCCGGCGATCCGCGTCATCAACATGAGCCTCGGACGTCCGGGCACGGTTGACGACAACCCCGCGATGCGTGACCTGTTTGCCGCGCTCGATGCCGCCGGCGTCCTGGTCGTGGCATCCGCTGGCAACGATCCCGCCGCGGACGCGGGCGGCGAGATTCCTGCGGCCTATCCGCGGGTCGCGGCGGTGGCGAGCACGACGGCGGTCAACGGATCGAACCAGTGCCGCTTCCTGTCTGGCGCGATCGCGGCCGACACGGCGTCGTATTTCACGACCGATGGCGTCAAGGTCCTGATCTCGGCGCCGGGCGAGGAGCGCGAGGACGTGAGCCGCGCGTGCACCATTCAGAGCACCGGCATCCTGTCGCTGAACCGCGGTGGCGGCACGACGAGGATGAGCGGGACCAGCATGTCCTCGCCGCACGTCGCCGGCATCGCGGCGCGCTACTTCCAGCAGAATGCGGCGTACTCACCGGGCGACGTCCGCGGCTGGATTGTGACCGGCGCGTCGCGGCCGGGTGTCGCTCCGCTCAATTCGCCGAGCAGCGCCTACACGTTCGACGGCGTGCGCGAGGGTGTCGCGCAAGCGCCGTAGAGCACAACCGTCACCACGTTGTTCCAGCGTCCTTCTCGCGCCATCAGGCCGCTCGGCCTGATGGCGTAAGATCGAGCGGGCCGCCGGAGTGGTGAAACTGGCAGACGCGCGGGACTCAAAATCCCGTGGGGGTCACCCCCCGTGTGGGTTCGATTCCCACCTCCGGCACCAATTCCTTAGGAAATCATCAAGCCCGCACGTCGAGCCAATCGGGAAATACAGTAGATCCGCTGACTGATCCCATCAATGATCCCGTTCGCCAAGGCGCTCGAAGCTGCCGTAAACAACGGTAGGGCGGGGTAGGGCGGAGCACCCGCCCTTATCGCCGTCGTACTCGTTGAATCGGGTTGACCACGCCAGAGCGCGGGCGCTGTGGTGCCTGCATCCACGCATCGAGTCGTGCTGCCGCTTCCCGCAGCATCGCTTCATCGACGATCGCGTAGCGGCGATAGGTCGGGTCGTGGGTCAAGAACGCTCGCCTGACTTCAACCGACATCTCGTCTATTCTATCGTCCGAAGGAACACCGCACTCGGTGACGCCGAGGACCGCCGCTTTCACGCTCGCGTCCCTGCTGGCGCTCGCTCTTGCGTCCGATCTGCTGTGGATGCCGGTGCAGGTCTCCGACAGCCTCGACGAGATCATCGACGCACGGGCTTCGCCTTCGGCGTGGGCCTCGTTCACGGAGAGCCTTCGTTCCGACGACAACCACCTGCGGCCGCTGCGCGTCGCGCAAACAAAGGTCCTCTACGACCTGGCAGCAGGGCACTACTGGCTGGCGTACCGCGGGTTCCATGCGGCGCTGCTGGTGACAGCCGTCCTGCTCTTCACCGCGGCGCTGCGCGTGTCGACAGCAACGGATGCCGCCGCGGCGGCGTTGGCGCTCGTCGTCTTCATCGGCTCGCGCACCTTCCGCGGCAACATCGAGGAAGCGTTCCCGGTGAACCACTTCCTTGAAGTCGTGGTGCTCTGTTTGCTGACGCTCAACCTCGCGCGGTCGTCGCGGCAGGCCTGGTGGCTCGATGCCGCCGCGGTGTTCGCGCTCGCGGCCGCGGCACTCACCCTTGAATCCGGGTTGCTCGTGTGGGTGGTGGCCAGCGGCGCGTGGCTGGTGGGGTGGCGCGGAATTTCACGGTGGGGTCTCGTCGCGATGACGGCGGTCCTCACCGCGTATGTGGTGCTCCGCCTTATCTATGTGGCGAGCGGAACCGGATTGCCCGACCGCAGCACCGGCTTCGGCTTCACGATGCTGGACCCCGCTGATCTGCAGCAGCGCTTCGGCGATCGTGCGCTCGTGCTCTACGCTTACAACGTCGCGGCGTCGGCGCTGGCGGTGCTGTTCGCCGAGCCGCGCAACGGTGTGTTCATCGCCACACGAACCCTCATGTCGAACGAGCTCGAGCCATGGCTGGTGATTCCAGTCGTCACGTCGGCTGTCACAACGCTGCTGATCGTGTGTACAGCCGCGCACACAGTCCGGCGGTCCGACGTCCGTGACGACACCATTCGCTGGATTGTGCTGTCGACGATTGTTCTCGTCGCCAATGCAGTCGTGTCGTATTCCTACACCAAGGACGAGATCACCGGCGTCGCCGGTGCGTTCTACGCGCTGGCGGCGTTTGCCGCCGTCCGCGTGGTCCTGAACACGGCGACGATGACCCGGAGCGCCGCAACCGCCACCGCCGTCACAATTGTGGCACTGCTCTCGATCGGGTGGTCGGTTCGTGCCGCGGGGATGCATTACCTGCTGCGCGCGCAGGCGTTCAGGCATCAGAACGACTGGGTGCGGCTGCCGGGGATGTGGCAGCGCAGCGGGCGATGGCCCGACGACGCGGCAGCACAACAGCTGATCACCACATTGCGCGAGGCCGCCGTGGACATGGACCTACCGAATCCACGGGTCGGCGAACGGTGGTGGGTCGCACGGATATGGGAAGACTGAGCACGCTCGCCGTCACGGTTCCGGTCATCGCGCTCGCGGTGGCATGGCTGGCGCTGCTCGGTGCTGAGCGAATCGGCATCAGCGCGCTCTGGGGGCTGATCCCACGCAATCTCGCCGAGGCCGCCGCCTTCCGCGACGGCGCGGCGATCGTCCGCGCGGTCGCGCGCGGAGAAAACCCGGATGCGCCAGCCGAGGTGCGAGCCGGATTCCTCTCGACCGAGCCGCTGGCTCTCACGCCGCTCGAGGCGGCCGCGCGCGTCTCAGGCGAGGAAGTCGTCCGCCTGCTGCTCGACCTCGGCGCCGGCCGGGACGCCGCGGCGTGGACGCGCGCCTGGTGCAGCACCGGCGCCGATGCAGTGCGCGCCGAACTGTCCGCAGCACGCCCTGCGGACGCCGCGACCGAATGCCGTTGAGCCGCCGCGCTGCGCGGTGTCTCTGCGCTGGCCTTCGCGGGAGCGAGCAGCGAGCTCATACCTTCGGCAGCGGCAGCAGACTCGTAGTGGAGTTCTGAGCGGCGCAGGGCGTCAGCGGCGAAGCTTCACGTTGCCCTTGCGGTTGACTTCAACGAGCCCGCTCGCCACGTGTCGCGCGAGAAGTTGATCCCACGGCTCGCCAAGCCGGCCGCGCGCGAACTCTGGCACGAGCACTGACGCACGATCCTGTGCATGCCGATAAGCAGCGACCCGGCGCGCGCGTATTCGCTCGGCCACCGGCGTCCAGGGCTCGCCGCGCGGCCGCTTCTGCGCCAGGCAGAGGTGAGAGCCGCTTTTACCCATCATTGTCATGAACGAGACCGAGAAGCCATTGGCCGCGAGCGCCCGCTCCAGCGACGCACCGTCGAACGCCTGCATGTGGAAGGCGTTGAGCGTGTTGAACACCGACTTGCCCACCTCGAGGAACTCGCATTCGTCCGGCTCGTTGAACAGGTAGAGCGAACCGCCGTCGGCGAGCCTGTCGTGAAACGTCGCCAGCATTTCACGCGGGCGGATGGCGTGAGTGAACCCGTGATTCGAGATGATCAGATCGAACGTCCCCTCGAACGGGATAGAGAACCGGTCGTAGTCGATGCCGTGCATCGCCTGCAGCCCGTACACCTCGGTGGCGACCAGTTGGTGGCTCTCGAACAGCGTCATCGCATATGCGCGCGCGTCAAACCTCTGCATCAGTGCGGCGGAGATCGAGCCGGTGCGGGCTCGCACCTCGAGGACGCGGGGCGCCCGCAGCGGCAGCAGCGACGACAAGAGCTCCACATGCTGGCTGTTGGACAATCTGTCGGCGAGAAGGCCGGGCAGATAATCCTTACGGGGAATGCCGGTGTGATTCGATACGAACACGCCGCGTGCGGCCCGGCGCCGCAACTGGGCGCGCTCGTCGTCGGTGAGCGACGACGCCAGCGCCACGCTCCCCTGGCGCCCCTCGCCGAACTCCGCCCGGCCCAGAGTCTCTTCGAAGTGCTCGATCATCCAGTTGTATCGCGGACCGGCCGGACGTCTTCGCGCGAAGACCACGCCGCAGTCGTGGCACAGAGAATAGTCGTAACGGTACGATGCCTCGTCCGGGGGGTGCGACAGCAGGATCAACTTGTTGAACGCAGAGGCCGCCGACCACTGCTCGCCGCCACAGACCGGACACGCGGTCAGGACCTCGATGCGATCGGCAGGGCAAGGAGGGAGATCTGGCGCGAGTTCGGCGATCGAGTCCGCTTCTGCGATGGATGCGGCGGGTGACGCCGCGTGGCGGGGCGGCGGCCGGCGTCCAACAAGCTGGCGGAGGCGCGCGAGCACGTCAGAATCCCTCGGCACGCTTCAGCGCCGCGAGCACGCGAGGACGCGTGAACGGGAATGCGTCCATGCGCACGCCCGTGGCATCGAAGAAGGGCATTCGCGATCGCTCGTTGATTCGCTCGCTCGTGGTCCGGCGACCGTGGCCTTGGGGCACGATCCTCGACGGCCGCCGTTTTTTTGATGTGTTGCCCATGTTGGTTCGCGCCAGATAGTACCTGACTCGTGCCGTCAGCGTCACCCCTCGGGGAGGCCGGGCACCATGTGTCTCGCGTCGCTGGCACAATAGTGGCCGTGCAATCGGTCATTTCGTGCGCGTTGGGCGTAACCTGCCCCCAGTAATTCTCCACGCATAGAATGAGGGCCTCCGTTCCTAGGAGGACCGATGAAACGGAGCAAGTACACCGACGAGCAGATTCTGGCGACCGTCAAGGAAGGCGAAGCCGGCCGGAAGGTCGCGGATCTGAACCGCACGCATGGGATCACCGAGCAGACGTTACCGCTGGAAAGCGAAGTACGGCGGGATGGAGCGGCACGCCTCTATGAGCTCCTGCAATGGATGGCTTTCGGCGTCGGCCTCGTCTGCCTCCTGTTGATCCGGCGCAGCATTCAAATAGGCGATGGGGGCACTCGCCTCGAGGCGCTCCAGACGCTGGTGCATGCGCACACGTTCGATGACATGAAGTTTTCGTTCGTGGGGCCGCTCCTGGCCTTGCCGTTTTATCTCCTGGGAGTGGCCCCCTACTTCAATTTCTGTGTGTTCTGTGTTGGCCTCCTGTGTCTGGGACGGGTTCTTCGCCCGATGCTGAATCCGGGTGAACTCAGGATTTTCTTGCTCCTGCTGGTGTTCGGCTCTCTGTTTCCGTTCAGCACGAAGGACTTCTTTGGAGAGACCCTGAGCGCGGTATCGCTCGGCGTGGGCACCGCTCTGCTGGTCAAGGACAGGGAATTTGCGGCGGCGCCATGGCTGGTTATAGGCACCGCCAACACACCCGCGCTGGTAATTCCTCTCACGCTGCTTCTGAGTGTGCGGTGTTACGAGAGGAAATCACTCACTGCAATGTGGATCATCGGTCCGGTTCTTCTGGTCATGGCCGGCGATCGCTGGATTCGATTCCAGGATCTGTTGATCTCAGGTTACGAGAACGATCGGGGCGTTCGTACCTTCATGCCGTTCTCAGGGCGGCCGGGATTCAGCTATCCCTTCTTCCTCGGCGTCGTGTCGATCCTCTTCTCCTTCGGAAAAGGGCTCCTGATCTACTGTCCCGGACTCTGGGCCGCATCGACGACGCTGAAGGGTCCCGTCCGGAAGCTTGCGCACTATTGGCTAATCTTCAGTGCGGGGATCGTCATCGTCTACGCAAAATGGTGGTCCTGGTACGGAGGACAGTACTGGGGGCCCCGCTTCTTCCTCTTCTGCTCGCTGCCGGCGTCCTTGTTCCTTGCGTCCTTTCTCACGTCCCTGCAGGAGCCTCGAGCCCGACTGGCACGGGTGGCGTGTGCCCTGTTCCTTCTCATGGCTACGTTCTGGATCTGTTTCTCTGGCTTGCGATATGGCGACTCAACGCCGGAGGTGTGCCGCGACAACAACTTCGCCCTCGAGTCTGCCTGTTGGTACATCCCTGAGTTCTCGCCCGTGTTCAGGCCCCTGTTCATCCATCAGGATCGGGACGAGACACTCAAGATGCTGGTTCCAACGTGGATCTTCGGCTTTCTCGTCCTGGCAGGCCCGGTCGTCCACAGGCTCCTGGAGCCGGCGGTGGAGCCCGCAGAGGGACCGCTTCCCAGCCAAGAGGAACTGCGTGATCGGCGTTTGACAGAAACGTCCTGACTACGTACGCCAATGAGTGCGCCTGTGCTGAAGGAAGGCGAGCGACCCTTCCCGGCCGCCGCGCGATGGCTGGCGGTTGGCCTCAACGTGCTGTTGCTCCTGGTCGAGGTCTTCTTCCTTATTCCCAGATGGGTGGGGCAAGACGAGATCGCGATGGTGTCGCTGACGGTCGGGACCGCCTTCGTGAATCTGACGATGTTTGTCGATTACTACCGTCGTGGGATGGTAGGAAAGAACCGTCAAGTCAGAGCGGGGGACCTTCAGCCGCTTCCAACGTTGATACGTTGGGGCGTCATCGCGCTAAACCTCTTTGCGCTGTGTAGTCAGTTGGTACTGCTGCTGTCGCGCGGAGGAGTCAATCTAGGCTCACCTCAAGAGGTTCTCGTGACATCCCTGCTGGTGGGAACGTCCGTCGTGAGCCTGGCGATCCTGCTCGATTACAACCGCCGTCGTGTGTGAGGGCGGGCGCGGAATGTTCAGAATTGCAAACTCACGTGTGAGGAGAGTCCGGCGAGGAAAGTGTCGCCTACCCCTGATCAACCGATACACACACCCTGGGAACACGGCTTTTGTGCCTCAGCGTGGGTATCGCGTTCACGCTCATCGGCTGCGGCGGCAGCAACCAGACGACGGGTCCCTCGACGTCATCGCCAGCGCCGAATGCCGTGACCGTCACTGGTACGATCACCGACACGGTCAGCGGTGCAACGGTCGGATCCTTTACGCAGACGGTGGCGGGCCTGCCGCCGCTCCTCACGATCAGTGCCCCGGGCTACGTGACGCGGCAGGCGCTCATCGGCCGCACGTCGCCCATGGTGGATCTGATTGGCGAGAGCGCGCCGTTCTCGCTCGACTTTTATCGCGAGCTGGTGCGCAACGGGGCCGAGTCACCGGATGCGTTGCAGCCGTTGCGCATGCTGACGGCCTCGCCGTCGATCTATTTTCAACGCACGGGTGTGTCTGATGACGCTCACGGCGTACCGCCAGGCCGCCGCCGCGGTGATTCCTGCGCTGACTGGCGGCCGGTTGTCGTTAGCCGCCTGGGAGACGGGCGACGCGCTCCGCGCCGACACGCCACAATGGATTACGGTGGAACTGATTCGCGACGATGACGACTGCTGCGGGCGTGCGCTGGCTGGCGCCGCCGCCGGCCACATCTGGTTGAATACCGTCCCCAAGTGCGGACGGGACGGCGCCATTGTGAGTTCGCCGAATCTCTTTGGCCACGAACTGGGCCATGCGCTCGGGTTCTGGCACGTCACCGATCCAGCGGCGCTGATGCACGCGGTCGTCGCCGCTGACGTCTCGATGCCCACCGAACGCGAGCGCTTCCACGCCGCCATCGCCTACCACCGCCAGCCCGGCAACCGCGATCCCGACACCGACGCGTCCACCAGCGCGCCGCTCGCGGCCAGGCCGGCGCGGATCATCGTGGACTAACCTCCGGCACAGCCGGATCCTTCGGCGCCGGCGCCGGCGCCGTTGGTGTCGGCGGCGGAGGCGGGGAAGGCGAAGGAGCCGGGGAAGGCGTCGGCGGTGGTGCCAGGCAGGCGCAGACCGTTACGCGCAGCACGGTCCGGCCGACAGGGCTGGTCACCGTCACCTCGATGTCGTAATCCACCGCTGCGCGATCGACGTCCATCAGCGCGACGGCGTCTTCGGTTCCGTACGTGTGGCCGGACAACACCGTCAGGTGTCCGCCGCGCGTCGCGCTGAAGCCGACGGGCACGTCCCGGACGCGCCGCTCGAAGCCGCGCTCGTCGTAGCCGTAGACGGCGGCGTGGATCTGCGTCGCACCGCCACCATAGACGCCGGTCGGCGCATAGAAGGCGCGCAGTTCGGACGGGACGGGGGCCGGGACCGGCGGCGGCCCGGACGCCGACGGCGCGACCGGCGAGGACTGCAAGGCATTGCAGGCGGCGAAGATGATCGTGGACAGCGAGAGCAGCGCACTACGCATGGTTGTACGCCTGGCGAAGGGCCGGCACGCGATCCACAACCGCACGTCGATGGCGATCACGAACCGGCGGATGAAACGTCAGGCCGTCCCAGCGGGGGCCGGCCTCTGCATCGGCCGCACATCCGACGCTGTTAGAGAAGAACGTCCGGAAAGGGGCCTTTCAACAGGGCACACGTAAGGTTTTCACCGGCGCACCGTTTATCCGATCGTGAAAGGGGTGCGCTGATGCCCTCCGTGAAGTGTCCTCATTGCGGCCGGATGAATCCCGCTTCGGGCTTCAGGTGTGATTGCGGATTCGACTTCGCCTCGGGCATGCAGATGGCCTCGCTCGTCTGGCGAGGCGATTCGCGCGCCACACGGCGGGCCCCGCGCAGATCGCTGGCGTGGGATTTTGGATTGAGACTGCTGAGATCGATCAGGCGGCAGGCGCCGGTCCCCGACTGACCGTCAGGGCGCGCCCGTGGGGCGCGGCGTGCTTTCGCCCCGCGAATCTACCGCGTTGCGCGCTTGAGCGGCGGGATGCGCAGCGGCCCGGACGGATCGAACTGGCAGTCACACGCCGGACACCGTATCTCGGCGCCGCCATCGCGCGGAATGAAGACCTCCAGTGCCGCCGCGCTCGTCTCGACGGTGACGCCGAGAAACGCAACCGACACCGTCCGTCCCCCGCTCGGCGTTTCCAGCACATCGAGCCGCGACTGACACCCGGGGCATCGCGTTTTGGCAGGTTCGGGCACTTGTTCGTTCGTGCGGTTCCGTCGCGTCATCGTGTCCTCGCGGGGGGTGACGAGGTTCAAAGGCCGACTGTCCAATGGATGCTGGGGAAGTACCTGACTCGTGGGTCCTCAGACGGCCGGCGCCAGGCCACGATTGACCGCGAGACGTGTCTTGCGGGAGGTCGTACGCGGCGTGCTGCCGGTGCTGCGATCGATGCCGCCGCCGGCGTCGCGATCGGTCGAGCGCTTCTGGTCGAACATCGCGCCGTCGGCCACCGCCAGCAGGTCGTCGAAGCTGTCGCCCTGCTCCGGGAACATCGCCACCCCGACGCTGACATCGAGGCGAATGACCGTCGCTGCCGACAGCTCGACGCGCGCGCCGGCGATCGCCTCGTGGATCGCGGCGGCCTTGGCCTGTGCCTCACCGGCAGGGCAGCCAGGCAGGACCACCACGAACTCGTCGCCGGCGTAGCGCGCGCAGATGTCGTACGACCGGACCGACGCCTGGAGCCGCTGCGCGACCTCGCGCAGCGCCAGATCGCCCGCCCGATGACCGTAGGTGTCGTTGATCGTCTTGAAGCCGACGACATCGATCATCAGCACCGCCAGCGTCGTCGCTTCGCGCTGGGCGCGATCCACTTCCTGCGCGGCGTGCGTCCGCAGGTAGCGCAGGTTGGGGAGATCGGTCAGCGGATCGATCAGCGACTCGGACAACCCCTCGACGTAGGCGTGCAGCGTGTCGTAGGTCAGCGCGAGGATGGCGACGGTGAAGGGCAGCAGGCACAGCTTCGACCGCACGAGCCCCGCGGACGCCGCGGCCGCAACCGTGAAGCCGAACAGGTGTCCCGGCCAGATCGAGGCGAACGTCGAGCGCCAGACGCGCAGCGTCCGCTGCCGCGTGGTGAACGCGACCGCGCCGGCGACCAGCATCGTGTTCGAGAAGAAGTAGACGATAGCGGTCGCCCCGAGCATCAGGAACCCCGACGGCACGATCGGCTCGCTCGCGTTGCCGCCAAGCCACGTGTAAGTGAGCCAGGCCGCCTGCACCGTCAGCGCCAGCGCGCCGATGCTGAACCAGGTGCGGTAGCGCGGGCCGCGCCGCCGCGCCCGGAATGTTCCCTGCGCCCAGACGCCAAGCGCACTCGTGAGCGTCGCCGCCGCGGGGCCGAGCACCAGCAGCGCGGTGAAGTCGATCACGTAGCAGAAGCTGAGCGTCGATGCGCTTCCCGGCACCGACAGCGTCGTCTTGGCAAATGCCGTGATGAGCGAGAGCACCGCGAGCGCCGTGAGCAGCGGGGCGTCCCGTTCGCTGAGTTGCTGCAACGCCAGGATCACAGCGGCGGCGCCGAGCCCAGTGACGGTTGCGATATAGCAGCGAGCGGCGAGCGGAAGGCCGGTCCAGTTCTGGGGCGGCTGCGGCCGTTCGGCACGAACATCGGCGGCGGCGCGCCAGCCCGCGCTCGTCGGGCGCGCGACGTTCAGGAGGGGTTCTGCGCAACGCCGCAGGACCGAATTGCCCGCGATCATGGTCGCGATGCACTCGCAATTGCCTCGCCACGCCAAAGCGTGCAGATTTATGAAGTTGTGGCACCTCCATTGGCCGTGCGCGAGCGAATCCGCACATCGTGCACATGTGCGCAGGATCCGAAAATCGGGCAGTTGCCATACCCAATTGGGTCCACGAGACCCGGACCGCTCAGGGGGACAATGTGATGCGCTGACATGAGGCGTTCGTGATGGCCAGCGACAACGGGACTGCGCGATTGCTGACGGCGGTGGTCCTCCTTGCTGCGCTGTCGACGCCCGCGCGCGCCCAGTCGGATCCCCCGTCGCGGATCGCCGTTCCGGTCCGCTCCTCCATCGACAAGACAGGCCTTCTCCTCGACTCGGTGGCGCTGCTCGCGATCGAGCACGGAATTCGAATCGCGTTGCAGCCAGGCACGCGCCGCGAGCTGCGCGGCAACTTCTGGCGCGACTATCGCCGCTCGGTCCACATGCCGGTGACGTGGGAAGACACCGACCCGTGGCCGGTCAACTACGTCGGTCACCCGATTCACGGCGCCGCGGCGGGGTACCTGTGGATCGAGCACGACCCGAAGGCGCCCGTCACGATCGAGTTCGACAACCGCTACTGGTCGAGCCGCGGACGGGCCGCGGCGTTTGCCGCCGCCTACAGCTTTCAGTTCGAGGTCGGCCCCATCAGCGAGGCGTCGATCGGCAACGTCGGCCTGCGCCCGGAGACGACGGGATGGGTGGACTACGTGGTGACGCCGACCGGCGCGTTCGGGCTGGTGATCGCGGAGGACGTGCTGGACAAGTTCTTCGTCGAATGGGCGGAGCGCCGTACCCGCAATCGCGTCTGGCGGGCGAGCCTGCGATTGATCTTCAACCCGACGCGGGCGATGTCGAACACCGCCGCGGGCCACCTGCCGTGGTACCGGCCCGATCGATCGCTGGCCTGGTGACCACGAGCAGTGCTCTTCTTACCGCGGAAGGGCGCACTTGAGGTGTGCGAACGTTCCCGGAAGACCGTGACCGCCGCCTTCCGCAGCCAGGTACACGTCGCCTTCGTTGGTGATGACGACGCCTTCGCCCTGCGCTTCGTCGAGCGGCGCGAGGTCGAGATGCCAGACCCTCTCGAAGCGTCCCGCGATGACGTCCTCGGCGCGGTAGAGCAGCAGTTCCTTGTTGGTCCGCATCGCGACCCACTTCCCGTCGGGCGACGTCTCCGCGTCCGTGATGCGGGTCTGCCGCCGGATCGTCGTGGCCTGGAACTGTTCGGTCGGCACCTGGCCGACGCGTTCGAGCGTGGCCAGCGTCCCGGCTTGCATCCCGCGTGGAAAGCGGAACACGAGCGACGGGTGGCCCTTCGTGACCAGATAGAACTGGCCGCCCGCGACAAACATCGCTTCGGATTCGTGATCCTCGTCTGCCGGGTACGCGGCGTTGAACGTCTCCGCCGGCGCGGTGCGCGAGTCGGTCGGCGCGGGCTCGGGCACCCGGTAGATCACGACGTCGTTCCGCTGCGTGCCGCCTTCGTTGCCGGTGTCGGCGACGTAGAGACACGACCCGTTGCCGCACGGTCCGACGCTGATGTCCTCCCAGTTGTTGATGTCCGCGCCCGTGATGCGCACGCTGCTCAACACGCGTCCCATCACGTCGATCGCGAAGACGACGGGGGTGCCTGAATCGTTCATCGACCAGAGAATGCCGGGCGTGCGCGCGCTCAGCGCGAGGCCGCTCGCCTCCGGTATCGGACCCAGCATCCCCTCGTGACTGAGCGTCTGGCAGTTGAGACTGCCGGCGTCGGCCTCTGGTGGTGGTGGCGGCGCCGCCGCACGCCGCGCGGCCACGGTCTGCCAGACGAAGCCGATGAGAATCGCGGCAAGCAGCCACGGATACGCCGCCGTCATCAGGCTGAGAAGAGGACGAGGCAGTTGCACGTGGCTCTGCATTGCAACAATGGAACCGCACGGATACCATTGCCCTGCCTCGCGGAACGGTAGCGAAGGCGGGTGCTGGAGGGAACTATGAAGCGCGTTGGTCTCGCCCTGTTGTTGACGGCCGGGGTCTGCATCTCGTCAGGCGTGGTGTCGGCGCAGCGTCCCGCGGGTGACGCGGCCACCTTTGCGGCGTATGCCGGTACCGGGTACCGGGTCGTTCCCAACATCACCTACACGACCGCCAGCGGCGCGGAACTGAAGCTCGACTTTTACCGGCCCGCGCAGGCATCCGGTCCGCTGCCGACCGCGATCTTCATGCACGGCGGCGGTTATCGCATCGGCTCGCGCAAGGAAGCCTCCGCGCTCAGCGTCCTGCCGTACGTGCAGATGGGCTGGAATGCGGTGAACATCGAATACCGCGCCAGCGGCATCGCGCTCGCCCCCGCCGCGGTCGAAGACGCCCGCTGCGCGCTGCGCTGGGTGATGCACAACGCGAAGGAATACAACGTCGACACCGAGCGGATCATCGTCACCGGGCAGTCGGCGGGTGCGCACCTCGCCTTGATGACGGGGCTCGTGCCGGAGTCCGCGGGGTTCGATCGCAACTGTCCCGGCCCTGAGCCGCTGAAGGTGGCGGCCGTCGTCAGCTGGTACGGCGTGTTCGACTACACGACGCTCGTCGACGACCCGAAGCGCGACTACGCCATCTCGTGGATTGGCGCGCAGCCGAACTATAAGGACGTCGCCCGGCGCGTCTCGCCGATGACGTACGTGCGCGGCGGCCTGCCGCCGGTGATGGCCATCCATGGTGACGCGGATCCGGTCGTTCCCTACGAGCAGGAGGTGCGCGAGATCGACGCGCTCAAGAAAGCGGGCGGCGTCGCGGAGCTCGTGACCATCCCCGGCGGCGGCCATGGCAACTTCCCGCGCGAGCAGGTGCTGCGCGCCTGGACGGCGATCGACGGGTTCCTGCAGGCGAATGTGATCAACAGGAAGCCGGTCGCGACGTCTGCTTCAGCGCGCTGAGGTCCGCCTGCAGGCGGCGGCCGCGACGGCCTTTCTGGCCGGGCTTCGCTCCTCGAGAAGAGCGTGGCGCGCATTCTGATCACGAGCTGGGGATCGTACGGCGACGTCTATCCGTACATCGGGCTCGCCCTCGCGCTGAGGGAACGCGGCCACCGCCCGGTCGTGGTGATGGCGGAGTTCTACCGCCCGCTCGTCGAGTCGCTCGGCTTCGAGTTCCATCCCGCCGGACCCGCGATCGACCCCGACGACCGCGCCCTCATCGCGCGCGTCATGGATCCGGTTCGGGGCTCGGACGTGCTCCTCAAGGAAATCCTGATGCGCTCGCTGCGCGAGGACCACGCGGCGCTCGACGCGGCGGCGGCCGGCGCCGACCTGCTCGTCACGCATCCGATCACGTTCGCCGCGCCGGTCGTGGCGCAGGCGCGCGGGTTGCCGTGGGTGTCCACCGTGCTCGCGCCGATGTCGTTCTTCTCCGCGTCGGACATCCCGGTCGTGCCGCCCGCGCCGTTTCTCGCGCCCCTCGCGCGGCTCGGACCGTGGTACGGACGCGCGATGGCGCGCTTCGCGCGCCGGAGTACGCGGGGATGGATGAAGCCGGTGTTCGACCTGCGCGACGAGCTCGGGCTGCCGCCGGGCGCGCATCCGCTGTTCGAGGGACAGTTCTCCCCGGCGCTGACGCTGGCGCTCTTCTCGCATGTGCTGGCGGCACCGCAGGCGGACTGGCCGGGGAACGTATCGGTGACCGGCTTCGTCTTCTACAACGGACCTGGCGTGCTGTCGCCGGAGCTCGACGCGTTCCTCGATGGCGGGCCGCCGCCGGTTGTCTTCACGCTCGGGACCTCGGCGGTGGCGGCCGCGGGACGCTTCTATGAAGAGAGCGTCGACGCGGTGCGCCGGCTTGGCATCCGCGCGGTGCTGCTGACCGGCGGATTCGAACAGAACCGGCCGCGCGCGGCGCTGCCGCGCGGCGTGCTCCTCGTGGACCGCGCGCCGCACCAGTTGCTCTTCCCGCGCGCCGCGGCGGTCGTGCACCAGGGCGGCGCGGGCACGCTCGCGCAGGCGCTGCGCGCGGGGCGGCCGATGCTCGTCGTGCCGCACGCGCACGATCAGCCCGACAACGCGGCGCGCGTGACGCGGCTCGGCGTGGCGAGGACGATCCGACCGCGCGCCTATCGCGGACGCCGCGTCGCGCGCGAGCTCGAGCGGCTGCTGGGTGACAGGAGTATCGGCACACGCGCGTCGGACGTGGCGGCGCTGGTGCGTGCCGAGGGCGGCGCCGGCGCGGCAGCCGCGGCGATCGACGAGCAAATTCACTAAAGGCGGGGCACGCTTGTGCTACAGTTCCGGTCCGGCAACGCGAACGACTCCAGACACCTCACTTCGGAAGGAGAAGCTCGATGCGTAAGACAACCATGATTCTTGCGGCGCTCGCGCTGTCGGCGCTCGCCACGACACTCACATTCGCGCAGGCCGGCGGTGGCGGGCAGCGAGGCGGCGGAGGCGCGCCCGGCGGCGGGGGCGGTGGACAGGGCGGCGGGCGCGGCCCGCAGATGCCGATGTCCTTCTTCATCACGAGCACGCCGAAGGGCGACGGCGCCAACTACGGCGGCCTCGCGGGCGCGGACGCGTACTGCCAGCAGATGGCGACCGCGGCAGGCCGCGGCGGCGTCATGTGGCACGCGTACCTGAGCCAGCAGGCCAAGAACGGCATGCCGGCCGTCAACGCGCGTGACCGCATCGGCAGCGGTCCCTGGTACAACGCGCGTGGCCAGATGATCGCACGCGACCTCGGCACGCTGCACGGCGACACGATCGATCAGGCTCGCATGGGCAACGCGCTCGGCAAGCAGGTCTCGTTCACCGAGAAGAACACGGTCGTCAACGGCGTCGGCGACATGCCGAACCAGCACGACATCCTGACGGGCTCGCGTCCGGACGGCACGGCGTTCCCCGACGAGATGGACCACACCTGCAACAACTACACGAGCAATGCCGACACCGGTTCGGTACAGCTCGGGCACGCGGATAAGCAGGGTGGCGGCAACTCGTCGTGGAATTCAGCGCACGGCTCGGCGGGCTGCAGCCAGCCAAAGCTGGTGCAGACCGGCGGCGCCGGCCTGCTGTATTGCTTCGCGGTGAACTAACCGGTTGATGTGCCGGGTCCGACGCTGGACGGATGCCGTCCCAGCGCCGGGCCCCGGCCTACGTACGTGGGCGGGTCCCGCGGAAATTACAGTAGCCAGAATTTCGCGGACCCGCCGCACCGTTTCGCGGACCCACCCGCAGCGGTTTCAGGCAACCGCGGCGTTCGCGGCGATCACGCGGTCAATCACCTCGAACAATTCAACGGGCTTGATCGGCTTGGCGACGTAGCCGTCCATGTCCGCGTCCAGGCAGCGCTGGCGATCGCCCTGCATGGCGTGCGCGGTGAGCGCGATGATGGCGATGCGCGGGGCGCCGGCCGCGCGCTCGCGCGCGCGGATCGACGCGGTCGCCTCGAACCCGTCCATCTCGGGCATCTGCAGGTCCATCAGGACGAGATCGAAGTGGCCGTGGAGCATCGTCTCGACCGCCTCGCGCCCGTTGCCGACGAGGATCGGCGTGTGGCCGCGGCGCTCGAGCAGGTGCTGGGCCAGCTTCTGGTTCACCGGGTTGTCCTCGGCGACGAGCACGCGCAGGCGGCGCGCCGCGCGCGTCGGCGTGACCGCGGGGGCGGCCGGCTCCTGGTCGACGGTCAGGCGCGACCCGACGAGGCGGCGAATCGCGTCGAGCAGCGCCTTCTGCCCGACCGGCTTCACGAGGAAGCCGTTGACCGCCGTCGTGTGCGCGCTGTCGGGCGGCTGATCCGCCGACGTCAGCAGCAGCATCGGCGTCGTCGCGCAGTTCCTCGACAGCCGCAGCTGCGAGGCGACATCCACGCCGGAATCGCCGGCGATGTTCATGTCGATGAGCGCGATCGAGAAGGGCCGTGCGGCGTGCTCCGTCGCGCGGATGGCCTCGGCGCCGTCGGCGATCGCGACCGCCTGCATGCCCCAGCTGGTCAACAGGTCCACGAGAATGCGGCGGTTCGTGGCGTTGTCGTCGACGACGAGTGCGGACATGTTGACCAGTTCGTCCGCCTGCGGCAGGAACTGCGGCGTCACCGATCGCGTGCTGATCGGCAGCGTGACGACGAAATGAAACGCGCTGCCGTGGTGCGGCTCGCTTTCGACCCAGATGCGGCCGCCCATCAGCTCGACCAGCTGCTGGCAGATCGTCAGGCCGAGGCCCGTGCCGCCGTACTGGCGCGTCGTCGACCCGTCGCCCTGCGTGAAGGCGCGGAAGATCGACGCCTGCTTCTCGCGCGAGATGCCGATGCCGGTGTCTTCGACGCTGAACCGCACCGAGGCGCGGTCGTCCTCGCGCGCCCGCGTCCGCTCGACGCGGACGACGATCTCGCCGCGCTCGGTGAACTTGATGGCGTTGCTCACCAGGTTGACGAGGATCTGGCGGAGGCGGAGCGGGTCGCCGACGAGCGCGTCGGGCACCGACGGCTTGACGTCCACCATCAGCTCGCAGCGCTTCTCGTGCGCGCGTATCGCGAACGGCTTCAGCGTCTCCTCGAGCATCTGCCGCACGGAGAACTCGATCGACTCCATGTGCAGCTTGCCGGCCTCGATCTTCGAGAAGTCGAGGACGTCGTTGAGGATGACGAGCAGCATCTCCGCCGAGCGGTGGACGGTGTCCAGGTAGTCGCGCTGCACGGCGCTGAGCGGGGTATTGAGCGCGAGCTCGGTCATGCCGATGATGCCATTCATCGGCGTCCGGATCTCGTGGCTCATGTTGGCGAGGAACTCGCTCTTGGCGCGGTTGGCGTCCTCGGCCGCCTCCTTGGCCTGGACGAGGGCCGCGGTCGCTTCGTCGCGCTCGATGTGCAGCGTCTTCAGGTCGGCCGCCATCTGGTTGAGGCTGTGCGCCAGCTCCCCGAGCTCGTCGCTGCGCCCGAGCGCGATCATCGTGTTCCAGTCGCCCGCGCCGATGCGGATGGCGCCGCGCTGCAGCAGGCGCAGCGGGCTGGCGATCGAGTGGCCCATCAACACGGCGCCGACGAGGATGAACAAGGCGCAGCCGGCGAGGCCGACGACGCTCAGGTTGATGGCGCGCCCCGTGGCGTCGGCCAGCGCGGCGTTCTGCGCCATCAGGATCTGCCGCCGTTCGGCCGTGATGGCGTCCAGGAGCTGGACGAAATCGCGCTCCGCGGTATCGAACTCCTGGTGGCGCTCGACGATCGACGGTCCGCGTCCGCCGTCGGAGCGGATGCCGAGGCTCAGCGCCGTGATGCGGTCGCTGGCCTGCTGCATCTGCGTGATTTCCGCACGGTCCCAGCCGGCGCGCTCCCACACCACGCGCGTCTTGGCCAGGCTGTCGTTCAGCGCACGCGTCGCGTCGAGAATGTCGCTTTCTTCGTCGCGCATCCGCGCGGCGTTGCGGACTGGATCTTCCAGCCGGAACAGGCCGTAGTTGGTGGCCGCCGAGATGATGCGCAGGCCGGAGAACTTGATCGTCTCCAGCTGCTGGATGACGGGACCGGCGTTGAGGACGGTTTCCCGCTGCGTCTCGCGGACGCGGCGGCCGTTGGCGACGCCGAGGTAGCCGGCCCCGAACACGAGGGCCACGCTGACGAGGGCGAACACCAGGAGTCGGCTGCGGATGCGCATCGGGAGGACTCTGCACATCGTGCAGCTTCCATTCCTGCCCGCGCAACCGCCAATGCGTGTGAAAGCGGGCAGAAATCGTGCGCGTGCGCGCACATGTGCACAGAGATGTGCGGAACGGGCACCAGCGAGTCCGGCTGAAGCCTGACTCCATCGTTGCTCGAGGCCGGATTCAGGCGGACCCTGCGGGCTCCTGTTGGGTGAGGCAGTGCAGCGTACCCAATCCCCACACCAGGTCCACCGCGTGGATGCCGACGACCCGGCGGCCGGACATCAGCGAGGCGATCGTGTTCAGCGCGATGCGGTCGTTCGGGTCGTTGAAGGTCGGTACGATGACGACGCCGTTGGCGATGTAGAAGTTCGCGTAGCTGGCCGGCAGGCGCTCCCCGTTCATGACGACCGGCCGCGGAAAGGGGAGTCTCACCACGCGCAGCGGCCGCCCGTCTGCCGCGGACGCGCATTCGAGACGCCGCACGTTGTCGATCGACCGCGCGTGATTGTCGTCGGCGGGATCTTCTTCGACGGCCAGCACGACGGTGTCGGCCGCGACGAAGCGCGCGATGTCGTCCACGTGCCCGTGGGTGTCGTCGCCCACGCACCCTTCGCCGAGCCAGATGGTGCGCGTGACGCCGAGCCAGTCGGCGAACACGCGCTCGTACTCCTCGCGGGTCATGCCGGGGTTGCGGACCTGCACGCCGCTGAGCAGCCACTCCTCGGTGACCAGCATCAGGCCGTCGCCGCTCACGTCGATGCCGCCGCCCTCGAGCACGATGCGATCGCCGGGGCCCAAAGGACCCGGCCTACCCTCGGTCGTGGCGCCGCCATCGGTCGTAGGGCGGGTCCTTGCGGACCCGCCTGGCCGGCGCGGCTCGACGCGCGGCAGCCCCGTGATCCGCGCGATGGCTTCGCCGACCATGATGTCGCGCGTCCAGTTGTCGTACTTCGCCCACCCGTTGAAGGCCCAGTTGACCAGCACGACCGTGCCGTCCTCGTCGAGCGCGCCGGTCGGCGCGGAATCGCGAAGCCAGACGCGGTCGGTCGGCACGACGTGGAGACGGACGCGATCAGCGCGCACGGCGTGGGCGTCGAGAGCCGTTCGGGCGTCCGCCATCACCGACGCATCGTGGCAGAGGATTTCGACCGGCTCGTGGTCGGCGAGGATGCGGACGATTTCCGCGTACACCCAGGGGATGGGACCGAGCTTGCCGGGCCAGTCGGGCTCATGATGCGGCCAGGCGACCCAGGTCGCCCGGTGGGGAGCCCACTCGGCGGGCATGCGGAGGCGGTTCACGCGAGGTAGCGGCTGAGGATCGGGCCGTACGCGTCGACGCGGCGATCGCGCAGGAACGGCCAGTTGCGCCGCACGGACTCGATGAGCGCCGGGTCGCAGCGTGCGATCACGATCTCTTCCTGTTCTCCGGCTTCCGCGACGTAGCGTCCGAACGGATCCGCGATGAAGGAGTGGCCGAAGAACGTGATGCCGTTGGTGCCCGGTTCGTCCTCGTGGCCGATGCGATTGGGCGACGCGACGTAGACACCGTTGGCAATGGCGTGGCCGCGCTGGATGGTGCGCCACGCCTCGACCTGCGCGGCGCCCCATTCGTCCTTCTCCGCCGGGTGCCAGCCGATGGCGGTCGGGTAGAAGAGCACCTGCGCGCCGAGCAGCGTCGTGATGCGCGCGGCTTCCGGGTACCACTGGTCCCAGCAAATCAGCACGCCGATGGTCGCGTAGCGCGTTTTCCACACCTTGAAGCCGTTGGCCTCGCCCGGGCGCTCGCCGTGATAGTCGAAGTGGCCGTCGCCGGGCGTGAAGTAGTACTTCTCGTAGAAGAGCGGGTCGTCCGGGATGTGCATCTTGCGGTAGATGCCGAGAAGCGAGCCGTCCGCATCGATGACCGCGGCTGAATTGCGATACACACCGGCCGCCTGCCGCTCGAACACCGGCACCACGATCACCACTTCCAGCTCGCGCGCGAGCTTCTGCATGACGTCCGTGCTTGGTCCGGGAATCGATTCGGCCAGGTCGAAGCGGTCGCTTTTCTGCGCCTTGCAGAAGTAGGGCGAGCTATACAGCTCCTTGAGGCAGATGATCTGCGCGCCCTTGCCGGCCGCCTGG
>DATNCQ010000123.1:0-4870 GCA_035571515.1 Vicinamibacterales bacterium
GCAGGCGCTGCGCAACTTCGAGCGCCTGGCGGCGTGGGAGCAGTGCCACGACTGCGCGTTCATCCCGGTGTGCGCCGGCGGCTGCACGGTCGCGGCCCACAACGAGCTGGGCGACATGCACGCGCCCAACTGCCACAAGACCAGTTTCCTCGCGGGCGTCGCCTCGATGGCGCGGGACGCGGCGCGGGAGCACGCCATGGCGTGAGCGGGTCGCTGACGGCGTCAGATCGACGAATCAGCGTCGGACGGATTGAACACGTTGGACACGTTGAAGAAGGAGAAAGCCATGAAAGCCAAGAAGACGAACAACCCCAAGAAGAACGGCACCCTGCGCCCCTGGCTCGTGGACGTCGTCGTCGACAGCCTTCGCTAACCGGAGAGACCGAATATGAAGATCACCATCATCAAGAAGAGCAACGGCAAGGTCGTCACCGGCATCCGCGCGGCGTGCCCCTGGATTCTCGACGACTCGGCGGCCACGGGCAAGCAGTAGTCGTCCGCGGCGGGCATCACGTTTTTTCACAGGGCGGAGACGAACATGAAAATCACGATCATCAAGAAGAGCAGCGACAAGGTCACCAGCATCCGCGCGGCATGCCCCTGGATCCTGGACGATTCGTCGGTCGCCCCCAAGAAGTAGCCGTCGGCGCCGCCGCCGGAATGACTGGCGCGGCAACGCGTTGCGGCCGATAATCGGACGGCCGCAACCATGCGCAGGGCTGGACGAGTGGAAGTCGTCGTTTTCGTCGTCGCCGCGGCGGGCGCGTGCGCGTCCGGCTGTGAGCGCCGGGAGCCCGTGTCGTCCCAGCCACCGATCTTGCGCATCGGCGCCGGGGTGCCGGCGCAGGGGACCCGCGGATCCGGCCTCGACTACCTCACCAGCGCCATGACCGCGGACTCGTGGCTGGCGCAGGGAGCGGACGGCCGGCTCACCGAGCGGCTGGTGCGCGAGTGGACGTGGAGCGACGACAATACGGTGCTGCACTTGAAGCTGCGCAAGGACGTGCAACTCCACGACGGCACGCGGTTCACGCCTGACGTCGCGGCCGTGGCCATGCGCGAAACGCTCGCCAGCGGCGAATACGCGAGTTTCGCGACGGTGCGCTCGGTGGAACCGACGGGCGACGATTCCCTCATCTTGCGGCTCTCCGAGCCGAACTCGTTCCTGCTGATCGATCTCTCGCTCAGCTCGGTGACGCTCACGAGGAACAAACAGACGCTGGGCACCGGCGCTTTCGAAATGGTCAACCGCGACGCAGGGCACGCGCAGTTCCGCGCCTTCTCCAAGTACTACCGGGGACGCCCGGCGCTGGACGAGGTCTCGGTCACGACCTATCCGACACAGCGGAACGCCTGGGCGGCGCTGATGCGCGGCGAGATCGACATGCTCTACGACGTCAGCCGTGACGCCGTCGACTTCGTCGAAGCGGAAACGACGGTCAAGACCTACTCGTTCCTGCGCCCGTACTACAACCTGCTTGGCTTCAATGTCCGACATCCGGTGCTGAAGAGCGCCGAAGTCCGCCGCGCCCTCAACGAGGCGATCGACAAGGACGCGCTGGTCCGTGACGGACTGCGCGGCCGCGGCCGGCCGGCCGACGGGCCGCTCATCCCCGGGCACTGGGCCTACTCGCCACCGGCCCATCCCTTCGTCTTCAACCCGCAGGGGGCGGCGGCGCGACTCGAAGCCATCGGACTCAGGACGCACCCGGTCGGCGCCGGCCGGATGCCCAGCCGGTTCAGCTTCGACTGCCTGATCCTCGCCGACGACGTTCGGTTCGAGCGGATGGGAGTCCTGGTACAGAAGCAGCTCGCCGATATCGGCGTCGACATGCGGCTGGTCCCGCTGCCGTTGAAGGAGCTGGCAGTGCGAATCCGGAGGGGGCAGTTCGAGGCCTTCCTGTTCGAAATGAACGGGCGCTCGCTGAGCTGGGCCTACGCCTTTTGGTATTCGGGCAATAATGCTCCCTTCAACGACTCCGGGTACACGGCGACGGACGCCGTCCTGGAGCGCATTCGCCTGGCCCGCTCCGAGGACGACATCCGGGCGAGGGTCGCGGAGTTCCTGCAGATCATCCACGACGATCCGCCCGCGGTGTTTCTGACCTGGGGCGAGACGAGCCGGGCGGTCACGAGGAAATTCGACGTCGCCGGCGAGGCGGGGCGGGACATCGTGCCCAACGCCTGGAACTGGCGGCTGGCGTCGCACTGAGACACATCGAGCGATGAGACGGATCACGTCACGGTTCGTGCTGCTCATTGCCACGGCAGCGGTCCTCCCGCTGGTGGTCTACGGCTACGTGTCGATCAGCTCGCTGCGCACCGGGACCGGGACGTCGATCCGTGACGGCAACCTGCGGGTTGCCGGCCAGGTGGCCGAGCAGGTCAGCATGTACCTGCGCCACAACACCCGGGTGCTGCAGTCGGTCGGGTCCGAGCTCGGAGCCACCAGCCTCGAGCCCTGGCAGCAGGAGCGCATCCTCAAGGACTACGTCCTCGACTTTCCGGAATTCCGCGAGATTACCGTCTTCGACGCCTCCGCTCGGCCGCTCGCGACCAGTGCGATCGACCGCACGCGCCTCAACGTACCGGAGGCGGCGATGCACCGGGCCGATCGCCCGTACATCGCGCCGCTCAAGGTCGACGACGACATGCTGCCGACGACGACGATCGCGATCCGCGTGCAGGGATCGCAGAGCGGCACGGCCTGGGTGGTGGGCGAGCTCAAGCTCGAAGAGCTGTGGAAGATGGTCGACCGGATCCACGTCGGCGGCTCCGGCTACGCGCTGATCGTCAGCGACGACGGACGCTTGATCGCGCACGGCAACCCCGACGAGAAGAGGCAGATCGCCGAGGTCGACCAGGCGGGGGCGCGCGAGCAGATCACCTTCGCCGAGGAGTTCCGCGGCGGCAAGCCGCCCTACCGGCAGTACCGCAACGCCAGCGGCACGCCGATGCTCGCGGTCGCCGCCGCCCTCGCCGATCCGATCTGGACGGTGATCGTGGAGCAGCCCACCGCGGAGGCGCTCGCGCCGGCGCGCACGATCGAGCGGCAGCTGTTCGGCGCGATCGTGATCGCCCTGCTCGGCACCGTCATCCTCGGCTGGCTGTGGGGCCGCACCTTCATCCAGCGCATCTTCGCGCTCACGCGGGTGACGCGGTCGATCGCGGAAGGCAAGCTCGAGACGCGCGTCGCGCTGACCGGCCACGACGAGATCCGCGAGCTCGGCGACGCCTTCAACTCGATGGCCGATCGCCTGGTGGAGCTGCAGGAAGACATCCGCAAGCAGGAGCGCCAGGTGATGTTCGGCCGCATCGCCGCCGGCCTCGTGCACGACCTCTCGCACCCCATCCAGAACATCGGCAACAGCTGCAAGCTGATCCTGAAGATGTGGGAGGACGCCGAGTACCGCGATACGTTCCGCCGCATGGTGGAGCGCGAAATGCAGGTCGTCAAGCGTGTCCTCGAGGATCTGCAGAACATCGCCAAGCCGATCCCGCTCGAGCGCTTCCCGATCGAGCTGAACCGATCGGTCGGCGAGTCGATCGAGTCGATGCAGCCGCTGGCGGAAACCGCCGGCATCACGCTGCGCGCGGAACTGTCACCCGAGCCGCTCTACGTCGAGGGAGACGTCTTCGCGCTCGGCCGCGTCTATCGCAACCTCGTGGTCAACGCGATCCAGGCCACCGCGCCCGGCGGACTCGTCGTCGCCGCGGTGCAGGCGGTCCAGGACCGCGTGCAGGTACGGGTCTACGACACCGGGTGCGGCATCCCCGCGGATCGCCTGCAGGCGGTGTTCGAGGATTTCGTCACGACCAAGCGCCGGGGGCTCGGACTCGGTCTCGCCATCACGCGCAAGATCGTCGAGCAGCTCGGAGGAAAAATCTCGGTGGCCAGCGAAGTCGGCAAAGGGACGACCTTCGTCATCGACTTCCCGCGCACCAGCGCGCGCCCGATGGCGCAGGCCGCCGGCTGACGGCATCGTTTTCAAGGGGAAGGTCAATGTTCCGCAAGCTTCTTCAGACCGGCCAGATAGAGGTGGACGGGCACGCCTACGTGGCGCACTACTTCGAGCAGAAGACCGCGCGCGGGGCGCGCCGCTTCAGCTGCGAGGTGGTGCTCGATGCGGGAGACCGCGTCATCCTGGACGATGACTCAGTGACGAGCCTGCAGGCCAAGGTCGCGCGGCTGGCGCCGGCGACGATCTACAGCCGGGCACTGGCGTCAAAGCGCTGGGTCGCGGCGTAGGCGGCGCGAGGCCGGGCCCGTCGGCCCGGCCCGGCCGGCCCTACTTCCGAGGCAGGACGGCGTCCTTGAGCTGCTTGGCGATCCGCGCCTTGACGACCGTCTTCGCCGGGATCTTGATGGCCTCACCGGTCGCCGGATTCCGGCCCATCCGCGCCTTGCGCTTCTGAACCACCAGCTTCACCATTCCCGGCAGCACGAACTCGCCCGAGCGCTTGAGCTCCTTCTCCGCGAGCACGTTGAGCTCGTCGAAGAACTCGCGGGCCTGGGTGCGCTTGACCTCGAACCGGTCCGCGAAATGCGAGAAGAGTTCGGATTTGCCCATCCTGCGGGCTTCTGCCATCGGCTATTCCCCTTGCTGGAGCGCGCTCTTTTACTATCCCGCATGAGCCGCGCGCGCATTGCGGAGGCAGCGGACAAAAATCATGAAAACAGCTTCGTATCCTATAGCGCGCCCTTTCCGGGTGTCAAACGCCGAACCGCGAAAAACCCGCATGAATGCTACACTTTTTTCATGCCGCTCGAGACCTTCCCGAACCCGCAGCCGGGGCGCGACTACCAGATCGCGATCCGCTGTCCGGAGTTCACCTCGATGTGTCCCAAGACGGGACTGCCGGATTTCGG
>DATNCQ010000124.1:0-12619 GCA_035571515.1 Vicinamibacterales bacterium
CTCGCGCTGGGTCGCCGTCTTCCACGCGGGCAGGGCCATGGCGAGGAAGATCGCCATGATGGTCATGGCGGCCAGGAGTGCCGCCATGGCGAAGCCGTCGCGTGCGTGGGACATCCGCAGTGTCATCTCAAATTGAACTCAACCCGTCCATTGCCGTTACGCCCGTCGGTTGTCGTAACCGTCACGGTCGCGGTGGTTGGTCCGGCGGATGCGTTGGTACCGTACACGTGCGTCGTCTTGTTGGTCGTCGTCGTCGCATCGATGTTGCCGTCGTTCTCAAAGTCCCACGCAAACGATTGTGCGTCTCCACCGGTGACCGTCGCCGTAAACGTTTCCGTCACTGGACGCGTACCGTCTCCAGGGGACACGGTCAAGTCGACCGTCATCGGCCCGCGGGGTGTGATCGTCACGTTCGAGGATGCGGTCGTCGTCTCGTTGTTCACGTCGGTCGCGCGCACTGTGGCGGTGTAGCTGCGGGGACTCGACCCACTCGGACCTGCGTACGAATGCGCAATCGTCGCCGAGCCTCCGGCGAGGGTGCCGAGGCTCTGCGTACTGCCGTCGCCAAAATCGATCGTCACATCTCGCAGGTTGCTGGTTCCAGAGCCCTTGCTGACGGTGAACACCACGGACGCCGTGTTGCTCGACGAGCTGGCCTGGAGGTTCGAACAGTTGGTGCCCGTGCCAGACCCCGGCGCGCACGTGATCGAAATCCCAGGTCCGACGCGCGAATCCACGGTCACGGCCGCACTCGTCTTCGTGCCCGCGGTCGCCGTCACCGTCGTCTTCTGGGCGGTCGTCAGCACCGTTCGCGCCTCGCCGTTGGCGTCGGTCGGCACCGTCTGTACGGTGAGCGTGCCCTGGTCGGCGTTGAAGGTCACCGGCACGTTCTGCACCGGAGCGCCGCTCTCGGTGACGACCGACGCGACGAGCTCGACGGCCCCGCCGCTCGGCCCGACGCTGCTGGGATTCGCGCGCAGCGTGACCGTGTTCACCGCCGCCGCGCCAACCGTGATCTTGACCGTGTTGGTGGTCGTAGTCGTTCCCGTTCCCCCGCCGGTGCTGCTTCCGGTAGCGCCGCCGGAAATGGCGTGCACTTCGGCGACGCCCGAGGACCCACCGGCCTGGAACGTGGCCACGGCAACGCCGTTGGTCGTCTGCGTCTCGGCGGGCGAGACCGTTCCCAGCGTGGTCGTGAAGCGGACCGTCGTCCCGTTCTGAACGGGCGTGCCGCTCGACTCGGTGACGAATGCCGTCAGTCCCGTGGTGCCGTTGGTCGGCACGACGACCGAGTTCGCCGACAACGTAATGGCCGAACCGGTCGGCGCCAGCAACGGCACCTTGTCACAGGCCGCGAGCAACGCGACCACCACCACGAGCGCTGAGTACTTCAGGGTCTGCATCAGTTCCAATCCGAATAGTTGGTCCCGTCGATCGCCTTCAGATCCGATCCGCTTCTTACATCGTAAACGCCCGGCTGCGCCGTCGGGTTGTTGAGGTCGGGTTCCGACGGGACCTCGCGCCACGTGTCGGCGGAGTGCGTGAACGGGTCCACCGGGATCGCGCGGATGTACTTCTCCTGCACCAGGTCCTGCAGATTCGCCGGGTACTTCCCCTTGTCGGAGTAGTACTGGTCGATCGCGTCCCGCATACGGAAGAGGTCTTCCTTCAGCACCGACTCCTTCGCCCGCGTGACGCTGTTGGTGTAGATCGTCAGCCCGATGCCCGCGAGGATGACGATCAGCGCCATCACGATCATCAGCTCGATGAGGGTGAATCCCGCGCGCCTGCGAACCGATGCACCGGCGAAGCGTCGCGCCCGCGAACCCACGCACCACCTACCAGTCACGGTACTTGGTGCCGTCGAGCGCGGTCGCACCGCTCTTGGTAAACACGTCGAACACGTTCTGCCCGCCCCACGACGTCGTGTCCGGCTTGTCCTGGTACGACCGCAGGCCCCACTCCATGCTGTTGGTCATCGGGTCGATCGGAATCCGCCGCAGGTATTTGAGCTTGCGGCCGGTCGCGTCGTTGGCCGCCGACACGCCCTCGACGAGCGTCTCGAGATCCGGCGGATAGCCTTCGTTGTCGGGCTTCAGCTCCGTCGTCGGAATCTGCCCGACGTCGACGGCGTCCTTGAACTTGTCGATCGCCATCCGGATCTCGCGCAGTTCGCGGCGGAGCTCCACTTCGCGCTGCCGCTGCGCCGTCACCTGCGCCAGCGGCAGCACCGCCGACGCGAGGATCAGCAGGATCGTGACGACGACGATCAGCTCGACGAAGGTGTAGCCTTCGAACTGCTCCAGCGAATACTTCTTGGAAGTTGGCCGTTGGAAGTTGGCAGTTCTCCAGAGCATGTGCGCTACCTGACGTTCACCGCGGGAGCGGGGGCCACCTGCAGCGAGGCGCCGCCGCCGCCCGGCGCCGTGGCCGTTCCCGTCACCGAGAGATTGGCCGCGCCGGCGCCGACGGCATCGAACAGCACCGCGGCGAGCAGCCCGGTTCCCGAGACACCCGTGGCGTCCCCGGCGCGAACAATCGCGATGTCGATGCGGCCGGTCACCGGATCGACCATCTGCGTGAAGGCCGCCTGCGCGCCGCCGGCGCGCATGAAGCTTCCCTCCTGGACCGCGCGCACACGCACGGCGGCTGGATTGAACGTGATCGTCAATGACAGTCCCGACAGCCGGGACGCATTCGTTGCAGAGATGGCGACCGTGTACGGACCGCCGCCGACACGGAATTCGGGTCCGGGCGGCGTCATGACGACTTGCGCCCCCGCGGGGGCGATCGTCGGGGGCGGGGCCGTGGCCGCTGCCGGTGCGGCAGGTACCGGCGCGGGCGTCGTGGGCGAAGGCGCAGGCACCGGTGCGCCCGAGGCGGCACCTCCCGGCAGCGCTGCCGCGCCCGGCACTGCAGGCGTGGGAGCGGCCGTGACTGCCGTCGTTCCCGGCACCGGCGAGCTGCCCGGCGGGATGATCGACACGCCGGGCGCGGTGGCGGCACCGACGGGCGCGGGAGTCGGAACCACGGGTGGCGCCGGTGCGGCCACGGGCGCTCCCAAAGCGGGCTCGGGCTCGAGCGGCGCGGCAATCAGCGGCGGCGGCCCGTTCAGGCCGAGGTTCTGCTGCGTGCCGATGTAGATCGGGCTGAGATCGCCCGCCGTGATCTCCTGCGTACGGACGATGCGCGGCGTCAGCAGCATCACGATGTCCGTCTGCGTGATTTCGTTGGGCCCGTTCATCGCGAACAGCCGGTTGAGAATGGGCACGTGAATCAGGCCGGGAAGACCCGACAGGAGCCTGCGCTCGTCCTCGCGCAGCAGCCCGGCGAGCAGGTTCGACTCGCCGTCACGCAGCCGCAGGCGCGTCATCACCTTGCGGCTGCCGAACGACGGCAGGTTCTGGCCCGCGATGTTCACGTCGCCCGAGCGGGTGCTGTTCTCGACGAGGAGGTCGAGAATGATGTCGCCCTCGATCGTCACGCGCGGCGTCATCTCGACGTTGATGCCGACGTCCTTGTAGTTGAACGACGTCAGCGGGTTCGTGTTGGCGCCCCCCGTTGCCAAAGGGGTGAAGACGGTTGACGGCACCGGAATCTGGTCACCGAGGTTGAGCGTGATCTTCTGTCCTTCCGCGCCGCGCAGCTGCGGTTTGGCGATCAGCTTCGTCTCCGAGTCGCTCTCCAGGAAGTGCACGACCGCGGAGGGAACCGCCAGGTAGAAGTCCGCCGTCGAAATGCCGCGTGTGATCGTATTCAGGTTGAAAGTGGGATTGGCGTTGAGCGTCGACGCGCCGGCATCTCCCCCAGACGTGCCGCGCGGGTCGCTCTCCGGCGAGAAGACGGTGCCGATCTGGTAGTCCGTCAGCTCCAGGCCGAAGGTCTTCGCGCGATCGCGCCGGATCTCGAGGATCTGGACGTCGATGACGATCTCCGCGCGCGGCTTGTCGTTGGCTTCGATCATCTTCTCGATGATGCCGGCCACCGCCGTGGTCGCGCGGATGGTAATCGTGTTGGACGTCTTGTTCGGGGCAATCATCGGCTGCACGGCCATCGCGGGCACGCGGATGATCGTGTTGATCATCTGCGACAGCTCGGTGGCGTCCGCGTGCGAGATGTAGAAGGTGCGAATGACCTGCTCTTCGTAGTTCGCGCGCTTCTGCGCGTTGTCGGGGATCACCATGATGGTGCTCTGGTTGATCACCTTGTAGAACAGCTGGTTGGCCGACAGGATCTGGGTGAGCGCCTGCTCGAGCGTCACGCCGTTCAGCTGCACCGTGTAGGCGCGGTCCTGGTAGTCGCGGTCGTAGGTGACGTTGATCCCCGTCGCGTTGGCGATGAAGTTGAGGATGTCGCGGATGCTCGTGTTGTTGAAGCGGATCTCCGGCAGCACCTCGTTGATCTTGATGAGCGGCGGCGGCCCGGCCTGCCGCGCCTGCTCGCGCAGCTGCGCGATGTTGTTGCGCGGCTGCGCCTCGTACTGCTCGCGGATCCGGCGCTCCATGTCCGTCACCTTCGCCGCCAGCTGCCGGTTCGGTGGATCGAATTCGCTCGCGCGCCGGTACTCGCGCAGCGCCTCTTCGAGCTCGCCGCGGGCTTCGTTGAGCTGCGCCTGGTTCAGATGCTCGTGTGACGCGTTGATCATCGCGCGTTCGAGCGCAATCTTGTAGTCGTTGCGGTCGGGGTCCTGCTGCACCGCGCGCCGGTAGTACTCGACGGCCGCATCCCAGTCACCCGCCCGCGCCGCGTTCTCGCCACGGCCGAAGGAACGCGAAGCTCCGCATCCCGAGGCGGCCACCGCCAGCGCGACGAGAACGACGATGAGCGCGAACCGGTTACGGTCCGCCGGTTTTTGTACAAACATCATTGCCCCGAGAGCCGGATGGTCTGACGGCCCCGTCCATCTACATACGCAACATCGGCCGATTCCACGCCGATTTTCAGCAGGCGGTAACGACCATCGATGATATCGCCTTCCTTCCCGTTGACAATCTCTCCGCCCGTGTCGCGGAACACCGCCACGCGACCCTGTGCAGTTTCGAGCACGCCGATGTACTTCAACGCGATCGGCGGCGGCGGCGGCGGTCCCTGCGGCACCGGCGCAGCGACCGGCGGCGGCGCCACCACGATCCGCCCGGGGCCCGGGCCGGTGCCGGCCGCCGGAGGCGGTGCCGGAGGAGGCGCCTTCGGCTTGAACTGAAACGGATTCCGCTCCGACGGCTCGAGCTCCGACGGCGTCGGCTTCAGCAGCTCGAGCTTGACGTCCGCAACCGGTGGCGCGCTCGCCGGTGCGGGGGCGTTGGCCCGTGCCGGATTGGACGGCGTGGCCGGGCTTCCGGCCGGGGTGTCACCCCTGCGCGCCATGACAACGACGACGAGCGCCACCCCGACCGCCGCCAGCAGGAGCAGCTGGCGCGAGACGTTGAACCTCATTGCGCGTCGTCTCTCGGCGCGGTGTCGCGGTAGTAGGTCGACAGGTGCAGCGTGACGCCGAGCGGACCGCCGTCCGCGCCCTGCCCGAGCTCGATGTTGTCGATGACGACGAATTCCGGCGACGATTCGAGCTGGTGCAGGAACGCGCGCATGTCGGTGTACGCGCCCGCCAGCGCCATCTCGATCTTCAATTGCGTCAGCGTGCGGCTCCGCGGCGGAACCGGCTCGAAGGTGGCGCGAACGAACTTGAGGTCCGATTGGCGCGCGAGCTGCGCGAGGCGGAGCTGCGTGAGCCGCCGCGCCCCGGCGAGGTCGGAAGGCAGCACGTCCTTGTAGAACGTCGCCAGCTCCGCCGCCGCGCGATCCTTGCCCGTCAGCGTGCCGGCCGCCTGCGCGTGGTCGCGTTGCGCCGACAGCAGCTGCTCCTCGGCGTTGCGGTCGCGCTGCTCGATGTTGGCGACGCGCTGCGACAGCGGATACACCACCGCGCCGTAGACGATGACGTTGACGCCGAGCGCGATCGCGAGCGGCAGCACGATGCGCCGGTGCTCGCGGATCACGCGCTGCAACAGCGTCCCGCCCTGCACGCCGCTAGCCACGCGGTGCCTCCGGCCGGACGTAGACGCCGCGAATCACCGCCTGCAGCAGCCCTTCTTCGTTGGTGGCCTCTGCCGGCGTGATCACGTCGCGGAAGCTGCCCGTCTTTTCGAGCGCCTCGATGAACTGGTCCACGTCCTCCGGCCGCCGCGCCTGGACCGTGATGTCGATGACGAACTGCCCCTGCTGGTTGAGGCTCGGCTGCACGGCCCGGAGCCGCACGTCGTCGGGCAGGGTCTGTTCGAGCTGATCGAAGAGCCCGCTCCAGGAGAACGCGCGCTGATCGATGATGCCGTTGGCTTCCCGCGCCGCGTTGGCGACGGTCTCGAGCTCCTTCGCGTTGATCTGCGCGCGAATGGCGGCCGCTTCCGTCCGCAGCCGCGCCGCCTCCTGCTCGGCCTCGACGGCATGGGCGCCGAGCGTCCGCTGGCTGCCCGTCAGCCGGACGACTTCGACGATGTTGAAGCCGGTGACGACCGCGACGAGGATGGCGAGCACGCCGAGCACCAGCTGGACGGCGCGTTCGTTATAGAACGGACGGGTCGAAAGATTGGTGCGCAGCATCAGGCGCTCACCGCTTCCTTTCGGGTACGGACCGCCACGCCGACGAGCGGGCCGAGCACGTCCATCAGGTCGGGCGTGACGGAGATGCGATCGGTCGGCGCCGCGAACCGGGTCGGATCGACCGGTTCGACCGCCGCGCCGAGGCGATCTTCGAGGCTGCGCCGCGCCTCCTCGAACCCGGTGACACGGCCGCTGCCGGCGAGCAGCACGCGCGCGAAACGCTGGCCCGACAGCCGATCCTGGTAGTACATCGCCGTCTGGTGCACGAGGTCCGCGATCGACGCCTCGTCGCCTTCCGGCCGGTTGCGGAAGAAGATCACGTCCTGGCCGCGCATGATCACGATCGACGTGTAGTCGGGGCGCAGGTGCACGAGCAGCCAGTCGCCCGCGGGCGCCTCGGGACCGCCGAGGAACAGGTTGACGATGCTGAGCGTGGCCAGATCCACGAGGCCCGCGTACATCTTCAGCTCGTCGCAGACGGCTTCGTACTCGGCGATGGCGTCGCGGCGCGCGGCGGCGACGAGGAATTCGGCGCTTCCATCGGCGCCACGCACGCCCGGTGAATAGGTGACGACCGCCTCCTCGATGGGAAACGGCGACGCCTTCTTCACCTGCCAGCGCACGAACTGATCCAGGTCCTCCCGCCGTGCGGGCACGGTGTCGAACCGCACGAGCGAGACCTTGGCGGCGAGATCCGGGATGACGAGCGCGACGCGCCGCGGCCGGGCGCCCGCCCGGTCGAGCGCCGCGCGCAGCGCCGACACCACGGCCGCGCGATTGTGCACGTTGGACGCGGTGAGCGACGGCACGACGGCCCCCGCGGGCAGCGCCTCGGAGGCGTACGACTGCACGACCAGCCCGCCGCCGCGCTCGCCGACGACGCCGACCGCGACGCGATCGGTGGCGATCTCAATCGCCGCGTCGGGCGGTGGGCTCGCGATCCAGGAGGAAAAGAGGCTCATGACGGCGGGACGTCCTATTCGACGAACGTGACCTTGTTAATCTCGCGCAGCGTCGTCAGGCCGTGCAGGACCTTCTCGACGGCCGATTCGCGCAGGAATCTCATCCCTTCCTCGTGCGCGGCCTTCTTCACCTCGGAGTTGGGGCGTCTCTCGAGGATCATCTCACGGATGCGATCGGACAGGTCGAGCAGCTCGCAGATGGCGGTGCGCCCCTTGAACCCTGTTCCGCCGCATTCGATGCAGCCCGCCCCCTCGTAGAACTGGTACGTGTGCACGAGCGCCGGGTCGAGCGCGGACTCCTCGAGCAGCTTCGCCTCCGGGCGCATCGGCCGCTTGCAGTGCGAGCAGATGAGCCGAACCAGCCGCTGAGCCAGCACGCAGTTGAGCGCGGATACGAACTGATACGGCTCGACCCCCATGTTGAGGAAGCGGCCGAGCACGTCGACGACGTTGTTCGCGTGGACGGTGGTGAAGACCAGGTGGCCGGTGAGGGCGGACTGGATCGCGATCTGCGCGGTCTCGGGGTCGCGAATCTCGCCCACCATGATCTTGTCGGGGTCGTGGCGGAGGATGGAGCGCAGGCCGCGCGCGAACGTCAGCCCCTTCTTCTCGTTGATGGGAATCTGCGTGATCCCGCGCAGCTGGTATTCGACCGGGTCTTCGATGGTGACGATCTTGTCCTCGATCGACTTGATCTCGGAGAGCCCCGCGTAGAGCGTCGTCGTCTTGCCGGAGCCGGTCGGCCCGGTGACGAGCACCATCCCGTACGGCTCGCGGATGTACTTGCGGAACCGCCGCAGCTCCTGCTCGGGGAAACCGAGGATGTCGAGCTTCAGCTCTGTGAACTGCTCGCTGATCGATTCCTTGTCGAGAATACGGATGACGGCGTCCTCGCCGTGCACGCTCGGCATGATCGACACGCGGAAGTCGATCGTCTTGCCGGGCATCCGCATGCGGAAGCGGCCGTCCTGCGGCACGCGCTTCTCGGCGATGTCGAGCTCCGCCATCACCTTGATGCGCGAAATGATCGGGCTGTGGAATTCCTTGGCGATCGGCCGCATGGCCGGCTGCAGCACGCCGTCGATCCGGTACTTCACGTACACCGCGTCGTCGCCGGTCTCGATGTGGATGTCGCTGGCGCGGCGCTGGATCGCGGTGAACACCGTCGAGTCGACCAGCCGGATGACCGGGCTCGTGTCGTTCGTGAGGCGATCGACGGTGAGGTTCTCCTCGCCCGTTTCGTCTTCCTTGACGACTTTCAGCTGAAAGCCTTCGGTCGCGTCCTCGAGCACCCGCTGCGAGCTCTCGCTCTTCTTGAGGATCGACTGGATGGCCGACGGCGCGCCGACGGTGACCTTCACCGGCGTGTTGAGCACGATGCTCAGCTCGTCGATCATCGGCAGGTCCGTCGGATCGGAGACGACGATGACGAGCGCCTTGCCGTCACGGCGGTACGGAACGAACCCGTAGCGGAGCATCAGGTCGGCCGGAATCGATCGGAACAGCTCCTGGTCGATCCGGAATTCGTCCATGTCGACGAAGTCGACGTGATACCGCTCCGCGAGCTTCCGCGCGCGCGCAACCTCCTCGGAATAGTCCTCGGGGGTGGTAACGAGGTTTGTTGGATCCGCAGTTGCCATAAAAATCTCTACTACTGCACCACCGAGCTCAGCTCGAACAGCGGCATGTACAGCGCCAGCACCACCAGCGCGATCACCGCGCCCATCACCACGAGAATCACCGGCTCGATCAGCGTGATGAACCGCTGGACCTCGGTTTCAATTTCCTCGTCGTAAAACTCGGCGAGGCTGTTCAACATCTCCTGCAGCGCGCCCGTCGATTCGCCGACCTCGACCATCTTCACGGCGACGTCCGCGAACACCCCGCGCTCGCGCAGCCCCGCAGCAAACCCCTCGCCCTCCCGCACGCGCCGCGTGACGTCGACCAGCTCGCCCGCCAGGTAGCGGTTCGACATCGAACGGCCGGCGATCTCCAGCGCGTTGACGAGCGGAATGCCACCGCCCAGCAGCGTGGCGAGCGTCCGCGCCAGCTGCGCCGTCGAGAACTTCCGCACCGTCGCGCCGGCCCACGGCAGCTCCAGCAGCATCCGATCGATCCGCGTCCGCTGGCCGGGCCGCTTCCACCAGCTCGACAGCGCAACGGCCGCCGCCACCGTGCCGATCGCGATGAACGGCAGGTTCCCGACGGTGAAATTGGAAATCCCGATGATGATCCGCGTCGACAGCGGCAGCTGCCTGCCAAAATTGCTGTAGAACTCCGAAAACGCGGGAACGACGCGGAGCACGATGATGCCGATCAGGATCAGCATCATGGTGACGAGGATGGCCGGGTAGATCAGCGCGGAAATCGTCCGCCGCTTGACCGCCCCGATCACCTTCTCATACGCAACGTATCGGCGGATGACCTCGTCGAGATTGCCGGCGCGTTCCCCCGCCATCAGCGAGGCCGAATAGACGCCTGGGAAGAGGTCGGGATGCTCCCCGAAGGCGTCGGAGAGCGCCGTTCCGGCCTTTACTTTCTGGTAGACCCCGTCGAGGACGGCCTTGAAGGTCGGGTTCGAGACGCGCTGGCGGAGGATGTCGAGCGACTGGACGAGCGGCATGCCCGCCTTGATCAGCGTCGCCAGCTCCTGGTTGAAGACCAGCAGCTCCTGGCGGCCGATGCGGCGGCGCGAGCCGCGCGACAGCCCGACCGCCGGCAGCATCCCGCGGCGCTGCAGCGACAGCACGAACAGCCCTTTTTCCTCCAGGTCGCGGCGGAGATGGGCTTCGCTGTCGGCGACGTAGACGCCTTCGATGATTTCGCCGCCGGCGGTGCCGAGCCTACAACGGAATTCCATAGCGATGGGCGGGAGTCCCCTCACGCATTAGACCGGGAGGGCCTCCCCGCGGCCGGATGGAGCGCTCAGCTCCGGTTGAGGAGTCGTAGGATGCGGGTGACGTAATCCTGCGTCTCTCGAAACGGGGGGATGCCGCCAAACCGATCCACCGCGGCCTCGCCCGCATTGTAGGCGGCGAGGGCTATCGGGAGATCGTACCGGGCCAGCAGCCGCTTCAGGTGTTGGACTCCAGCGTCGAGGTTGACCTTCGGATCGAACAAATCGAGCGCGCCGTACTGCCGGCCGGTGGCGGGCATCAGCTGCATCAGGCCGCGGGCGCCTTTCGGCGACACCGCCCGGCTGCGATACGCCGACTCCACCTGGATGAGCGCGCTGACGACGCGCGCGTCCACGCCGTGCTTCGCGGCGGTCTGCGTCACCAGGTCCCGGTACTGCTCGGGAATGGCCGTGGGCGCCGGCGGCTCGAGGACGATCGTGCGCGCGAACGGCAGCGCCTGCAGCACGTCCTCCGGGTACTCGACCTCGTCGGGCTCAACCTTGACGATGAGACTCTTGTCGCAGTGAATGTCGCCGCCGCTGCGAAGCTGCAGGACGAGGGCATCGCCGTCGGACCGGATGGCGCGCACCGACATCGCGCGGCCCGACTGGAAAAAGACGAGCTCCGCGCGCGCCGGCGCCGCGGCCGTTATCGACAGCACGACTGTGCAGAGGGCAACACCCCAACGCATTGTTCGGAGCAGCAATTGTACGGGTTATTTCGGCTGAACGTAAGCCCTGAATACGCGAATTCCGAGTTCGCGGGTGTCGTTGCTTTTCAGCTGAGTAATAGTCGCCGGCACGAATGACTTATCGACCGCGACCGTTACTTCCACCGTCTCCCCGGCGCCGAGCTGAGCGGCGCCCAGCTCCACCTTCCGCAGCTCCCGCGGACCCGGTGGGAGCGCGAACGAATCGATGACCGTCTCGCCAATGCGCAGTTCGACACGCTGCGGCTCGCCCACCTCGTGGACCGGCTGGTCGCACTGGAGATAGAAGACGACGTCGCGCATCGGGTTGCGGAACGCGAGCGTCGCGGTCTTCTTCGACCACTGCCATTCGAGGCCCGTCTGCGCCTCCGCAATCTCGGTCTCGTGCCAGCCGTCCTTGAAGACCACGTAGAGGTTGTCGGTCTGCGGGTGAAGGGTGAACTTCGCTACGCGGTAGGCGTGCTGGCCCCTGGTCTCACCCGTCAGCGGCACGCGAGCGCCGGTCTTCTGTGAGTAGACGCCGAGCTCGACGGTAGTCTCCCCCGAATACGGAAATTTCGGCACGAACATCGTCCGCGAGTACTCGATCGTCCGGCCGGGCGTCCATTCCGTCGTCGGCACCGGTGGCTGGTGATCGTCGGTCCACATCAACTCGCCGTCGGTGTCGAGGAAGTGCACGAAGACGATGTCGTCTTCGGCAATCCGCGGCGCGTCCTGCGCCACCACGAACCGGTAGTTCATCTCGATCGGCATCCCGATCGCCGCATCGGCCCGCGCGAGGGT
Organism: Vicinamibacterales bacterium; assembly: GCA_035571515.1. GTDB lineage: Bacteria > Acidobacteriota > Vicinamibacteria > Vicinamibacterales > UBA2999 > Gp6-AA40. The sequence continues at coordinate 11,946 of DATNCQ010000124.1, forward strand.
CAACGACGGCGTCGCGACGGGCGTTTCCGCCTGCTGCGTTCGCCCGCACGCCGCGGCCAGCGCGGCACACGCAAGCGCGCACACGTAGACGCGCGGCCTGGAACGGATCATCGAGAGTGGAATGATACTCCGCAATTCTGCTAGAGTGCGGTCACCTGATGGCATCCGAAGCGCTCGGGATGGTCGAAACGCGCGGCCTCATCGGCTCGGTCGAAGCCGCCGACGCGATGGTCAAGGCCGCGAACGTCGTCCTGGTGGGCAAGGAGTACATCGGCGCGGGGTACGTGACGGTGCTGGTCCGCGGGGACGTCGGCGCAGTCAAGGCGGCGACCGATGCGGGCGCCGCGGCCGCGCGCCGCGTCGGCGAGCTCGTCTCCGTGCACGTGATTCCACGCCCGCACGGCGAGGTCGAGAGGATCCTGCCGAAGTCGTAGCCGCCGCTCATGGCCGTCCAGGATCGCGCGTCTCCATCCAACAAAGATCTCGAGTCGATCGGACAGGCGCGGTCGATTGCCGCCGCCGCGCGCCAGGCGCAGTCGGTGCTCGCCGAGCTCTCCCAGGAACAGATCGACGCCATCGTCACCGCGATGGCCGATGCGGTCACGCCGCAGGCGGAAGCGCTCGCCCGGCTCGCGGTCGAAGAGACCGGATACGGCGTAGTCGCCGACAAGGTC
>DATNCQ010000125.1:0-8855 GCA_035571515.1 Vicinamibacterales bacterium
GTGGGTCTTTAGCCCCAGTGGCGATTGGAGCGGTCGCCCCGCGGCCGGGCGCGACGCTCCAAGCACTGAACTTTCAATCTCTTAGAAAAACTGGAGCCGGCGCGCGGGCTTGAACCGCGGACCTGCTGATTACGAATCAGCCGCTCTACCAACTGAGCTACGCCGGCGTGGGCAGGGACCGTGTCGGACTGTCGATTGTAGCAGGGTCCAAAGCCCGGCGCGATTCTGCCGATAAGTACGACGAAACCCATTTTCGTATGCAATTGCGGTCACGCGCGGTCAACGAAGCCCTCCTGCTGGAGGCGCTCGGGTTCATTTTCGTCGCCCTCCTGATCTGGGTGAACGAATACCTTGATCTGCCGCACCTGCTGTTCCACGCCGAGCCGACACCGTGGCGCCCGGTCGAGGTCGCCATCGAGTCCGGCTGCGTGCTGCTGCTCGGCGCCGCCGTCACCGGCGTGTCCTGGCTCACATTCCGCCGCCTCGCGTATCTCGAATCGCTCCTGATCCTCTGCGCCGGCTGCCAGCGCGTCGGCGACGAGGGACGCTGGCTGGAATTCGAGCTGTTCGTCGAGTCGCGCGACCGCCTCGAGACGACCCACGGCATGTGCCCGGACTGTCAGACGACGCTCGGGCCGGCGTTCTCGCGCCCCCTGGCGGAGGCGAAATGAGCGATCACGCGCACGGCCAGCGCGGGCCCCGCACCAGCTACCTGCCGCCGATCATCACGCTCGCGGTCGCCGGCTTCGTCGGCCTCATCGTCATCTTCGCGCTCGACGAGTACTGGGACCTGCCGGCGCGCTCCTTCGGCGCGATGCTGAAGCCAATCCGGCCGTACGAATTTTCGATCAAGGTCGTCGCGGCGCTTTGCCTCTTCATCACCGTGCTCGGCGTGCTGCGCGAGGCGATCGTGCGCATCAAGCGCCTCCAGCACATGCTGACGATGTGCGCGTGGTGCCGGCGCGTGTCGGTGAACGGCGAGTGGATCTCGATCGACCAGTTCCTGCAGCAGCGCAAGAACACGACGTCATCGGTCGGCCTCTGCCCCGACTGTTACGGGCAGAAGGCGCTCGAGAAGCCTCTCCCGACGCAGTTATCCCGATCCGCGTAACGTCGGTCCGCCTGCAGGCGGACTGCACTGCCGACTATTTCTTCCGAGCCTCTTTCTTCTCGTCTTTCTTTTCCTTTTCGTCCGCTTTCCTCTTCTCGTCGGTCGCTTTCTTCTCGTCCGCCGCCGGCGTTTTGCCGCTCGTGGCCACCGGCGTCGCCGCCTCGCTCGGGCCTCCCGGCAGCAGATCGATCCGGATCATCGCGTCGCTCGGCTCCGCGAGCGCGCCTTCATAGCGGAGGAATCCCGCGGGCGGCGTCGTCAGCCAGATGTGCGCGTCCGGGACCTTCACGAACAGCTTCGCGACCGCCGGGACTTTCGGATGGACGACGTAATGGTCCGCGGGGATCGCGCGCCCCGACATGCGCACCGTCTCGCGGCCGCCGTAGGAGAGTGCGACCGTCACGACCTTGGGTGCCGGCGTGAAGCCGACGGCCTTCAGGTCGACGGTCTCTCCCTTGACGAGCCGGTCACGCAGCGCCTTGGCCGCCATGGTGAACCCGAAGCCGGCGAAGGTGGTGCCGCGTTCCACGTCCACCGTGTCGGCCCAGCGCTTCATCTCGCCTTTTTCCAGCTTCGTGGCCGTGGCCGCACCGGTGAGAAGGTTCACGTCGAACGCGCGCACCGGCTTGCCGCGTTCGAGCTCGCGCCACTGCCACGTCTCCTGCGCGAGCTCGGGCCGCTGCCGCATCACGATGGTCTCTTCCATGCGACGCCCGTTGTTGCCGGTGTACGTGATCTGGACGTGCAGGCGGTCCTTCTCGATCCACTGCAGGAAGTTACCGTCGGCGATGCGGTTGCCGCTCGCATCGCGCATCACGGGATAACCGCGCACGGCGGTTTCGAAGATCTTCGACTCGATGGCACGGGCCGGCACGACCGCCGCGAGTGCCAATGCGGCGGCGAGCCCGCACCTGATCAGTTTGGGGGTGATTTCCATCACCGCTGTACATGCAAAACGGAGGGTCGGGGCGGGAGAGCCTGATCCGGAGCATACGCTCCGGATCAGTCAGGAGGATGAGGTTCGAAGTACTACCGCAGGTACTACTTCGTGCCCTTGTGCGTCATCGGGACCTTCAGCTCGGCCAGCTTGCTGATCATGTCCTCGGCCGACGTGTCGGGCTTCACCATCTTCTCGATGTACGAGATCTTTCCGTTCTTGTCGATGTAGAACGTCCAGCGGTTCGCGACGCCGCGGTCGTTCAGCACGCCGTACGCCTTCGCCGTTTCCTTGCTCGGATCGCTCAGCAGCGGGAAGTCGGCTTCCTTTTTCTCGACCACCTGCGCGTTGGCGCCCTGGCCGAGCGTGACGCTCTTCGCCTTGGCGAACTCGGTGTTCTTCTCGATCGGGTCGACGCTCGCCATGAAGTAGCTCACGTCGTACATCTTGATCTTGTCGCCGTTGTCCGCGAGCGACTTGCACTCGATCGTGCAGCCGCGCGTGAACGCCGCCGGGAACCACGCGACGACCACCGGCTTCTTCCCCTTGAAGTCGGACAGCTGGTACGTCTTGCCGTCGGTCGCCTGCAGCTTGAAGTTCGGGGCCTGGTCACCCACCTTGAGTTCGGCCGTCTGCGCCATCGCCGCCGTGGCGAGGCCAAGGACAAGGCTTGCGGTCAGCAGTGCACGCATCACTCAACCTCCTGGGTTGTTGATCGCCGTCGCGTTTCGCGCCGCGGCACATCGCGCCGAAGCTGAAGCGGAGGGCCGGAAAGGTCTGAGTATACTGCCCGTCCGGCTCCATGGCGAAAAAAGGAAGTCCCGACGACGCGAACCCCGGAGGAGAACGCTCTGCCGCCCCTTTTGTTCCCAAAACGACGAGCGTCCGCTCGCTGAGCGCCGCCGCCCACGAGTGTCGGGGGTGCGACCTGTACAAGACGGCCACGCAGGTGGTGTTCGGCGCCGGGCCCGCGAAGGCGCGCGTGATGTTCGTCGGCGAGCAGCCCGGCGACCAGGAAGATCGGCAGGGCGAGCCGTTTGTCGGCCCCGCCGGCGCGCTGCTCGACAAAGCGCTCGAAGAGGCGGGCATCCCGCGCGCCGACGTCTACCTGACCAACGCGGTCAAGCATTTCAAGTGGGAGCCGCGCGGCAAGCGGCGCATTCACAAGAAGCCGCGCGCGTCCGAGGTCAAGGCGTGCCGGCCGTGGCTCGAGGCGGAGCTGCGCGCGGTGAAGCCGGACATCCTCGTCTGCCTCGGCGCCACCGCCGCACAGTCGGTGCTCGGCGCGCAGTTCAAGTTGATGCAGAACCGCGGCAGGATTTTGGACGCGGCGGGTCCGAAACCATCCGCCCTGCCTGCTGCGAAAGGACCCGCGCTGCCGATCGAACGTGTCGTCGCGACCATTCATCCGTCGGCGGTGCTGCGGGCGCCGGACTCCGAGGGCAGGCGCGCGGCGTACGAGTCGCTCGTGGCGGATCTGAAAGTGGTTGCGAAGGCCTTGCGATCTACTCGGGCGTGACCGAGCCCGCGCGGATGTAGACCTGCTGGTCCTGTGCCTCGATGGTTCCCGTGATTCGCACGAATTGATCCGCGCTGACCGGCGTCATCGAGACGACGAGCACGCGGCTGTCGGCCTTGCCGATCCAGAAGGACGTCGCGTCCCTGATGGCCGACACCTTGACGTGAAAATCGACATGCCATCCGAGCAGCTCGTGCTGGTCGAGCGCGCCGGCCATCGTCTCGAGATCGTGAAGCGTCGCCGGTGATTCGTCGGGCTCACCGGCGGTCACGCGGCCCGCGGTCCCGACCGGCGTCTCGCGGCTGGGGGGCGGACCCTCCGGGCTCGTCCACAGGACGGCCACCATCAACGCCGTCAGTCCCGCCGCGAGGGCCCACACCCAGGCGCTCCGCACGTGACTCTCGAAGTGCACGAGCCATTCCTCCCTGCCCGGAGCCGAGCTGAGCCGGTTTTCGGTCCGTTCGCACCTTACCCGGCAGGCGGACCTGAAGGTCCGCCTCTATGTTGGTTGGCGGTTCGCCGCCACGATTCGGGAGGAAGCCCCATGACTCATGTGCGCGAACACCGGAGCATTCTCGCGAGCTCCGAAAAGCGACTGCTCATCTTCATCGCCGAACGGCTGCCGCAGGCGATCAACTCGGACCACCTGACGACGCTGGCGCTGGCGGCGATGGGGATGGCGGGCGCGGCGTTCGCGGCGGCACGTTGGGACCGCCGTGCCCTCTGGCTCGTCGTGGTCGCGCTGGTCCTCAACTGGTTCGGCGACAGCCTCGACGGGACGCTCGCGCGCGTCCGCCGCGCCGAGCGGCCGCGCTACGGCTTCTACGTCGATCACGTTCTCGACATCGCGGGCGCGACGCTGCTGTTCGCCGGCCTCGCCTGTTCGCCGTTCATGACGCCGGCCGTCGCGCTCGCGCTGCTCATTGCCTACCTGCTGGTCGCCGGCGAGGTGTTCCTGGCTACCGCGGTGCACGGCGTCTTCCGGATGTCGGTGGCGGGCATCGGGCCGACGGAGCTGCGCATCGTGCTCGCGGCGGGCGCGATTGCGCTGCTGCGCGACCCGCACGTGTCGATCGGGCCGCTTACGGTCCGGCTGTTCGACGCTGGCGGCGCCATCGGCGCGGCCGGACTCCTGGCGGCATTCGCCGTCGCCGTCGTGCGGAACACGGGCGCGCTTGCGATGGCAGAACCCCGGTAGTACGATTGTTCTCTTACGGTTGCGCTGAAATTCGTCACAGAGAGCACGAAGCGGGATAACCACGAAGGGCGCGAAGAACGCGAAGAAGAAGCACAAGAAAAATCAACTTCGTGTACTTCGTGCCCTTCGTGGTTCTCCCCTCTTCGTGACCTCGACCGGATTACCTGAACGATGCCCGACGCCCGACACCCGGCGCGCGGTCCGCTCGTCGTCCGCGGCGCGCGCACGCACAACCTGAAAAACGTCGACGTCACGCTGCCGCAGGGCAAGCTCGTCATCTTCACGGGCGTCAGCGGGTCGGGTAAGTCGTCGCTCGCCTTCGACACGATCTACGCGGAAGGGCAGCGCCGGTATGTCGAGTCGCTGTCCGCCTACGCACGGCAGTTCCTCGAGCGGATGGAGAAGCCCGACGTAGACAAGATCGAGGGCATCTGCCCCGCCATCGCCATTCGCCAGAAGAACAGCGTCCGCAACCCGCGATCGACGGTCGGCACCACGACCGAGATTCACGACTACATGCGGCTGCTCTACGCGCGCGTCGGCCGCACCTTCTGCCGGCAGTGCGGCCAGGAGGTCGTGCGCGAGACGGCCGAGATCGTCGCCAAACGGCTGGCCGACCTGCCTGCCGGGACGCGCGTCCTCATCGGATTCCAGATCCCGGTCGTGGCCATCGCAGTGGCGGCCGCGAAAGAGGCCGCGGCCGACACCGAAGCGGTGGACGAGCTGCTCGAAGGCGTCGAGGCGGAGGTAATCAAGCCGTCGCGCAACGGCGACAGGTTCGATGCGATCAGGGAAACGCTCGACACGCTGCAGCGGCGCGGCTACGGCCGGCTGCTCGTGGACGGCCGCGCGGTGCCGTTCGACGAGGTCGATCGCGCCGCGCTGAAGGATCGGACGACGCTCGACGTGATCGTCGACCGACTCAAGATCGAAGGAGACCTGCGCAGCCGGCTGACCGATTCGATTGAGACCTCGTATCGCGAGGGCGGCGGCGCGGCGTTTGCCGTGGTCCTCGGTGGGAATCAGGGATCAGGGATCAGGGATCAAAAGCCTGCAGACGTTCTTGATCCCCGATCCCCGATCCCCGATCCCTACCGAATCGAGTTTTCCGAGCGCTTCGAGTGCCGTCCCTGCGGCATCGCCTACGAGACGCCGCAGCCGCGCCTGTTCTCCTTCAACAACCCGTTCGGCGCCTGCCCGACCTGCCACGGCTTCGGCAACATCATCGAGCTCGACATGGCGCTCGTCATCCCCGATCCGTCGAAGTCGATCAACCAGGGCGCCATCGAGCCGTGGAGCAAGCCGCACTACCGCGCGCAGCTCGCGGAGCTGAAACGGGCGGCGCGCCGGTCTGGCATCCGGCTCGACGTCGCCTGGTCGGAGCTGACCGGCGAGGAACGGACGTTCGTCGTCGAAGGCGACGGCACGTACGACGGCATCCGCGGCTTCTTTCGCTGGCTCGAGCGCAAGAAATACAAGGTGCACGTGCGCGTGTTCCTCAGCCGCTATCGCGGCTACCTGGCGTGTCCCGACTGCGGCGGCGCGCGGCTGCGGCGCGAGGCGCGCGACGTGCGTGTCGGCGGCCGCACCGTCGACGCCGCGTCCGCGCTGACGGTGCGCGAGGCGCAGCAGTTCTTCGCCGAGCTCGAGCTCACCGAGAAGGAAGCGACGGTCGCCGAGAAGGTGCTGCGCGAGATCCGCCGCCGGCTGTCGTTCCTCGGCGACGTGGGGCTCGACTACCTGACGCTCGATCGGCTCTCCAGCACGCTCTCGGGCGGCGAATCGCAGCGCATCAACCTCGCGACGTCGCTCGGCTCGGCGCTCGTCGGCACGCTGTACGTGCTCGACGAGCCGTCCATCGGCCTGCACTCGCGCGACAACCGCCGCCTCATCGACATCCTCCAGCAACTGCGCGACCAGGGCAACACGGTGCTGGTCGTCGAGCACGACGAGGACATGATTCGCGTCGCCGACCACGTCGTCGACATCGGCCTCGGCGCGGGCGAGCAGGGCGGCAAGGTCGTCTACTCGGGCGATTATCCGGGGCTGCTGCAGGAATCGCGATCGCTCACCGCCAAGTACCTGCGCAACGAGCTGGCGATCCCGGTGCCGTCGCCGCGGCGGAAGGGCCTCTCGCACAAGCTTCGCTTGAAAGGCGCGACCGAACACAACCTGAAGGACGTCGACATCGACATCCCGCTCAACGCGCTGACGTGCGTCACCGGCGTGAGCGGCTCCGGCAAGTCGACGCTGGTGCACGACGTGCTGTACGCGGCGATCAAGCGCGCGAAGGGCGACTGGGACCGGCGCGTCGGCTCGTACCGCGAGCTGCTCGGGCTCGAATTCATCACCGACGTCGTGCTGGTGGACCAGACGCCGATCGGACGCACGCCGCGCTCGAACCCGGTGACCTACCTGAAGGCCTTCGACCCGATCCGCGAGTTGTTCGCGCTGACGAAGGACGCGAAGTCGCGCGGCCTGACGGCGAGCCATTTCTCGTTCAACGTCCCGGGCGGCCGCTGCGAGGCGTGCCAGGGCGAGGGCGAAGTCCGCGTCGAGATGCAATTCCTCGCCGACGTCTTCGTGCCGTGCGAGCAGTGCGACGGCATGCGCTTCAAGCCGCAGGTGCTCGAGGTCCGCTACAAGGGCAAGACCGTCCACCAGGTGCTCGAGATGACCGTGCGCGAGGCGCTCGCGTTCTTCTCGACCTCGCCGAAGGTGCTGCGCCGCCTGCAGGTGCTCGACGAGATCGGCCTCGGCTACCTGCGCCTCGGCCAGCCGGCAACGACGCTGTCGGGCGGGGAAGCGCAGCGCATCAAAATTGCCGCGCACCTGTCGTCGTTCGGCGGCGAGCGGCTGCTCTACATCCTCGACGAGCCGACGACCGGGCTGCACTTCGACGACATCGCCAAGCTGCTCGCGGCCTTCAAGAAGCTCGTCGAGGCCGGGCACACGCTGCTCGTCATCGAGCACAACCTCGACGTGGTCAAGACCGCCGACTACCTGATCGATCTCGGACCCGAGGGCGGCGACGCGGGCGGCAACGTGATCGCCACCGGCACGCCGGAGCAGGTGGCGCAGGTCGAGGCGTCGTACACGGGACAGGCGCTCCGGCAGGTGCTCGCCGCGGGGCGTAGCAATGCCTACGCGACGCGGTAGCCCGGCGGGTCCGCCTCGCGCGGCTTCACCGCTCGGCGGGACCCGCCCTACCTCGGAGGATTCGTACGTGGGGCGGGTCCCGCGGAGCGTCGGTGCCAGGCGACGCGGACCCGCCGGAGTCCTGCCACACTCCTTCTACGCCCGTCCGACGCTGAAGGTGACCGAAGACCTCCTCGGCAAGGTGCTCGTCCATCGCACACGCCAGGGCGTCGCCTCCGGCGTCATCGTCGAGACCGAGGCGTACATCGGCGAGGACGATCCCGCGTGTCATGCCTCGTTCGGACGGACGGCCCGCAGTGAACCGCTCTTCGGCCCACCAGGCTTTGCGTACGTCTATCTGAACTACGGCATCCACTACCTGATGAACGCGGTGACCGAAGCCGACGGCTATCCTGGCGCCGTGCTCATTCGCGCGCTGCAGCCGCTCGACGGCGTGGCGTTGATGAAGATGCGACGCGCGCCCGACGGCCGCGCCATAGACGACCACGATCTCTGTCGCGGGCCCGGCAACCTGACGAAGGCGCTCGGCATCACGCTCAAGGACAACCGGCGGGATCTCACCGACGGTACGTTGACGATCGAGGATCGCGGCATCTCGGTCGGGACGATCGCGACGGGGCCGCGCATCGGCATCCGCGTCGCCGTCGAGCGGCCGTGGCGCTACTGGGTCGAGGGGCACCGGGCCGTCTCGGGGCGGCGCCGCGCATGATGACCACGAAGTTCGCGAAGAACCACGAAGAACATGAAGAAGACGAAGGTTCGCGGCGGGTGTTAGGATTGAAATTCCGCGATGGGTAAAACGCTCCTGCAGAAGGTCTGGGACCTTCACAAAGTGCGCACGCTCCCGACGGGCCAGACGCAGCTGTTCATCGGCCTGCACCTCATTCACGAGGTGACGACGCCGCAGGCGTTCGACGCGCTGCGGCAGCGC
>DATNCQ010000126.1:0-14252 GCA_035571515.1 Vicinamibacterales bacterium
CCGTGGACCATTCTACGCCCCGCGCGAGGCCATCGGTACCGATTCAAAACAGCACGTTCACGCCCGCCGACAGCCGAAAGCCGGCCAGATCGACCGGATTGAATCCCTGGAAGTCGCGTCCGAGCCTGGCGGACGCCCAGAGGTAGCGGCCGTCGAACGTCATGTACCAGGCTCGCCAGAACCTGATGTCGACGCCGCCGAAGGCGTGCGCGCTCGGCGTCCATCCCTTCGACTGGAACAAGTCGGAGAAGATCGGCTGCGGCGGGGGCGCGAGAGCGTCCACGAAGTCACCCGACTGCGTGAGCTCGTACCAGAGGGCCCCGCCGCCTCCACCGGCATAGGGTGTAACCCGCGCGGGAATCCACGCAAACCTGCTGATGCCGCGGCCGCGCGGCGTGAGGGCCACGCGGACGCTGCCGCCCAGATTGACTTCGCGCAGCCGCGTGCTCTGCGTGATCGGCTGGCGGTTGTTGTCGACGAGATGGCGGTATTCGGACGCGATCGACTTCTGGCTGACGTCGACGCCGAAAACAGCGTCGAGGCGCTCGGTTATCCGAATCCCCAGATCCGCCGCCACGGCGGGGGCGTCGAAGTCGTTGCGATCGACCGTCAGGTTCTGCTCGACGAATCGGAACAGATCGCTTCCCGCGCGGGCGAACACGCGGCTGCCGCGCACTCCTATCGAGGCGCGCGGACGGCCGAACAGGAAGTCAGGCGTTGCTCCAGACTGCGCGGCCGCGACGGAGGGGGCGGCGAGCGTGAGCATCAGCAACAGCGGCGCACGCGGCATCGAGCGGAGCACGTGAGAGGCGGCGCTGATCATGGCTGCACCCCGCGTGAAACTTTACAGCATCGCCGCGAGCGTCGCGCACGCCAACGCAATCAGGATCGCCGTGAAGGCGATCCGCATGCGCCATTGCATCTTTCGATCGGCGTCGGCCCCCTTCGACTGCCAGGCGATCCAACGCGCTTCCTGCGCCGCTGGCGTGTCCAGGACCTGGACGGCCGCTGGCATTGCCATCTCGATAGTTGCCATGACACACCCTCCTCACGAGACGTGTTGACGAGGCTTTGATGAGGAGACGGCCGCATGAAGACTTTCAGGGCGGCGCTCAGGAAAGCATCTTCATCCTATTCCTCTCGACGCGCTCGAACTGTCTCCAAGTGAACATCGTCATGTCGAGGATGCCTGTAGATTGAATATGCAAAGCCTCGAAAGGTGTTCCTTGTGCTGTCCTCCTCCGACGTTCCGCTCGCGCAGGCAATGATCCCGGGTGCGTACGAACGGAACACCTTGACACATCGCCAGCCGGGCTCGATGGGGGGGTCCCCGTTCGGCGCGACGGACATTCCAACCGGTCCTCGTTCGCTCAGTGCCGCGACGGTCGCCGACCGCGAGAGGGAAGGCGGCGGCGGGCCGAGTCAGCGGCGGCGGCGGACCGCTGCCCAGCCGCACGCTGGTGAAGCGGCTGCGAATATCGACCGCGACGAGTCTCGGTCACAAGGAGTCCGCGCATGGTTTCAACTCTGGTGGCGTCCGACCCGTCCCTGAAGGGACCGGCCAGGAGCTCCGTGTGGATGGGATCGACTATCTGATCATGAAGGAAGACGACGTGCTCGCGATCCAGGAACGGGGTGTTTGATGTCGAATCAGATTACGTACGGGGACGAGTCTCGTCAGGCGATCCTGCGCGGAATCAACGGCCTTGCCAACGCCGTCAAGGTCACGCTCGGACCGAAAGGGCGTAATGTCGTCCTCGGTACCGCGTTCGGATCGCCCACCATCACCAAGGACGGCGTGACGGTGGCGAAAGAGATCAGCTTGCCAGACGCGCTCGAGAACATGGGCGCGCAGATGGTCAAGGAAGTCGCGAGCAAGACGTCGGACGTCGCCGGTGACGGCACGACGACCGCGACGGTGCTCGCCCAGGCGATGTACCGCGAGGGCGCCAGGAACGTCACCGCCGGCGCGAACCCGGCGGCCATCAAGCGCGGCATCGAGCAGGCCGTGGAAGCGATCACGCGCGAGCTCCAGCGCATGTCCAGGCCGGTCACCGGCCCGATGATCGCGCAGGTGGGCACGATCTCGGCGAACCATGACGACAGCATCGGCCGCGTCATTGCCGACGCCATGGAGAAGGTGGGCAAGGACGGCGTCATTACGGTGGAAGAAGCCCGCACCATGGACACGTCGCTCGAGTTCGTCGAAGGCATGCAATTCGACCGCGGCTATTTGTCGGCGTACTTCGTGACGGATCCCGAGCGCATGGAAGTCGTGCTCGAGAATCCGTTGGTGTTGATGCACGAGAAGCGCATCAGCGCGATGAAGGACCTGCTGCCGGTGCTGGAGCAGGTCGCCCGCGCCGGCCGACCGCTGTTGATCATTGCGGAGGACGTGGACGGCGAAGCGCTGGCGACACTCGTGGTGAACAAGCTGCGGGGGACGATTCAGGTGGCGGCCGTCAAGGCACCGGGTTTCGGCGACCGCCGGAAGGCGATGCTCGATGACATTGCCGTGCTGACAGCCGGAAAGGCGCTCACCGAGGATCTCGGATTGAAGCTCGAAGGCACGACCATCGCGGACCTTGGCCAAGCCAAGCGGATCACGATCGACAAGGACCACACGACGATCATCGAAGGCGCCGGCAGCGCCGCGTCGATCGCTCGCCGCGTCACGCAGCTGCGCGCGCAAATCGACGACACGACGTCCGACTATGACCGCGAGAAGCTGCAGGAACGTCTCGCCAAGCTGGTCGGCGGCGTGGCCATCATCAAGGTCGGCGCCGCAACCGAGACCGAGATGAAGGAGAAGAAGGCGCGCGTCGAGGACGCCATGCATGCCACCAAGGCTGCGGTCGAAGAGGGCATCGTCGCGGGTGGCGGCGTCGCGCTCCTGCGGGCTTCCATGGTGCTGGCGACGCTGCAACCGCCCGGTGAGGAACAGGTCGGCGTCAACGTCGTCCGCCGGGCCGTCGAGGAGCCGATGCGGTGGATTGCGGCCAACGCCGGTCACGAAGCGTCGATCGTGGTGCAGCGCGTGAAAGAGATGAAGGGGAACGAGGGTTTCAACGCGCTGACCGAGCGGTACGAGGACCTGGTCGCCGCCGGCGTGATCGATCCCGCGAAGGTGGTCCGCTCGGCCCTGCAGAACGCGGCGTCGGTGACCGCGCTGCTGCTGACCACGGAGGCTGTCGTCTCGCGTATCCCGGAGATGGTGGCCGCGACCTGAGCCGGAAATGAGCGGCTGCACCCGCTCGCGCTGAGCCCGCGAATCGGGTCGCGTCTAGGGCCGTCGCTCGAACGCAACCGTCCGCGCCGGCAGGTTTGGCGTCGCGCTCCGCCGCGCCACGTTCCATGCATCAGCGTGCCGGTCCACGTCGTCGGCCGGGTTGGTCCACCAGTCCAGGGCGGTACGCGCACGCGCCGGCAGCGCACAGCCGAGGAGGGACTCCACTTGCTCGAATGTCAAGACGACGGTCGAAGCGTAGCGACGCTCCAGGTAGGTATAGAGCCCCAGGTATGGGGCAGCAACAGCCGGCGTCGCCGGTGCGATCGCGGCGACAGCGGTTCCGCGGCCCGGAACCGGCGCCGCGTTGCGCCACCGCGCCCACACCCATTCGACAAGAGTCATACGAGCCGCGATCGCATGTTGACGGCCATCCATTCGAGGGGCGCCTGGCGCTCATCGTGATCGAAACCCGCGTCCGGATTGAGGATCACCACTCGCGCGACCCTCGGTAATCGACCATCCATTTCTCGCTCATCGACCCGAGATCTGTCGGGATCACGCCCCTCCCTACTCGTACGGCGGACGTGAGCGCGCAGACAGCGATGACGAGGATGACAGCGATGACAGACAACAGCATAAGCGGCCGCCAGTCGCCTAACCGGCGTCGGCGTTGAACGATGTTCGCAGATTGCGCCGTGCGTGTATGTGCGGTTGTGAACACGCATGCACCGGGAACGGTTGGCCCGTCACCTGGGACGCATCGAAGGTCGCCCCATTCGCAATGCCGCCGGTCTGGAACGTCTGCCGAGTGGTGTGCATTCGAGAACATTCGAGTCGAGCGACCATCCGTACACTGCCGGCATGTCCGGTTCGATGGTGACGCCCGCAATGAGGCGTCGTGGACGCGGAGAATGGGGAGTGGCATGACTGAGGTGATGATCGACCTTCCGGAAACCGTGTCGGACGCGCGCGGCATATTTCACGCGCGGGCGATGGCACGTCAACGACACGACAGCAGCTGGGAGGGGTGGCTCGAGTTCGTTCGTGCGGACGCGGACGCATCCGTTCGCTACGCGACCCCCATCGAAACACATCAGCACGATCGCGTGACGATGGAACGGTGGGCGTCCGGGCTGACCCGCGTCTATGCGGAAGGGGCGCTCGCGCGCGCCCGGATGCCACAGACAGCCATCGAAGCGCCGGAATCGCTGATCGCGCTGCAGGAAATCGCGGACGTGCTGGACCGTCGGATCCCACACCTCGAGCGGGACGGAGAAGCGCAGATGGCGGCGGATGCGAAGGAGTTGTGCGCAGCGGTCGTGCTGCGGCTCGCGATCATGCGCAGCGGCCGACAAGGGAAACCCCACCGCCCCGCTGTCCAGAACAGCACAGACGCCATTCATCCAAACACCTAGGATGTTCGACGGGCACCACCATTAACGCGACCCCACCGATTGGAGCCGTATGTCAAAGCTACTGTGCGTGATTCTTGGCGGCGCGATATTCGCGAGCGGCTGTGGCCCGACCGCGGCCGATAGCGGGAGCGCCGCCACAGACGGCGCGATCAGCGGCGCCAAACCGGGGGCGCAGTCATCCGGCGCGGCGCCGGCCGCGCAGGTCGCCACGAAGGCGCCGGCACCGAGTTACCGCGAAGTCACGATTCCGTCGGGCACGACACTCAGCCTGAGCCTGACGAGCGCCGTCGCGTCGGACACGAGCAGGGTCGAAGATGCCGTCAGCGCGGAGCTCACGCGTGCGGTGACCGTGGACGGACGCGACGTGCTGCCGGCCGGCTCGACAGTGGCGGGACAGGTGACGAGCGTCGACGCCTCCGGCCGCGTCAAGGGACGCGCGCAGGTAGCCTTCCGCTTCAACACGCTGACGACCGGCGGCACGACGTACGACGTGCAGACGGCTGCGCTCTCGCGCGTCGCCTCCGCTACCAAGAGCGAGGATGCGACGAAGATCGGGATCGGCGCGGGCGCCGGTGCCGTCGTCGGCGGATTGCTCGGCGGCAAGAGCGGCGCGGCGAAGGGTGCCGCGGTCGGCGGCGGCGCCGGCACGGGTCTCGTGCTCGCCACGAAGGGCCAGGAGATGCGCCTCGCGCCCGGCGCCGATGTGACGACGACGCTCACCGCGCCGTTGACCGTGCGGGTCAGGATCAGCTAGCCGCATCGAATCGGGTCAAGGATCGGATCCCTGACCCGCGATTCGGCCCGCGACCGGCATGAGATAATTCGCCGAAATGCCGGTGAAGAAGAGGGTCGCGCCGCAAACAGGACTTCCGCCAATCCCATCGTTTGAACTCCAGAAGTTCCTCGAGTCCGCCGGAATCAAGCGAAAAATCACGAAATATGCGAGGTCGGCGGTCGTCTTCGCGCAGGGGGATGCCGCAAGCGACGTGTTCTATGTGCAGCTGGGCAGTATCAAGTTGTCGGTCCTGTCAAAAACAGGCAAGGAAGCCGTCGTCGCGATATTCGGACCTGGCGACTTCTTCGGGGAGGGCTGTCTCGCCGGGCAGCCCCGCCGGATCGCGACCGCCTCGGCACTCAGCGCCAGCTCTCTGCTCGTGATCGAAAAGAAGCAGATGCAGGAGATGATCCACAACGAGCCGGCACTGGCGGAGCGCTTCTTGACGCACATGCTGGCGCGAAACATCCGCATCGAGGACGACCTCATCGATCAGCTGTTCAACTCGAGCGAGAAGCGCCTGGCGCGCGCGCTGCTGGTGCTGGCGCGCTATGGCAAGAACGATCAGCCCCTGGTTGCTGTGCCACGATTGTCGCAGGAGACGCTTGCCGCGATCGTCGGCACCACGCGCTCGCGCGTCAACTTCTTCATGAACAAGTTCCGCAAGCTGGGGTTCATCGAATACAACGGCAGCATCAAGGTCAACAGCTCGCTGTTGACGGTCGTGCTCCGCGACTAGGTCAGTCCTGCAGGACGACGCTCAACATCGAGCGATGGATCTGGATACCCCTGTCCAGGGTGCGTCGCTCGAGGAATCCCCGCTTGCGGAAGCTGTTCATCAGGCGGTCGACGGTTGAGCGAGTCAACCCGCACATCTCCGCGAGCACGCTCCGGGAAATGGTCGGCAACGCATGGCGCGGCAACTGGTGCTCGTCGAAGCCTGCGAGCAACAGCAGCGCCTTGGCGAGCCGTTTTTCGCTCCGGTTGAAAATCTGGTTGACGATGTCTTGCTCGATGCGCGCGTTCCGGGCCAGCATCTGCGACCGGAGCCAGTCGGACAGCGGGACGTCGTGGTGCAGCTGTCGACGCATTTCCGCCGTCGCAATCCTGATGATGGTGCAGCCGGTCATCGCCTCGGCGCTCGACCTGCGGCGCCGCTGGCCCGCCAGAGCGCCTTCCCCGAACAGCGCACCCGCGCGAAGCTCGCCCACGACGGCGGTCCTGCCTTGCGGAGACATCACCGAGAGCCGGACGCGGCCTTTCTCGATGTACATCACACCCGCGCAGCGATCGCCCTGCGCGAAGATGGTGGCTAGCGGCTCGAATCTCGCGGTCGTGGTAGCCACGGCGCGGGACTTGAGCAGGATGCCTCCCGCATGCGGTTTCGCGCGTGCGCGCTCGCTGGTCATCGCGTCACCGTCCCGTTGGCAAAGAGCCATGCCCATGCGCACGTCGCAGCTCCTGCGGCCGTCCACGCGCTGACGGGTTGACGCCGCACCAGGCGCCATGCTCGAGACAGACCGGGCATTGGTACGTTCATCAGCGGTCAGACGAGTCGGCGACCCTGGATCACGCGGACCAGCAGCATGACGATCGCGACGACGAGGAGGATGTGGATCAATCCGCCGCTCGCGGTGGAGGTCACCATCCCGAGCAGCCACAGAACGACCAGCACGATCGCAACGGTTGTCAACATGAGACAACGGTAGACGCCCCAGCAACGGATGTCTGTCTTCTTGTGCACATGCGCACGTGTGCATAAGGCGACAGACGCGAGTCGCGGCGACGGCTACGATGTCCGCACAGGATGTCGCTGCGATAGGTCCCGCCCGCTTCTCTCGTTCTCGCAGCCAGTTCCCTTCACCAGTCAGGAGTCGTTGATGTCCATTCGAAAACAGAGTCGGTGTATCAATCGCGCGGTCGTGGCCGTGCTTGCTCTCGCCGTGCTCGTCATTGGTTCCACCATTGCATCCGCGCAGTTCGCAAACAAGAAGACGACGGTCACCTTCAACGAGCCCGTGGAGATTCCGGGGGTCGACGCCCAGGTGCTGCCAGCGGGCGTCTACGTCTTCAGGCTGCTCGACTCGTTGTCCGACCGGCACATCGTGCAGGTGTTCAACAAGGACGAGTCGCACATCTACGCGACGATCCTCGCCATCCCCAACTACCGCCTTCGCGCCACGGACAAGACGGTGATGACGTTCGCCGAGCGCGCCGCCGGCGACCCGCAGGCGATCCGCGCGTGGTTCTATCCGGGCGACAACTGGGGCCAGGAGTTCGTCTATCCGAAGACGCGCGCGCTGCAGCTGGCCAAGGTGACCAACCTGCCGGTGCTCTATATCCCCGACGAGCTCGCGCCGAACCTCGTGGCGCCCGTGCGCAGCGCGGACGACGCCCCGGTCGTGGCGCTCAAGACCGCACCGCTGCGCGCCGTCCGACCGACCGGTGACGACGTGGCGATCGCGACGGTCATCGAGACGCCGCCGCGGCAGGTCGCAGGACTGCCGAAGACCGCCAGCATGATGCCGGCGCTGTTCCTCATGGGTCTCCTGTTCATGGCCGGCGGGTTCGCCCTCAAGACGTCGTGCGCCCGCTCCTAGCGGTCACGCTCTCCAGCCTCGTGCTGGCTGGTTCCGCTCTCGTCTCGGCTCAACAGGGCCGGGACGAGCCGCACCTCAGCGTCGCCGTGGACGTCGATCTGGTGGTGTTCAACGTCACGGTCACCGACCGCAGGGGGCGTTCGATCCCGGACCTGCAGCGCACAGACTTTCATATCGACGAAGACGGCCGCGCGCAGGACGTCGCGCTGTTCGACGCGAACGACGTTCCGGCGAGCGTGGGGCTGATTGTCGACAACAGTGGCAGCATGGCCGACAAGCGTGCCGACGTGGTCGGCGCCGCGCTCGCCTTCGTCGCCGCCAGCAATCCCCGCGACGAGATGTTCGTCGTCAACTTCAACGAACATGCCTACATGGGCCTGCCGGTGCCGTTCACGAGCGATGCGCGCCAGATTCATGCGGCGCTCCTGCAACGGCCGCCGACCGGTCTCACGGCGTTGTACGACGCGCTGGCGCTGGGCATCGACCATCTGCAGGCCGCCACGCGCGACCGGAAGGCCCTCGTCGTGCTGAGTGACGGCGGCGACAACGCCAGTCGCCGGTCGCTGGACGAGGTGCTGCGCTACGCACGGCAATCGAACGCGACGATCTACACCATCGGCATCTACGACGAAGTCGATCGCGACAAGGATCCGCGCACGTTGCGCAAGATTGCGGGCCTCAGCGGCGGTCGCGCGTACTTCCCCCGCGCGCTCGACGACCTGGAGCGCGTCTGGCGCGACATTGCCGGCGGCATTCGCAACCAGTACACGGTGGCGTATCACTCCAGCAATCCAATCCGCGACGGCGCGTTTCGAAGGGTGACGATCACGGCGGGGCGCAACGGGAAGCGCGACCTGCGCGTGGCCGCGCGCGACGGCTACTTCGCTCCCGGTGGAGGGCCACGATGAAGCGGCTTCGACGGGTGGTGATGGCCCTCGGGATTGCGGCCGTGGCGTACGCCGGCGGCGCCCTGGCGTATGGAGACGTAGCGCAGCGCTACGCGTCGTGGAAGTTCGTTCACGAGCGCCGCGCCCCGGCGGCGGTCGAACGCACGGCTGCTGCTGTGGATTCCCCTCCAGAGGTGCGCGACGGAGACCGCATCGGCCGGCTCGAGATTCCGCGGCTTGGCCTGTCGGTCATGGTCTTCCAGGGCATCGAGGAGGGCGCGCTCCTTGCCGGCGCCGGGCACGTCCCTGGCACGCCGCCGCCCGGCGGCGACGGCAACGTCGTCATCGCCGCCCACCGCGACACCTATTTCAGGAAGCTGGCGGGGGTCCTGCCACGGGACCGCATCCGCGTCGTCACGCTACGGGGAACGTACGAGTACGTCGTGGACTCTTCCGAGACCGTCGACCCGGACGCCACGCAGGTGATGGAGTCGCGAGACCGCGACGAGCTGACGCTCATCACCTGCTATCCGTTTTATTTCGTCGGCAGCGCGCCAAAACGGTTCATCGTGCACGCGTCCGCGGTGGACATGTTCAATTCCGCACAGACCGCGCGGCGCGATCGGTCTACGTTCTCACACTGACGGGTGACGCCCCATGCAACAGAAGTCCGATCTCGCCCTTCTCGCCGATCCCGCTCTCCGACACAGCCTGCCGAAGAGTCCCACCGGCATCCGGGGCCTCGACGAGATCACGCTCGGCGGGCTGCCGCAGGGGCGGCCGACGCTTGTCTGCGGCGGGCCGGGATCCGGCAAGACGCTGCTCGGCCTTACATTTCTCGTCAACGGCGTGCTGGATTTCGACGAGCCTGGCGTCCTCATGACCTTCGAGGAGAACGCCGGCGAAGTGGCCAGCGACGTCGCCTCTCTCGGGTTCGACCTTCCTCATCTGATTAGTACGCAGAAGCTCGCCGTCGACTACGTCCGGATCGAGCGCAGCGAGATCGAGGAAACGGGTGAATACGATCTCGAAGGGCTGTTCGTCCGGCTCGACTACGCGATTCGGTCGGTGGGGGCCAGACGCGTGGTCCTCGACACCATCGAGTCGCTGTTTGCCGGCCTCAAGGACCAGGCGATCCTGCGAGCAGAGCTGCGGCGCCTGTTCCGGTGGTTGAAGGACAAGGGCGTCACGACCGTGATCACCGGCGAGCGCGGCGAGGGCCAGTTGACCAAGCAGGGCCTCGAGGAATACGTGTCGGATGCCGTCATCCTGCTCGACCACCGCGTCCTCGACCAGGTCTCGACGCGCCGCTTGCGCGTGGTCAAGTACCGGGGCTCCTACCACGGGACCAACGAGTATCCGTTTCTCATCGACGAGGCGGGCATCAGCGTCCTTCCCGTATCTTCGATGGCGCTGGCGCACGACGCGCCGCTCGATCGCATTTCAGCCGGGATCGCCCATCTCGATGGGATGCTGGGCGGCAAGGGCTTCTATCGCGGCAGCACCATCCTCGTCTCCGGCGCCGCGGGTACGGGCAAGACGAGCCTGGCCGCACATTTCCTCGACGCCTCGTGCCGCCGCGGCGAACGCTGCCTCTGCTTTCTCTTCGAGGAGTCGCCGCAGCAGCTGCTCCGGAACATGCGCTCGATCGGTGTCGATCTCGAGCCGTGGATGACGTCCGGCCTGCTGCAGTTTCATGCCGACCGGCCGTCGCGGTACGGGCTCGAGACGCACCTGGCGACGATGCACCAGGTCGTGGCGGACTTCAAGCCGACCGTGGCCGTGCTCGATCCCGTCACCAATCTCATGACGGTCGGCACGTTTGCCGACGTGCAGGCGATGCTCACCCGCATGATCGATCATCTCAAGACCGAGAACATCACAGCCGTCCTGACGAGTCTCACCCCGGGACGCACGGAAGTGGAGCGTACGGAGACGTCCATCTCCTCGCTCATGGACACCTGGATCGTCCTGGCGAACGACGATCTCGGCGGCCATCACAGGCGTGGATTGTACGTGCTGAAATCCCGCGGCATGGCGCACTCGAACGAACTCCGCGAGTTCGTGCTGACCGATCACGGGCTCGCCATCGCCGCAAACGGGGACGCGCACGCCACAGCGGCAGGCGTGGGGCACCGAGCGCAGGAAGGACCGGAGCACCATGCAGGCCTCTGAGAATGCCGTCGCGCCGTCGCTGGAAGCCAAGGCCTACTGCCTGCGCCTCTACGTCGCCGGCAAGACGCCGAAGTCGATCCTGGCGTTCACGAACCTGAAGCGGATCTGCGAAGAGCACCTTCTTGGACGCTACGAGATCGAGATCATCGATCTCCTGGAGAATCCACAGCTCGCGCAGGGCGATCAGATTCTAGCGCTGCCGACGCTGGTGCGGCGGCTGCCCGAACCCATCAAGAAGATCATCGGGGACCTGTCGAACACCGAGCGTGTCCTCGTCGGGCTCGACCTGCGGGAGCGCAGGTAGACGCGAATGGAGGCAAAACTCCCCGACGCCCTCACGGCCCGGTTGCAGCGGGCCGCCCAGGAGCCCGAGCGGTACATCCTCCGGCTGTACGTGACCGGCCTGACGCCGCGGTCCGCGCGGGCGATCAAGAACCTGCAGACCATTTGCGACGAATATCTCGCCGGGCGCTACGACCTGGAAGTCATCGACATCTACCAGCAGCCAGTTCTCACCAGGGGCGAGCAGATCATCGCCGCGCCCACCCTCATCAAGAAACTCCCGCTGCCGATGCGGCGCATCATCGGAGACCTGTCGAATCGGGAGCGCGTGCTGCTCGGATTGGACCTCATCGTGACGCCTGACCAGGCGCACGGAAAGCAGACATGATCACCAGCCACGTTGAGCATCACGACACGACCGACCTGTTGCGCACGCGCCTCGCCGAAGCCGAGGAGATGCTGCGCGCGATCCGCCAGGGCGAGATCGATGCGCTGGTCGTCGAAGGCGTGTCGGGCAACCAGGTCTACACGCTGCACAGCGCCGAGGAGCCGTACCGGAACCTCGTCGAACAGATGCAGGAAGGCGCCGCCGTCTTCACGGACGGAGGCGACATCCTGTTCGCGAACGCGCGCTTTGCGGCGCTCGTGGGCACGCCGCTCGAGCTGGTGGTCGGCAGTCGCATCAACCGCTTCGTGACCCCGTCCGACCGCAACGAATTCCAGGAACTGCTGCGATCGGGCAGCGGCCGGCGTCGCTGCCGCCTCGTCGGAGCGGAGGGGAACCCGTTTGAAGCGAGTCTGTCGTTGACCACGACGGTGTGGGCCAACGGCTGTCGCCTGAACCTGATCGTCACCGATCTGAGCGAACTGCTGGAGGCCACCCGGGGCCGCGTCCGGGCCGAACGCGACAGCCGCACGAAGGACGAATTTCTCGCGATGCTCGGCCACGAGCTGCGCACGCCGCTCAGCGCCATCAGCTCCGCCGTGCACGTCATCGAGGCCACGCACGCCGAAGGAGAGTCCGCCACGCGCGCGCACGACGTCATCGCCCGGCAGGTCGGCCACGTCACCCATCTCATCAACGACCTGCTCGACGTCGAGCGCGTCGTCTCCGGAAAGATCCGGTTGCACCGGCAGACGGTCGACATGGCCGACGCGGTGCGCAGCGCGGTCGCCACCTTCACCTGCGATGCCGGCCTGAAGCGGACGATCGAGGTGACGACCGAGCCCGCGTGGGTCGATGTCGATGCCATGCGCCTCGAACAGGTGCTGACCAACATCCTCACCAATGCGGTGAAGTACACCCAGCCGGGGGATCGGATTCGCGTCACCCTTCGCGCCGACGGCTGCGATGCCGTCGTCACCGTCGAGGACACCGGCCTGGGCATCTCGGCACGGCTCCTGCCGTTCATCTTCGATCAGTACGTGCAGGCCGATCGGACGCTCGATCACGCGGGGGGAGGCCTCGGCATCGGGTTGACGCTCGTGCGCCGTCTCGTGGAACTGCACGGGGGCACGGTGGTGGCGGCGAGCGCGGGAGAAGGACACGGGAGCACGTTCTCGGTCCGCCTGGCGCAGGTGTCTCCGTCACGGGATTCCATCGGCGTCCAGGGCCTGCCGGAACGCCGGGCGAGACCCAGGCGCATCCTGTTGATCGAAGACAGCGCCGACGCGCGCGAGATGCTGCGCATGATGCTCGAGCTCGCCGGACACGTCGTCTATGACGCGGCCGACGGTCCACGCGGCCTCGCGCTGCTCGACGCGCTGCGTCCCGATGCGGCCATCATCGACATCGGGCTTCCCGGAATGGACGGGTACGACATTGCGAAACGGATTCGCCAGGACGCGCACGGCCGCGGCATGCTGCTGGTGGCCCTGAGCGGGTACGAGGCGCGGGACGACGGCGCGCTCCTTCCGGAAACCGGCTTCGACCATCATCTGGTGAAGCCAGTCGATTCCGATCAGCTCGCGCGCCTGCTCGGCGGCGGAGCCTAGCGCTCCACTACCGCGACGATGTGCACAACGGGACAGATGCCTTCTCGTCAATCGCGATACGCTGCCTGCATGCATACATCGTCGGCTGCGCGGGTATTCCGCTGCCGCGCTCTCGTGCCTGTCTGGTTCGTGCTCGTTGGCACGGTGGCCGCCTGGACGCCAGCACCGACGGTTCCGATCGCGCTGACCGTTCTCGTGCTGACGGTTGGGATCGCGCCAGCTCTACTGGTAGGGTGGCTATACTGGCACCCCGACCCCCTCCGTCGCAGGCATACAGCCGGGTTAGCGGAACAACTCTATGCCGGCGCATGATCCGTCAACGCGCGCTTTCACGACATCGGTGACGATGACCGCGGATGGCACGTGGGTCACGATCGTCGACTTCGGCGTCGCGACCCTGACCAGACTGTTCGACAACGAGCAGGATGCTGGAGCGTACGGCGGCAAGTTAGCGGTGTGGCTGAGGACCCGTCCCGCCGAGTGGATTCGCAGCTAGCTCTCGACGATTTTTTGCGCCGATGCGCAGGTGGCCTTACACGGCCGCGGCCTGGTCGCCGAACTGGATGTTGTACAGCCCCGCGTAGAACCCGCCTGCGGCCAGCAGTTGTTCATGGCTGCCGCGTTCCGCGAGCCGATGGTCCCTCACGACGAAGATGATGTCGGCGCCGAGGATCGTCGTGAGATGGGCTCCTGGGATGATGGCGAGCGGCATACGGCGCCACACCTGAACGCCTGCTCAGTCGCGGCCATAACGCTGCTGCCTCTAGCCAGCGCGGCGAGTGCCGCGGCCTGACAGCCGCTGTTTGAGGTCGTCCCGGTCCTGCCTGCTCTTTTGTTCCGCTCCGGTTTGGTGGACATCACTATATCGATGCTCTCCTCGGGTGCCGGATTGGT
>DATNCQ010000127.1:0-8864 GCA_035571515.1 Vicinamibacterales bacterium
CTGTGGAACTGCTTCGCGATCGGCCGCATCGCCGGCTGCAGCACGCCGTCGATCCGGTACTTGACGTGCACCGCATCGTCCTGCGTCTCGATGTGGATGTCGCTCGCCCGCCGCTGGATGGCGGTGTAGATGGTCGAGTCGACGAGCCGGATCACCGGGCTCAGGTCGCTGGTGAGGCGCTCGACGGTGAGGCTCTCCTCGCCGTTCTCTTCTTCCTTCAGCAGCTGCAGGTGGAAGCTCTCGGTGGCGTCCTCGAGCACTCGC
Organism: Vicinamibacterales bacterium; assembly: GCA_035571515.1. Classification (GTDB taxonomy): domain Bacteria; phylum Acidobacteriota; class Vicinamibacteria; order Vicinamibacterales; family UBA2999; genus Gp6-AA40. The sequence continues at coordinate 265 of DATNCQ010000127.1, forward strand.
TGCGAGCTCTCGCTCTTCTTCAGGATCGACTCGATCGCGCTGCGCGGCCCGACCGCCACCTTGATCGGCGTCGACAGGAGCACGCCGAGCTCGTCGATCATCGGGAGGTCGGTCGGATCGGGGACGACGATTTCGAGCGCCTTGCCGACGCGGCGGTAGGGCACGAACCCGTAGCGCAGCATCAAGTCCGCCGGGATCGAGCGGAACAGGTCCTGGTCGATCCGGAACGTCTCCATGTCGACGAACTCGAGGCGATATCGCTCGGCGAGCCGCCGGGCGCGGTCGATTTCAGCGCGATGCTCGTCGGCGCTGATCGGCGGCGCTATTTCCGGCGCGTTCGCGTGAAAGTCGGTGTTCGGTGTTGTGGCCATTCAGCAGTTACCCGCGACGAGCGGCCTCTAGGACAGCACCGAGCTGAGCTGGAACAGCGGCATGTAGAGCGCCAGCAGCAGCCCGGCAATCACCAGGCCCATGAAAACGAGCAGGACCGGCTCGATCAAGGTGACGAACCGTTCCATCGTCGTCGAGATTTCCTCGTCGTAGAAATCGGCGACCGTGTTGAGCATTTCCTGGAGCGCGCCGGTCGACTCGCCCACCTCGGCCATCTTCACCGCGACTTCCGGGAACACGCCGCGCGCCTCCAGGGCGCTCGCGAACGATTGCCCTTCGCGCACCCGTGCGCTGACGATGTCCAGCTGGCCGGCCATGTAATGGTTGCCGACCGAGCGCGCGGCGATGTCGAGCGCGTTCACCAGCGGCAGGCCGCCGCCGAGCAGCGTCGCCAGCGTGCGCGACATCTGCGAGGTCGAGAACTTGCTCGCGACCTGGCCGAGGACCGGGATCTTCAGCAGCAGGTAGTCGAACCGCGCCTTTTGCCCCGGCTGCCGCACCCACGTCATCACCGCCACCACGATCAGGGCGATGCCCGCAAGTACTACGTAGAGCTGGGCGCGGAGGAATTCCGACACGCCGAGAATGATCCGCGTCACCGTCGGCAGCTCGGCGCCGAAGGTGGCGTAAAAGTCCGAGAACGCCGGCACCACCTTCAGGACAATGATCGACACCAGGACGATGGCCAGAGAGATCAGGATTGCCGGATAGACCAGCGCCGAGAGGGTCTTGCTCTTCACCGTCTGGATGATCTTCGTGTACTCGACGTAGCGGCGCAGCACGGCGTCGAGGTTGCCGCTGCGCTCGCCGGCGAGCAGCGAGGCGCCGTAGACGCGGGGAAACATCTCGCCGTGCGACGAGAACGCCTCGGACAGCGCCGTCCCGGACCGGACCTTCTCGTGGACGTCGTCGAGCACCGCCTTGAACGCCGGCGAGCTGACCCGGCCCTTGAGGAGGCCGAGCGACTGAACCAGCGGCATCCCGGCCTTCAGCAGCGTCGCCAGCTCTTGATTGAACACGAGGAATTCGCGGGTGTTGATCGTCCGCCGCTGCGGCAGGTTGAGCGAGATGCCGCCGACGACGGCGTGCTTCGGCTGCAGGGAAAGGACGAACAGCCCCTTCTCCTCGAGCTCGTGGCGCAGCCGGGCTTCGTTGTCGGCGGCGTACACGCCTTCGACAATCTCCCCGTTAGCCGATGCAAGCCGACAGCGGAATTCCACAGTTACCGTAATTGTATCGAACTTTCGTACGGTCCCCTTTGAGAGGTTAGACCGTCCGGACACGGGAAAGGCTGGGTGAAATTGCGCGTTTCTGCTACCGATTGGCGAGAGCGAGGATGCGCGAGACGTAGCTGCGGGTCTCTGGATACGGTGGAATGCCGTTGAAGCGCTGGACCGTTGCCTCGCCCGCGTTGTACGCCGCGAGCGCCAGCGCGACCGGCAAGCGCTGCAGCAGGCCCTTCAGGTGCTTGATACCGGCTTCGATGTTCGAGGCGGGATCATAGGGATCGCGCACGTCGTACTGCTTCGCCGTCGCCGGCATGAGCTGCATCAGCCCCATCGCGCCTTTCGGCGATCGGGCGCGCTCCTGGTAGGCCGACTCAACCTGAATCACCGCACGCACGAGTTTCGCGGGCACGCCCTGCTCCGCCGACACCTTGTCGATGATCGCGCCGTACGGCACGTCGGCCGCCGGTTCGACCTGCGCGACCGCTGCCACCACGGGCTGCTCCACCACCGGTTCCGGGTACGGCACCTCGTCGGGCGCGACGCGGGCGATGTTCGTCGCGTCCATGACGATCTCGCCGCCGGTGCGCAGCAGCAGGACGACCGACTCGCCTTCCACGCGGTGACTCTTCACCGACATCGTCCGGCCGGTGCTGAAGTAAACAATCTCCGCTCGCGCCGGGACGGCGCTCGCCACAAAGGACACAAAGGCAACAAAGGACACAAAGGCAAGGCGCGCGTTTCTCGACATCACGCTTACCTCGGGTCCACGAACGCATGGAAGACTCGAACGCCGAGCTCCCTTGGATCCTTGCTGCCTGAGGCCACGACGGCCGGCACGTAGGTTTTGTCTACCGAGATCGTCAGCTCCGACACGTCGTCGGAACCAAGCTGCGCCGCCTTGAGCGGGATCTTCCGCAGCTCCGGTTTTTTCGGCTGCAGCGTGAACTCGTCGACCGCCTGGCCGCCCAGACTCACCTTGACGGTCTGCGGCTCGTTGAACGCGCTGCCGGGATTGTCGACCTCGAAATAGAAAAGCGAATCCTTTTTCGGGTTCTTGAACGACAGCGTCGCGTCCTTCTTCGTCCACTGCCATTCGACCATCGAGTTGTGCTCGGCCACTTCAGCCGGGTGCCACCCCTCTTTGTAGACGGTGAACACGTTCTCGGTTTGCGGCTGCAGCTGCAGCCGCGCGACGCGATAGGCGTTCTGGCCGACATTCTCGCCTGCCAGCGGCAGCCGCTTCTGCGTGGCGGTCGAGTGCAGCCCCACGTGGATCGCCGCCTCGCCGACGTAGGGATAGATCGGGATGAAGACCGTTTTCGTGTACTCGATCGTCTCGCCCGGCTTCCACTGCGAGGTCGGCTTGGGCGGATCGTGATCGAACGCGAACATCAACTCCTCGTCGGCGTCGACGACGTGGACGAGGACGCGGTAGTCTTCGGTGAAATGCGCGTCGTTGGCGACGACGAACTTGTAAGTGATGTCGACCGGGCTGCCCAGCGGGGCTTTATCGTGGCTCAGCGTGAGGCTCGGCGTTGCCATCGGCGCCGGCGGCGTCTCCTTCCGGCCGCAGGCCGCCACGCCGCTCGTCACGACGACGAGCACAGCAAGGCCGAGGGCCGCAGAACGGCTGTGTGAGCGCACAATCATAGGCAAAAGTGCCGCACCCGATGAGGTCGACGCGATCGTGAAGGGCGGTGGAGCCTCATGATAGCACGGGTTGTCGCATCTGCCGCAATCTGTTAGAGTTCCGCGCCTACACCTCATGCCAAACGAAGCGTTAGGCCTCATCGAAACCAGGGGACTCATCGGCTCGGTCGAGGCGGCCGACGCGATGGTCAAGGCAGCCAACGTCACGTTGATCGCGAAGGAGTACATCGGCGCCGGTTACGTCACCGTGATGGTCCGCGGCGACGTCGGCGCGGTCAAAGCCGCCACCGACGCGGGTGCCGCGGCCGCGCGCCGTGTCGGCGAGCTCCTGTCGGTCCACGTCATCCCCCGGCCTCATGCCGAGGTCGAACGCATTCTCCCCAAAGGCTCCACCACGTAAGACGCGGCCGAGATGGCAGAAGCCGTAGCGTCACCCCAGAGCGACCGCGACCTGGCCTCGATCGCTGAAGCGCGCGCGCTGGCGCGCCGCGCCAGGCAGGCGTGGCTCGAGCTCGCCGAGTTCAGCCAGGAGAAGATCGACGCGATTGTCGACGCGATGGCCGCCGCGGCGACGCCGCAGGCCGAGGCCTTCGCGCGCCTGGCCGTCGAAGAAACCGGCTACGGCGTCGTCGAAGACAAGATTCAGAAGAATCTCTTCAGCTCGCAGAAGGTCTACCACTTCATCAAGCCGATGAAGACGGTGGGCGTCGTCGCGCGTGACGACGCGAAACGCATCATCGAGATCGCCGAGCCATTCGGCGTCGTCGCGGCGATCGTGCCCTCGACCAACCCGACATCGACCGCTATCTACAAGATCCTGATCGCGCTCAAGGCCCGCTGCGCCATCGTCCTCAGCCCGCATCCCGCTGCGGTGAAATGCATCAGCCGCGTCGCCGAGGTGATGGAAGAGGCGGCGCGCCGCGCCGGCGCGCCCGCCGGCGCGATTGGCTGGATGACGACGGTCACGCTCGAGGGCACGCAGGAACTGATGAAGCAGCGCGAGGTCGCGGTGATCCTGGCCACCGGCGGCATGGGCCTCGTGCGCGCGGCCTACAGCGCAGGGAAGCCGGCCTACGGCGTCGGGCCGGGCAACGCCCCGGCCTTCATCGAGCGCACCGCGAACGTGAAGAAGGCGGTGCACGACGTCATCACCGGCAAGACGTTCGACAACGGCGTGCTCTGCTCCTCGGAGAATTCGGTGGTCGTCGACGAGCCGATTGCCGAGGAAACCCGCCGCGAGTTCCAGGCGCAGGGCGCGTATTTCATGAACAAGGCGGAGATCGACGCGGTCGGCCGCGTGCTGGTCACGCCTCAGCGCCTCCCCAACCCGGCGCTGGTCGGGCGGTCGGCGGTCGAGATCGCCGGAAAATGCGGCATTACGGTGCCCGGAGAGACGCGCGTCCTCATCGCGCCCCTGGACGGCGTCGGACGCGACTACCCGCTGTCGATCGAGAAGCTGTGTCCGGTTCTCTCCTACTACGTGGTGCGCGACTGGCGCGAGGGGTGCGAGCGCTGCAAACAGATCCTGCGGTACGGCGGGATGGGGCACACCATGTCGATCCACTCCCAGAACGATCAGATCGTCCTGGAGTTCGGGTTGCACAAACCTGCATACCGGATCGTCGTCAACTCACCGACCACTCACGGCTCGGTCGGCCTGTCGACCGCGCTCGATCCGGCCATGACCCTCGGCTGCGGCGGCTTCGGCGGCAACATCACCTCCGACAACATCTCGCCGCGCCACCTTCTGAACATCAAGCGGGTCGCCTACGAGGTGGCCCCGGTCGTCAGCCGGTGGGATCGGATGGGAACCGGGTACCCGGCCGCGGCGAAGGGGCCGGAGCTGCCCGCCGCCCCGCCGCGTCCGCCTGCGCCACAGGGGATCAGCGCCGGCGCCCTGTCGCGACGGATCGACGAGTTCCTCGGCTCGCGCGGCTTCAAAGCGGGCTCCGCCGACGCGGCCGTCACGGGTGTCAAACTTCCGTCAGATCCCAAAGCTGGCAAAGCCACCGACGGCGCGCCGCTCGACTTCGTCTGCGAGGAGGACGTGCGCCTCGCGATTCAAGCCGGGCGCAAGTTGGTCGTCTCGGAACGCGCCATCGTCACGCCGGCCGCGCGTGATCTCGGTGAACAGCACCGGGTATTTTCGACCGCGCCGTGGCGCGGATAGGGGTTCGAGCCGATACAGTATTCAGTTACGATTTTCGCCGCTACTGCTGAGCCGATTGGACTTATTGTTGACCACCAGCGGGCCCGGTGCTATCCTGACTCGGCCATTGGTTGCGGGGGCCCCCCAGCCCTCCCGCGTGAAGAACGACGGAGCCCCCGCTGTGGGGGCGACTTACGATGCCAGACGGTAGTAGGATTCGCCGGTCGGTATCGCGGAGCGCCCAGAATGCACCGATTTCAGTGGCAGCGCCTGTTCCCACTCGCGCTGATTCCCCTCGTTGCGGCGTGCGGTTCCACCCGACGGCCCCAGGCGGTCGTCGTCACCCCCTCTCCGTCCGCCGCCATCTCGGCTCCTGAACCTGCGCCTGCGCCGCCGGCGCCGGTCGAAGATCCCGTCGTCGTCTTGATCGCGGCCTCGGACCGCCATTTCAAGGCGGGCCAGACCGAGCTCGAAGACGGCCACGTCGAAGCGGCCAAGCAGGAGTTCAATCGGGCGATCAACGTGCTGCTCGAGTCGCCTTACGGCGGCCGCACGGAACCGCGCATTCGCGAGCATTTCGACCGCCTCGTCGACCGGATCAGCACGTATGAGGTGCGCGCCCTCGCCACCGGCGACGGGTTTACCGAGAAGAAATACGAGACGGCCTCGATCGACGACCTGCTGGCGCTTTCCGCCACCCTGGGCACGCCGGCCGCGCCGCCGGCGCTGAAGGACGCGGTTCAGACCGACCTGGAATCGGCCAAGCACGACATCCCGATCCCGCTCAACCCGCGCGTCCTCGCCTACATCGAGCTGTTTCAGGGACGGCTCCACGACTTCATCGACGAAGGGATGAGGCGGGGCAGCAAGTACCTGCCGATGATTCAGAACGTGTTCCGCGCCGAAGGGCTGCCGCTCGACCTGGCATTCGTGCCGCTGGTCGAGAGCGCCTTCAAGCCGAACGCGCTGTCGCGCGTCAAGGCCAAGGGCGTGTGGCAGTTCATGACCGGCACCGCCAAGGAAAACGGGCTGCGGCACGATTGGTACATCGACGAGCGGTCGGACGTCGAAAAGGCCACGGTCGCGGCGGCGAAGTACCTGCGGACGCTGAACAGGATCTTCGACGGCGACTGGCACCTTGCGCTTGCGTCCTACAACGGCGGCCCGGGCCGGATGCAGCGGGCGATCAAGCGCGTCGGCATCGACGATTTCTGGAAGCTGTCCGAGAAGCCTCGCGTGCTGCCGCGGGAAACCCGCGAGTACGTGCCGATGATTCTCGCCGCCATCGTGATTGCCCGGAACCCGGCGCAGTATGGCTTCAGCTTCGAGAGCGAAGAGGCGCCGGCGTTCGAGACGGTCACCCTCCCGCGCCCGGTCGACCTGCGGCGGGTCGCGGAGTGGACCGACACGACCATCGACCAGATTCAGGCGCTCAATCCCGAACTGCGCCGCTGGACGACGCCGCTCAAGGACAAGGACTACGAGCTGAAAGTGCCCGCCGGCACCGCCGACGTGGTTGCGGCGAAACTGACCGACGCGCCCGCGGCCGACCTGGCGTCGCTGAAGTACTACACCGTGAAGCGCGGCGAGACGCTGCTCGGCATCGCGCGCAAGCTGCGCGTGAGCAAGGTGGATCTGGCTGAAGCCAACGACATCAAGGCGACGGCGCGCGTCGCCCCGGGCCAGAAGCTGATGGTGCCGCACGAGGCGACCGTCCTGATGGCTGCCCGGACCGATCGTCCCGCGCCGGCGACCGAAGCGCGCACGACGGTGGCTCAGTCGAGCGAGCTCACCGGCGGCGCCGAGGCGTCCAACCGCATCAAGACCTTCTATCAGGTGCGGCGCGGCGACACGCTCTCTTCCATCGCCCGCCTCTTCCAGACGACGGTCGCGTCGATCAAGGGCTGGAATCCGCGCCTGGGCGGCAACGCGAACCTGATCGCCGGGCAGAAGCTGACCGTCTACCGGCTCGCGAACTAACGCCCCGCTCGCCCCGTCAGGGGCTGGGGGCTAGGGACTCGGGGCTGGCTAAACCGGTCCGGGGCTAAGAAGAAAAGGGCTGCGGGGTTTCCCCCGCAGCCCTTTCTGTTTGTGGGGCCAGTTGCATCCAGCCCCTAGTCCCCAGTCCCCAGCCCCTACGCAGTCTTCGCAGAGTCGTCGGTCTTCGACGTCTTCTGGCGCAGCTGCTTGATGCCGATTTCGATGCGCTCGGCGAGCTCACGCTCGTGCTGGAGCGTGCGCAGCGTGTTGCGCGCCTCCTGCAGCATGAATTCGAGCTGCGCCACCTTCTCGGCCACGTGGTCGATGACCGCCTTCTGCTCGCCCAGCGTCTCGAGGTTGATGCGGACGTCGTCCAGCACGTGAACGATGGCGTTCGCCTTGGTCTGGACCTCGTCGACCATCTTGCGCTTGGCTTCGATGGCGATGATCCGCTCGTCGGTTTCCTCGAGCCGCGACAGCAGCAGGTCGACCTGGTTCTTGAGCATCGCCACCTCGCCGCGGTGTTCGGCGACGTGGTTCAGGTCGGCCCGGCTGCGGGCGCTGATCTGGTGGACATTGTCCACTTCCGCCCTGACGGCGTTGACCAGCTGCTCGCGGCTGGCGATGGCGGTGATGCTGTTGTCGAGGTCGGTCGCAATCTGCTTGATCTCGGCCAGCCGCGATTCGACGCCCGCCAGCTTCTTCTCGCCGAAGGCGACCTGCGACCGCCGCGACTCCAGCTGCTTGAACATGTCCTCGGCGCGGATCAACTGATCCTCCGACGCCTGGATCTGGCTCGCCGCATCGCGCTGCCGGCCCTGGACGCGATCCAGCTCGGCCAGCATCTCGTCCTTGATGGCCGCCGAGCGGCTGAGCTCCTCGGCCAGCGCCTGCATCTGGCGCGCGCGCTCCCCGACTTCCGTAGCGATCGCCGTACCCTGCGCGACCAGTTCGACGTACCGCTTCTCCTGTTCGAAGACGGCGGCCTCGGAGAACTGCGTCCCTTCGATCCGCTGCTCGGCCGCGGCGATTTCGTTCTTGAGCGCGTTCACCTGGCCAACCAGCGGAACCAGCGACGTCTGCAGCGCGCGCACCGCTTCGAGCTTGTGCTGCGCGTCCACCATCTGCAGGCCCAGGCCGTCGACCGAGCTCTTGAGCGATTCGAGCTCGACGCGGCGCGCCAGCTGCTCTTCGAGCTTGCG
>DATNCQ010000128.1:0-24646 GCA_035571515.1 Vicinamibacterales bacterium
CAGGATCGAGAAGATCGATTTCTTGATCTCGCCGGCGTAGTGTGTGCCGCCAATCAGCACCAGTTTGCGGGCGAAGTTCACGACGATGAACACCTCTGAGCGGGTGCCGTGCCGCGCCGGGTCGGCCTTGAAGTTCGGCAGGTCGATCACCGTGAACTCGGGACGATGCTCCGCGAGCTTCTCCGGGCTGGTCTCCGGGATGAACATGTTCCGCGCGAAGAGATTGTGCCAGGCGAACTCGTTGACGATCCGGATCGGCAGCCGGTAGGCAGGGTCGGCGCCCGCCCAGGCATCGAGCACGTAGAGTTCCTTGTCCTGCACGTAGGTCATCATGTCGCGGTGCAGCGAGTCGAAGTTCGCCTCGGTGATCGGCCGGTTGAGCGTGCCCCAGGCGATGTTCCGCTCGGTACTGGGCTCTTTCACCGTGAACTTGTCCTGCGGCGAACGCCCGGTGTGCTGGCCGGTGCGCGCGACGAGCGGGCCTTCGGACGCGAGGATCGCCTCGTTGCGCCGGATCGCAATTTCGTAAAGAACCGCCGGACTCAGGTTCCAGTGGACGGGTCCCGACCGGACGATGCCGAGGGCCTCGAGACCGTGCGCCCGCTCGACCTGTGTGCTCATGTGCGGATTCTCCTCAGCAAAAGAGCGGAAAACAAAAACCGAATCGTACTGTATAGTTGGAGCCGCGGTAAAGGACTGAGCCGCGCCAGCCGTATTTCATGAGCAGAACGCCTCCTCGGCGGGTGCCCTTGACAGCCGCCGGCGCCGTCGCGCCGTCAGCGCCACTGTCGAGAGATTCGCAGCTGGCGGCCGAGATCAAGGGTCTCGTCGCCGGCGGCGAGCGTGACGCTGCGCGCGAACGGTACGGCGAGCTGGTTGCCCATCAGCAGCGGCGGGCGGTGCGCATCGCCTACCAGTACCTGCGCGACGTGCACGATGCCGACGAGGCGGTGCAGGATGCCTTCATCAAGGTGTTCATGCACATCACCAGCTACCGCGAAGACCTTCCGTTCGAAGTCTGGTTTACGCGCATCCTGGTGAACGCGTGCCTCGACCTGCGGAAATCGCGGTCGCGGCGGCTGCGGTGGGCCGTGCCGATGTCGTCGACCGGCGACGTCCCGCCCTCCGAGCCGTCGGCGCCGGAGCCGACGCCCGAGCAGCGGCTGGTGTCGAGGGAGCGCGCGGACGAAATCACGGCGGCGGTGGAGTCGCTTCCCGCCCGCCAGCGAACGGTGTTCACGCTCTGTCACCTCGCGGAGCAGACGACCGCCGAGGTGAGCCAGGCGCTCGGGTTGAGCGAAGCGACGGTACGAGTGCATTTGTTCCGGGCCATCCGCAAGCTGCGGCGTCTCCTGGAGCGCGACTGATGAAGGCAAGCCATCTTTCCGACGATCGACTCATCGAGTTGTGCGTGCTCGACGAGGCTTCGGCCACCGAGCAGCAGCACCTGTCCGCCTGCGCGCGCTGCGACGCGCGGCGCGGACGCATGCAGCGGCTGCTCGACGAGGTGTCGGACACGGCGGCCGCGGCGGCTGACGCCGCCTTCACGCCCGAGCGGCTCGGCCGCCAGCAGGCGCGCATCCTCGCCCACCTGCAGCACGAAGGCCGCCCGGCACGCGTGATCGCCTTCCCCGCCGGCCACGGCGCGCACGAGCCGACCGTCTCGCGCACCCGTCCGGGCTCGCGCTGGATTGCCGCGGCGGCCGTCGCCGGCCTCGTCGTCGGCGCGATTGCCGGCCGCTTCGGCCACGATTACTCCTTCTACTCGCTGGGCCGTCCCGGTCCCTCCCGCGTCATCGTCGCGCGGACCGCGGAACAGCCCGAGCTGCGCGCGAGCGGCTCGACCGCCACAATCCGCGAGGTCACCGCCTCGATTTCCGACGACGAGTTCCTCAATCAGCTCGAGATCGCCATCGACGGCCCGGCGGCCGCCGCACTGCAGCCGATCGACGAGCTGACGCCCCGCTCATGGGAAGTCCGTTAGTGCCTTGCCGCCGCTGATCTTCCGTAAAGGGCTCGACCTCAAGCACGAAGTCGCCGGAACGCTCGCCGAGAGTTACCACAGCGATCTCGTCGCCGCGATCAAGGAGAACGAGTACCGCTACGGCTCCGGCCGGTTGACGATTCACCTCGCGCGCGAGTTCGGCTTCTGCTACGGCGTCGATCGCGCGGTGGACTACGCCTACCAGGCGCGGAAGCGTTTTCCCGATCGCCGTGTCGTCCTCACGGGCGAGATCATCCACAACCCGCACGTCAACGAGCAGCTGCGCGCGCAGGGAATCGGCTTTCTCACCGATGAGGGCGAGTCGATCGACGCGCTGACGCCCGAGGACGTCGTCGTCCTGCCGGCGTTCGGCGTCACGATCGAGCTGCTCGAGGCGTTCGATCGCCGCGGCTGCACGCTGGTGGACACGACGTGCGGGTCGGTGCTCAACGTCTGGAAGAACGTAAAGCGCTATGCGGCCGACGGCTTCACGTCGGTCATCCACGGCAAGTACTGGCACGAGGAAACACGCGCGACGGCGTCGCAGGCCTCGCACGGCGGCGAGGGCCACTACCTGGTGGTCCTGAACCGGGAGGAGGCCGCGGTCGCGTGCGGCTACATCCGCAACGGCGCCGCCGCGGACCCGGCCCGGGCGGAGCCGGGAGCGCGCGCCGCCTTCCTCGCGCGCTTCGAGCACGCGATCTCGCCCGGCTTCGACCCGGACGTGCACCTGCAGCGCATCGGCTGCGCGAACCAGACGACGATGCTCAGCTCGGAATCGCTCGACATCGGCGAGATGTTCCGCGCCGCGATGCGGGACCGCTACGGCGACGCCGGCCTGGCCACGCGGTTCCGTGCGTTCGACACCATCTGCAGCGCGACCCAGGATCGCCAGGATGCCGTGGCGGCGCTCCTCGCCGCGCAGCCGATGGACCTGATGGTCGTCATCGGCGGCTATAACAGCAGCAACACCTGCAACCTCGCGCGGATGTGCGAGCCGCGGCTTCCCACGTATCACGTCGCGGAGCCCGACTGCCTGGTGTCGGCGACGGCCATCCGTCACAAACCGGTCGGCGCCCGGGCGGAACGCGTGACGGAGGGTTGGCTGGCGCCGCACGGCCCGGTCGTCATCGGCTTGACGTCGGGCGCCTCGACCCCCGATAACCTCGTCGGGGAGGTCGTCCGGCGTCTGGACGCCCTCGTCAACCTGCCGAGGTAAACAAAATCGGGGTTCCCGTCGTATTTCCCGGCGAGTCACCCATGAAATTTTCAGCCATTTCCGGGCGTTTTGCCGCCTCCGTCGCCATCGTGACCGCCACTGCCGTGCTCTGGGGTCCGGCGGCGTCCGCGCAGGGCTTCAAGTGGTGGCAGTCCGACACCTTCATCCGCGGGCTCGGCCTCACCCAGGACCAGAGCACCAAGATCGAGGCGATCTTCCAGAAAACGGTGCCCGTGCTCCGGCAGCAGAAGGGCGCACTCGACAAGGCGGAAGCCGACTTCAACCAGATGGTCGAAGCGAGCGACGACGCGCAGGTGATGGCGCAGGTGGGGGTGGTCGAGGCCGCCCGCTCCGAGTTGAACAAGTCGCGAACGATGATGCTGCTGCGGATGCGCCGCGTGTTGACGCCCGATCAGCGCGTGCAGTTCGTGATGCTGCAGCAACAGACGCGCAACCACGGCCGCGGTGGCCGGTAGTTTCCCTTTTTCCATCGAATCATCCATGAAGACGCTGGTTTCATTCGTTCGTTTCGTTGCGTGTGCGCTGGTCCTGCTGGCCGGCGTCCGGCCTGCCGCGGCGCAGCAGTCGGCGACCGACCGCGCCCGGCGCGACGACCTCGCGCGCGAAGCCGCGCGCGAATTCGCCGCCGCCATCTCCGCCGCGCCGGACCAGACCCGGCCGACGGCAACTCCGCCTCCGCCCGGCCAGGCGGTCAACCTAACGCTGGACGAGGCGACGGCGCGTGCCCTCGAGCGCAACCTCGACATCGCGGTCGAGCGGCTGAACCCGCAGACGTTCGACTTCTCGATTGCGGCGCTCGATGCCAACTATCGGCCGACCTTCACGTCCAACGTCGGGATGCGCAGCCAGTCGCAGTTCCCGCGCAGTCAGACCGCCGGCGCCGACATGCTCGTCACCGAGACGTTCACCGGCAACACGGGCCTCGCGCAGAACGTGAAATGGGGCGGCGGCAGCTTCGCGTTGACGTTCAACAACAACCGGCAGAAGCAGAGCGACCTGTTCGCCACGCGCAACCCGGTGCTCAACACGAACATGAACGCGCTCTACATTCAGCCGGTGCTGCGCGGGTTCCGCATCGACGGGACGCGGGCGCAGCTGCAAATCACGCAGCTGAACCAGGAGATGTCGGAAATCGCCTTGCGCGGCACGATCGTCCGCACGCTGGCCAGCGTCCGCAACGCGTACTGGGATTACGTGTACGGGATCGAGGCGTCGGAAGTGGCCGGCCGCTCGCTCGCGCTCGCGACCAAACTGGTCGACGACAATCGCGCACGGGTCGAGGTCGGGGCGCTGGCGCCGCTCGACGTGGTGCAGGCGCAGGCGGAAGAAGCGAACCGCCGTCAGATCCTCGCGCAGGCTGACGCGGCGCGGCGGACCGCGGAACTCGCGCTCAAGCGGCTCATCGTCAACGGCACGGACGACCCGTTCTGGACGGCCGCCATCAACCCCGTGGACCGGCCGACATTTACGACGGAAACCCTCGACGTCGCCGGCGCGGTCCGGCGCGCGCTCGAAAACCGGACCGACCTCCAGCAGTCGCAGCGGCAGCTCGCCGCCAACGACGTGGCCTTGCGCAACCTCGCCGATCAGCGCCTGCCGGCGCTCGATCTGACGGCCAGCTACGGGACGGCGGGTGTCGGTGGCCCGCAGTTCGTCCGTCAGGGCCTCGGCGGCGTGATTACGCAGACGATCCCGAGCGGCTACTCCGACGCGCTCAGAATCCTGACCAACCAGACCGCCCCGACGTGGAACTTCGCGCTCAGCCTCAGCTACCCGATTGGCACCAGCCCGGCGGACGCGAACCTGGCCCGGGCGCGGATTCAACGGCAGCAGACGGTCGCCCAGAGCCGCCAGATGGAGCTGCAGATCGCCACCGAGGTGACCAACGCTGCCCTGCAGGTGGACTCGAATCGCGAGCGGCTGCAGGCGGCGGTGGCGGCACGCGAGCTGGCCGAGCGGCGCCTCGACGCTGAGCAGAGCCGGTTCGATGTCGGCCTCTCCACGAACTTCTTCGTCGTCCAGGCGCAGCGTGACCTGCGCGACGCCCAGAACGCGGAGCTGCGCGCGCTGCTGGACTATCGGCGCGCGCAGGTCGAATTCGCGCGCGTGCAGGAGGTCCCGACTGCCGGCGGCGCCGTCGTCAGCGCGATCAATGCCGCAACCAACGGCGCCGCCACGCCGCGCGCCCAGGGCGGCGGCGGGTTCGGGTTCGGTGGCAACTAGCTCATGAAAAGAATCGTCATCATCGCGGTCATCGTGGCCGCCGCGCTCGCCGGCGTCGCGTTCTACTCGGGCATGTTCAGCCGCGACAACGCGGCGCAGGCGGCGGATGCCCAGCAGGCGGCGCCGGGCGGCGCACCGGCGGGCCGCCAGGGCGGCGGCGCGCGCGGCGGCGGCCGCGGCCAGCTGACCGTGGAGCTCGCGCCGGTGGTCCACGCGGAAGTGGATCGGGAGCTGGCAGTCGTCGGCAACCTGATCGGCGACCAGACCGTGTCGGTGGTGCCCAGAACGGCCGGGCGCCTCGAGGAGATCTCCGTCAAGCTTGGCGACCGGGTCGGGCGTGGCCAGCGCATCGCCAGGATCGAGGACGAGGAGATTCGCGAACAGGTCAAGCAGGCCGAGGCGGCGTTCGAGGTCGCCAAGGCGACCATCCGCCAGCGCGAGGCCGACCTCGATCTCGCGAAGACCAACGTCGAGCGCTCGCGCAACCTCTTTCAGCGGCAGCTGCTTCCGCAGCAGACGCTCGACGACGCGGAAGCGAAGTACCAGTCGGCGCAGGCATCGCTCGACCTGGCGCGGGCGCAGAACAACCAGTCGCAGGCGCGGCTCGACGAGCTGCGCATCAACCTGCAGAACACGCTGATCGTCTCGCCGGTGAACGGCTTCGTGGCGCGGCGCTCGGCCGACCCCGGCGCCTTCGTGTCGGCCAACGCCCCAATCGTCGAAGTTGTAGACATCACGCGCGTGCGGCTCGTCGCGAACATCATCGAGAAGGACCTGAAGCAGATCGGCGTCGGCGACATGGCGCGCGTCTCGGTGGACGCGTTCCCCGGCGAAGACTTCATGGGGCGCATCGCGCGCGTCTCGCCCGTACTCGATCCGGCGACGCGAACCGCGCCGATCGAGGTCGAGATCGCAAACAATCAGTTCCGCCTGAAGCCCGGCATGTACGCGCGCGTGGGCATCGTCACGGAATCGCATCCCAACGCCCTCGTCGTCCCGACCAATTCGCTCGTCGACGCGAACGGGACGCGCGGCGTCTACCTCGCGATCAACAACGTCGCCTCGTTCCACCCGGTGAAGGTCGGCATCGAAGGCAACGAGCGCACCGAGATTCTCGACGGCGTCGCCGAGGGCGACCGCGTCGTCACGACCGGCGCGGCGGGGCTCCGCAACGGCGATCCGATCCTGCTCGCGGGCGGCGCGGGGGGGCGTGGCGGGCGCGGTGGGCGTGGCGGCCGCGGTGGCCAGGGCGGAGAGCAGTCCCCAGCGGCGAGCGCCCAGCAGGCACCGGCCGCGACGCGCGACTCGGGATTCGGGACGCGAAGCCCGGAACCGGCCCTGGGTTCAAAGGGTTCAGAAGGTGCAAAAGGTTCGGAAGGTGCAAAAGGTTCAAGTCCCGGCGGCGCGGGCCGTGAAGGCGGCCGCGGCGGCTTTGGCGGCCGGCGCGGCGGTCAGCGTCCCGGCGGCGCACCGCGGACCGGTCCGGATACGCAGTAATACATTGCGGGCCGCCTGAAGGCGGCCCCCACGCACGGTTTGTAGGGCCGGCTTCAGCCGGCCGTCTTGAGTACGTAGGGGCCGGCTTCAGCCGGCCCACGTTAGAGGCCTTATGAGCATCCCACGCCTGGCCATTCACCGTCCCGTCACGATGTTCATGCTCAGCGGCGTCATCGTCCTGCTGGGCGCCATCTCCCTGTCGAAGCTGCCGGTGGACCTGATGCCGGAGTTCACGCAGCCGACGATCACGGTCAATACGACTTACGCCAACGTCGGTCCGCTCGAGATCGAGGAGCTGATCACGCGGCCGATCGAGCAGTCGGTCAGCGCGGTTGCTGGGATCACGCGCGTCGATTCGAGCTCGCGCGAGGGGCAAAGCAACGTCCGGCTCAACTTCGGTTGGGGCACCAACCTCGACGCCGCCGCCGACGACGTGCGCAGCCGCCTCGATCGCGTGCGCGGCCGTCTGCCGGAAGAGGCCGATCCGCCGACGATCTTCAAGGCCGACTCGAACGCGATGCCGATCATGCAGATTGGCGTCGAGGGCGATTACGACCCGGTGACGCTGCGCGAGCTGGCGGAAAACGACCTGTCGCCCCGTCTCGAACGGGCGCCGGGCGTCGCCGCGGTCACGATTGGCGGTGGCCTGCGCCGTCAAATCCACGTGGACCTGTCGAAAGAGAAGATCACCGCGCTCAACCTCTCGGTCGACCGGGTTGTGCAGTCGCTCCGGTCCGAAAACCAGAACCTGCCGCTCGGGCAGATCGATCAGGGCGACTCGACGTACCTGGTGCGCAGCCAGGGCCAGTTCGTCAATATCGACGACATCCGCAACCTCGTCGTCCTCACCCGCGAGAACGTGCCGGTCTATCTGAAAGACGTCGCCGATGTCGCCGATGCCACGGAAGACCGCCGGCAGTTCCTCAAGATCACCTCGCGCGACGCCAACGGCAAGCTCGGCGAAGGGCACTCCGGCGTGCGCATGCAGATCAACAAGCAGTCGGGCGAGAACACGGTCGCCGTCGCGCAGGCCATCAGGGCGGAGGTCGACCGCATCAACCGGGATGTGCCCGGCCTCCGGCTCATCGTGCTCGACGACAGCGCCATCTTCATCGAGCGCGCGATCAACAACGTCAAGGAGCACGCGCTGGTCGGCGGCATCCTCGTCGTGTTGATCATCTTCGCGTTCCTGCGCGACTTCCGGTCGACGCTCATCGTCTGCACGTCGATCCCGATTTCGGTCATCGGTACCTTCGCGCTGCTGTATTTTGGCGGCTTCACGCTGAACACGATGACGTTCGGCGGGCTGGCGCTGGGCATAGGCATGATTGTCGACGCCGCCATCGTCGTCCTCGAAAACACGCACCGGCATCTCCACATGGGGAAGGACCGGATGACGGCCGCGATCGACGGCAGCGAGGAAGTGTGGTCGGCGATTCTCGCCTCCACCCTGACGCACATCGCGGTGTTCGTGCCCCTCCTCTTCCTGCAGGGCATTTCGAGCATCCTCTTCACGCAGCTCTCGTTCGTCGTGATGTTCTCGCTCTCGATGTCGCTGTTCGTCGCGGTGACGATTGTGCCGGTGCTCTGCTCGCGCTGGCTGCACACGCCCGACGAGCATCGGCAGCACAGAGGGGTGCTCGGCCACTTCTATCGCGCAAGCGAGCGCTTCCTCGAGGAGGTCGACGACGGCTACCGCAGGGCCATCCACCTGGCGTTGCGCCACCGGCCGACCGTGATCGGGGCTGCCGCGGGCCTGGTGGTGCTTGCCGCCGTGCTGTATCCGCGCGTCGGCACCGAGCTGCTGCCACAAACCGACGAAGGGCAGGTCAACATCAACGCGCAGCTGCCGATCGGCACCAGGATGGAGGTCACCGAAGCGGTGATGTACCGGCTGGAAGACCTGGTCAAGCAGTCGGTGCCCGAGGCGACCACGATCGTCACCAACGGCGGGGGCGGCGGTGGCTTCGGCGGCTTCGGCAACACCAATCGCGGCCAGATGCAGGTGAAACTGGTGCCGCGCGACCAGCGCGTGCGCACGAGCGACGAGATCTCACAGGACCTGCGGCGCCGGCTGTCGGGCATTCCGGGCGCCATCGTCCGCGCGAACCCGGGCGGCGGCAACTTCCAGCTCAATCGCATCCTCGGCGGCGGCGACGATGCCCGTCTGTCGCTCGAGATTCGCGGTCATGACCTCGACGACGCGAAACGGATCCAGCAGCAGGCGATCGCGCTGGTGCAGGACACCCCCGGCATCGCGGACGTGCGCGTCGGCCAGGACGATGCGCGGCCCGAGCTGGCGATTCGCGTCGATCGTCCCAAGGCCGCCATGCTGGGCCTCACCGTCAACGGCGTCGCGCAGACGATCCAGACCAACGTCGCCGGCACGACCGCGGCGCAATTCCGCCAGCGCGGCAACGAATACCCGATCGTCGTCCGGCTGCGCGAGGCAGACCGCGAGCAGATCCAGGACATCGGTGACGTGCTGGTGAACACGCCGAGCGGGCAGGTGGTGCCCGCGCGCAACCTGCTCGCGGTCGATCGCGAGACCGGCCCGGTGCAGATCGACCGCAAGAACATGGAGCGCATCGTCCGCGTCAACGCCGAGCCGGAAGTCGCGCTGAGCGAGGCGGTGACCAACGTGCAGGGGCGCCTCGGCCAGATTCGCGTGCCGCAGGATTTCTCCGTCGGCTTCGGCTCCGAGGTCGAGGAACAGGCGCGGTCGTTCAACCAGCTGAAGATCGTGCTCATCCTCGCGGTGCTGCTCGTCTACGCCGTGATGGCCTCGCAGTACGAATCGCTGCGCGACCCGTTCATCATCATGTTCTCCATCCCGACGGCGTCGATCGGCATCGTGGGAGGGCTGCTGCTCACGCGCACCGCCTTCAGCATGCAGGCCTACATCGGCGTGATCATGCTCGCCGGGATCGTCGTCAGCAACGCGATCCTGCTCGTGGACTACATCAACACGCTGCGGCGCCGCGACGGGATGCCGCTGCGGGAGGCCGTGGAAATCGGCGGCCGCACGCGCCTCCGCCCCGTGCTCATGACGTCGATCGCGACGATGCTGGGGCTCGTGCCGATGGCGATCGGGATCGGCGACGGCGGCGAGCTGCAGGCACCGCTCGCGCGCGTCGTCATCGGCGGGCTGCTGGCGTCGACGATGGTGACGCTGGTGCTCATCCCGGCCGTGTACACGCTCTTCGAGGAAGGCTGGAAGGGTCTCCGCCACCACCCCGCGGAGTAGCGGACCTCTCGTGTGGCGGGTCCTTTCGGACCCGCCACATCAACTCGTCGGCCGCGCCCGCGCGGCCTCTCTCACCGCCTGGACGATCGCGTTGATGTCGGCGTCGTCGTCGAGTACCTCGTAGATCCGCTCATCCCGTCCGATGAGGCGTGCGAGCGCGGCGGCGTTCGGCGTCGTCAGCACGAACCGGTAGTGTTCGAGCGTCGTCTCGCGCAGGTGCTGCAGGAACCGCCAGTTGCGCTCGTACGGCATCACGACGTCGTAGACGATCACCTGCGGATGGTGCTGCGAGAGCACGGCGCCGAGGTCGAGCCCCGCCCGGATGTCCGCGATGTGGATGACCAGCACGACGAAGCCGGCGGACTCAATGCGTGCCTTGAGGAGCTCGACGAGGTCGGGGTTGGTGTTGATGACGGCGACGACGGGAAGTCCGGCCACAGCAGCTCCGTCCGCCGTCGCTTCAAGAGCTGTGCCGAAGCGCGCTGAAAAGTTCCCTGACCGTCTTGCCGGTCACGGGGTCGATCCAGTCCGGGGCGATTTCGGCGAGCGGGCCGAGGACGAACCGCCGCTCGCGGAACCGCGGATGAGGGACCGTGAGCCCCGGGCTATTAATGACGGCATTCCCGTACAGGATTAGATCGAGGTCGAGCGTGCGCGGCGCCAGCTCGTACGGACGCTCGCGGCCGAACCCCTGCTCGATGGCGAGCAGCACGTCGAGGATGGCTGGAGCCGAGAGTCTCGACTCGCCCACGGCGGCCGCATTGAGGAACATCGGCTGCGGCATCGGCATGTCAACGGGCTCGGTTTCGTGGAAGGTCGAGACGCGCAGGTGCGCGAGCACGGGGCCGAGCGCCGCGATCGCCCCGCGCAGTTGTTCCTCGCGGTCGCCGAGGTTGCTGCCAAGCGCGACCGCGATGGCAATGGGATCGGACGTCACTCCAGCCAGCGTGTCGGCAGGACGCCGCCGACGCGCTCGACGCCGCCGGTCCGGCGGCCGAGCAGGTCTTCGAAGCCCGCCGCGGCCTGCTCGAAGAGCCGCTTGTGCTCCATCGACTCGCCGAGGATGACGTTCAGCATGTTGCGGTGGCGCGCGTGCGTCACGTGCTCGACACGCGGCCGCCACGTGTCGACGAACGCGCCGAGGTAGCCCGCGTCGTCGTCGAGGATGCCGCGGAAGGCCGACGCCTCGACCTTCCTGCCGGTCTTCGGCGCCTGCGCCACGGGCAGGGCGGCCGCGCCGGCCGGCGGCAGCACGACCTTGTATTCGGCGAGCGCCGTCTGCAGCCACGAGAGGTGCGTCTCCTCGCGGTTGATCACGTACTGGTAGGTGTTGTTGAAGTCGTAGTGGCTGACGGCGCGCGCGCTCGCCTCGTGTCGTTCGACGAGCGCGACCCGCGCGGCCGCGAAGTCGGTCAGCAGCGACTGGAGATCGGACATCAGGCCTTCTGTTTCTCCTTGCACGCGATGCAGACGCGCGTCCAGGGAATCGCGTTCAGCCGCGCGTCGGCGATCGGCTCACCGCAATCGCGGCAGACGCCGTAGGTGCCTTCGTCGATGCGCCGCAGCGCGTCTTCGATCGCCTGGAGAATCTTCGCGTCGGTCTGCTTGAGCTTGAGCTGGATGTGGACCTCGTTGTTGCCGCTGGCCTGGTCCGCCATGTCGCCCTGGCGTCCCGAGTTGTTCTCCATGGTCCACTGCAGCGGCTTGGCGGCGGTGCCTCCGAGCAGTTCGCCGCGCTTCTGCAGCAACTGCGTGCGATATTGTTCGACTTCCATTGGATCGTGCTCCCCCGAACCGGCCGCACCCGGGTCGGACAACTCACGATCTTAGCCCGCCTTCGCGCTTCGCGCTATGGCGCGGCCCGCTTCCCCCTTCGCGCGCGCAGCATCTCCTCTCCTCGCCTACTCGGCTCGCAGTATCTCCTCTGCTCGCCTACTCGGCTCGCAGTGTCGCAAGTGGCTTGTGGCGCAGGACATCGAGGCTGGCGAGCACGCCGATGGCGGCCACGCAGAGGGCCGTGGCGCCGATGCCGACCACCGTGATGGCGGGTGCCGCGCGCCACGCCAGGTCGAGCGCGTAGCGCGCGACGGCCCAGCTGAGAGCGATGGCGCCGAGCGCGCCAACCGTGCCCGCAATGGCGCCCAGGACGCCGTACTCGAGCAGCAGCATCGTCGCGATGAGGCGGCTGCTGGCGCCCAGCGTCTTGAGGATCGCCGCTTCGTAGACGCGCTGGAACTTCGTCATCGACACGGCGCCCACCAGGATGAGCATCCCCGAGAAGAGCACGAGCCCCCCGACGACGGTAACGCCCAGCGTCACGCCATCGACGATGTTCTGAATGGTGTCGAGAACTTCCCGCAGATCGATCACGGAGACGTTCGGGTAGCGCGCCACGAGCGCCGCCTGCATCCGCGAGCGCGCGCCGGGATCGCGCGGTCCGTTCACCGAGGAAATGTACGAGTGCGGCGCGTTGTCGAACGGGCCCGGCCGGAAGACGATCATGAAGCCGCCGGAGCGGTAATCGCGCCAGTTCACCTTGCGGATGCTGCGCACGCGCGCGGGGATGGTGCGTCCGAGCACGTCGAACTGCATCTCGTCGCCGATGTTGATGCGGAAGCGCTGCTGCAGGCTCTCCTCGATGGACACTTCGGCAATACCGCTCGACGGCGTCGCCTCCCACCACTGCCCCTGGAGCAGCTCCTCGTTCGCGTTCAGCTGCGGACGATAGGTGATGGTGTACTCGCGCGACAGCGATCCGCGGCCGCGCACCTGCTCGTAGGTTTCGAGGTTGACCTCGCGCCCGCGCACGGCGGTGACACGCGCCCGCAGGACGGGGATGACGTTCGGCGGCGCCTCGGCGCCGTTCTGCTGATCGATGAAGGCCGCCAGGGCGTCCTTCTGATCTTCCTGGATGTCGATGAGGAACATGTCGGGCGCGTCCTCGCCGACCTGCACGGAGAAGTCCTGCAGCAGGTTGGCCTGCAGCGTGCGCACGCCGAGGATGAAGAAGGTGCCGAGCCCGACCGCGAGGAGGATGACGCGCGTCTGGTTGCCCGGGCGCGCGACGTGCAGCACCGCCTGGCGCAGCGCGAACGACCGCGAGTAGCGCAGCGGCTGTACCGCGCGCACGAGCGCCAGCCCCGCGAGGTGCAGCACGAACGCCGTGGCGACGAAGCCGCCCGACAGCATCAGCCCGACGCGGAGCGAGCCCGCCTGCCACGCCGCGACCGCGACGAGCGACGCGGCGACCACCGCGGTCACGCCCCACTTCACCCAGTCGACGCGCGCCAGCGGCGGAATGTCGTGGCGCAGCAGCAGCGACGGCTTGACGTGACGCACGTCGAGCAGCGGCACCAGCGAGAACAGCACGGAGACGAGCAGGCCGACCGCCATCCCCTGCGCGACGGCGGTCGTCGTCAGGCCGTACTCGACGTGGAACATCGCCGCCAGGTTGCCGACCAGCGCCGGGACGGCCGCAATCACCGCCGCCGCGATGCCGACGCCGAGCAGGCTGCCGGCGACGCCGAGCAGCAGCACCTGCGTCATGTAGACCGCGAGAATCTCCCGCGACGAGGCGCCGATGCACTTCAGGATGGCGATGCTGCGCAGTTTCTGCTGCACGAACACCCGCGTCACGCTCGAGACGCCGATGCCGCCGAGGATGAGGACGACGAGGCCGACGAGGCTGAGGTAATTTTCGGCGCGCGTGAGGTTCTGCCCCATCTGATCTTCGCTGCGGCGGTACGACCGGATGCCGACGAACTCGTTGACGAAGGCGGAGCGCAGCGCGACCGTCACCGGGTCGAGCGTCGGCGCCGGCACGCGCAGCAGGATCTGGTGCGAGGCGCGGCTGCCGAACGACAGCAGCCCGGTGTCGGCGAGCGCGTCGTAGTCGATGAGCACGCGCGGGCCGAGGCTGAACGCGCCGAGGTTGCGACCCGGTTCGGACGCGATGACGCCGCGAATCTGGAACGGGATGTTGCCGATGAGCAGGCTGTCGCCGACCTTCATGTCGAGCTGCGACAGCAGCTCCGGCCGCACGACCACGCCGTGATCGCGCAGCATCGCGTGCGAGTAGGTGCCGCCGGCGAGCGACAGCGTTCCGTAGAGCGGAAAGTCGCGCTGCACGGCTCGCAGCTCCACCATGCGCGTGACCGCCTTGGACGGATCGACCGGGCGGACCATCGTCGGGATCTCGGTCGCCTGCGACACGGCCGTGATGCGGCCCGCGCGCCGCTCCGCGGCGAGCGTGTCGAGCACCTTCGTCGTGAAGTCGCGGTTGCTGGTCAGCAGGATGTCGGACGCGATGAGCGCCTGCGCCTGCTGCGACATCCCGGCGCGCACGCTTTGAATGACGGAGCGGAGCGCGATGATCGCGGCGACGCCAATCGCGATGCAGACGAAGAAGAAGAGGAGCCGCTGCCACGACGAGCGGATCTCGCGAAGGGCCATGCGGAGGATGAAGCCCTGCCGGGTCATCGGGTGGGCTCCAGGGCGGCCGCCTCAGGCCGGGATCCGGGATCGGGCACCCGGGCCCCCCCCTCGTCAACCGGGCGGCCATCGCGCAGCACGAGACGCGAATCGGCCAGCGCGGCGAGCTCCGCGTCGTGCGTGACGAGCATGAGCGTCGTCTGCCGCGTGCGCCGCACGTCGAGCAGCAGCTGCATGATCAGCTGGCCGGTCGTCGAGTCGAGGTTGCCGGTCGGCTCGTCGGCCATGATGATCGGCGGGTCGTTCGCCAGCGCACGCGCAATGGCGATGCGCTGCTGCTCGCCGCCAGAGAGCTGCGACGGATAGTGATGCCCGCGGTCGGCGAGCCCCACCTCGTCGAGCAGTTGGCGCGCGCGCGCGCCAGCGTCGCGCCTCCCGGCGATTTCCATCGGGATGAGGATATTCTCGAACGCGGTCAGCGACGGGACGAGGTGAAAGAACTGGAAGACGAAGCCGATTTTCTCGCCGCGCAGCTTCGCCAGCGCATCCTCCCCGAGGCTGGTGATGTCGACCCCGTCGATGAGGATCTCGCCCGTCGTCGGCGCATCGAGCCCAGCAACGAGACCAAGCAGCGTCGACTTGCCGCTGCCTGACGGTCCGAGCACCGCGAGAAACTGCCCCGAGCGAACCGTCAGGTCGAGCGGATGGAGAATCGTGAGCGGCCGGCCGCCGCTCATGACGGTCTTCGAGACGCCGCGAAGCTCGATCATCGACCTTGCTTGTCCAGCAGCGGCTTCAGCGACCGCCAGAGGTTCGCTTCGACGATGCGGGCGCCCGCGGGGTTGGGGTGCATGCCGTCGGCGATGTTGAGCGTCGGGATGCCGGCGACCTCGTAGAGATAGAACGGCATGAATGCCACGTGCTCTTCTGCCGCGAGATCGCGGAACGCGTGGCGGAACTCCGACGTGTACGCCTGCCCGTAGTTCGGCGGCGCCTCCATCCCGGTGAGCAGCACGTCGATGCGGCGCATCTTCGCGGCGGCGATGATGGTCTTCAGGTTCTTCTTCATGTCGGCGACGGGCAGGCCGCGCAGCCCGTCGTTGGCGCCCAGTTCGAGCACGAGAATCCTGACGTCGCCGTCGAGCGACCAGTCCAGCCGCCGCAGGCCGCCGGCCGACGTGTCACCGGAGACACCGGCGTTGACGACCTCGTACTTGTATCCTTCCGCGTCGAGCTGCTGCTGCACGAGCGACGGGACCGACTGCTCGAGGTCCAGTCCGTACCCTGCCGTGAGGCTGTCGCCGAGGAAGACGATGCGCGGAAGCCTGGCGACAGCGGGCGCCGCCGGCGCGGCGGGAGCGGCCGTCGATGCGGAGGCGCGCGCGACCGCAGGCTCGGTCTGCGTGCACGAAATGAATGTCAGCGCGACGCTGGCGGCGACGGCGGCAACCCAAAACCTCATGGTGCGTGTGCTATAGGTATCGTATCGCGTGACTGACTTCTCCATCGAACCCGGCGGCCTTGCGCCGGCGCTCGACACGGTTTTTTCACAGCTCGATCAAGACCGCTTCGTAGACGCCCTCTGGTCGCGGCGCGCCGACCTCTGGAGCGGCGATTACGCCGCCAGGACCGCCATCGCGAACCGTCTCGGATGGCTCGGCGCGGTCGACTGGGTGCAGACGCAGCTCCCGCGCGTCGAGTCATTCGTGCAGCGCGTCCGCGCCGGCGCCTTCACCGACGTCGTCCTGTTCGGGATGGGCGGCTCGAGCCTGGCGCCGGAGGTGTTCCACCGGTTGTTTGGACGCGACGACGTGGGGCCGCGGTTCCGCATGCTCGACTCGACGGATCCCGCCGCCGTGCGCGACGCGCTCGGCCGCGCGGCCACCTCGCTCTTCATCGTGGCGAGCAAGTCGGGGACGACCATCGAGCCCAATTCAATGGCCGCCGCGGCGCGCCGCCGCGTCGAGTCCGCCGGCATCAAGGACTGGGCGTCGCGCTTCGTCGCCATCACCGACGACCACACGGAGCTGCACCGCCGCGCGCTGAACGAGGGCTACTTCGACGTCTTCGTCAACCCCGCCGATATCGGCGGCCGCTATTCGGCGTTGACGCTGTTCGGGATCGTGCCGGCCGCGCTCATCGGCGTGCCGCTGCCCGCGCTGCTCGATCGCGCGCGCCGCATGGCCGACGCGTGCCGCGTCTGGGAGGCGCGCGTCAACCCGGGCGTCGCGCTCGGCGCGCTGCTCGGCGCCGCCGCGCGCGAGGGGCGCGACAAGCTGACGCTGCTGCTGCCGCCGCGGCTCGAGCCGCTCGGGCTCTGGATCGAACAGTTGATTGCCGAGAGCACCGGCAAGCACGGCAAGGGGATCGTGCCGATTGCCGGCGAGACCACCAGCGCGCCCCCCGGCCCCGATCGCGTCGCGGTCGCGGTGCGCCTGGACGACGTCGGCGTCGACGAGGCCGCGCTCGACCGGATGCGCGCGGCGCACGTGCCGCTGATGACGATCGACATGCCGCGCGTCGAGTCGCTCGGCGCGGAATTCTTCCGCTGGGAAGTGGCGACCGCCACGGCCGGCCGCCTGCTCGAGATCAACCCCTTCGACGAGCCCAACGTGCAGCAGGCGAAGGACGCGACGCGCGCGCTGCTCGACGCCTACAGCACGCGCGGGCAACTGCCGCGCAGCGAGCCCGACACCACGGCCGGCGGCATCGAGATCACCCGCAGCGCCGCGACACGCGCGCAGCTCGGGTCAAACGGGTTCGAGCGCTTCCTCGATCAGCTGCGGGCCGGCGACTACTTCGCGCTCCTCGCCTACGTCCCGCCCGACGATCCCGCGCTCGGTCCCGCGCTGCGGGACATCCGCGACGGCGTCGCCGTCCGCCGGCCGTGCGCGACGATGCTCGGCTACGGGCCGCGCTACCTCCACTCCACGGGTCAGCTCCACAAGGGCGGCCCGAACACCGGCGTGTTCCTCGTCGTCACGGCGGCGGCCGACGGCGACGTCCCGGTCCCCGACGCGCCCTTCTCGTTCGGCGTGCTGGAGATGGCTCAGGCGGTCGGCGATTTCCAGTCGCTCGACCGTGCAAACCGGCGCGCCGCGCACATCCATCTTCCCAATCGGAATCCCGATTTGCTGACGCAGCTGGCCCGATTGCTCGGTATTTCACTACAGCAAGCCTGAAGAACGGCCGTCACGGCCACTGCATACTTCGTATACTGCTGGTCGGTGGCCACGGTCGCAGTCCATTCCGTCCTCGCACGAACGCAGGCGGCGCTTGAGCGAGGCCGCGGCGCGGAAGCAGCTCAACTGCTTGCGCCGATGCTGCGTCCCGGTTCGCTCGCGCGCGAGGACGAATTCGCGCTCCGCTCCGCGCTCGCCGAGGCGTGGCTGCTCCAGGACGATCTGGCGCAGGCGGCGGCGACGCTCGGCAGGCCCCCCGACGCGTTGCGCGAGCCGATCAGCGACGCCCAACTGTCCGCGCTCTGGCGCCTGCACGGCCGCATCACCTACGCGCGCGGCGAGCAGTCGCGCGCCATCGCGCTGCACACGCGCGCGCTCAAGCATGCGGAGCTGGCGCACGACTCGCGCGCCATCGGTCTCGCCCACTACGAGCTGGCGCTCTGCTACAAGCAGGTCGGCGACTCGGGGATCGTCCGCGAACACCTGACCGAGGCCGCCTCGGCGCTCCACGCCGCCGGCGATCGACGCCACCTCGCGCTCGTGCACTCGCTGTCGGCGGTGCTCCTCGCCCAGAGCGGCCGCGGCGAAGAAGCGTCGGCCGCGCTTCGGCAGGGCGAGCGGCTGGCGATGGCCATCCAGGCCGACGACGTGCTCGCGGGCATCGTCCACAACCAGGCGAACGTCGCGCTGATGCGCCACCAGCACGAGCAGGCGCTCGCGCTCGCCGAGCGCAGCGTCTCGCTGCACGAGACGCTCGCCTCCGGCCACGGCCTCGCGGTGGCGCTGGCGACGCTCGGCCAGATCTTCGTCCAGCTCGGCGACCTCGAGCGCGCCGAGGACATCCTCACCCGCACGCTCGAAGTGCGCAGCCCCGTCCAGTTCCACGAAACGACGGGCGCCGTGTTCGACACGCTCGCGCAGATTCACCTGATGCGCGG
The DNA here is from genome assembly GCA_035571515.1 of Vicinamibacterales bacterium. Classification (GTDB taxonomy): domain Bacteria; phylum Acidobacteriota; class Vicinamibacteria; order Vicinamibacterales; family UBA2999; genus Gp6-AA40. The sequence goes on from DATNCQ010000128.1 coordinate 18,743, forward strand.
GTCGTACGAGCGCGCCGGCGAGTACTTGCGTCACGCCAGCGAGGCCTACGGCGCCTACGGCACGCAGACGATGCGGTGGTACGAGTGGTCGCTGAAGGTCCTCGGCGCGAAGCTCGCCATCCGCAGCGGCAAGTTCGACGAAGCGCTCGCCATGGCCGACGAGCTCGCGCGCACCTCGGGCGTCCCGCCGGCAGAGGCGATCCAGGCGGACCTTGCCGCCTGCGAAGCGCTCGTCGCGGCCAACCGCGTCGGCGAGGCCGAGCTGCGCATCCAGTCGTGCGAAGGACGGCTCGACCCGCGGACGGCGCCGGCCAACTGGGGTGAATTCCTTCGCATCCGCGGCGCCGTGCACGAACGGTCCGGCCGCCTGACCGACGCCTACCACGACTCCGCGCAGAGCGTGAACGTCTTCGAGCTGCTCGGGGAGCGCTACCAGGCGGCGCTGAGCCAGCTGGCGCTCGGCCGCCTGGCGGCCGCGACGGGCGCGCGCGCGTCCGCGGAGCGGCACCTCGATCAGGCCGCCTCGGTGTTCCGCGCCCTCGGCGCACAGCGCGATCTCGAGGAGGTCGATCACACACGTGCCCGCCTGGCGACGGTCGTGGCCGCCGAGATTGCGACGCTGGCCGACGCGGACGACGCGATCGTCAGGCGGCTCGTCGAGGCCTCGGTCCTCTCCGACCTTCTCGCCCGCGAGACCGCCACGTCGCTCGTCGAGGCGACGAAGGCCGACGCCGCGGTGATCTTCGTGATGCCGTCGGTCGGCGAGGTGCGCGTGGTCGCCATGGCGGGATGTGACCCCGGCGTGGCGCGCGCGCTGGCGCGCGCCGCGGCGCAGGGGAACAGTGCGTACGGCGAGGGTCTGCTGCTCACCGAGCCGCTCGGCCGCGACCACGACGGCCCCCGGGTCTGCACCATCGTTGCGGCGGACCGCCTGTCCGACGGCGCGACCCGGCGGTTCCGGATGTTTGCCGCGGTCGCCAGACAGGGATTCGAGCTGTGCGGCGCGCGGGAGCGGCGCGGGCAGGTCGTGGAGCAAAGCAGCACCCGATCGCTCGAGCCGCTGTTGCCCGGCTTCATCTGCGCGAGCGCGGCGATGAACCGCGTCGCCGATCAAATCCAGCGCCTGCAGGGGCACGACCTCACCGTGCTGATCACCGGCGAGAGCGGCACCGGCAAGGATCTGGTGGCGCGCGCCATTCACGTCGGGTCCCCGCGCAGCGCGGCGATGTTCCTGCCGTACAACTGCACGACGACGCAGCGCGACCTGGCCGACAGCCAGCTGTTCGGCCATCGCCGCGGCAGCTTCACCGGCGCCATCACGGATCAGCAGGGGCTGATTCGCACCGCCGCCGGCGGCACGCTGTTCCTCGACGAGATTGGCGACCTGCCGCTCGACATCCAGCCGAAGCTGCTTCGTTTCCTCGAGCAGGGCGAGGTGATGCCGGTCGGCGAGACGCGGCCGCAGGCGGTCGATGTCCGGGTGCTCGCGGCCACCAACGCCGACCTCGAGCAGCGCGTGCACGAAGGGAAATTCCGGGAAGACCTGTACTACCGGCTCAGCGTGATCCGCATCCACGTGCCGCCCCTGCGCGAGCGGCGCGAGGAGATCCCGCACCTGAGCACGTTCTTCCTCCGAGAGGCGTGCGAGCGTCTCGGCAAGCCGGACGTGCACCTGAGCTCGGCGACGCTCGATTTGTTCGACCGCTACTGGTGGCCGGGCAACGTCCGTCAGCTGCGGAACGAAGTGCAGCGGGCGGTCGCCATGAGCCGTCCAGGCGGAACCATTGAGCCGGATCAGCTGTCCGCGGACCTGACTGCCCTGCCGCCTGGCGGTTCGGGCACGGGACCCGCAATGGGCAATCGACCGATGGGGGCACGTAACCTCGCCGCCGCCGTCGAGGAGGTCGAACGCGAGGTAATCGGCACCGCGCTGCGACGTTCGAGCGGTAATATCTCTGAGACCGCGCGGGTTCTGGGACTTACCCGACGGGGGTTGTACTTGAAGATGAGGCGCTTAGGACTTGATGGCGCTGCTGCGGATACCTAGTAACCAGGTATACAGGTCTGTGATTAGAGAGTAACCAGTCCCTTGGATCCTTCGGGATCCTTCGTCCCTCGTTAGTAACAAAAGAGTCAATGTTTGCAGCCATGAGACATGCGTGCAAACACGTAGATGACTCTAACGACAGAGGCCTCGACATTGATACATAACGGGACACACAACCTCTCTCCGACAGGGGGCCTACGGTGATTCGCACAGCCACTGCCACGTTGCCAGCATCGACTGAGAACAAGCCGCGCATCGGTGAGCGCCGCAAAGTCCGCGTTCCGGGCCGCCTCACATGGCGCGACTCGTCCGGCACGCTTCGCTTCGTGTCGGTCGTCACCTGTGACGTCAGCGACCTGGACGTGTTCGTTGAGTGCCAGGTGCCGGCTTCAATTCCCCTGTATCGGCTGGTGCACTTCCAGATCGAGCGCGGCGCACGCGAGTGCAACGAGCTCCCGGTGTCGCTCCGCAACGGCAAGGTGCTGTCGGCCGTGTACCGCGTCGGCGCGTATCGCGCCTCGACGGGGACACCGCACGGCTACGCGCTGCGCCTGCTGGTCGAACCGACGCGCGTCGCGTCGACACCAGCGCTGCACGCGGTCTCGTCGAACTAGTCGGGGTCGCTTCGGCGAGACCTTCCGGCGGGGGCCGCTTGCGGGTCCGAAAGGACCCGCCCCCCGCCCCGCTCATCCGGCAGGCGCGCCTACCCGCCCTTCCTGCGCCAATACCGCGCCAGACCCAGCCACGACACCTCGAACGGCGCCCCGACGTGGTGCGGAAGGATCTGTTCCTCCGTGAGGTGGCGCCGCAGCTCGCGGTTGACGTACTCCGCGTAGCGCTGCGCCCGCTCCTCGTCCGTGCCAGGCTCTGAGAGCGACACACGCACCCACTCCGCGGACGCGCGCAGGTTTTCGACGAGCGACTGCAGGTGCGGCCGCACGCGCCCGGACGGCCCGAAATGCGTGAGGAACATCGTCGCCGGGTCCCACCGTTCGACGCGCGCGGCGCTGTCGATCCAGAGCTCGACGTCGATGTCGGGCGGCGGCGTCGGCGGCCGCACGTAGTCGCCGCGTATGCGGATGCCGGCGACGTCGCCGACGAAGGCGATGCCGCTCGAGCGGTCGAAGAAGCTGACGTGGTGCGACGCGTGGCCTGGTGTGTAGGCGACGTCGAACGCGCGGCCCGCGGCCGCGATCCCTCCACCTGGATGGCTGTCGCCGCGCAGCGTCACGATGTTCGCGGAGGGGACAGGCGCCACCTCGCCCCACAGTTCCTGCATCTGATCGCCCCAGAGGCGTGCGGCGCTCCGCACGAGCCGTGTCGGATCGACGAGGTGCGGCGCGCCACGTTCGTGCACGAACACCGTCAGCGAGGGAACGCGACGTACCAGCGTCCCTGTCGCGCCCGCGTGATCGAGATGCACGTGCGTCAGCAGGACGTGCGTGACGTCCGCGAGGCGGATGCCGAGGCCGTTCAAGCCGAGCTCGAGCGTGTCGAGGCACGAGGACGGTCCCGGATCGATCAGCGCGACGCCCCCCGCGTCGCTCACGACGGCGGTGCCGATGACGTTGGGACTGCCTCGGAATTGCAGGTCGACCCAGCCAAGGCCGGGTGCAAGGACGGGCATGCGGGGCGAGGCATTATACTGACGGCGGCCAAGCTCCAAGATCCAAGATCCAAGCTCCAAGATCCAAGCTCAAACACCAAAGTGGCATTGGGAGCTTGCCGATTGGAACTTGGAATTTGGAGCTTGGAGCTTGGAACTTGACCATGATCCAGCACTCAGTGCTCGCGGCGGTCGCGCGGCTCGTCTCGGAGGAGTCCCCTCTCGACAGGGTCCTCTCGGGCGTCGCGCTGCTGCTCCGCGACGCGATCCCGTTCGAGCGGCTGCACGTGCTGCGCCTGGATCGCTCCGATTCGGTCACGCTCTACGTCGTCGGTACGACCGGCGAGGTGGAGGTCACCGGGCACATGATCGCCGACGCCGAAGAGGCGCAGCCGCATCCTGGTGACGGGACCGAGCGCTCGCGGCTGATCTGCACCGTGCGCGAGGGCGCGCGCGTCAAGGGCGCGGTCTGGCTCACCTCCGGCGAAGCGAACGCGTTCAACGACGAGCACCAGGAACTGCTCGAAGGGGTTGGGGACCTGATCACGCTGGCCCTCTATCACGACACGGTGCGGACCACGGATCTGCGGCGCACCGAGCGGATCGACGCGCTCGTCCGCCTGCTCCACACCGTGGCCGAGACGCTCGACATCCGCCAGATCTTTCCGCAGCTCTCCGACACGGTGCGGGGCGCGCTGCCGCACGACATCCTGGCGCTGACGTCGTGGGCCGACGACGGCCTCTCGTTCCGCGTCTACGCGATGGCCGGCGCGGACATTCCGGATGAGGATTTCTGGGCACCGACGCTCGTGCCGCCGCTCGAGCGCACGCTGCTCGACCGCAAGGCGTACATCATCCACGACGTGGGGAGCGAGATCGCGGCCGAGACCGTGCGCGGCCGGCTCCTGCGGATGGTCGGCGCGCGGTCAGCACTCCGCGTGGCGATTCCGCTCGGCAACGCGGTGTTCGGGTCGCTGTTCTTCCTCGCGCGCGATCCGGGGCGGTTCTCGGACGAAGACATCGATTTCGCGCGCCGGGTCGGCGATCACCTCGGCCTCGCGCTCTCGCACCAGCACCTCGCCGAAGCGGCACGCCGCGACGCGGCCGCGCGCGAGAACGCCGCCCGCCTCGAAGCGCAGGTCGCCACGCTGACGCGCGAGCTTGAGTCGCGCACCGGCCAGCGCCGCGTCGTCGGCCAGTCGCGGCAGTGGCAGGACGTGCTCGCCCACGCCGCGCGCGTCGCGCAGGCCGAGACGACGGTGCTGCTCACCGGCGAGTCGGGAACCGGCAAGGAAGTCGTCGCCCGCTTCATTCACCACGCGTCGCGGCGCGGGCAGGGGTCGTTTGTCGCGATCAACTGCGCGGCGCTCCCCGATCAACTGCTCGAGTCGGAGTTGTTCGGCTACGAGCGCGGCGCGTTCACCGGCGCCGTGGCCGTCAAGCCGGGACGGATCGAGCAGGCCAACGGCGGCGTGCTCTTCCTCGACGAAGTCGGCGAGATGGCGCCGACCGTCCAGGCGAAGCTGCTGCGCGTGCTCGAGGAGCGCGAGTTCCAGCGGCTCGGCGGCACCCGGCTCCATCACGCCGACATCCGCGTCATCGCGGCGACCAACCGCGACCTGCACGCGGCGATGCAGCGCGGCGGGTTCCGCGAGGACCTCTATTACCGGCTGGGCGTCTTCGAGATCGAGCTGCCGCCGCTGCGCGACCGCGCGGAAGACGTGCTCGAGCTCGCCGACATGTTCCTGCGCGAGATTGGCGAAACCGTCGGCCGCCCGGCGGCGGGCTTCGAGCGCGAGGCCCGGCGCGACCTCCTCAACTATCCCTGGCCCGGCAACGTGCGCGAGCTGCGCAACGCGATCGAGCGCGCCGTCATCCTCGCCGACGGCGGCTACATCCGCAGCGAGCACCTGCCTGTGAACGCGACCCGGAAGACGCCCTCTCAAGTCGAGCCGAGCGGCGCGCCGCTACCCGCCGGCGGGGTGAACCTGGACGCCATCGAGCGTTCGCTCGTCATCAAAGCGCTCAATCAGGCACGGCACAACAAGACGCGCGCCGCGAAGCTGCTCGGCCTGACGCGCGCGCAGCTCTACTCCCGCATCGAGAAATACGGCCTCGCCGAAACGGAGTCCTGAGCCGCGGCCGTGGCTCCTGTTGTCCGCCGCGCGCTTGTCACGTCTGGCGTCGCACTCGTCTTTCTGCTGTTGATCGGCGCCACCTACCAGGGCGTCGCGACGGCGTTCGAGCGAAG
>DATNCQ010000129.1:0-24168 GCA_035571515.1 Vicinamibacterales bacterium
GACGTGCCGCGCTACGACTTCAACTGGCAGACCTACTACGAGCTGACGACGCCGAAGAAAATTCCGGCGGGCAGCAAGGTGACGGTCGTCACGCTGTTCGACAATTCGCCGAAGAACGTCTACAACCCTGCGCCGGAAAAAGAAGTGTTCTGGTCGGAGCAGAGCTGGGACGAGATGTACGCGCCGCAGGCGCGCATCACCGTCGACGGCAAGCCGCTGAACAAGACCGCCGCGAGCGCACAGCAACAGCGGTAGTCGTCCGCTCGCGGTACGCGTTCGCGAGCCGAAGCACCGAATGCCTGATTCCCGGGACGCGGGTGCGTCCGGAACTGCAGCGGCTCTCTCGAGCGCCGTCGTCGCCCGGCTGCTGGCCGCTGCGACAGCCCTCCTCGTGGTCCTCGGCACGATCGTGCTCGTGCCGAAGTACCTGTTCGGCCACGATTACGTCTTCGGGTTCGTGCCGAAGTTCGACCTCGACGGCGAGATCAACGTCCCGACCTGGTTCTCCTCGACGCTCCTGCTGGTCGCCGGCCTGCTGCTGCTCTACATCGGCGCCGCGAGCCGTCGCGAAGCGGACCGATGGGCGCGCCACTGGACGTTCCTCGCCTGGGTATTCCTGTTGCTCTCGGCCGACGAGACGAGCGGTCTTCACGGGCTGCTGAGCGGCCCGCTGCGCTCCGCGCTTCGGCTCAGCGGCGCCCTGTATCACGCCTGGGTGCTGCCGGTTGGCGCCGCCGTCGTCATGCTGGGGCTGGCCTATCTGCGCTTCGTGTTGAATCTGCCGGACGCGACCCGCCGCCTGGTGATCGCCGCAGGCGTGATCTACGTTGTCGGCGCGATTGGCTTCGAGCTTCCGGAAGGCATGTACCGGACGGCCGTCGGCGCGAACGTGACGATCGCCTACGGCTTTCTCACCGTCCTCGAAGAGACGTTCGAGATGATCGGCGTCGTTCTCTTCATCTACGCGCTGCTTCGCTTCATTGAACGGCGCTGGGGCGGTATCCGGATCACGTTGAATCCGGCGTAGCCGCCCCCACTCCTCCGCGCGTTCTCAGACCAGCAGGCCGGCACGGTTCGGCGACAGCGAGCTCGAGCTGCCCGAGCTCGACGACGACCGCGACGACGACGAAGACGAGCCGGACGAGGAGCTCGACGAGGACGAAGAACTCGATGAAGACGACGAGCTCGAGGACGAACTCGAGGACGAGGAGCTCGAAGAGGACGAGCTCGACGACGAGGAGGACGAGGAGCCGGAGCTCGACGAGGATGTCCCGCCGCTGTTGCTCAGCGGCGCGTTCGGCGAGTCGCCGCAGGCCGTCGTCAGCGCAGCGGCCAGCGTGCCCTGCGAGAGCAGCAGCAGGAAGTCGCGGCGGCGTTCGTCAGCAGGCTTGCGTGGATCGCTCATATGTTTCATCCCCTGTGGAAACTGCCGCCGCAGGCGGCAGGTACCGAATCAGCTTGCCTTCGAAGTAGAGGTCGATGCGGCGCGCGACTTCCGCCGCCGTAATCATGTCCATGCAGCGCGGCAGCGGACCTGCCCTGAGCAACGTCGAAGGGCCTGCCCTGAGCGGGGTCGAAGGGGCCACGACGTCGACGCACAGCGCCTCCGGCCGATCCTTCTCGTCGCCGTCGCCGAGCGGCACGGTGCGCGACCGCCAGCACCCGCCCTGATCGCAGCAGCGCAGCGCGCCGACGGTGTGAATGAACTGGTGGTGCGGGTAGGCGGTGAAGTGCGGCGGCTCGCGGCCGCCGGCCACGACCACGCAGGGACGGTTGCGCGGCGCGCCGGGCGCGGTCGGCACCGCGGCGGCCAGGTGCATCAGCAGGCTCACCGGGCTCAACACACCCTGCGCGTGGTACATCAGCAGCACCAGCCGCCTCAGGCTGGTCTGCCCCCGGAGATCGATCACGCCGCGGAGCGGCGGGTGATGGTGCGACGCCTCGCCGACCTGCACGAACTGGATGCGGTCGGCGAAGTGATCGACCACCTGCTGATAGCGCTGGTGGTCCCACCACTTGATCGTGTAATCGAGCTTGCCGCCCGACACCAGCAGCCAGTAGGGGAACGCCGGCCCGAACGATCCCTCGACCGCGGCGAACCACGCTTTCTCTTCGTCCGAGATGTAGATGTCGCCCTTGAACTCGGTGACGCGGATGCGCAGGCCGAGCCGGTCGTTCAGGTACGACGGGAACCCGTGCAGGAAGTGGCAGGGCGTCGAATTCGAAGAATCGATCAGCGGATAGTGGCAGTCGACGACTTCCACTGCGGGATCGTCGTCGGCAAGCGGCGTGATGTGCGGGTTGTGCGCCCACAGATCGGGAAAGGGCGTGCGCACGTCGGTCACGAACTCGCCGGGATACGAGCGGTGCAGGTCGCGCACCGCGGCGGTGAGCATGACGATGTCGCCGGCCGACTGGAAATTGCGCAGGATCAGCTTGCGCATGAGCACGACGCCTGCAAATGCAGCGCCGCCTCATCGGCAGCGCCTGCGCGCGCACGGCACTGTGGCCGGCGACGAAATTGGTAAGCCGCCGCACCGGATTTTCGGCGCTGGTCGTCGAGTTTTCGGCGCCCGCCATTGTCGAGCTCTGTCAACTCGAGCGCAATCCGCGGGTCTTGGTACGCCTCTCGCTTTTCAATCCTGCGGGAGGAGACCCACTCATGCATGCTCGGCTGATCGCTTCCGCCGCGGCGCTGCTGCTCGTGGCCGCGCTGCCCGCCGACGCGCAGCCCCGCGGCCGCGCCAACGGGCAGGCACGCAGGAACGTGCCGATCCGCTTCCAGGAAATGGACAAGAACAACGACCATGTCATTGCCCGCAGTGAATGGCAGGGCAGCGAGGAGTCGTTCCGCCTCCACGATTGGGACGGGGACGGCGTCCTGTCCGGCGACGAGGTCAGGCTGGGTGCCTGGCGCGAACAGCGCGGGGACGAGGACTTCGACGAGGCGGATCGCGAGTACCGCTTCGACGACTGGACCGCGCGCGGCTTCGCCGCGCTCGATCACGATCGCAGCGGGACGGTCGATCGCCGCGAATGGCATTTCGATCGCGAATCGTTCCGGCGCGCCGACCACAACAACGACGGCGTGCTGTCGCGCTCGGAGTTCCTCGCGTCCGACATGATCGACGACGATCGCGGTGAGCGCTTCGTCGATCTCGACACCAATCGCGACGGTCGCCTGACGCGCCAGGAATGGCACGGCACATCGCGGTTGTTCGAGGCGCTCGACGCGAACCGCGATGGCTTCGTGACCCGCGCGGAGATGGTCGGGACCGCGTTGCCGACCGAGCTGTTCCCGAGCGTCGACGTCAACAGCGACGGCGCGATTGCGAGAAACGAATGGCACTGGTCGCAGGCCTCCTTCGATCGGCGCGATGCGAACCACGACGGCCGCATCACCCGCGAAGAATTCTCCGGCACCGGCCCGGTCGGCACCGCCGGGGCGCGATCGTCGGCCTACGATGCGGGCTACGAGCGCGGCCTGCAGGAAGGGCGCGCGCAGGCGCGCGAAGATCGGGTTCGCAACCAGGGCTACGACGCCGAAGGCCAGCGCGAGCTCGACACCGCCGATTCAGGCTACGACCAGCGGTTCGGCCCGAAGCCGGACTACCAGGCCGGATACCGTGCCGGCTGGCGACGCGGTTATCCCGAAGGCTGGCGCCAGCCGTAGCGAATATTCCGGGCCCTTCGACGCCTCTTCGGTGCCGCTCAGGGCGGGCACCGGCCGCGCCCGCCGGGCGCGGCCGTTGCAACCCGCCGCGCGTTCCGTGAGAATCCCTCCATCCACCGCTGTTCATCGAGGGAGGAGTCATGGCAGACGCGCGACGGATCGGCTGCGTGTTCTCTCCGGCTGCCGCGCTGTCGGCGGCCTGCGTCCTCGTCGTCCTGGCCGGCGCTGACGCGGCGCTCTCCGGCCAGGTGCTCGCGAACCCGTATCGCATCGTCGACGGATGGGCGCAGCTTCCCGGCGGGAAGCCGCTCGGCGCGGTCGGCAAGGCGGCGATCGATCGCGACGGCCGCCACGTCTGGGCGATCGTGCGCTGCGAGGCGCTGGCCGACCCGGCGCGCTTCGGCGACGAGTGCCGCGACTCGAAGATGGACTCGGTCTACAAGTTCAGCCCCGAAGGGAAAGTCGTCGCCAGTTTCGGCGGCGGCATGTTCATCTGGCCGCACGGGCTGGCGATCGATCCCGACGGCGGCGTCTGGGTGACCGACGCGGTTGCCGCCAACCGCACGCCCCGCGGCGACATGCGCGGCCAGCAGGTCGTCAAGTTCAGCGCCGACGGCAAGGTGCTGATCAAACTGGGCACGGCAGGCGCCGCCGGCGGCGGACCCGATCACTTCAACTCGCCGAGCGACGTGGTCGTCGCACCGAACGGCGACGTGTTCGTCGCCGACGGCCACAACGAGAACGGCAACAACCGCGTCGTCAAGTTCTCGAAGGACGGCAAGTACGTCAAGGACTGGGGCAGGACCGGCTACGCGCCGGGCGAGTTCCGCGCCATCCACGCCATCGCCATGGATTCGCGCGGCCGCATCTTCGTCGGCGACCGGTCGAACAACCGGCTGCAGCTGTTCGATCAGGAGGGCAAGTTCCTCACGCAGTGGACCCAGTTCGGCCGCCCGAGCGGCATCTTCTTCGACAGCCGCGATCGCATTTTCGTCGCCGACTCCGAGTCGGACGACGTGCAGAACCCGGGATGGGAGATGGGGATTCGCATCGGCGACGCGAAGAGCGGCTGGGTGACCGAGTTCATCCAGTTCCAGTGGGGCGACCCGCGCGAGACGGCGGGCAACGGCGCCGAGTTCGTCGCCGTCGACCGCGAGGGCAACGTCTACGGCGGCGAGCCGCGGCCGAAACAGCTGCGCAAGTACGTCCGGGTCCGGCCGTAGTCGCCAGAGCGTGCGCAGAGCGCCCTCCAGAGCGCCGCGAGAAACCATGTGAAGCAGATTGTCCGTGCCGGCGTCCTCATTGCGTTGCTGTGGCTGGCGCCGCGCCCGGCCGCGGCGCAGTTCCAGTTCGATTCGTGGACGACCGAAAACGGCCTGCCGCAGAACTCGGTCAACGACATCCTGCAGACGCGCGACGGCTACCTGTGGCTGGCGACGTTCGGCGGCCTCGTTCGCTTCGACGGCGTGCGCTTCGTCGTCTTCGACACCAGCACCGACGGCATCCGGAGCGCGCGTGCCAGGAGGCTGCACGAGGACGCGCACGGCACGTTGTGGGCGGGCACCGACGACGGCATGGTGATTCGGTATCGCGACGGCAGGTTCCGAACCTACGGCCGCCGCGACGGGCTGCCCTTCGCGGCGGCGCACGACGTCGACGACGACGCGCAGGGACATCTGTGGATCGCGTGGGGCGCCAGCCTCACGAGGCTCGATGGCGAACGATTCATCAGCTACGGCCCCGAACACTTCTCGCCGCAAGTGCTGACACATGCCGGCGTCGTCAGGACGGGCGAGACGCCGACCTATCCGCGCCGCTGGTGGGGCCAGGACGCGGCTGGTGTGCATGTGCTGGTCAGCGGCCGTGTGCACACGTATGGCTACGACACCGTCCTGCCGCGCGAGACCGAGGTGACGGGCGTCGACGTAGACGCGAACCGCACGGCGTGGATGCATACGAGTGGCTCCGGCCTGGTCAGGATCGGCAATGACGGCAAACGAGCGGTGATCGCGCGCGAAGCGCTGCCGCCCGGCGGCACCATCCGGATACTGATGGAAGACCGCGACGGGTTCCTGTGGGTGGTCGCGCGCGACTACACGCTGCACCGAATCAAGGACCGGACGCGGTCGGCAATCCAGATCCCGGCGGGCGTCGCGTTGGAGGATCGTGAGGGCTCGCTCTGGTTTGGCACCGTGTCCGGTCTCTTCCGGCTGCGGCGCACGACCGTGACCGTGCAGGGCGAGCGGGAAGGCCTGTCATCGAACTTCGTCTACTCGATCCTCCAGGCGCGCGGCGGCGCGATCTGGATCGGGACGTGGGGCGGCGGCCTGAACCGATCCGAGGGCGCCAGGTTGACGCCGTTTCGCTATGCCGACGGGCTGCCGTCGGATCTGATCACCGCGATCTACGAGGATCGCAGCGGCCGGTTGTGGGCGGGCACGACCGCCGGCCTGAGCTACTTCGACGGCAGCCGCTTCGTCGCGCATCACGACGAGCACGGCTGGCTGCGGGAGGCCGTGTGGGCGATTCAGGAAGACCGTGAGCGACGTTTCTGGTTCGGCACCGACAAGGGGCTGGTCAAGCTGGAGAACGGACGCTACACGCGTTATACGGTGGATGACGGCTTGTCCGACGACCGCGTCCGCGCGCTGCTCGAAGATCGCACCGGCGCGCTCTGGGTTGGCGCCTACTCGGGCCTGACGCGCATGCACGCGGGGCGTGTCACCACCTATTCCGGCCAGGACGGGCTGGTCGGCAACAACATCCGCGCCATCTACGAGGACGTCGATGGCGTCGTCTGGATCGGCACCTACGACGGCGGCCTCTACCGCATCGAACACGAACGGCTCACGCGCTATACGCGGAAAGAGGGGCTGCACGACAACGGCGTGTTCCAGATCCTCGAGGATCACGACGGCAACCTGTGGATGGGATCGAACCGCGGCATCTCGCGGGTGAACCGCGCCGAGCTGAATGCGTTCGCCGCCGGTCGCACGCGAACGATCACGCCGGTGGTGGTGGGAACCAAAGACGGCCTGTCGACGCTGGAGTGCAACGGCGGCCGCCAGCCCGCCGGGCTCAAGACCGCAGACGGACGACTGTGGTTTCCGACGATGGGCGGTGTCGCCGTTGTCGATCCCAGGGCGGTGCGCCTCAACACCAGGCCGCCTCCGGTCATCGTCGAGGAATTCCGTCGCGGCGGGCAGCCGATCGAATTTGCCGGCGGCGTCAGGATTCAGCCGTCGACCACGAGCTTCGAGATCAACTACACCGCGCCGAGCTTCGTCGAGCCGGCGCAAGTCCGGTTCAAGTACCGGCTGATCGGCCTGGACGACGACTGGATCGACGCCGGCAGCCGGCGCACGGCGAGCTACCATCGCATCCCGCCCGGCCGCTACCGGTTCGTCGTCACCGCGGCGAACAACGACGGCGTCTGGAACGTGCAGGGCACCGGCCTCGACATCGACGTCATTCCGCCGGTGTGGCGCCGGTGGTGGTTCATTGCCGGCGCGTTGATCCTGGCGGCGTCGGCGATCCTCGTCGCCCATGAGCGCCGCATCTCCGCGGTGCGGCGCGAGCGCGCGCTGCAGGCGATGTTCTCGCAGCAGCTGATCGACTCGCAGGAGGACGAGCGGCGGCGCATCTCGATGGAGATGCACGACTCGTTCGGACAGGACCTGACGATCATCAAGGTGCGGGCCCGATCGAGCCGCGGCAGCGCGCCGGACAACCCCGCGCTCGGACGGGAGCTGGACGAAATCATCGCCGTCGCCGACAAGGCCTACGCCGGCATCAAGGAGATCGCCTACGACCTCCGCCCCTACCAGCTGGACATCATCGGCGTGTCGAAGACGATCGACGGCATGGTCAAGCGGGTGGCGCGGACGAGCGGGATCGCCTTCACCGCCGAGATCGAGAACATCGATGCCGCGATCGACGAGCGAGTGCGGATTCACCTCTATCGTATCGTCCAGGAGGCCGTGAGCAACGTCGTCAAGCACGCGGACGCCAGGCGGGCCAGTGTCGCCATTGCCCGCACCGGCGGATCGATCGAGGTGCGGGTCGAAGACGACGGCCGCGGCTTCTGGCCGCCGACCGAGGATCGCGCCGAGGCTGCCGGGCAGGGATTCGGCCTGGTCGGCATGCGCGAGCGGGCACGGATCATCGGCGGCGAGCTGTCGATCCGCTCGGCGCCGGGGCAGGGCACTGCGATTGCGCTGACGCTCAGCGCGGCGGGAAGCGAGACATGACCAACGAGCTCCGGATCGTCATCGCCGAGGATCATCCCTTCTTTCGCGACGGGCTGCGCACCGCGCTCGAAAAGGAGAAAGGGCTGCAGGTCGTCGCCGAGGCGAGCGACGGCATCACGGCGCTGCGCTGCATCGAGACGCTGCGGCCCGACGTCGCCGTGCTCGACATCGGCCTCCCCGAGATGGACGGCTGTGCCGTCGCGCGGCGCCTGCGCGAGCAGAAGATGGCCGTCGAGCTCGTCTTCCTCACCATCTCCGACGATGAGGACATGTTCGAGGAAGCGCTGGAGTGCGACGTCAAGGGCTACCTGTTGAAGGACTGCACCGCGGCGGAGATCGTCAAGTGCGTGCGCACGGTCGCCGCCGGCCAGAGCTTCACCGCGCCGGCGATGTCGACCTACCTGGTCGGCAAGACGCGGCGGACGGAGCGGCTGGCGGAAAAGATCCCCGGCCTGCGGCTGCTGACGCCGCAGGAGCGCCACATCCTGAAACGGGTCGCCCAGGACAAGTCGAGCAAGGAGATTGCCGAGGAGATGGGGATCGCGCCGAAGACGGTCGACGCGCACCGGATGAACATCTGCAACAAGCTCGATATCCACGGCAACCACGTCCTCGGCCGCTTCGCTGCCCGGCATCGCCACGAGATCTGAACGTCGCGAGCCCGCCGCGCCGGGCGCCGCGTGGTGAAACGATCCGGGTGAAATGGGTGATAGCTCCAATACCGCCGCCGCTGCTCCCTCCGGATAATCGGCCCTTCGAATCCTGAAACGCTCGAGCCGCGCGCGTCGTGACCAGCCGCGCGTCACTGGAATCGGCCGATGAGCCAGCCAAACCGTCCGCACTGCCGCCTCGCGCTCGCGCGCGCGATTGCGTGTGCGGTGTGGTTCGTCCCCGCGTGGACAGGCTCAGCGCAAGAACCGCCGCCGTCGAGCGTTGCGGCCGCTGACGACCTGACGCGGCTGGCCGACCGCAAGGCGTCGGTGCGCATCGCCGCGGTTCGTCAGCTTCAGGGAAGCCGGGACGCCCGTGCGACGGACGCGTTGATCGCTGCGGCCAAGAGTGACAAGGACCGGGATGTCCGGATCGCTGCGCTGCGCGCGCTCGGCGCGCGCGACGACGATCGCGCCGCCGATTTGCTGACCATCACCGCGAAGCAGGATCGCAACGAGAACATCAGGGCCGCGGCGGAGTTCGGCCTGCTGCGGCGCGACCTCCGGCGCGCGAGGGTGGCCGTCTGGCAGGTGCATTCCGCCGTGCTGTTCGACGAAGCCTACATCGGCAGTCCGCTCGGCATCGCCGGCACGCTCGACATGTCGAGCCGGCTCACGCGGGCGATCCTCGGCCGCCGCGCCGAGCCGTTCGCGATGATGCTCGTTGGCGAAGTTCCGATCCATTCACTGGTGCGCAGCGGCTTCACCGTTCGGCTCGCGCCGGTTCTCGAGCAGCCGCTGATCGAGGCCGGCAGCCCGGAGCGCGAGCTCCCCGCCGGCACGACGCGCAGCTACCGCCTCGCCCAGTCCTATTTTCAAAACGCCGCGATCCGGCTCGAGGACGCCGCAGTAGATCGTGCGCGGGAAGATGCGAACGTGTCCTTCCTGCTCGGCTTGTCGGCGGTTCCGGTCGCCCGGCTCGAACGAGTGGTCAATCGCCAGAGTGGCCTCACCACTGATCGCTGGGCCGGGAACACCGACATCCACGCGCGTCTCCGGCGCGTGTCCGACAGCAAGGCGGTCTGGAAGAGCACGGCTTCCTGCCGCGTTGCCGCGGAAGGCCAGAACCCATCCTCGACAGTGCTTGACAAGGCGCTGGCGGAAGCCGCCGCCTGCGCCATCAAAAAGCTCGGCGACATCGTCGGTGCCCTGATCGGCAGCGTTCCTGGCGGCGAGCAGGCCCAGAGGTGAACGATGTGTACGAAACGGACAGCAACCCGAAGCGCGTCGCTGTGGATCGGCGTCGCGTGCCTGGCGGCGCTCGCCGCCGGCAGCTGCGGCGAGAACGAACCGACCGGCGCCTGCCGGATCAGCGCCACCAGCTGCATCGACTCGACGCTCGGCGAATGCCGCGCCGTGAACGGGAATTTCAGGAGCGGCGTGAGCTGCTCCGGGCGGTCGTTGTCCGCCACGCCGGGCGGGGCGAGCGTGCTCGCGCCGTCGGGCGCACGGGAATGGTGAGCGGAGGAGCGCGATGACCATCAGACTGCTGGCGGTGCTGTCGGCGATCACGTGTCTCTGCGGCCCCGCGTTCGCCGCCGCCCAGGAGCCCGTTGACTGCGGCCCGAAGGGCGACAAGCACGAGGTAATCAAGCACAAAGGCGAGCGCCCGATGCCCGCGCCGAGCGCCGGCCGCTCGATGATCGTGCTCGTCGTCGGCGGATCGTTCTACAAGAGCTATCAGCAGAAGCTCGCCGTCAACGGCGAGTGGAAGGCGGTGATGAACGAATCGCAGTACAGCTACTTCGAGCTCGAACCGGGCCTGCAGAAGCTGTGCTGGGCGGTGCGAACGGGGAAGCGCGACGACAACTTCCTGCTGCTGACGACGAAACCAGGCGAGACCTACTTCATCCGCGGAACCGTCGCCAAGGGCATTTCGGAGATCGATCCGGCGGAGGGCCGCAAGCTGGTGCAGAAGATGACCTACGTCACCTTCGAGGCCAAGGATGAGAAGTAAGACGCGCTGGCTGGTTCCGGCCGCGCTGATGGCGGCGCTCGCGCCGGCTGCCTCGGCGTTTCAGGCCGCGGTCGCCGAGTCGAAGTCCTGGTCGAACGTGATGTATCTCGGCGGGGTGGCCGGCGTTCGCGGCAAGTCGCTGGACTGGGACAACAAGCTGACGATCTCGAAGGAGAAGATCGCCTTCTCAGGGAAGAAGGTCGCCTTCGAGGTCGAGACCAGCGCCGTGCGCCGGCTCGATTACACCGGGCATCGTCACCTCAACGACGGCGCGGCCGCCAGCGGGTTCGTTGCCGCCGGCCTGCTCGGCGCGCTCGTCGGCTCGTCGGCCAAATCCACAGACCACTACCTCGAGGTCACCTACGTGATGGCTGATGGCGCGACCGGTGGATTCCTCCTGCGTCTGCACAAGGACAATCAGCAGCAGATCATCGACGCGATGCACGCGGCGACCGGCCTCGAGAAGTAGCGATCGCCGCGGCGGCGCTGCCGCCGGCCCGACTACTGGATCGGCGTCGACGATGCCGGGAAGACGTTGGTGAAGGTGACGCCGGTGGTGGCCTGGTAGAGCGTGCCGCGCTGATCGAGGCCGAACGACCGCTGGCCGGTCGAGCCCACCGAGACCGGATGCGCCTCCGCGAAGTAAGACGCCAGCGCATCATCGCTCGCGCCGTTGCAGGTGCTCGCGCTTGCGAGCATCACCGTCGCCGTCGTGCCCGGCCCGACGTTGAGCACGTAGCCGCTCTTCACCGTGCCGTTGGTCGACAGGTCCGGGCTGACGAAGCCGCTGCTGCCGCCGATGGGCAGGCGCGCGAGATCGTCGAGCGACTGCGCGTATCCGCCGCGGGCGCAGGTCGACGCGTAGCTCGCCTGGCCGCTGTGAATCGCGCGCAGCGATGCGACCGCCGAGGCCTCGTTGCCCGCGGTGCGCGCACGCAGCAGCTGCGGTGCGGCGATGCCCGCGACGATGCCGACAATCGCGACCGCCACGAGAAGCTCGATCAGAGTGAATCCACGGTCAGACCTGTTTGTCATATGTGAGGTCTTATTGTCTGTTAAAGTTCGTCTGTAGGCAAGGATCTTCGTGTGCCTTTCGCGATCACGAAAGTGTGGGGTGCAGATTCGCCGCGCGCCGTGCACAACCGCGAAGCGAACGCCGACGCGACACGCGCATCGCCTTGAGTTGGCGGAGTGATGGATCTAAGGTGAGGCCTTCATGGGCGGCCGCATCGCCGTTGCCGTCGTGCTCGTCGCGCTCCTCGACCTCTCGCCCTCGGCCCAGAAAGGCCGCTCGCAGAACACAGACCTCGTCGACGTGGACGTGGTGGTCACCGACGGTGACGGCCGTCCCATCACCGGCTTGAAGCAGGCCGATTTCGAGCTGCGCGAAGATGGCAAGCCCGTGAGCGTGCAGACCTTCGTGTCGAAGACGCCGGAGGAGGCCGACGACGACTCCGCGCGGTCGCTGGTCATCCTGCTCGACGACGTGACGATGCCGCGGCAGTCTGTCGAAGCGGTGAAGGCGCTGGCGACCTATCTCGTGATGCAGGCGCGGCCGGTCGACGAGTTGGCCGTGATCAGGTTCAGGAGCGCCGGCGACGAGCCGTTCGGCGATCGACGCGTCGCGCTGGAGCGGATCGCGGAGTATCAGGGTGCGCTGATTCGGTATGCTCCTGCGGGATCACCAGAAGATGTGCTGCAGCTGATTGCCGGCGTGTCGCGCCGGCTGGAGTCGACGGGGCGTCGGCGGAAGATCCTGCTCTGCATCGGCGCCCCGCGGATCTGCAGCGTCGCCCGGCCCGGGCGCTTCAACGGCGGGTGGTTCTACGACGACTGGATCGACGCGATCGGCGCGAGCGCCCGCGCCAACCTCAGCGTCTACGCGCTGCTCGCGATGCCGGCACAGGTGTCGGGCGAGACGATCGTCGACGTGACCGGCGGCACGGTGTTTCGCAATGCCAGCGACTTCCGGCCGCTGCTCGACCGCGTCTGGCAGGACGCCGGTCACCACTATCTCCTCGGCTACTGGCCGCCAGCCTCGTCGAAGCACCTGCACGACATCAGCGTGAAAGTTGCGCGGCCGGGCGCTCGCGTGCTGGCGCGGCGGATGCGCGGCAACTGACGACTCACTTGCCTTTCAGCTTCATCCCGTTCGAGGCGGTCAGGTCCGTGACCCACAGGAACAGCGCCCCGCCCTTCGCGCGATAGCCGGTCACCGTGACGACGACGCCTGGTTCGAGCGAGGTGGCGGTCCATCCCTTGAGATTCGCGGGGCTCGTCATTTCCGCCTGCCACCGCTGCACCTGTCCGTTGGCGTCTTTCACCTCGAACTCCACCACCGAGTGTGGATTGACGAAGTGAAAATCGATCACCGTGCCTTTGAGCGTGATCTTGGAGGTCTGGTCGAACGCGGCCAGCCCGTGATGCGCCGCGGCCGGCGTCGTCGCGGCGAGGAAGAGCATCAGTGCGAGCGCGATCGTTTTCATCTCGGGCTGCTTCCTTCTTCGATCCATCGGTCGAGGTCGCGGACGTAGACGCGGCCGTCGAAGGTGTAGGTGGGAACGGTCACCACCAGGTAGCCTTTGCCAACGAGCGGCCTGCCGTCCGCGCCCTGCTCGTGCTTCGCCGTTGCAATCACCCACACGTCGGAGTTGATGCCGGGGTTGACGGCCGCCGGCGTGAAGAAGCCTGCGGCGCTGACCGTGCCGACGCGATCGCGCCGCGTCTGGTCGACCTCGTAAAACACTTCCATCGACCACGTCACATCAACCGGCCCCAGTTCCACATCGTCCGCGGTGCGGCGCTTGCCGTCTGGCCCGCGGTGGTAGCCGATCGCCTCGAACTGCTGATAGCCGCGTGTGTAACCCTCGCTGCCGAAGGAGGCGAGCGACGAGTCGGGCAGCACCTTCACATCATCGATGCGATCGTAAATCGCGAGAGCGTTCTCGAGCGCCGACGAGCGAACGGCGACCGCCCGCCGGCCCGGCGGGGCATCCGGCGCGACGTCGACTTCGGCGACGATCTCGTCGGCGGTCGACGACACCACCCGCCGCACGCGGACGCCCGGGCCAGCTGAGAGATCCGCGGCCGTGACGCCTGTGGCAAAGCCATGACCGATGACGCGCAGCCGACCTGCGTTCGAGCCCGCCTTGAGCGACGGGGGATCGACCAGGATGAGGACCGGACCGGCAGGCGCGCGCTGCATCTTCACATCGATGCCAAGCTCCTGATACTGGCCGCGGAACCACCGTCCTTCCGCCTTCGATCCGTCGGATGCGATCAACAACACTTCCTGCATGTCGTTTGCCGGATCGTCAGGCGCCGCAGTCGCCGCATTGGAGGCACTCGATCGCCCTCGCCACGCCGTTCCCCCGTAGACGACGCTTCGGCCCGTGCGGTCGAGCGTCGTGTTGCCGTCGACGGAACGCAGCCGGGTGCGGGTGACGAACGCATCGCCGTCGCTCGCAGGTTCAACGGTCATGTCGCCGTGGAAGTTGCCGCGGCCGGGGATGTGGGCTGTCACCAGCCATTGCCCGGCGAGCGCCGGCGGCCGCGCGGTCGCGCTCCAGGCGTTCCATTCGCGTGTCTGCAGGGGAGCCGCCTCGGTCAGCGCGGCGACGGCTTTCGCGTCGGGCGTGAACCGATAGCGCGTGGCATGGCGCTCGACGAAGCGCGTCCAGTCGGCCGCCGGACGCCGCCACATGAGCGCGCGCGCGGCTTGATGGCATTTCCCGCACGCGGCGACGATCGCGCCGTTCAGGGTTTGCGATTCATCGCGAACCCGGCGCTCCGCCGCGTACATCACCGGCCTGGCTTCCTCCGGCGCCAGCCCGTGCTTCGAGCTGAGGTAGCCGACAATCGCACGAGCTTCGATCGGCGTCACGGCGACGGCGTTCTCGACGATCATGCGCTTGGTCGCGGCCTGCCACCCCTCCGGCGTGGCGCGCGCCCACGACACGCGTTCGATCCGGCCGCGGTCGTCGGCGGCGTGACAGGTTCCGCACTTCGCGCGCACCAGGGGATCGGTGACAGGGATGCCTGCCTCGGGTTGGGCTGACGCGAACGGCGGAGCGGCAAGGGTGAACAGCGTCAGCGCCGCAGCTGCGAGAACGGTTGCGCCTGGCACGGTGACCGATTGTAATCCCACAAATCAGTCGCCAGTGGCCAGTCTGAGCCAACTGGGGAGGGCGGGTGCATGGCCATCTTTGCGTCGCTCGAATGGTACGCGGAGGTTTCGCAGACCATCAATCAGATCTACCGCGAGGAACTGGGCCGCGACGCCGATTTCGGCGGCTGGGCGAACTGGCTCCATCACGCGCGCGAGGGCGGCAAGGACGCCGACTGGATCCGCGCGCGGATCCGCGAGTCGGAAGAGTGGCACGCGATCCACGACGCGCCGCCGCTCGTCACGATGCCGCGGCTGGTTCCGGCCGGCGCGGTCTTCCGCCTCGACACCGGCGCACGCGTGACCGCGGTCGAGTGCACGGACTTCAACCTTCTGGCGCGGTACCTCTCGGAAGGCGCCGCGGCGATCCGGCCGGTTCTCGGGGAACGCCAGGCGCTCGGCTTCAACATGCTGCGGGTCTGGACGGCGTTCTCGGGCGACGCGATCTTCGAATCGGAGATCGGTCGGCTGGTGCCGTCCGAGCATCCGGAGCTGTACGACAAGCTGCCCGGTTTCTGCTCGCTGTGTGCGGCGCATGGCCTCTACGTCGAGCTGACCGCGTTCACCGGCGGCCCGATTCCCGGCCACTGGGAGAATCTCGGGCGCGTCCTGCCCGGGGTGACCAACGTGATCGTCGAGCTCGTCAACGAGAACAACGCGCACCCGTCGGCCAACATCGACACCAGTGCCTATCAGCCGCTTCCGGGCGTGATCTGCTCGCACGGATCGAACGGCGCGGAGGCGGTGCCGCCGCGCCCGCCATGGGATTACGAGACGTTCCACACCAACGACGCATTCGAGTGGTGGCGCAAGGGCGGGCACAACGGGATGGAGCTGTCGCAGGGCGACGCCGAGGGGCAGATCCCGCCGTCGCACAAGCCGGTGATGGCGAACGAGAACACGCGGCCCGATCACGATCGCAACGTCGATCATCACCAGGACGCGGCGGCGGCCGCCGCGCTGCTGATTGCCGGCTCCTGTTTTCACTCGGTGTCGGGCAAGAAAAGCGCGCCGTTCTCGGACGCCGAGCGGCCGTTCGCCGAGGCGTTCGTCCGCGGCGCGCGGTCGGTGAACCTGGAGTTCCAGGAGGGACAGTACCTGCGCGAGGAGCCGGGGCCGTACCTGCGCGTCTACTCGAGGGTGCTGCCGGATGGACGGCGTGAAACGGTCCGGATTCGCAAGTAGCACCGTGCGGCACTCGCCATTACAATTGCGCACCGTGCGTGAGGCGCTCATCGTCTACGCGCTGATGAGCGCGGTGGCGTTGGCGATGTACTGGAGCGACAAACGCCGGGCGCTGCGCGGCCGGCGGCGAATTCCCGAAGTGACGCTGCACGCGGTCGAACTCGCCGGCGGATGGCCCGGCGCCTGGCTTGCGCAGCGCGTGCTCCACCACAAGTCGATCAAACGCGGCTATCAGATCGTCTTCTGGATGATCGTGGCAGTGCACGCGGCGGGGTGGGCGTGGTGGTGGCGGCGTTAGGCAAGCACGACCGCTGCCTGATCGCGCCGTGCACCAGCTGCCTCGTGTGCAACGGGCCGCTCACGCCGATGGCGCGCGGCGACACGCGGGATCACGTGCATCCGTCACTCCTTCAATACGCGAAAATCGAATCTGCCAGCGACGAGCGGATCCTGACCGGCGAGGATTTCATGCAACCTGATGTAGTAGTCGCCGGGCGCAAGCAAATCCGCAGGAAGCAGCAAGGTCAGCTCTGATCTTCCGGCGGCCGAAAGCAGTCTCAGATCGGTCTGAGACGCAATCTCGTTCCCACTCGCTTGATACAAAGTTGCGCGGAAGGCTTGGGAGGGACTGCCTTCTGCCTCGAGTTGCAGACGAATCAGTTTGCTTGCAGCGGGAACGCGGACCCGTGCCAGTTCGCCTCCTCCTCGGAGTAGTCCCGCAGTGAGCCGAACGCTGACTTCATCCTGCGCTCGACCGGCTCCGGCTCCGGCGAACTGCCACGTGATACCAGGGCGCAGCAACATCAGCAGCCCCGCAACTGCAACGCCCCAGGCAGGCAGGGAGATCTGCCGCCACAACAGATCTCGAACCGGCTTGTGCGCGGAATCCTGTCGCTGAGCGTATGCCGTCAACTCTCGGGCGAGAGCCACTCTCTCTCGACGTTCGTTTGTGCAGAGGAAGCGGCTCGTGAAATGTACCAGGTCCGGTCCGACAAGGGCATTGGTGACGTAGGCATCGATGAGCTCGTCCTCCGCCAGTGTGAGAAGCTCGTAGAGGATCCTGTCATCGGAGGCGAGGCGTCTTTCAATGTAGTCCCTGTTTTCAGGATCAATGGTGGCGAGGAGGTACCGCCGCAAGGTTGTGTCTGCAATGTCCACGCTCATTTACCGGACCTCTGTGGTTGCGCGCACTACCGCGAAAGCATGGACCCAGGCACTCGCCCAGCGCACGAGCGGACCCGCTCGTCCATGCATTGTCGCAGAGCTCTCCTGATTCGACAGACTTCGATCCTCATCGCATTGACCGTTTTCCCAGATTCGTGTGCCAATACTCGATGACCTTCGGCCTTTTCATCTTTATCCGTGCTGTAGTATTTGAGAATCAGCTGGCGTGCTCGTGTGGTGAGTCTGGATAGGCATTGTTCGAGGTCGCGGTCATTGAGTTCATCTGGCGTTGTGTCCGCATCTACCGTTGAAAGGCCAGCCAACTCTCTGCTCAGCGCGTCATGCGAGGTCCACTCACGCCGGGACTCGCGGTGCCACTCATGGAGAACGTTCCGCGCAACGCCATAGAAGTATTTGGTCCGTTCCGCGTGCGGCATCTCGCATAGCTCGGCGCTCTTCGCAGCTACTCTGAGCGTCGTTTCAATCGCCAGATCATCCGCTTCCTGGCAGGCGCGGCCGGCGAAAAACCAGACGAGTTTACGGCGGATCTCCTCGAACTTGGCTTCCGCCTCCTTGTCGCGGTCGCGATCATTCTTTTCGCCACGGCGAGGATCGAGGAAGTCGAAGAGTGCCTCCCACGACGCCTCGGTCAGCGATCGACGTGGTCCGACGGTCGTCATTGCCACTCTCCCTGCAGCACGAAGGCGGCCCAATAGAACGGAGCTCGCCATCGCTGTTGCTTTGACAGCGCGAGCTGTGCGTCCCGAAGCGCCGCGGCAGCAGACCGGTTCCTGCCGAGCATTTCGCCGTAAAACAAACGCATCAGTTCTCCGGTTGCCTCGTCATCGACCTTCCAATGACTGGCGACGATGCGCTGCGCACCGGCGTACATGAACCCTCTGACGATCCCGATTAGTCCTTCGCCTTTTACAGGCTTGCCAAGCGCGGTGTCGCAAGCGCTGAGAACCACTAGTTGCGAAGCGAGCTGCATGCCGTAGATGTCGTGAAGGCGGAGGAAGCCATCTTGTGGTTGGCCGCGACTGTCGAACAGCGACAAGACGATGCCCGAGCGGCCAGGGTCTTCGTTGTCGAATACACCATGCGTTGCAAAGTGCACGATGTCATATTTCGCCATGGCCGGACCGAGTGCCGTGATCCGATTCGCGTCGAAATCCAGAGCCTTCAGCGTCACCTTGTCGCCGGCCGCGGCGACGATGGCTTCAGCTTCCTGCCGGGTGGCCGCCAATCGTGGAAAAGTCCCGCCGCCGTTTCTCGAGGACCGACTGGCCGTTAGCGTTGCTGCCCCGCCAGCATTCGCGGTGGATCCCGCTGCCGCCTTTGACCGCTCGCGTCGATCCGCGGCCGCGGCGTCTCGCAGGCGCGGATCGTCAGACTCGAATACTGGATCGGCCAGCACAGCGACCGTTCTGACTGGTCTTTTGCCTGCCCCGCTCCGGCGAAGCAGTGCCAGAACCGATGCCGACGGCAGGTTGACCACTTCATGTTCGGCGATTAGAGGGGTTTGCTCCGCGCGACGAGGGACCGGTAGCGCGGCGAACGGCAGGGACTGTAGGGCCGCGTCGGCCACGACGAGAATGCGCTTTCCGGTAATGGCGCGGACGACGGGCCCCAGCAGCATCTCGCTGAGGTTCGAGGCTTCCCGCCCGTACTCTGCATCGGCCAGCTCAATTTGCTGACGACGATCGCGAGTATCTGTGGTGAGCCGGAGCCGCATCGTCAACAAGTCGTAGACGCGCCCGGCTGCTCGCTCAATGACTGCGCGCGGCGGCAGTTCGAAAGTGTCGTACTTGGTATGAGATACCGCCCACAAGAAGCTCCGCTTTTCACCGAGTGCATACTCGAGCAGCAGTGTGTCGGCATCCAGAATCTGTTGCTGAACCTGTTGAAGTGTCAGCGGGCGAGGGCGCACGAGCGCTGCATAACGTGGATTGCGGCTGCGAAGCTCTGATTGAACCTGGCTGTATCGAAGTTCCAGCTCTCGATACTCCTCGACCAGCGCCTGACCTGCCGGATTCGGCAGCGCAGCGGTCGCCTGCCTTTGACGTGTCGCCCAGTCATCGAAGCTGTTCTTGAGCGCTTGCTCGCGCCCGAGCAGTGCAGGATCGGCGCCGGCGCGAAGGTCCACGCCTGCGGTGATCAGGCTGTCGAGGAGAGAACGTGCGCGGGCCCGTTCGCTGGCGTGAAACGCCTCAGCCGCCAGGCCGTTTCGGGGATCGCGCCGGTGCAGTTGCATCAGCACGTCCATGTGCAGCTGGTGATACTGCTGCACCGATGCGAAAAACGACGCGCGCAGGTCGCGGCTTTCTACTTCAGTGCGAAGCGCCTCCACAACCGCCAAACTCGATTCGATGTAGCGCCGTGCCCGCGCCGAATCATTGGCAGCATCCGAACTTCGGGCGAGACCGAAGAGGGCGCTGGCTTCTCGGACTCGATCTACGCCGCTTCGACTGAGTGACAGCGCATCGCTAAAAGCTCTGATGGCGTCGTCGTGCCTGCCGAGCGAGCTGTAAACCTCCCCGATTGCCGAGCGTGTTGCAGCCTCCAGGCGCGGGTCGCCGGCCCCTCCCATACCGCGCTGAACTTCGAGCGAACGCAGCAGCTGCCGCTGTGCTTCGAGAGGCCGATTGCGCGATAAATGCACGACCCCGACTTGATTGAGTGCAAACGCTCTGAGCCGATCATTTCCGCGCTCCTGCGCGAGCGTCAGGGCGCGCTCAAATCGATTCAAAGCTGCGGTGGTGTCTCCCGAGGCCAGGTAGGTGGCGCCGAGTGACAGGAGAACGTCGGCCGAGCCGTCTTTTTCGCCGGCCGTTTCGTAGAGCGCCAAGGCACGTTCCCACAGCTTGAGGGCGGCGCTGTTGTCGGCCATCTGTCGATAAACCGCACCGAGACCGGTCAGGGTTGCGCCTTCCCAAATCAGGTCTCCCATGGGCTGCAGCAGTTCCAACGCCGCGTTGAACCGGTTCAGAGCCTCCTGATAGTCCGCGCGCCGTTGGCGCAGTCGCGCGTCGGCCACAAGCGTGATCGCCTGCCAGCGTCGGTCGCCGATCGCCCGCCACAGCGATTCAGCGCTGTCGAACGAGTGCTCCGCCTCGTCGAATCTGCTGAGGTCGGAGTATGCCCACCCTTGAAACAGGTGTGTTTTCGCGCGTCCGCGCGCGTCGCCAACGCGACTCCACAGCGTGGCGGCCGCGCCGTAGAACTCGAGCGATCGCCCGAGATCGCCGCGGTGATATTCGACCTCACCAAGACAGTTCAGTGCCTTGGCTTCCGCGATGGCGGCGCCTGACTGGCGTGCCATCGTGCGTGCGGTCTCACAGTGTCGTTGTGCCTCGATGAGTTCCGCGCCGCCCGCGACCAGACATTGTGCGGTGCCGATGTCGCTGCGAATCTGGCTCTCCAGCGCGGCATCGCCTGACTTCTGCGCGAGGATTAGCGCTTCGCGATAGGCGCGCAGCGACTCCTGCGGTAAGCCTAATTGCTCCTGAACCTCGCCGATTCGCTGACCCGCGACCGCGGCCTGTCGCGCGTCGCCGCGCCGCGCCCAGCCGTCAAGCGCTTCCTGGTATCGGGAAAGCGCCTGCCGGCTGGCTTCCTTTTCGTATCGCTGCTGCAGTTGCTCGGCGTTCGCGAACAGTCGTTCTGGAGGCGCTGACCGACAGCCGGCGCAGCCGGCGATCACCGTCAGAGAGAGAGTGGTGAAGCGGATGCAGGACATCTCCACGACATCGCCTTCTAGTGGCAAGGAGCGCCTTGCTTAACGCTGCCTGCCATCCTCGAGTTTCTTGCCGATGACCGGCGGGAGATTCTTGACCCAGGTCTGGCGATCTCCGACAAAACGAGTGTGTTCCCCAAGGCGGGTGTGCTCACCAAGACGTGTGTGCTCACCGAGACGGCTTTTCGTACTTCCACCGGTTCCGAACAGGACGCGGCGCGCGATCTCTGCGTGCGCGTCTTCTATCGGCACGTCACTGTCGACGACGACTGCCTCCACGGCTTGGTTGAAGCGTGCATCCAGCTCGGCGGCAGTGAACAGGCGAAGCTTGGGGTCAGATGCATTGGCCGTTTTCCAACGAAGGGATAGATCTGCCGCGCGTCGTCTTGCCTGATCTGGTTCGAGCGCTTGGGCAGTTGCCTCTGTCGAGGGAATCGACACAGCACTCGGGGGCGGAATCGCCTGCCGCACCTGGCGTCGCTGCGACTTGATCTCGTTGATCTTGAAATCATTCGTCCACGGTGGTAGAACCTGAATTCCCGTAAAGCTGGAAGGACGTCGCGTTTCGAGGATGTGAGTTTCGAGAAACTCATGCCAACCAGTTTCTTTCGCGAAGGTCACGTTCTTGTATTCAGGGCAAACAAACGCCCAGGGGAAATAGATCGAAAAACCTCTCGAGTACTGGCACGCAAACCCGCTGCACCCCCATCGGATAATACAGTTGTCCACTGCCGATATGACGTCGGTGCAGGCTTGCGAAATGTCGCTTGGGTGATCGGCGAACTCATTCTGAAGCTGTTCGCACAAGTCGCGCAAATCGACGAATTGATCCGACTTGTAGGTCTGAGCATACCAATGGGCCAGAAGAACCTTCTTGTGGTCAGCTTTACTCAGCCCGCGCAGATGCCCCGCTAACGTTCGCCATCGAGCAAAGAGGTCGTCCATGACCGTCGTGGTTGAGGTACCGGTCGTGGTCGTTTTACGAGATACGCCGAGCCAGATGGCTGCCAAATCGGCCGATCGTCCGGCAGCTCGGTCGTACTCCGCGTAATGATCGATGTACTCATCGACGATGATGGCCGCAAGATCCGCGGGTGTGAGGTCCTGCGGTGGAACATCCTTCGTTCCCTGAGTCCTCTCATGTGCTGTCTTGAAGATGCGATGATAGGGCCAGCCGAACTCCGGTTCTAATCCTTCGGCTCCGATTAAAATATCGACATCCTTCCGAATCTCGTAGGCGATTTCGCCCATCGCCATGTGGCAAGCGTCCATCCCGAGGATGTCGATCTTCTTCTCCTTCCTGAATGTGCGCAATTCACGCAGTGCTGTGCTGAGTTCGGTGATAGTCAGCGCGTCCAGCGAGTTGCTGTCGGACATTAAGAAATCGTCTGTGATTCCGCTTCCATGACCTGACAGAATTAACAGAGTGCGCACCGTGTTCCGTTGTGACTCCTTGACGCGGCTGAAGGCCCACTTGATGAATCCAATGAGAGTGTTGGTGTTGCCGGTGCTGGTCTCCGCAAGATCAGCCAAGAGGTAATCGTGGATGTACCGCTTTGGAGTGTCACCCGGCTTTTGCGTGAAATCGTACCGCTGACTCGCGAGGCCTGCCGCACCGGGGTCGAGTTGCGCAACAAAAGTATGCTCACCATGTGGTCCAGCGGCCACCAATTCCTGCAGCGCGAGGACCATGTCTTCGGTGAGGTTATTGTCGCCGGCCATATAAAGCATGACCAGCCAGGGCTGCTTGATGGCCGAACCGCCTGACGACTGCCCCGATTCGGCGACCGCTGCCGTCTGTCCTAAGTGCATCGCGCCAGCGGCGACACCGAAACTCGCCGCGCCCGCTCCGACCATGAACCTGCGCCGGGAAAGACTCGCCATCTGATCCCTCCTTCTCGGATGTTTCAAAACGCCGGTTTACGACCCGGGGAAGGTCTCCACGATCACCGTCGTGAGGTCAATATGGCCTCACGTGGAGCAATGACGACTTCGGACAATCCATTTCAGGCTGTCCGCTCGGGCAATGGTCGGTGGGGTGCCGGGAGTGTAGCCCTCCCGCGCTCCCTAGGCAACGTTGGAAATGGATGCAACCGAGGAGGCAATTACTAGATAGACGAGAGTCAACGGCGACCGATCAGCGAGCGGGGGTGATGCGATGCAGTTGGACGATCCCTTGCATTTTCAACAGGTCGCGGCCGCATGGCCGGTCCTCCAGACCCGGGCGCGCCAGGCCACCGCCAGCCACCGCGCGATGATGCCACCGCCTGTGCACTCGGGCACGTTCGTAAGCGCAGCTGCGATGACGCACCCGTGCCACGCTGTTGGAGGCGATTTCTACGACTACCTCGATACAGGCCGTGAATTCCATTTGCTCCTCGGCGATGCCTGCGGGAAAGGTACGTCGGCCGCGTTGCAGGCCGCCCTTGCGCAGGGAATCCTGGCGGTTGACGTGCAGGCAGCATCTGGACCTGCGCGAGTTGTTGCGCACCTGAATGAAATGCTCTGCCGCCGGCGGATGGCGCAGAGATTCGTAACCCTGTTCTATGGAGTCATGCGCCGCGACCGTCGGTTTAGTTACTGCAATGCCGGACACTGCTGGCCGATGCTGCTAAAGCAGTCGTCCGTACGCCGTCTCAGCGTCGGAGGAGTGCCGGCGGGTCTCTTCTGCGACACAAGCTACGAGGAAGAGTCAGTGAGGATGGAACAAGGCGATGTCCTCGTTGTGTTCAGCGACGGCATTCCGGAGGCGGAGACGTACGTGCAGCCGCCGGGAGAAAAGCGACAACCGTTGGAGTTCGGAGAGCAGCGGATCCTCGACGTCGTCATGACTAACCGCCACCGAAGTCCGTCGACGCTCGTCGCACATCTCATGAACAACGTGCACACCTTCATGCAAGGCAACCGACGACGCGACGACATGACCGCGCTCGTTGTGCGATACCTCAGATGAGGGCAAGTGCTGGCCTCCGCGGCCGGCGTGCATGAAGCCGCACCACGCGAACTGCACTTGAAGCCCTTGAACGACAACTCCGCCGCGGGACACCGCGCGCGTGTGTTAGAGTTCCGGTCCTGCCCACGAGGAGGTCGCCGTGACTCGCACGTCAGGATGGGTCGCTGCCTGCGCCATCGCCGGCGCCCTGCTCACCGCCGCTCGAGATGTCGGGCTGTCGGCGGTTCCTGATCAGGCCTCCACGCGCAGTGCCGCCGTGCCGGCCCTGGCGCCTGCCGAGCGCAGCTTCACGATGGCGCTCACCGGCGACTCGTTGATCACGATGAAGCTGTCGGTCCACACCGAGCCGCAGTTCTTGAAGATGATCGATCTCAT
>DATNCQ010000130.1:0-76526 GCA_035571515.1 Vicinamibacterales bacterium
TGGCGCGTGCCAAATCGACGAGCACGCGGCGCATCGTACGGCCCGCGACCGCGAGGAAATGCCGCCTGTTCTGCCAATCGACTGAACCGGCCTCCACCAGCCGCAGAAACACTTCGTGCACGAGGGCGGTCGTTTGCAGCGCGTCGCTGACTCGCTCGTCGTGCACTACGGCGAACGGCGTCGGGCAATCGCCGCGGAGCTCGCGCTGCTCTTCAACGCGGCGCGAGACTTCGAGCGCGCGACCGAGCACTACGAGGTCGCGGTCGAAGAGGCGATCCAGATGTATGCGATGAAGGAGGCGATGATGCTGGCGCGGCAGGGCCTCGAGGCCGCCGCGCACCTGCGTGCACCGTCGAATCGGGCGCAGCGGCAACTACGCCTCCTGACCGGGCTCGGCAAATCGCTCATGGCTACGGAAAGCTGGGGCGCCGCAGAAGCTGAAGAAATCCATCGTCAGGCACTGGAGGTGTACCGCGAGGTCGGACAGACCCCGCAGCTCTTTCCAATCGTCTGGGGTCACTGGCAGTACTGTCTCGGCCGTGCGAATTATGGGAGCGCGCGCGATTGCGCACGACGTCTTTCCGCGCTCGCCAGTGAACTCGGCGAGGAGCAGTTGGTCCTGCTGGCACACCAGGCTGTTGCCCAGACGAACTGGTTATCTGGTGACTTCGCGTCCGTTGTGGGCCCTGCCGAATCGGCCATCGCGCTGTACGTTCCCGACAGACACCACATTCTGGCCGCGGCGTATGGCGGGCACGATCCTGGTGTGGCAAGCCGCTCCTGTCTGGCGCTGAACTTATGGATCCTGGGCAAGCCGGAACAGGCAGTGCGAACGAGTGAAGACGCGATCGCGCTGGCGCAGCGGCTCGAGCATCGCTATAGCCTCGTATTCGCATTGCTCTTCGATGCCATGCTGCAGACGCAATGCCGCGAGCCCGAACGCGTCCTCCACCAGACCGAGGCAGCCATTGCGCTGGCGAAGGACGAACGCTGGTGGGCGGTGGTGCTGCAATCGTGGGCGGCCGCGCTGCGAGGCTGGGCGCTTGCGCAGCAGGGAAGGCCCGACCACGGCATCGCCCTGCTGCGTGATGCGATCGACGAATGCCGGCGCGCGCGTTTCGAGAGCCTGCAGCCGTATTTTCTGGCCTTGCTCGCTGAATCGTATGTGGCCGCAGGGGATGCCGCCGCCGGGTTGAGGACGCTCGACGAGGCGCTCGCGATCACGGAACGGACGCGCGAAGGATACGTCGAGGCGGAACTCCATCGTCTCCAGGGCGAATGGCTCGAAGACAGCGCGATGAAGGAAGCCCGCTTTCTCCGGGCCGGCGACATCGCGCGCAGGCAAGGAGCGACCGCATACGAGCTTCGGGCGGCGATGAGTATGAGTCGCCTGGACGCGGCTCACGGACGGCGAGGCCAGGCGCGGCAGAGGCTGACAGAGATCTACCGTTCGTTCAGGGAAGGGTTCGACACTCGAGATGTTCGCGATGCACGTTCACTGCTGTAGTCGCGAATTTGTCGGCGGGCTTTCTTATTGCATCTTCTGCGCGGCCATGCCTCGCTCGACAACGACCCTTGATGACCAGTTGCAGACACTGGACGTTCAGATAGTGGATGTGCTGGCACAGCTCGAAGCGCTGCTGCGGCACAGCCATTCAATTCAACGCGAGCTGCTCAAGCTCCGTGCAGAAGCACCCCCGCCGAGACCGGCACCACCTGAGAGGGTGAAGACTCTTCTCACGGCTCATGCGACCGACATGCGACGCGACTGTAAAACGTTGACACGGATTGTCGCGGAACTCAGCGTCGGCATTGGAGCGCTTCCGTTGGCAAAACGATGACACGCAGCCAGGATGCGCGTTCTGATTCAAGCGATGCTGCAGGCGCTCGGTAGTTGGTTGGCGTGCGACGGCCATTTGTTGACGGCGTGCGCCGCAGATTGACTCTCTCGACCAGTTCGCTCGCTGCCGCCATCAGACCATCAACTCCACGCGCCGCATCCACACCATCCCGGCATCCAGAGGGATGTGTCCTCGGCAAGCATCGACTTCCACACAGAGGCTGCGTTGACACGTTGGGTGCCGAAAATTTCTGCGGCGGGCGGCGGGGCCTGCGGTACTCAAGTTGCATGTCGGCGCAGCCTATGGCAAACCGGCAGCGACCGTCCGCTGTCGTCATCAGGCGAGTCGCCTTCTCGGTCGCACTCGCTTGCGTGGGCTGCGGCAGTACATCGCCGACGGCCCCGTCGGCGAGTTCGCCCGTTCAATATCCGTCGCTGGTCGGGCACTGGACGCCCGGCGTCGGCAGTCGCCTGGTGCTCCAGTATCGTGAGACGGGGACTTCGGGCGGCTGGAGTTGCACGGCGATGATGGACGTGGTCTCGCAAACAGCAGGAACTTTCGCAGGACGCGTGGGGCTGACGGCGACTGGATCAAGCGAACCACCCTGCAGCTCCTCGTTCGGCTACACGGCCAGCATGCGGCCCGACGGCACGATCAGCGATTTTCGTGTGGATGGGGGCTTGGGTGTGGGCACCTGTTCGCCTGTGTCTGCCCCAACCTTCAGCGGCACCGTGACGAACACCAACATCAAAATCACCATCACTGACCGCGCCATGTGCCGCGACATATTCGGCATCGTGCGCGAGTTCGAGCGCGTGCAGGAGACGGATCGCACGTTGACAATCTCGCTGAACCGGTCAGCCCCGGTCAGCGCTTCTTGACGCACTCCCGAGGCTGGTGTTTCATCGCGGCCATGTGACGCTCGCGCCCCCGAGCCGGGACGCGTCCTCATCCGCACACGAAGGTGAGCGAGGGTCGGACGCACGTCGCGGGTGGATGATGGCGTGAGCGTCCGCCAATGACCACGAACGCGCCGATGCAAATGACGCTGTCGCCATAGCTGCGCTCGGAAAGGATCGCTTATGCCCGCTCGACGCCGCGAGCCGCTCGCCAGAGAGGAGCCAGCGGAACTGCAGGTTGCCGCGACGAACGGCAGCATCGTCACCGACTCGCGCGGCAGGAAGTACATCGACTTCGTGATGGGCTGGTGCGTCGGGAATTTCGGGTGGCGCCCCGCGGCGATCGCGAAAGCGATCGATCGCTTCAAGGGACCCGATTACGTCTATCCCGGTTACGCGTATGCGCCGTGGACGGAACTCGCGCGGCTGCTCGCGTCGCTGGCTCCCCGTCCCTTGACCACCTGCTTCCGCGCGACCGGTGGATCCGAAGCGGTCGACCTGGCGCTGCAGGCGGCGATGATCCACACCGGCCGCCGCGCGTTGCTGTCGCTCGAAGGCAGCTACCACGGCAACTCGCTCGCCGCGTTGAGCATCGGCGCGTCCGACAACCGCGAGCGCATCAAGAACCTGCTGCCGCACTGCGGCAAGATCGCCCCGCCGCTCGATGCGAAGGCGCTGCGCCGGATCGAGGCGCGGCTGAAGCGGCGGGACGTCGCCGCGTTCGTCATCGAGCCGATCAGCATCAACCTCGGGGTCCTGATTCCAGACCACGACGTCATCCGGCGGGTGCGCGACACCTGCCGCCGTTACGGCACCCTGTTCATTGCCGATGAAGTCGCGAGCGGATTCGGCCGCACCGGCCGCCTGTTCGCGTGCGAGCACTTCGGCCTCGAGCCGGACATGTTGTGCGTCGCGAAGGCGATGACCGGCGGGCTGGCGCCGATTGGCGCGGTGATCGCCACCGCGCCGATCGCGAAGTCGATGGAGCAGAACGGCACCTTTTACTCGACCTACGGCTGGCACCCGCGCAGCGTCGCCGCGGCGATCGCCACCCTGCGCGATCTCAAGGCAAACCGGGCGCGCCTGCTCGCCGGCGTGGCGGAGATGAGCGAGTATTTCCGCGTCCGCCTGCTGCAACTCGAGTTCGATCGCCCGGCGGCGGTTCGCATCCAAGGCCTGGCAATCGGGATTGATGTCGGCGACGAGGACTACGCGGACACAATCCACGACACGTGCCGCCGCAACGGGCTGCTCGTATCGACCGAAGGCTCGACGGTGCTGCTGTTGCCGTCGCTGGCGATCGACAAGCGGACCGCAACGAGAGGACTGGACATTCTCGCGCGCTCGATATGATGCGCCCCGGTCCCGTTACCGGCGTGGGTGAGCCTACCTTTGCGCCGCGAGGATAGCCGCGGTCACCATCGTCAGGTTCTCGGACGTCCCCGTTAACTCGATCGCGTCGGTGCTCCCGACGACGCTTTCGAGTGCCGCCTTGTTACTCGTCGTGACCACGAAGGGCACGCCGGATGTCAGGAATGAGACGGAGGGCCACAAGGCAGTCCCGGTTGGGACGGTAGGAATGCTGAGGTCGAACAGCAGCACCGTGGGGGTGTGCTCGACCAGGAACGCCGCGACGTCCGGGGCCGGAACCACCTGGCTGCTCCGACGGGCCATGGCGGATTCTGCGCAACGTGAACAGTCTTCGGATCGTTTCGGCCGTATCATCTGACCCCTCCGGCAATTTCTGTCTCCTGCGCTCTACACATTCACACAAGGGAGGCTGATGATGAACGGCCTGTTCGGGCGCTCCTGTAGATCGATCCTCTTCGCGATCGTACTCACGGGTGGTTGGGTGGCGCCGCCCGGGCTGGCGTTCGCGGGCCAGGGGCAGGAGGCCAGCATCATCGGGCAGGTGATGGACGAGAGTGGCGCCGTGCTGCCAGGGGTGACGGTCACGGCGACCAGTCCCGCGCTGCAGGTTCCTGCGGTGGCTGACGTCAGCAACAACCGCGGCGAATATCGCTTGTCGCCGCTGCCGATCGGGACGTATACGGTGGAGTACGCGCTGCAGGGGTTCCAGCTCGTGCGGCGGGACAACCTGCGTCTGACGTCAGGGTTCACTGCGAAGATCGACATCGCACTGAAACTCGGCGTGCAGGCGGAAACGGTGACGGTGACCGGGGCCGCGCCTGTCGTGGACGCGACAACGGCGACCGTGCGCACCCTGTTGACGAGAGAAACGCTGGAGTTGATTCCGACGAGCCGGAATGGTCTGCAGGCTCTGATGGAACAGGCGCCCGGCGTGCGTACCAATCTCGATTTCGGCGGCGCCCCGCCCACGACCCCCAACCCGACGTTCCGCGCCTTCGGACGCGACAACGACTCGTGGACCCTCCTCGAGGGCGTCGTCACGACGTCGCCGAACACGCGGAACAACAGCAGCGGCAATTATTTCGATTACGCGGCGATCGAGGAGACGGCCGTGCAGACGGTCGGCAACGAAGCCTCCAGTCCGACGCAAGGGATCAACCTATCGGTCATTGTCAAGTCCGGTGGCAACGACTTCCATGGCAGCGGTTTCTATTCTGCGACGGGGCCGCGCTTCCAAAGCAACAACATCAGTGACACGCTGAGGGCCCAGGGCGTCACCGCAGGAAATCCGCTCTCCAAGCGGTGGGATGTCAACGGCGACGTAGGCGGCCGGATCGTTCCCGACAAACTCTGGTTCTATTACGGGGCGCGCGCACGCGCGGAGGACCAGGTCGTGGCCGGCGCGTTCAAGCACGATGGCAGTCCGCAGCAAAACAAATCCACCAGCGCGTATTCCACCGAAAAAATTTCGTATCAGATGAAGCCGGCGCTCAAGCTCATTGGCTTCCATCAGAAGTTCTATCGGGACTCCGAAGAGGAAATTACGGCGTTCACGGACTTCGACTCCAGGCAAAAGAAGCTCTATCGTGTCGACACGTACAAGATCGAAGCCCAGATCGTATCGGGGAACCGGTTCGTGTCGTTGCAATATGGGAGCTGGACGTGGGATCTCTGCCGGGCTTCATGCGAGGGAAAGAACGGCCGTGCATATTCGGACCAGATCGGAACGTTCGACCAACTCACGTCGCTGGTGACCGGTCTCAACGATGAGGCTGCCACGTTGACATATGGAGGCCGGCGGCACGTGAGAGGCGCGGTGAACTGGTATAAACCGGATTTGTTCGCGGGCAATCACGACTTCAAGGGGGGCGTCGACTATCTTCCGCGCAACGGCTTCGATCGGAGGGCGTTCGACCGCGGCGTCGCCGAAAACTACCGTCTCATTTTCAGAGGCGGAGTACCGTTCGATATAGACGTCAAGAACAACCCGGTGGACCCCAAGACGCCCTACAGCTCTCTCGGAACGTATGCGCAGGACCGCTGGACCATCGGCCGGCGGCTCACGCTCAATCTGGGGGCCCGCTTCGCGTACGACAATGGATCTATACCCAGGCAATGCCGCACGGCGGCACGAGCGCCGTTCGATATCGTGTTCCCCGCGGGCTGTTTCGAGCAGGTGCAGTTCAGGAAGCGGCACACGGTGGTTCCGCGCTTGTATGCGGCATATGACGTCACGGGTGACGGCAAGACGGTCGTCAAGGGCGGCTGGGGGCGGTTCGCGCAGGAGCGTGGTGCCGACGAGTTGAGTGCCGCAAACGCGAACGTGGCGCTCACCGCGCCGTTCCTCTGGCATGACCTGAACGGCAATAAACAGTGGGAGCCGGGTGAATCGAATCTCAACCCGAACGGGCCGGACTTCATCGGCACGACGGTTCAGTTCGGCGGCTCGACCTCGTACGCGGTCCCCAACCCAAATGAGAAGACGCCGATGAGCGACCAGTTCTCGCTCTCGGTCGAGCGGGAGATCATCGCGAATTTTGCCGTGCGTGCAACCGGAATCTATTCCCGCTCGTTCGATCAGTATCGTGTGCAAAACAATCGGCGGCCGTACGAGGTGTACGACATTCCAATAAGTAACCCCGATCCCGGCCCCGACGGCAGAGTGGGAACGGCGGACGATCCGGGCACGACGATCACTTACTACGACTATCCGGCTGCCTTCGCGGGGGTTGCCTTCCAACAGCCGATGTTGATCAACCACCCGAGCGCCGACGAACACTACAAGAGCTTCGAGATGGCGGCAACCAAGCGCTTCAGCAGCCGATGGCAGCTCATGGCGTCCTACTCCGCGACGAAGCTGGGGCTGAATCAGGCAGTCCTCGCCGACTTCAATCCCAATACGGAAATCAATACGGCCGATCACAGCTGGGAGTGGCTGACGAGGATCTCGGGGTCGTATCGTCTCCCGGCTGAGGTGCAGGTCGCGGCGAACTACGAGAACCGGAGCGGCAGTGCATTGGCGCGCACCGTGTCGGTCAGGGGCGGCCGGCAGGTCCCTTCGCTGACCGTGCGAGTGGAACCGACTGCTACGATTCGCCTTCCGAGTCTCAGCAACCTGCACATGCGCGCCGAGAAGTCGTTCCCCGTACGTGGGTCTCAGAGGGTCTCGCTGCGGCTGAATGTCTACAACGTGCTGAATGTGAATACCGTGCTCGGCGCGACCGTACTGTCCGGTCCGAACTTCATGAGACCGACCAGCATCGCGTTGCCCAGGATTGTCGAATTCGGTGCGCTGTACACCTTCTAATGCCTGGAACGCACGGCGGATGTATCGCGGACACGGAACGAACGGATAAGCGGTCTGGCATAGACGACGGCGTCGCACATCGCCTTCGACTGGGTGTTGGCCGTGCTGTCCCGAATTGACCTAGCGAATACGCGGCGCCTGCGCGGGTCCGGATCCGCGGTGCACGAACTTCTGCACCCGCTTGCCTTCGTAGGTTTCGACCTACACATGATTGCGTGCGTCGACGGCGATGCCCGCGATGGCGCCGACAAGCCAGTTGTTGGGGAGCGGTTTCGGCCACAGCGGGTCGACCTGATAGGCCGGCACCTGGCGGACCGGCTGCGCGGCGCTCAGCAGGGCGACTGATGCGAGGACGAGGGTGAACCGCAGCACAGGGAGATGCTGGCGCCGCCTGTCCAAAAGACGTGAGTACGAAGCGACGGACAACCTTCGCCGGCTTGCCGACCGCCGCTCACGCACCCGGTGGCCGCGAGCGAGCGCAGCGGTGTTCTACCAACTCCTCGACCGCGACGGGATTGCGGGACGACAATCACCTCTCAACGCGAAGCTGAACGCGATCTGCATGGCGCAGGCGTAAGACCGATATCCCCGCGTGGGCTGTAAGGTCGAAGGGTGTCGAGCGTTTTCTCAACTGCCCGTATGCTTCGACCCCCGTCACGCGACGAGGCGCCTGTGAGTCACCAGCACTGGAGCAGCGGCGAAGCCATTGCGTTGGCGCTCCCTTTCTCTGCGGCCGAGTAAAAGAAGGTATTAGGAGACTCACATGTTCACGCTGCGCATGCATGAACACAGCCCGCGCGTAACGTTGCTGCAAATCCTACTGCGGGATGAATATCACCTGAAGATAGACGGCAGCTTCGGACCAAAGACGTATACCGCTCTGAAAACGTTTCAGCAATCGCACGGAGACGTTCCGAGCGGAATCGCCACCCCTGCCACTTGGGAAAAGCTCCTTCGGCGTACCGGTCTGGCAGTCATTAGCTCCATTGACGCAGGTGACCCTGGAATGGCACGGATTGACGCCGAGGCATTGCGCGCCAGCGGCGATGAGCCGATATTGCTGGGAGCTATGTGCAATGGTCTGGGGCAGCTGATGTCGGAGGTTGGCACGCGCGCGGCGGGTAGATCGATTGCCGCCCTGCGTCTCGACGGACACGGAAATCTAGGCCGTTGGTTGACTGTTTCCGTCGGAGATGTCGTTGACATGACCAAGCGAGACTATCGCGAAACGGCGAAGGAGTACTACAGTTATATCAATCCATCTCATTTTTCAAAGGTGGCGCCTCTACTCATGCAGATATCAATGAAGTTCGCGCCCTTCGGCTTTGCCGAACACCATGGGTGTTCTCTTGGACGGCGTCCTGAAACTCGAAAGATGCTCGCGAAACTCGCAGACCTGTGGCGAGTTCCAGTGAGCGTTGGAATCAATCTGCAGCCGTTCGGTGCGGTGACGTATTTCGAAGGGCCAGTCTTCACTGCGTTCCCAGCCGGGATGAACTTAAGCTCGTGGTCACGTCAATTTCAAACTGTCCCAGTGCGAACCATGAGCATGCCGTGAACATGATCCGCAAGACCGCCAGTCACGCCATCCACTGCGTCAGGACAACGGAGAGCAGCGCGCGCGCCCGTTGAGCAGATGTGTACTTCCGTCTCGCTGCAGACAGAAGTCTGATCCACTGAACTTCAGACCATCGACGGCGACGAGCCGGAGACCAACCGTAGCGGGAAGCTTGTCAGATTCGACATCCGGCATCGTTTCTCCATTGAGAGGAGCGGGCACGCGAAAGGGCCCGACGATCTCTGAAGGAGAAGCCAATGCGCCAATATCTCGAATGTCTGAAGAAATATGCCACGTTCAGCGGCCGCAGCCAGCGAAAGGAATACTGGATGTTCGTGCTGGTGAACACCATCGTGATCGTCGCATTGACGATCATCGAGACGGTGGCTCGCGGGGATGCCGCCGGGGACGGCTCCGTGCTGGCAGGCCTGTACAATCTCGCCGTGTTCCTGCCAACCCTGGCTGCAGGTGTCCGCCGGATGCACGATACGGATCACCGCGGTTGGTGGCTGCTCGTACCGTTGGTCAACTTGGTCTTGGCGTGCCGGGACGGGGGGCAGGGTGACAATCGGTTCGGGCCTGACCCGAAAGCCACCAGTGTGAACACCGAGCCGCCCAGCTGGGCCGCCGCTCGAGCATAGGTGCCGCGCCTGCACCGGATCACGCCAACGCAAGGGTGTCCGCCAGTTCCATCGTTCGGCCGGACCGACGAGAGGTTGATCAACGCTGCACGCGTGGCCGTTCTTCTCTCGGCCGACCGGACGGTCGCCTTGTCCGCTTCCACGGTCTTACACGAATTCCCGCACGCACCTCTCGCGCAACAAGGATTCACCCCAGTTGGCATCGGTCCGGGCGGCGCACAACGATCGTCCTCGTGAAGCCCGCGACGGTCGTCGCCCTGCGCGTCCACGAAGTCGACGACCGCAGGCGCCAAACCGCACGGCATCTCGGTTGCACGACCGCTCGAGGCCCGTTGCAGGCACTCCGCGTCGAGCGGCACGAACACGGCGTTCTCGCGGACGGGAAACGGCGCGACATCACTTCTTACGCGGCAGGTCGATCGTGACGGCGCCCGTCTGAACCATCAGCCCGAGCAGATCAGAGCTGACCCACGTGGTGACGATGCGGTTGTCGGCGATCGCGAAGATGTCGGTGCCCGTGACCGTCACCGTCGTGCCTCTGGGCGGCTCACCGGCGAAGCTGCCACTGTGCGTGCCCGTCGCTTTCCAGCGCGCGGTCACCTTGTCGTGTTCGGCGACGATGTCTTCGAGCGTATAGGTCAAGCCCGAGAAGGCTTTGTGCAAGATCTCCATCAACCACTGCGCGTCTTCGACATTCCCCTTGCCGTGGGTGAACAATGGATGATGGACGACGAAACGGTGCGGATCGATCAGCTCTGCTGCGGCCTGCGGGTTACCGCCGTTGAGGATGTCGTCGAAGTATCGCCTCACCAGCGCCTTATTCGCGTCGGTCATCAGATCAGTCTACATGCGCTTGTTCACGCGGCGGTTACGCATGTTTCGGCGTCTCCTGATCGAGTTGCAGCGCTTCCTGCACGCGCGTATGCATGTTGTACGCACCGATCAGGACGGACAGCTCCACGATCTGCCGCTCGTCGAAATGCCGCCGCACATCCGCGAACACATCGTCCGGCACTCTGATGTCGCGCGTCATCGCATCGGTGAAGGCAAGCGCGGCGCGTTCGCTTTCGCTGAACAGCGACGCGGCACGCCAGTCGGCCAGTGCGTCGCATTCCGCACGCGTCATGCCGTCCGCCAGCGCCAGCGCGGGGATGTGCTGCGCCAGGCAGTATTGCGCGTGGTTCACATAGGCGATGCGGATGATGACGATCTCGCGCAGCCGGCCATGGAGCGTCGTCTTCCAGCGCACGGCGTTGAGAAGATCGAACCAGGCCGAGGCCAGCGGTGGACTGTGCAAAAGCAATCTGTAAATATTCAACAGATTGCCACGGCGGCCGCGGCGAACCTTGGCGATGAACTCGGCCGAGTCGCCAGCTTCGTCTTCGCCCAGTAACCTCACGCGAGCCATGAATCTTTCCGCAGAGTTGCGCCCATCGAAGGCGGGACGGATGTTGTGACGCGCATTGTAGTGGAGGAAGATCATTTCCTTAAAACCGTGCCGGTCATCCTCGACCCCGCGACGCCGGCGGAACATCAGGCCGCGGTGGCGGACTTCTTCGCGCACGATCTCGATTTCATCCAATGGCGCGACGCGCTGCGCCAACGTCTTTCGGGGTTGTTCCCCGCCACGGTGACCTTCGCTGAAGATCAGGCCGATTTCGATTCGCAGCTCCGCGATGCCGACGGCGCCATCGTCGAAAGTTTCGTCGTGACCGCGGAAGCCTTGGAGAACGCGCCCAACCTGCACGTCGTCCACAAGTTCGGGCACCTCACCACGAACATCGATGAGCGCGCGTGCGCCGCGCGCAACATCGCCGTGCACCGCGTCCGCCGCCGGGTCAACGTCGCGGTGGCGGAGCAAGCCTTCGCACTGATGATCGCATTGGGCAAGCGCGTGAACGATCTGTCCGGCGTCGTCACCGCGGACGCGCTGGCCCAGGCAGGGTATCCGCTGCGGCCCTATGACCGGCGCTTCACCGGCAATGCCAATTTCGCGCGCATTCCGAATTTGCGCGCACTGCAGGGCGCAACGCTCGGCATTGTCGGCCTGGGCGAAGTAGGCCGCGAGATCGCCGCGCGCGCCAGCGCCTTCGAGATGAATGTCCTCTATCACCAGCGGCGCCCGCTTCCGGCGGCGGACGAAGCGGCGTTGTCCGCGCGTTACGTTCCGCTGCCCACGCTGCTGGCGCACTCCGATTACGTCGTGCTGCAAGTGCCACTGAACGATTCGACGCGCGGCATGATCGGCCGCGAGGAAATCGCGCACATCAAACCCGGCGCCATTCTCGTCAACGCCGCGCGCGCCGAAATCGTGCAGCGCGACGCGCTGATCGAAGCGCTTGATTCCGGCCGCGTCGCCGGTCTCGGTCTCGATGTCGGCTATAGCGAACCGGCGAGACCGGACGATTCGCTGCTGAAGTACCAGGGTGGCAATGTCATCCTGATGCCGCATACAGCGGTGGCGAACCGGCATCTGGCCGCAGCCGATCTGGAAGACCTGTGCCTCAATCTCGCGCGCGGCCTGAATCGTTAGACCGTACCGCTAGACCGTATACGCCTTCGCCGCGGCGATGATCGGCGCCTTGTCGAAGGCGTTGATCTCGTCGGTGAGTTCCTGCGTGAACAGCGGGCGCACGTCGGGAATACTGAGTCCGGCAAGCTTCGCTTCTTCGCGCCATTCGGATTCGAAAATCTGCCCCGTCTTGCCGCCGGCATACGGCGGCCGGTAGAGCGTGATCCGCTTCCTCACCGATTTCACCGTCTGCGCAATCGCATCCTGGGCCGATACGCCGCGCGGCGCCGCTTCCGGATACTTTTTCAAATAGGCGGCGGCGGCGGCATTGGGGTTGGCGAGAATGAATTCGGTCGCCATCGCCATGCTGCGCCCATAGGCGACAACCAGCGGCCGGTTCTTCGCCAGGAAATCGCGCTTCGCCGTCATGAAGAGCCCGCCCACCATCGGCACCTGGGCCGGCCTCGGCAGAAAGCGCGTGGGTATTCCCGCGTTGTCGATCATGCCGAAACCGACATCGTAATAGGCGAGCGCGTCGATGGCGCCGCGGTCGAGCGCGATGCCGGCGACGACGCCTTCGCCTACCGCCTGCCAGCTCACCGATTTCGGATCGACGCCATTCAGCTTCAATACCAATTGCGTGACTGGATAATCGGTGGTGCCGAGCGTCGATACGCCGATACGCTTGCCTTTCAGGTCGGCATAGGTGCTCAGCGGTGAATTCGGCTTCACCGCGATGTCCCACTTATAGGGGTAGGTGTATTCGTAGAAGGCAACTGTCTGCGGCAATTCTCCGCGCGCATACAGCGGCAGGCTGAAGGACGGCGTGGAAACGCCGATATCCACCGCATGGCGGTCGAGCGCGATCTGCACGCTGCTCTGCGCGCCGAGATGCATTGGCTGCAGTTCGAACCCGGCGGCGGCGGCGTAACCGAGCGGACCCGGCAGCAGCGTGTTCAGCCCCTGCCCGTTCACCGTCTTCGACGCGAACCCCACGCGAAGGGCGCGCAACTGAGCCGCCGACACGCCAAGCGGCGCAAGGCCAGCGGCCAGTGCACCTGCAAATCCGATGAGAACGTCACGCCGGCCGATGTGCATGTGCGATGAGTCCGCCGCTGTTTTGTCCCGCTAGACGTCTTGAAGGCCAGGATTCCTTTCAAGACGTCTCGCCCCGCCGGAGGCGGGGCAAGCAAACGCTGCGCGAGCGAGGCGGTCCCGACTCCTCCACA
Organism: Vicinamibacterales bacterium; assembly: GCA_035571515.1. Classification (GTDB taxonomy): domain Bacteria; phylum Acidobacteriota; class Vicinamibacteria; order Vicinamibacterales; family UBA2999; genus Gp6-AA40. The sequence goes on from DATNCQ010000130.1 coordinate 13,359, forward strand.
CTTGCCGCTCCGTGGCGGAGCCTCGCTCGCTATCATGCTATCGGTGCCATCGTTGGAGAAGAGCGAATTGGTGCGGCCTGCACGCCCGGTTCAAACCGGCGGGTGCCCGTTGATTGCCGCCAGCAGCGTCGGCAAGACCTATTCCACGGCATCCGGTGAAAAGGTCCTCGCCCTTGAAGACCTGGACGTTTTCATTGCCCACGGCGAATTCGTGTCGCTGGTCGGCCCGTCCGGCTGCGGCAAGAGCACGTTCCTGCGCATCCTCGCGGGGCTGGAGCCAGCCAGTAGCGGCAGGCTTTCGATCGCAGGTCATGCCGTCTCCGGCCCGTCACCTGATGTCGGCGTCGTCTTCCAAAGCGCGACGCTGCTGCCCTGGCTGACCGTGGCACAGAACACACGCCTGCCCCTTCGCGTCGGTCCGGCGCGCGGCCGCGCGCCGACCGGCGTGCAGGCATTGCTCGAAATGGCGGGACTGAACGGATTTGAAAACAAATATCCCTACGAACTTTCGGGCGGCATGCAGCAGCGCGCCGCCATCTGCCGGGCGCTGGCGCGCGATCCCGAGATTCTCTTGCTGGACGAACCGTTCGGCGCACTGGATGCGCTGACGCGCGAACGGCTGAACGTCGAATTGCAGCGAATCTGGCAGGCGAGCGGAAAGACCGTGCTGCTGATCACCCACAGTATCGCCGAGTCCGTCTTTCTGAGTGATCGCGTGCTGGTGATGTCGCCTCGGCCGGGCCGCATCCTGGCCGATTTCGCGGTGACACTGCCGCGCCCGCGCGATTTCGCGTCAACGCCGGAACATCCGGACTATCTGCGGCTGACCAGAGACATCCGCTCCGTGCTGGACCGCGCGTGATGAGCGCGCTGGATTCACAGGAGTTGACCGTCGAAGACGCGAAGCGGCGCGCGCGCACAAGTGGCGCAAGTGGATTGTTATTGAAGCTCGCTGGCATCGCCGCTCTGCTCGCGATGTGGCAGGCCGGCGTGACATTTCTCGACGTACCCACCTACATCCTTCCAACGCCGATGCAGGTATGGGCCGCTCTGAAATCGGGATTGTTCGTGCCGCTGGACAGCCCGACCGGTTTCTATATCCCCATCGCCAGCACCCTGGCGAATGCCGCAATGGGTTTCGTCATCGGATCGATCTCGGGGCTTCTCATCGGGTCGCTGATGGCAGAGTTTCGCGGCGTCGAAACGGTGCTGATGCCCTACGCGTTTGCGCTGCAAACGCTGCCCAAAGTCGCTATCGCGCCGCTCATCGTCATCTGGTTCGGCTTCGGCAACGGTTCGAAGATCGCCATGGCGGCGCTGCTCGCCTTCTTTCCGTTGATGGTCAACAGTTTCACCGGCATCCGTAACACTGAACCGGAACGCATCGATTTGATGCGCTCGCTCTCCGCATCGCGGCTGGAAATCTATGCGCGCGTCAAGCTGCCTTCGGCCGCGCCTTTCATCTTTGCCGGGCTCGATATGGCCGCGGTTTATGCGCTGCTCGGCACCATCGTCGCGGAATTTCTCGGCGCCCAACGCGGCATCGGCGTCACCATCATGCAGGCGCAGGCAGTGACCGACGTCGCGGGGGTCTTCGCCGCATTGATTATCCTGGGCGCACTCGGCATTCTGCTCCACCTGAGCATTCGCGCGATCAAGCGAAGGATCGTGCATTGGGACGAACGGGGACGCTGATGGAATCCGACGAAGCCGAAAAACCGCCGGCCAGGATACCGCCGGAAGGACGCGCCGATCATGCGGCCAGTACCGCCGTCGTGCGGACACGTCTTCGCGATTCCACCAATCCGCGTCACAATGACGACCTGTCAAGGAATCGCGCCGTTGGTTTTCGCGCACGAATACCTCGCGGAGCCGAATCGGCGAGGACTGTTCATGGCGATCGAATTCCCGCGGCCGCGCGCGGCGCAGATGCCGCCGGCGCCGTCGAATTGAACAGCCAACATGGCGGGAGCGAAGCGACGCTTTTCGTGGCCGGACGTCAATCGTTCGTCATCCTGTAGTGCCTGGACGCTCCGCCACGGTGCGTGAGGGAATGCTCTTGGTGTGCACGAATGTCGATCCAGCGCATGAAGACGAATTCAATCGCTGGTACGACCGGGAGCATGTGAACGAACGCGTCGCCATTCCGGGCTTCGTGTCGGGCGCGCGCTATCGGACCGTCCGTGGATCGCGCCGGTATCTCGGTCTGTATCGCACCACGTCGCTCGCCGTCTTTGGGACAGCCGCGTATCAAGAGGCGCTTCAGCGCCCCACGGCGTGGTCGGTGACAAACCTGGCGCGCATGCAGAACCCGATGCGTCGCGTCGGTTCGATCGAGATGGAGACCGGAGCCGGCACGGGAGCGTGGCTGGCGCTGCTCACGCTGGCGGCGAGCGCGACGAGCACCGACGTGACCGGGATGGCCCAACTGGGCTCTGAGCTGCTGACTCTCGATGGCGTCGTTGTGGCGCGACTGCTCGTGCCCGATGCGGCGCTGTCCACGCCGCTGCCCGCGGAAGATCCCCGCGAACGACGCCTGGACCCTCTTCTCCTCATCGAGGCGGCAGCGGAAGCGGCGGTCGCCAATGCAGGTCGTCATGCTGCCCGTCACGTCGGCGCCGCTTCGGATGACCTCTCCGTGTTCCAACTGATGTGGCAGCTGCGGCTGACTGATCTTTCCAGAGAAACCATCGGTGGCCCATGACTACCCTTGCTGCTCTGCACGCGTCACCCTCAATCGGACACACGAGCACGCGGAGACTTGCCACTGCCAGCTCCGTTGGAACGACACTCGAGTGGTATGACTTCACGGTCTACAACACGCTCGCAGCGCTGATCTTCAACCGGTTGTTCTTCCCGTCCTTTGATCCGTTGTCCGGAACTATTCTGGCGTTCTCAACCTACGCCGTGGGCTATGTCTCGAGGCCAATCGGCGGCGTGCTCTTCGGACACCTGGGTGACAAGCACGGACGCCGCGTCGTGCTGGTCATCACCCTGGTGCTCATGGGCGCTACGACGGGACTGATGGGCCTGCTCCCGACGTACGGGACGGCCGGCCTCGCGAGTCCAATCCTGCTCGTTACGTTGCGTTTCGTGCAGGGCGTTGCGCTCGGAGGCGAATGGGCCGGCGCCGTGCTCATATCGGTCGAACACGGCGCGCAGCGTCACCGGGGACGCAATGCCTCGTGGACGCAGGTCGGACCATCAGTCGGCACCCTGCTCGCGACCGGCGGCATTGCCTTGATCACGTATCTCGTGTCCCCGGACGAATTTCTCTCGTGGGGATGGCGGATACCGTTTCTGGCCAGCGTTGTCCTGGTCGGGTTCGGGCTGTGGATTCGTCGCGGTGTAGCGGAGACGCCGATGTTCACCGAACTGGAACAGAGCGGCACCAAATCACAGACCCCGATCGGGGATGTGTTGCGGCGTTACTGGCGGCGCCTGCTGATCGCCGCAGGCGTGCGAGTCGGGTCGGATGTTCTGTACGCGCTCCTCGTCGTATTCATGCTGACCTACGTGACGACTGTGCTGAATCTGTCCCGAACGCTGGCGTTGACGGCCATTATGGTCGGGTCGGTGTGCAATGCGGTGTCGATCCTCTTCTTCGGAGCCCTTTCGGATCGTGTCGGACGTCGTCCGGTGTATGCGGCCGGCGCGCTGCTCGGAATGCTGTGGGCGTTCGTCTTTTTCGTCCTGTTGGAGAGCAGAAGACCCGCGCTCATCGTGATCGCGGTGGTCGTCGGTCTGGTGATCCACTCCGCCATGTTCGGGCCGCAGGCCGCGTTCGTGACAGAGCAGTTTCCGACACGGGTCCGTTACGCAGGCTGCTCGCTCGCCTACACAGCCGCCGGCATTGCCGGCGGCGGCTTCGCGCCATTGATATTCGCGAGCCTGTTTGCCGTCTATCGCACGAGCACCACGATATCGCTCTATGTGGTCGCGACGCTGTGCGTGACCGGCGTCGCGCTCCTGGTGGCACGAGAAACAGCGGCGTCCCCTCTGGAAGAATAGCGACTCGGCGCGCCGGCCGCGGGCGTGGTGGTCGTCGGGTTGTGGCCGTTGATGATCGTGTGCACGTTGGGCACCTGTGCCGCCTTCGCCACCGTGGCCGAGAATTCCACTCCCGACCCGCCGTTGTTCTTGTCGATCATTTTTCGGCCGGCCATCCGGGACTCAACGGTTGTGCAGGGTCCGCGGTGATTTGCAGGTTCGCGCAGTGGTGGTACGAGTACCCGCCCGGATTGTTGAAGCCATGATCGGCCATGAACTGCACGACTTGGAGCGTGCACTTTCTGCAGTTGATGTTCGGCAGTTGCACGTCGCCCTCCCAGGGATCCATCGGGCCGGTCGGTCGAGTCGAATGCACGAAGAGACCATCGGCCAGCACAGGGATCTGCGTCGGGTTCTGGATGGCGGCGGACACCGACCATGGTCCTCTGTCGGACTCTCTGGTCGTCGTTTCAGGATCGAGCGGCAGCTCGGTCGGCGAGTTGACCGCCAATGCGACGCGGTAGTGACCGGGATGATAGACGGTCTCCTGAACCTTGAGATGCAGCTTCTGTCCGCCGACGGCCTTCCCGATGATGTAGCTCGGTTTGCCGTAGTCGCTGTTCGTGCCGCCGCAGGGTCCTGCCTTCTGTGGATCACCGCGGTTGTCTTCGATCAGCCACGACGCGGGCTCCAGGAGCTTGAAGTGGGCGTGGATGCCCGCCGGCACCGCCATCGTCAGACCAGCGGCAACAAGAGAGACGCGGGTCACACGTGTCATATTGAACCTCGATTGGCTGTGCGCGGATTGTTGGTGCGATCACCTGATTGCTGGCGGCAGACCATACCCGGCAACCGGCAGGTTGGCGCGGAACCAGATCACGATGTCCGCCTCCAGATCCTGCTGCTTCGCAAACATCGTCGCGGCGTGACCCGCGTCCTTGAACATTTCCACGCGGCTGTCAGCGTGCGCCGAGAGGCCAACGAGCTTCCTGATCGACGCGGCCGCATCGGTATCCTCTTCGCTCGCGGCGCCGAAAATCGGAAGGGTCGCCGAGCTCTTGATGTGAGCCTCGCCCTGTGCGTCAGTGCCTCCCGATAGCAGCACGAGGGTCCGGATTTCGGGATGACGGCGGCTGGCCTGCACGGCCTGGTTCACGCCGCAGCTCCCGCCCACCACGCCGAGCGCCCTGTTGATGACCGTTGACTGCGCGCTGAGAAACTTCAACGCAGCGTCGACGTCGCCCGGCATCAATTCCAGAATCTTCTGACGCTGCGCCCGGAAGTCGGTGAACGCCCCTCCACGACTCCCGCCGAAGCCGCGCCAGTCGATCGTGAGCACGTTGTAGCCGGCGACGTTCAGCATCGTGGCCAGCTGATCGTAGATGCGGCGATCGGCGTCGCACTGATGGAGGAGCAGGATGCCCGGCCCGCCCTTCTCCGCCGAATAGTAGCTGCCCTGGAGCGCGAACCCGTCGCCCGCCGTGACGCTGACCTGCCGCTGTGCCGCGTGCGCGGCAGCCGCGACGAGCAGAAGGACGCCGGAGACGACCGAGATGCGTGTCATCGCTCGGTCAGGAAGCTGTTCTCGTCCGCCTCCCGATCGACCAGGAAGCCCATGTTCGGCGTGCCCATCTCCTCCCAGCTCTGACCGCCGTAGTAGACCCACTTGCCCGGGTCGGGGTTGTACTTGTTGCCGGTCGAATTGTCGTAGGTGAACTGCACGCGCATCCTGGCGCCCTTCGGGATTTTCACGGAGGTACGGTACGTGAGCTGCCAGTTGAAGTTGTAATGCGGCACGTAGAGCAGCGTCTCTTCTTTCCCGTCCGGATACACGAGCGTGTAGCGGACCGTCTTTCCGCGTACGTGGGCGTGCGGCCGGAACCAGACGAGCTCGACATCTTTCAGAAAGCTGATCTCCGCGGGCGGACCCGGATGGTTGGTCGCATAGGGAGGAATCGCCAGCGTCGCGTTCGCCTGCTGGCGCGCGACCGGCGCATTGTCGCCCTCCGGTCCATCCTGTGGCAGGAATTTCTTGGCGGGCGGCGTCCGGGTCACGGTGAAGCCGATGCGGCTCTTGTCGATGGTTGCCAGGCCGGTGGCCGTGTAGTGCAGGCTCACGATCATGTCGGAACCCGCCGGTACCAGCATCCCGGCGTTCACGGCCCGATAGTCTTCGAACGGCAGCCCCGGCAGGTAGCAGAACTCGTTGGTGCCCTCGTGATACACGGTGGGACGGCCAACGCGACGCGTGACCTCGGTCGTGCCCGCGATGCGCGTCAGCACGACGCCATCGGGCGGGCCGGTCGTCGTTCCGTCGGGCTTCGTCATGGTGCCGTCCTCGCCGCGCGGCACCTCCATCCACTGGTACTCGCCGTACGGCGTCGTCGGCTTGTGCTTCTGGAAACCAAAGCACATGTGATGGACGACGGCCGGTACGCCCGGCATGATCTCGACCGACGTCACCCAGGTGTCTTCTTTGAACGGAGCGGGAAACGCGATGCGCTCCCATTCCACGATGCCGCGGGCTGGAACGGGATACGGCGGCAGATCGAAGGTCACGTCCGGCTTGATTTGCCAGCCGCCTGCCGGCCACTCAATCGCGGGCGGCGCATCGGTTGGATTGCCTTCGGGCGCGCCGTTGTTGACCCACGCCGCGATGGTGTCAATCTCGGTCTGCGTGAGGGACCGGTCGTTATTGAAGTGCCCAAAGCGTGGGTCCGCAAACCAGGGCGGCATCGCCCTCGAGAGCACCGCCGCCTTCATGGCCTTTGCCCACGGTCTGGTGTCCTTGAAGGTGAGCATCGAGAACGGCCCGATCTGACCCGGGCGGTGGCAGCTCTGGCAATTCTTCTGCAAGACCGGAAGCACGTCCTTGTAGAACGTGACCGCCCCGCCGGCATCCTGACTGGCCGCGGGTGGCGCCCACACCGCCGCCATCACGATCAGGACTATCGGGAACGCCACGACGGACATCTTTGACAGCATGACGATCGGGGATTCTACATCCTCCGTGTCAGAGGCGAAGCGCCCATTCCCACCTGCTCAACTTACAATGCCCCCGTGACGAGACCGTTATTCCTCGCGCTGGTTGCTGCTGTCCTGTTGATTGATGCCGACGCCGCGCAGGCACCACGTCCCGTGGACGCGGTGCTGTACGAGGGTGCGCGGCTCATTACGGGCGGCGACGGTCCGCCAATCGAGCGTTCCGCATTCCTTGTCCAGAGCGGCCACTTCACGCGGGTGGGGCGCCAGGGAGAGGTACAGGCGCCCGCCGGTGCGATGCGCGTGGATCTGACCGGCAAGACGGTGATTCCAGCGTTGGTCGATGCGCACTCGCACATCGGCTACATGAAGAACCTCACCAGCGGCCCCCAGAACTACACGAGAGAGAACATCCTCGACCACCTGCATCGGTTTGCCTACTTCGGCGTGGCTGCGTCGCAAGCGATGGGGAGCGATTTCGGGGAGCTGCCGTTTCAGATCAGGGAGGAGCAGCGCACCGGGAAGGATCCCGATGCCGCGAGATTCCTGACCGCAGGCCGGGGACTCGCTCCGATTGAAGAGATCAGCCCGACGAACATGCGTCACGCCGCGTACGTCGTGACCACGGTCGAAGGCGCGCGCGCTGACGTGCAGGAACTGGCGCAGCGGAAGATTCCGTTGATCAAGATGTGGGTCGATAGTCGCGGCGGGACGATCAAGACGCTGACGCCCGACCTGTACGGCGCCATTCTGGACGAAGCCCACACGCACGGGATGCGCGTGGCCGTGCATGCGACCGAACTGTCCGACGCCAAGAACCTGCTGCGGACAGGCATCGACGTCTTCGCCCACATGATCAGCGACGTCGATGACGAGCTGATCGCGCTGTTCAAGCAACACCCGAACACAGTGCTGCTGACGGCACTGAGCGCACCTCGCCGCGTCGTTGCGGCGTCCTGGCTCTCGCCGGTGCACCCACTCATCGCCGAGACCGTGCGGCCGGAGCAAATCAAAAGACTGCAGGGTCGGCTGTCGTCGCAGAGTCCTCAGGCGATTGAAGAGGGACGCCGGGCGTGGGAGCGTCTGGCACGCGGCCTCCGACTGTTATCAGCTGCAGGAGTGAAAATCGGTGTCGGCACGGACGGCGGCGGCCAAACAGGCGATCAATTCGTCGGCTGGACGATGCACGCCGAGTTGGAAAACCTGGTCGCTGCGGGCCTCACACCCGCGCAGGTGCTCGTCGCTGCGACGCGCCACTCGGCGGAGATTCTCGGGCTCGACGACCTGGGGATGGTCGCCGTCAGCAAGAGTGCCGACTTCGTGGTCCTGGACGGGAACCCGCTCGACGACATCACCAACACGCGACGCATCGCCAGGGTGTTCCTGCGGGGCCACGAAGTCGACCGCGCGAAGCTCAGGGCAGGCTGGTAGCGGAGGTTCAGGGCCGCGCGATTACGCAGGGATTTACTGCGGGAAGAGAAGGCTGCGCTCGAGAAGAGCTCGACTCAGCGATTTGGGACCACCTCGGTGAGCCGAATGTCATCGGGACGGACAAGGACAACCTTGCCGTTCTCGAAGAAGGCGAAAAACTGCAGGATGCCGTCGGCGGTCGAGTACTGCCAACGGGGCCCGGCGATCGTCACCGGGTTGCCGTACATCGCGCGTATGTCCGCTTCCGTTTTCCCGATGAGAGATTTGGTCGACTCTGCGTCCGCGGGTCGCGTGGCCGCTCGCTGGCGCGCTTGCAAGGTGCCTCTCAGCGAATTCCCCATCGCGTTGTTCCCCTCGTGACACGCGTACTCGTACATCTGGTACGGCTCGGCCTTCGTGGCGCCCACGTTGTCGTTGTACGACAGCACGCGATCCTTCTCCCACGGCTGCATGAACGTCCACGGTCTCGTCCAGGTCGTCGGGTCGTTGACGGTGACGTAGTAATGGATCCGGTTTGGACCGACGGGCACGAAGCGCTCGACGACACGAAAGTTGCCGAACGGGATCCCGGCGTCGGCGAAGGCGCCAACGGATCCACCGCTCTGCTTGTTCGTGTAACCGGTCGTTTCGACGACCAGCGTGTTCCCTTCCCAGTGCCCGCGTGAATCGCCCATCCAGCCGCCCATCGTGCCGCCGAGGTGCGGCCGCCCGTCCAGCGGGATGATTCGCGTGTTGAGCCGTTCGTGCGCCAGCATCACCCATCCGGGCGACTGCATGAGATATTGCGCGCTGTTGTAGCCCATGGTGGTGGTCGGCACTTGTGCGGCAATGCACCGCTCGGCCAGGTCGTAGTCCTCCCAATGGCGGATCTCGATGACCGCAGCCGACGGCTCCGTTGCAGGATGCGCTCGGAGGTACGCCTGCTGTCTCGCCAACCCTTCCGGTGTCAGGGGCGGTATTCTCCCGTCCGGCGGATCCTCGATGAGGGCGGTCCGGTTGTCGGAAACGAAGCTCTGGGGCGTCCAGAATCCGTTGTATGCGTCGAGACGATCCAGGTCGGCAACCGTGGCGCCGGCGCACCGCTGATCGTTCCGATTACATAGCGGGTCGTTATCCCCACTGGTCCTCGCGCGCGCGGTCAGTTCGGCATCGGTGAACGTTTTTTTTCCTGCCAGATTCGCGGGCCGTTGCATCGGCACGTTGGTATGGTTGTCCCACACCCCTTGCAGATCCGGGTCACCCCACGGCGTTTTTGGAGGTGCGTAGGTCGATGCAGGGACTGCGAACGTGGTCGTCCCGCTCGGTGCCTGACCCGCCACCACAGCCCCAGCCAGCCACATCGTCACGCCGACGACCACCAGCGAACCGGCCCCAATCAGAAACCGATGGCGCATCTGTCCCTCCGATTCAGTTACGCGGCGGCGACACCAGCTCTCCATAGAAGAATTGCTCGACGTACTCGGCGCACCTGAACTGAAGCAGCTGGACGTTTTTTTCGATGCGGCGATACAGCGGCATGCTGATCTTCCATGGACGCGTGAAGACGTTCGGATCTTCGATCGTGGCTTCGTACGCGAGGTGGTCGTTGTCGATCATGGTGTAGCGTTCGACCACGTGCAACGCCTCGGTGGCGAAATTCCCCGCCCGGTCGAACCATGTCTGCCCGTTGAAGCCGGTGACGTCGATGACAAGCGTGTCGTCGTCCCACCGAGCGTTCGACCACCCCATCCACGATTCGATCGGCGCTTCCTTCTTCCCGTTCATGAAGATCTCGCGCCGCGCGTACGAGTACTGGTACACGATCCACATCCGATTCGGACTCTGAAAGATCTGAAATGGATGGGGAAGGTAGGTCGCTCGCGGCACGCCGGGCAGAAAACAATTCAGTTCCGGGTCGGCGTTCAGGTCTCGCCCCGGTTTGCCGGGGAGGGCATTCTTCCGATTCTGTTCCCGCTTCGCCAGCGCCTCCGGCTTGTACGGGATCTTGCCGCCCTCGACGACGCTCATGCCCGGGAGACGGGCGCCCCATACGCCTGTGACGACGACCGGCGATGGCCCGCCCTCGTGGTCTTCGAGATCCCAGTTCGCGGTCGACAGCGTTTGCCAGATGCCGTTCAAGTCGGGTTTCTTATCCCATGAGGTTCGCGGAATCCGACCGTCCTGGGTCAGCACCCGCGGCTGGGCAGAGGCGACCAACCCTGCAGCCGCCACCAACGCCAACAGAGACATTCGCATCCGGGTGACTAATTTTTTGGCGCGTCGGGCCCGGTCGAGCCGATGAAGAGCGCGCGCCCGTCCGGCAGCGTCACGTTCGTGCCGTTTGCTTTCGCCGTGCCGTCCCTCGCCTGATACCCGGTCACCTTGATCTCGGTGCCAGCCGGCAGATCCTGCCTTCGAAGGCCGCGGCGGAGAAGCGTGTTCGGCGTCCCCGTCTCGACGGCCCATTCCTCGGTTGTGCCATCCCGTTTCTTGACGTCGACATGGATCCAGGCGTGCGGGTTGATCCACTCGACCTTCGTGACGGTTCCCGTCAGCTGGATTGGCCGGTTGATGTCGAATTCGGCGGAGAAGGAATGGTGCGCGACCGCCTGCGCGGCTCCGACGAGCACCAGGAGACCGCCGAGACCTGCCGCCGTCAGGATCGTGCGCATGGCGTCAGCCCTCCACGAGGACGCACGATACCACGTCTGAGCTCGCGGCCGCGCGAGCGTGCCAACTCGTCCTCAGTGAACAGCTTCGCGCCCAGGGAGAGAAGCAGCGTCGCCCCCCAGGCGGGGGCATGCCTTGGAAGGCGTGTCACGTCATGGACGAGCGACTCCGGTTTGCCGCCCGCCTGCTCGATGGACACTTGTCGTCCGTCTCGGATGGTCACGCGACTACGACGGCGAAGCGAGCGAACCCTTGACACGACCGAGCACTCACGGAAAATGCCTCCTCCTCGATCAACGCGTACTAAGGGACTGCGCGAACCCGTCGAGTCCGGGAAAGAGACTCGCTCGAGTGATATTCATCAGGCGCAAGTCGCGACGGATCTCGCCGCGGCATTTTCCCTCCATCTGGTGGCACTTCACGAACTCATCGATTTGCGGTCCGAAGGTCCGCCGGGCGTTCTCAGCGAGTGAGTGCTGAACGCTGCCCTGGAACAAGAAGAGCGATTGCTGTGCGATCTGCCGTTGACTCGGGTGGACGAGTCCGGCGGGCGCGACTACGCAGTGACTCTCCCATTCCAGCGAGTTGTAGATCCACTCCAATACCGGCTTCGCGATCCGCCCTTCTGCCATCGATCTGCACGCGTCCTCATTGACTGCCCAAATGGCGCAGGTCTCGTTCGGTGACACGTCCTCGACCGCAAAGTAGGCAGCGACGTACGGCGACCGCGTGAAGTCCAATAGGCGCGTGGGCGCGCCATGATGCTGCATAGACCCAAGGAGGTCGAGGTGACTGGTAGGTATCTGCCCAGCAGGCAGATAGTTCGGCGGCTTGTCTTAGGCGGTGGCTCCTCAGGCTGGATTCGAATCAGCAACCCTCCGGTTAACAGGTTGACGCGGGTGCAGCGCTTGCGTGCCGCGCGATTGCGAGCTTACGAATCGTTCGTTGGCGGATAGTCGGCGTCGGCCTGTAGCCAGGTATCGATCGAATCGGCGCGCGGTTGCTGGCCTTTCGTCGATGCCGTTTGATGCCAGCGCAGTGCGTCCTTGACGGCGGCAACCACCGTTGCGCGCTTGAAGGGTTTCACCAGGTAGCTGATCACGCCGCTTGACAGGCTCACCTGCGGCGGGATCGTGGCGTCGCCGGTCGCCAGCAGCATGGCGACTGCCGGATGGCGCCGTCGAATCTGTTCGATCAGCCACGTTCCATCGTGGCCGGGCATGTCTTTATCGACCAGGACCGCGGCAATCGGCCGCAGGCCGATCACCGACAGCGCGCTTTCGGCGTCCGCGGCTTCACTGAGCGAGAAGCCCTCCGCCGCGAGCCACTCGGACAGCAACTCCCGAATATCGCGCTCGTCGTCGACGATGAGGATTTCGCTCACGTGGACCTCGATGTCTGACGGGGAGGCTTCAGCTTATCATCGGCGCGAGGCTGGTGGACATGGACGAGCACGCGCAGGCGAGGCTGCTCGAAGCGGCGCCGGATGCGATGGTTGTCGCCGACGCGAGCGGCACGATCGTCATGATCAACGCCGCGACCGAGCGGCTCTTTGGCTACACGCGCCAGGAACTCGTCGGCATGCCCATCGAAGCGCTCGTGCCCGAAGCGTCGGCGGCGCGTCACGTCGGCCATCGCGACAGCTACGTGGCGGAGCCGGCGGTCCGCGCCATGGGAAGCGGCCTCGACCTGTGGGGGCGTCGCAAGGACGGGTCGCTCGTGCCCGTCGAGATCAGCCTCAGCCCGATGCACGCGCCGGAAGGACTCGTCGTCGTCGCGGCGGTGCGGGACATCAGCGAACGCCGGGCAGCGGAAAGGAGCCTGAAGGACAGCGAAGAGCGTCTCGAGGCCGCCGCCCGCGGCGCCAATCTCGGCTTATGGGACGTCGATCCACGCAGCCGCGAAGTGCTCGTCAACGACATCTTCGAATCGCAGCTGGGATACCCGCCGCTCGCGCTGCGCGCAACCAGCGACAAGTGGACGAGACTTCGCGGTGGCCTCGACGGCTGGATCGAGCTCCTTCATCCAGACGACCGCGCACGTGTCTCCGGTTTGATCCAGCGCTATCTGGCGGGCGAGTCCGACACCTACGCGGCGGAACAGCGCGTTCGCGGTCCGGATGGCTCCTATCGATGGATGCTGAGCGTGGGCAACTCCGTGCCGCGGGATGAGGACGGCCGGCCGCTGCGCGTGAACGGGGTGCACATCGACATCAGCGAGATGAAGGGACTGCAGGCCGCGCTCGAGCGTCGTTACGAAGAGCTGCAACGTCTGCAGGGATTGCGCGACGGCCTGGTCCACATGATCGTCCACGACTTGCGCTCGCCGCTCACGAGCGTGATGGGTTATCTCGAGCTCCTGCGCACGGCCACCGACGTCTCGGCTGAAAAGCGGGTGTCGTTCATCGACAAAGCCCATTCCGGTTCGGCGCAGATGGCGGAGATGATCAGCTCGCTGCTGGACATCAACCGCCTCGAGGCCGGCGAGATGCCCGTCGATCGCCAATCCGTTGACCTGTGCGAGGTTGTCGCGGATGCGCTGCGATCGCTCGGCGGCCTGACGATCGGCCGACACGTGACCGAGAGCGCGCCAGAGGGACCAGTCGTGTCCAGTTGCGACCCGGCGCTCATTCGCCGCGTAGTTGGCAACCTGCTGGGCAACGCGCTCAAGTTCACGCCAGAGTCCGGGGCCATCACGATCACCGCGGCCCGTCGCGACGGCCGGCCGCGCGTCGAGGTGGCGGACACGGGCCCCGGCATTCCCGCCGATTTCCTCGGCCGGGTATTCGACAAGTTCAGTCAGGCCGGTGAAGGCCGCGCGCGCAAGCGATATTCGACGGGGCTGGGTCTCGCGTTTTGCAAACTCGCCGTCGAGGCCCACGGTGGAACGATTGGCGTCGACAGCGAGGTCGGCGTGGGCAGCCGGTTCTGGTTCGAGCTCCCGGCCTAAGAGGCGCCGCGCGTGTTCAAGGTACCGCGCCTGCCGTCGCTACGACGTTGTAGGACGACTCGAGCCCTCCGCCGGCTCCATTTCGGAGGCTGTGACGGCGGCACGAGTGCGAAGCGGCCCTCGGTTCAAACGTCGCCACCGTTCGACGTCAGACAGGCGCCGGGGCGCAGTCCCTGCTATGGCTCCCCGTGGCCTCGTGCGCCCAGCGTTCCGGCGAGCGCAGGTGGCCGCGCGGCGCATCCAACCGCGCAAGGCATCCGGTCGACAATCAGATTCGTCCTCGTATCGATCAGGATCAGCGCGCGCCCCAGGAATCGATACTGGAAGTCATCAGGAAGTCTCGGTAGTACGGCGAGCATGCCACCGGGCATGGTGGCGAGCGGTTTCCCTGTCGGGTACACGCGGTTGATGCGACGCGACACGTCTCCCGGATTGTCGTCCATGATGGCCGCCATCGTGCCGGGGTTCGTTTCAACGAGCAGGACGTTCCGGAACTCCGCACTGATGGTCGCGGTAAAAATGTCGCCTTGTCTGGCGTCCCCGCGCGCAACACGAACCCTGTTCGCCAACGCGCGCTGCGCTCGCCAGATCTCTCCTCGATCGTCGGTCACGGTCAGATCAGGCAATCCCTTCTCGAGGCGGCTCCGCAGCTCGACGTAATGCGCCACGCGGTCGCTGAAGTCAGCCGCGATGACACCCCACGCCTGAACCCTGAACACCGGGTCCTCCGGCCGGTCGCGTGTCGTCGGCGCCTGCGCATAGCCCACGGACGCGCACGAGACCATCACGGCGACGGCACGCGCGATCTGCTGCACTCGAGTGGTCATCGTCCATCGTGACGCAAATCTGGCGTGCCGCCTGTTCTGTTTCGCACAACCGCGAATGCCCACGGTCGCTATGTGCGGTAATGAACAGCGACAGCGCAGCGGTCGCGTTACCCTCGCGGAATCGCTGGCTCCGTCGGCGCGTCCAGTTTCGGGCGTTCCGGGCGTCCAAGGCGAACCTTCAGTAGTCGATGCCTACCGCACCCACACATCCGATCAATCGCGACACCGCGTTCGTGTCTCCGCGCAGCTACCGCATGAAGGCCGGCGATGTGCTGGTCTCCCGGCCGACCGCGCGTGCGGATCTCTATGAAATCTCCGTGGTGCCCTCCCTCGCTCACCTGAGCAACGTCCGCTACGAAGATGGGTGGGAGACTGGTCGCCAACTCGCACGTCGATTGGCGGTGGATAGCTGGTTCACGGCCGATCACACCCATTTCCTGCCGATCGCTGCCTACCGTCCATAAAAGGCAGCTCGACGATGCAGGCGCAGCCGGTTCTACGCGCTCGACGCACAGACGACGCGTTGAATGAGTTGAAGATCTGCAGTGGCCCGCTGTGGCTGAGAGCTCGGACGTTCACGGCGTTCTCGCGGACACCGAGGGCTTTGCGTCGACGGCCGATGGCCCTTCATCTACTGCGAATCACGAACCCGGCAACGAACTCCGTAAGCCGATCACGCCTGAGGTATTGATCGCGGTTGTTCGCAAAGTTTTCTCATCTCCCGATCGTTGCCGAAGGCTTATCTCCAAGGACGGGGGCCATAATGGCGAGATCAAGGTCAACGCCTCACTGTTGACGGTCGTACTGCACGATTAGGCCCGCATCATCCGGCCTGCTCTCGCTTCGCAGTCTCCCATCCGACCGTCTGTCCGCTGAAAACCACCTGTCAGAGTGCTCCGTTGTCCGGTCTTGAACAGCGCTACGTCACGGCGCACGCTACGCTCCCTTCGTACAGCGTCGACGTTGTCGAGTTCACAACGAACTGATCAGCAGCGCCGCGTAAGGATGGACATGAATGATGCGAAATGACACTCGGATTCTGCGCGGAAGTGTACTGGTGCTCGGCTTGGTATTCGCGGCCGCGTGCGGCGAGACATCGACGCCTACCGCGCTGGCACCGTCGGTCGTGCCATCCATAACGACACCGACGCCGACAGATATCACGGCGCCAGCCCCAGCAGTAGACCCCACACCTGCGCCGACGCCAACACCTGCGCCAGCGCCATCACCGGCGCCGTCATCATCGCGGCTGCTGTCGCTGGTCATCGTTCCCTTGTCCCAGACCGGTGGGGAGCCGGTGACCGGCAGCGTCACGCTCGACGGTCCGGCCCCTGACGGGGGCGCGGTGATTACGCTCGCGAGCAATAACCAAGACGCCCGTCCGCCTGCCAGCGTCAATGTGTCAGCGGGCAACAGGACGGCCACCGTCACCATCCCCACCGCCAGTGTTTCGAAAGACACCGAGGTCAGCATTACGGCGAGCTACGGTGGGGTCAGCAAACCGGTCCAAATCCGTCTCTATGCCAATGGAGAATTGCCCGGCGACGGGGGCGGGGGCGGGGGCGGCGGGTCATCATTGAACATTCCATCCACGGTCAGGGCCTTCGCGCTTCTGGGCTCCTCGGGAGTCACGTGCACCGCCTCGACGGTGGTCGGCGACGTAGGGTCATGGCCCCTGGCGGCCATCACAGGCTTCCCGGCGACGTGCTCCGATGCCGGAACGATCCACGCCGCCGACGGCGCCGCGCAGACGGCACACAATGATCTCGTAAACGTCTACAACTCGTGGACGCAGCCCTGCCAGACGCTGGCGTCGGGCCTTCTCGATGGCATCACGCTCGCACCGGGCGTCTACTGCGTGCCGCACGCCGCATCGAATATCAACGGCGGAACGCTGACATTGACCGGCAGCGGCACGCACATCCTGAGGTTCACCGATACCTTCATCATGACGGGCGGGGCCTCCGCGATCAGTCTCTCCGGCGGAGCGACCTGTGGTGGAGTGGGCTTCCAGATTCCTGTGTCCGGGACCCTGACCGGGAGCGCCATCGGGACCTTCATTGCCAACACCGGCGCGGTGACGGCGACCAACGTGGTCCTGACCGGGCGTGCCGTGACATTCGGCACGGCGGTGACGATGACCAACGCCACGATTTCCAACGCCGGCTGTAACTAGAGTTGTCGACGCTTCGTCGCATCAGCGACGAAGCGTTCGTCCATCGCCGTGTCGTCCCCCGGCCTTCCTTCCTCTGTGATGTCTGGAGATTCAATGCTTCTTCCCCGAATTTCGTTGACGCGGCTCATCGCTCGACTGCTGCTTGTCCCGTTCGCCGCGCTCTTCTCTTACCCGTCGCCGGGGTTCGCAACAGGGTTCGGACCGTCACTCGGTGCGGCGTCAGGCTTCGCGGCGCTGGCGGGCGCGGCAGTGACGTGCACGACGTCGACGCTCGCGGGCAACGTCGGGTATGGCACCGCGTTCACCAGCACCGGATGCGCGATTGCTGGCACAGCGTCCACGCCGCCGGCCGCGGCGTACGCAGATTTCCTTGCCGCGTACGACATGCTGCACTTCAATACCCCCTGCGACCAGACGCTCACGGGCACGCTCGCGGGTGTGACGCTGGCCCCGGGCGTCTACTGCTTCCCCGCGGCGGCAACGCTCACGGGCACGTTGACACTCAATGGGCCTGCAAACGGCGTCTGGATTTTCAAAGTCGGGACCGGCGGAACAGGTGCGCTGACGGGCACTTCGTTCTCAGTAGTGATGACCGGCGGCGCGGAGACGGCGGCCTGCCCGAACGTGTACTGGTGGGTCGCGCAGGCGGCGACCCTGACGGGTTCGAATTTCGTGGGAGCGATTCTCGCGGGTGCGGGCATCACCGTGACCGGCGGAACATTTACCGGTGAGGCCCTGGCGGGTGGAGCCGGCACATCGCTGGCGCCGACGGGTGCGGTGACGGTGACGAATTCCACGATCACGGCGTGCCCTCCACCCGGCGGCAGCACGATGTTCTTGAAAGCCAAGTGCAACCAGGGAGTAGGCAACGGGCCCGAGGGTTGCGATCCGGGCAATTCGAACAACCACAATGGCTCGAACGACGAGCGGGGCGGAGCGCCTGGCAACCCGGGGCGCAAGGTCGGCAACCGGTAACTCGAGGTCGCGAGTTCGATGAAGAAGACGAAGCTGGTTCTTGGAATCGCCGCCGGTGTACTGGTGGCTCTCCTCGCTGGTTGGATCTGGGGCGCGTCGGGTCGATCGGCGATGGCCGGCGCGCTCCAGGCCTCCGAGCTGCGAGGCGACCTGCTCGGCGCGCGCGCCGCGGTGCTCGACGCGCGTGTCGCGATCTACAACGTCAACTTCGGCGAGGCGAGCAGCCATCTGCAAGGCGCTCGCGGGCTGCTCGGCCGCGCGGACGAACGCGTGAAGAATCTCGGCCGGACCAGCGACGCCATGCAGATCAAAGCGGCGCTATCGCGCATCGACGCTGCGCAACGCATGGCGGGGAAGCTGGAGCAGGGGGCCAGCGCGCGTGCGGGCGAGGCCGCGCAGACGCTCGCCGACGTCTTGGACGATGCAGCGTACGCCTCACGGTGAACGCGCCCGCGTTGTGTGCGTCGCGTCGAGCTGAGGCCGGGCTCGCTCAGCGGCCGATTGCGGACGTCTGCGTGGCGGTGAGCGACGCCAGTTGCAAGCGGATTCTCGCGGATCGTTTCTGCTCGTCCGCGACGTTCCCCGGCAACGGATTGGCGGCGCCGTAGTAAGCGATCAGGTTGGCGCGGAGTGCGGCCGGCACACCGGCGAAATCGCGTGCGGCGAGCTTGCCGAGGAGATCGTCATAGGTCGCATCCGCCAGCGAATACTCTCCGCGGACTGTCAATTGTCCTGTATCGAAATCGGTGTTGGGCAACTGCAGGCGGCCGGCACGCGAGGCATCGAGCGACTCGCGGAAACGCTCACGGGTCTGGGTGAAGCTCGCCAGAAAGAGACGCTCGGCTGCCGCGGTCGGGACCGAGAAGCCGAGCGAGCGAAACGGACCGATCTTCGGCACGATGCGGTAGACCGTGGCGAGGACGCGCGCGAAACCGTGCGGCCTCGCGTAGTCGGCGCCGAACTCCTTGTCGTAGTCCTTGCGGTGCAGGTTGAAGACGAACGTCTGGCGTTGCATGGTCGGCGCGACCTTCAGGATCTCGCTGCGTTTCTTGCTCCAGGCCACCTTCGTCATCTCTGGAATGGTCGTGGCGATGGCATGGCGGTAGGTCGCGATCGCCAGGTCCTCGCTGAAGAAGACATCCTTCATCTCGATCCCGTAGGTCTCGCGGAACGCGCGTTCGAGCGCCGGCTTCGCGACCTGGAACCCGATGTAGCTGTGATACGCCGCCGGCGCATACGCGCCCGCGGCGACCTGCACCACGTCGAAGGAGAATTCGACCAGGACATGACTCTTCGGCGATTGCGCGTACGTGACCGCGTTGCCGAACCTGGCCTGCAGCTTCGGATACATCAGCGGCACCGTGCGGTTCACGGCCATCGGATGCCCGTTGTTGTCCGCCGCATAGTGCCCAAGCGCACCGAGGGCGAAGGCGTATTCGTTGACGTCCTGCGCCTCGTCGATGAGCGCGTTCACGAAATCGCCCGTGCGCACGTAATGGAGAAGGTTGCTGAAGAAGTGGCTGCCGAATGGGTAGTAGCCAAGGTCCTGGATCACGCATCCGCCATACGCGTAGGCGCGTGCGTCGAGCAGTTCTTCCGGCGTGGTCCCTGGAAAGCGCGCCAGCAGCATCTTGCTGATGGTGGTGTCCCAGAGCGCATCGATGTTGGCCTCGTGGGCCAGCACGGAATACGCCGCGGCGGGCCGTGCCACGCAGAACGCCATCGCGACAGCCAGCGCGATGACCACCATGTTGGCAACGAGAGCTGACCTGGCGCGCGATCCCATGCGTCAGACGTCAGCCGGCTGGCTGGTGACCAGGGCGGCGGCACGGTGCGTGGCGTCTTCGCGACGCCATTCGACGGTGTGGCGATACACCACCGCGAGAATCCCCACGGCTGGCACCGCGAGGAACATTCCTGCAACGCCATCCAGTTCGGCGCCGGCCAGCACGGCGAGGATCACCGCCAACGGATGCAGCGGAATGCCGCGGCGAATGAGACGCGGATAAATCACGTAATCCTCGATCACCCGGAACGTGGCAAGGAAGCCGGCCGTCCACAGCACCAGCACGGGAGCATGCAGCGCGGCGACAATCGAGGCCACGATCGCAACCGCCAGCGGACCGACCAGCGGGATGAATTCGAGGACGCCCGCCAGTGCGCCCAGCAGCAAAGGATAGGGAACGCCGAGGACCGCGAATGCGATCCCGCACACGATGCCCGCCACGGCGCACGCCAGGAGCTGTGCACGAATGTACGCTCCCAGCGTCGCATTCAAGTCTTCTAATAACCGGTGACCGTGCAGGCGCGCCCGGTGCGGCAACGCGGTGAGGAGGGACCGGCGGAAACTCGCGGCATCCTTCAAGAGAAAGAACGCCAGGACCGGAATGAGCGCGAGCCACGGCAGGTTCGAAAGCGCGCCGGCGAGCGCGAACAACGACGCCCGGGAAGACGCGACGGCGGCTTCACCCGCGGCCAATACCGATTGATCGATGCTTCGCCGGAGCTCGACCGGGATCCGCAAGCGGTCGTAAGAGCGAGACCACTTGACTTCCCATGCAACCATGGACTGCGCGTAGGCCGGCGCGCTCGCCATCATGTCGTCGACCTGCCTCGTGGCGCTGGGCAGCAGCAGGGCGCCGCCGATCGACAGGATGCCAGCCATCAGCACGTAAACCAGGACGATGGCGATGCCTCGCGGCACACGCCGTCGTCGCGATGTCAGATGAATGGCGCGGTCGGCCAGCCGCACGAGGGGCGCAACCACGTAGGCGAACAGCGCCGCGAGGATCAATACGAGGATGACCGCGGCCAGCTCGTACAGGACCCATACGCCGAGGACAGTCCCGGCGATGATGACGAGTCCCTGCACAACGGCGCGTGTCTGGGACGCGGCCACGCTGCTTACGGCCCGGCGGAGACGGGTGACGTTTCGACGAGGTGTTCCGCCAGGAACCACACCTCCGTCTCATTGGCGCGAATGACGTCGCTCACGATGAGGTCGTTTGTCCCGTCATCACCGCGCTCGGCCGCCCGCCGGGCCATCGTGCGCGCCTCCGTCAGGACGATCTCATGCGCGTGCAGCAGCCGCGCAATCTGCGCCGCCACCGCTTCACGGCCTCGGGGCGGCCGCGGAATCCGCGTCGTCTCGGCGATGTCGCCGCCCATCGCGAGGCTCACGCCGCCCAGCGTCTGGACGCGCTCGGCGATCGTATCGACAAGCCCGCTCTGCTCCCCTGCGTGTTTGTCGAACAGCAGATGGAGTTGGTAGAACGTGGGGCCGAGCACCTGCCAATGGTGCTTCTTGTAGAGATCCCGCAGCGTCACGGTGTCGGCGAGGAGCTGGTTGAGTTGCTCCACGCCTTCGCGGCAGACCGCTTCCGTCAGCCCGATCGGGAGCGGCACCAGATGGCCGTACGGCTGGATCTCCGTCGAGTGCTGGTCTCCGAACGACATGGCCCGAGCCAGGTCCTGTCCGTCGATGGTGTTCGTCGTCAAGACGTCAGCTCTTGCTCTTGGCAGCGACGATCAGGTTGTTGGCGACGCGGCGGACGCCTTCGGTCTGCCTCGCCACCACACCTGCCCTGGCGCGGCCGGCCGCCGTGGGCACCGTGCCCTCGAGCGTCACGATATGGTCGTTCGTGTCGACGTTGATGTCGCTGTTCTTCAGCGTGTCCTCGTTGACGAACCGCGCGCTCACCCGCGAGGTGATCCATGCGTCGGTCATGACCTCGCCGGTCTTGCTGACGCCGTCCTTGGTCTTGGTGCCGACGACTTTTGCGCCTTTGACGACGCCGTCCTTGGTTTTCGTGGCGCCCTTCTTGATGGTGTCGCCCGCGCCCTGCGGCGCGGTAGCGCTGCGTGCAGACAGGGCAACCGGCGTCATCGCCAGTAGCGCGAGAATCGCAACGACGTTCACAGTTTTCACGATGTACTCTCCTGATAAGGATGCAGTTAGTCCTGCAGGACGACGCTCATCATCGAGCGGTGGATCTGGACGCCGCCGTTTCCCCGGGGCCGTCGCTCGAGGAATCCGCGCTTGCGGAAGCTGTTCATCAGGCGGTCGCGTTGTCCGCGTCAGATCAGGCGACGACCCTGGATCACGCGAATCAGCAACATGACGATCGCGACGACCAGGAGAATGTGGATCAATCCACCGATCGCGGTGGAGGTCACCATCCCGAGCAACCACAGGACGAGCAGGACGATCGCAACGGTAGTCAGCATGAAACCTCGTGGAGAATCCGGTTACGGCTGGAGCTTCTCGCTGGCGGTGGGCTTGCCAGCGGCGACCGACATCATGATCCCCACGCCAACGGCGACGAGGATGCCAACGCCGAGCCATACCGGCGCGACGCGCGTGAGCACACCGGTTTGCCACAGGCCGAGCGCGACGCCCATGACGACGACGACATAGCCGACGAGAAAGAGGTGAATGAATCGCATGTCAATGGGACCACGATAGACGCTGCCGCGGCGTGTGTCTGTTCTGTTGGGCACACGCGCGAGGTGTCCACAACAGGACAGACGCGTCGACGGCGCGATGGCTACGATGTCCGTACATGATTTCGCTGCGATAGCCCCGCCAGCTCCTCTCGTTCTCGCAGCCAGTTCCCTTCACCAGTCAGGAGTCGTGATGTTCGACCCCTGCCTCCGCGCAGTTCAACAAGGACGAGTCGCACATCTACGCGACGATCCTCGCCATCCCCAACTACCGCCTTCGCGCCACGGACAAGACGGTGATGACGTTCGCCGAGCGCGCCGCCGGCGACCCGCAGGCGATCCGCGCATGGTTCTATCCGGGCGACAACTGGGGCCGGGAGTTCGTCTATCCCAAGAAGCGCGCGCTGCAGCTGGCCAAGGTGACCAACCTGCCGGTGCTCTATATCCCTGACGAGCTCGCGCCGAGCCTCGTGGCGCCCGTGCGCAGCGCGGACGACGCCCCGGTCGTGGCGCTCAAGACCGCACCGCTGCGCGCCGTCCGGCCGACCGGTGACGACGTGGCGATCGCGACGGTCATCGAGACGCCGCCGCGGCAGGTCGCCGGACTGCCGAAGACCGCCAGCATGACGCCGGCGCTGTTCCTCATCGGCCTGCTGTGCATGGCCGCCGGTTTCGCGCTGAAGACGTCGTGCGCCCGCTCCTAGCCCTCATCCGGCTGCGGCCTCTTCGCCAAATTGGATGTTGTAAAGCTTCGCGTAGAACCCGCCTGCGGCCAGCAGTTGTTCATGCGTGCCGCGTTCCGCGAGCCGATGGTCCCTCACCACGAAGATGATGTCGGCACCGAGGATCGTCGTGAGATGGTGCGCGATGACGATGCAGGTCTTGCCGGTCATGAGCCGGTCCAGCGCTTCGAAGACGGCGCGCTCGGCCTGCGCGTCCAGCCCTGAGGTCGGCTCGTCCAGCACGAGTATCGGGGTGTTGCGGATCACCGCCCGCGCGATCGCAATGCGCTGGCGCTGACCACCTGAGAGCGTGACGCCGCGCTCGCCAACGATCGTGTCGTACCCCTCGGCCATCTCCTCGATGAACTTGTGGGCGTTCGCGAGTTCCGCGGCGTGGATGATCTCCGCGCGGCTCGCGTCTGGCCGGCCGTAGGCGATGTTCTGCCAGATGGGCGCGTGGAACAGCAGCGTGTCCTGCAGGACGAAGCTGATCTGATCGCGCAGCGCTTGAAGAGTGAAGCCGCGGATGTCGGTGCCATCGATGGTGACGGTCCCGGACACCGGGTCGTAGAACCGCGCGACGAGGTTGATGATGGTGGTCTTGCCCCCGCCCGTCGGACCGACGAACGCCGCGACCTGTCCCGGCTCGATCGCGAAGCTGACGTCATCGAGGATCACCTGGTCGGGGCCGTATCCGAACGACACGCCGTCGAACGTGATCGCGCCCTTGAAGGCCGCGGCCTTGCGGGCGTTCCGCTGGTTACGCACGCCGCCTTCGGTTTCGAGCACCTCGCGTATACGCTCGAAGCCGACGCCCGCCCTCGACACCGTGTCGGTCGCCTTCGAGAGATCCCGCATCGGCTTGTACATCTTCCCCAGGTAGAGCAGGAAGACGACGAGCGCGCCCGCGGTCAGTTGCCCCGCGATGACCAGCCGCGCGCCGTACCAGAGCATGAGGCAGGTGCCGGTCGCGACGATGATGTCGACCACGGGCGCCAGCTTCATCTTGACGTTTCTCGCGACCAGCGCCGCCTCGACGTTCTCGAGACTGTGCCGCTCGAATCGCCGCTCCTCGTACTCTTCCCGCGCGAAGGCCTTGACGACGCGGATCGACGAGAAGACCTCCGCGACGATCGACAGCAGCTCGCTCTCCTTCTTCCTCACGTCGCGCGACGTCTTCTTGATCCGCCGTGTGAAGAGATAGACGACCAGAAATAGCACCGGCGCGATCGAGAGCGAGATGAGCGTGAATCGCCAGTTCACATACAGCATCACGCCGATGATGCCCGCCAGGGTCAACGCATTGGTGACCATCCCGAGCAGCGCCGTCGTCACGAAGCTTTGAATGCTTTCGATATCGCTCGTCACACGGCCGACGAGATCCCCTGTCTGTTTCTCATCGTGTTCGGCGAGGGAGAGCCGGTGAATGTGGTGATAGAGCGTCCGCCGAAGGTCGTGCATCACCCATTGCCCGACGTTGGTGGTGAGGGCGGTGTTCGCGTAGGAGCTGATCGCGCCGGCGATGGCGATGACCGCCACCGCGACGACCGCGAGGTTGAGGACGGCGAGTGTGCCGCCTCCCAGCACGCCGGCGACGGGGGTCATCCAGCCAGGCAACGGCCTCGACTGCAACAGGTAATCGAGGACGATCTTCAGCGGCCAGGGTTCGAGCAACGACGCCGCGGCCTCCCCTGCGACGGCGAGCAGGGCCAGGGTCATCGGGATCCAGTGAGGGCGGAGCAGGCCCGCGATGCTCAGCACCTTCCGGCTGCGCAGCGCGCGCGGCACGATGTCTGTCACGATGATGCGTACGACGCTGAGGTCGGAGCCAGCATCGGCTCGAGCAGTTCCTTGATCCCGTCTGACACCGTCTGGACGTCCGGCGACGCATCAACGACACGAAAATCGTATTCGTCGGTCATGCGGTCGAAGATCGTGAGCAGCCGTGTCTGGTAGGCAACGTAGCTGTCGTACAGATCCTCGCCGAGGCGAAGGTCCATGCCCGATTCCCAGTAGTTGAAGCCGGAGGTCTGCATCACGCGCGTGACCAGTTCATCGACGGTGGTCTTGAGATAGACGACGATGTCTGGTTTCAGCGCGAACTCGTACACGCGCCTGACCCATTGCGGATCTGCGCCGCGCACGGTCGCGCGCGCCATCAGCGAAAACGTATACCGGTCGGTGAGGACGACAAATCCCGCGCGCAGCGCGGGGATCATCTCGTTCTCCAGGCGGTCGGCGAAATCGGTGGCGTAGAACAGGCTCATCGTCACGCCGCCGAGCGTGTGGCCTTCCTTGGCCGCCTTCAGGCCCTTCCCGGCGAGTGCCGACCGCGTCATCCCGGTGTCGAGCACCGCGTGTCCTCTGCTCTCGAGCCATTCCCGGAGCAGCCCGATGTGCGTGGAGCGGCCGACGCCGTCGGTGCCCTCGAGGACGACCAGCTTGCCCTTCAGCTCGCTTGGTTTAACTGCCGGGAGGCCTTGACCATAGAATGCAAATCGACCCATCTCCGAATCCTGGTCTTCCTGGCGCCGGTCAGCGCCTTCGTCACGAGCGTCCGCATCTCCGCCTGCTGTTCTTCGATGGAGCGGCTGGCATCGATGACCACGAGGCCGAATTCCTTGACCATGCTGTCGTACGCATCGACGACCGCGCCCTGGAAGAGACGAAAGCTTTCCTCGATGTCCCCGCTCACCTGCCGGTCCATGCCGGCCTCGTAGTACTTGATCGCGTCCCGGCCGCCGACGATGCGCTTCATCGCGTCGTCAACGGCGATCCGGAAGTAGAAGGCGATCGTCGGTTTGACCGCGAACTGATACAGGTTGCGGACCCACCCCGGGTTGACGCCACGCGCGACGTCCCGGGCAAACGCCGTGTAGACGTAGCGATCGGCGAGCACCAGCGCCCCGGCCTTGAGCGGCGGGATGATCTGCTGCTCGGTGCGATCGGCGAAGTCGGTGGCGTGAATCAGGCTGAAGGTCATCGGCGTCAGCATCCGCTTCTTCTTGCCGCGCCGCGTGACGTCGCGAACCAGCGCCGAAGAATTCCACTCGCTGAAGAACGTGCCGTAGCCTTCGGATTCGAGCCACTTCTCGAGTAGCGCGAGCTGCGTGCTCTTGCCGGACCCGTCGATGCCCTCGACGACGAACAGACGTCCGGGAAATCGATGCTTGCCGTAGGTCTTCATGTGGCTAGAAGCCTCGCGACACGGACGCGTAGAAGGCGACGCGTTCGCGGCTGCGGCTGGCCTCGACGCGGGCGGCGACCGTACGCGAGTGGCGGTACTGAAGACCGCCTCCGACTCCCGACTGCCAGTTGCGCGAATCGAAACGGTGCGTGCCCCACACCTGGCCCGTGTCCGCGGACGCGAACACCTCAACGCCGCGGACGTTGGTGATCGAGTAGACCGTCTGCTGCAGTTCGCTGGAGACCAGGATGACGTTGTTGTCGCGGAAGCGGTAGGAGTGATAGCCGCGCAGGTACTGGCGTCCGCCGAGCCACGAGAGATCGTAGTACGGGATCGTATTGCCCCCACCCGCCGGCGTCTTGAACTGCCCGCGCGAGCGGAGCAGGAGCGACGTGTGGGGGCTGCCGAGCGGCGCGTGTGCGCGCGCGTCGAATTCCACTTCCATCCACCCGTATTTCGCGGCGCCGGTGCGGCGGCCGATGCCGTCCGCCGAGGCGACGCGGCCGAACAGATTCAGCCCGCGCGTCAGGCCGATGCCGTTGTCGCGCGTGTCGTAGCTGAGGAAGGTGCCGTAGGTCAGGATCTGCGAGTCGGTTGGATCCGCGCGCAGCACGCCGTGCGTGTCCATCAGCTGCGTATAGATCCCGCCCTGCAAGTGCTCCGTCAGATCGCGATAGAACGATCCCTGGTAGCTGCGGCGGTCGACGGTGAATTCCGTGTCGAGGTCCTCAGACGTTCGCGGCCCGACTCCGTAGAAATCGGTGCGGCGGTGCAGCTGGCTGAACCAGACGTCGGCGTGGTTGCGGCTGCCGGCGATATTGGGGAGAAATGCCTCCAGGTCCCATCGCCGATCCCGTCGCGTCGTCCTGAGAGCGGTCGCGCGGAACTCCACCCCGGGAATCGCGCCGGCGGTGGTGAGCTGAACGCCCCCGCCAATTCCAGATCCCTGCTCGAAGCCGCCGAAGATGGCGTGCGCGTAGCGCGTGCCGACGTCGATGGCGGTGAGCGTTTCGCGGAGAGGCACCTGCCGGCACGTGGATTCGAGACAGCGCCTCGCGTCGGTCACGGCGGGCGTCGGCGCCGCGGCGATCCCATCTCCGAGTCGCTGGAGCGTGGCAATCCGCTGCATGACGATCCGCGTGTACGCCTCCACGTCGCCCGGCGAGAACCCGGCGGCCCGGAAGGCATCACCGATTTGCGGCGCTGACAATTCGCCGAGGCGGTCGCCGATCCAGCGCGCGTCCGCGATGGGCACCCGCTTCACCAGGCTCTCCATCCGTGTCCGGAGGCGGTAGTTCCGGAACGCAAAAACCGTCAGGAAGAAGGGCCGGCTGTTCATCCGGAAATCGACGTAGGCGGGAGTGACCTTGTCGATGAACGACGTGTCCGAATAGTCCTTGAGAACGCCTTTGCTGCGATTGAGGGCGTTGCCGGTGCGCCCGAACGTGGCGCCGAGGTCCGTGACGCCGTACTGGCCGCCGCCGGTGGATGTCCCGGTCGCGCTGTTGTTGATCGCTTTCAGATCCCAGTTGTTGACGAGCGCCATCATGACCTTCAGCCCGTTGAATTCGCGCCTGCCGACAAACGGGTTGTCGTACCAATCCCACGGGATCGAGTCGCCGCCGGGAACGTCGCGCTCCAGCCGCGCGCCGCGCACGGTGTCGCCGTCCGTCACGAACTCGCCGCCGCGGGCGAGCCGGATCAAGCCACGGACGCGAATCTGCGGCCGGTAATAGTCTTCGTCTACCGTGTAGCCTGCCGCCCAGAGCAGTCTCGAGGCGGCGCTCTCCGACCGTGCCTCTTCGCCGAGCTTCACCTTCCATCTGATTCCGCGCTCGTCGACCACGTCGAATTTCGGCGAGGTCCCGCTGATGGATTCCCCGACGAACGTGAAGTCGATGCCGGGCTCGCGGTCTTTACCACCGGGGCCCGTCGCGAGGTCCAGGGCGGCGGCGTCTCCGCGGTCATGCCAGATCGCCGACGTGCCCGGGGCGTTCTGCGCAAGGGCGGGCGCCGCCAGCAGACATGCGGCGATTGCGGGGCACACCCCGGCGCGCGCGATTGGGCTTCGTCGCATGGGGCAGCGTAGGCCTGTGGGGCGAGTTCTGTCCGTCCCCTTTTGAACAGCCATGCAGACCCCGGACGCGTACTGTGGTGGCGGTGAGAGCCCGTCAGTGAAGCTGTTGATCCAACCCGAAGACGGCATCGCGCCGCTCGTCGCCGCTATCAAAGGCGCCCGCAAGAGCGTCCACGTCGTGATCTTCCGCCTCGATCGGGCGGAGATCGAGGCGGCGCTGACGGCTGCGGCCAAGCGTGGCGTGCAGGTGACCGCGCTCATCACGCACGCCAACGAGGGCGGGGAAAAGAGTCTGCGCAAGCTGGAAATGCGCCTGCTCGAGCAGGGCGTGACGGTGTCCCGCACCTCTGACGATCTCGTGCGCTATCACGACAAGCTGCTGATCATCGACCGGCGTGTGCTGTACGTGATGTCATTCAACTTTACGCATCTCGACGTCGACCACAGCCGTGGCTTTGCCATCGTCACCAAGAAGAAGAAGCTCGTGTCAGAGGCGCTGAAGCTGCTGGCGGCCGACAACGACCGTTCGACTTACGAAGCCGGCGCGGACGACTTTGTCGTCAGCCCCGTCAACGCGCGCCAACAGCTGCTCGCGCTCATCCACCGCGCTCACAAGGAGCTGCTCATCTACGACCCCAACATTGCGGACGCGGAGATGCTGCGCGCCCTCGACGCGCGCGCGAGACACGGGGTGCGTGTCCGGATCATCGGTTCCGTCGGCAGGAAGAGTCCCCGCCTGAACGTACGGCCACTGGGCGGATTCCGGCTGCACACCCGGACGATCATCCGCGACGGGTGTGAAGGATTCGTTGGCAGCCAGAGTCTGCGGGAGGCCGAGCTCAATTCGCGGCGTGAAGTCGGCGTCATCGTCCGCCACGCGAAGGTCGTCGCCGGTCTCGTGGACACGTTCGAAGCGGACTGGTCGGCGAAAGAAACCATCGAGAGCGTGGCCACGCTGAAGGCCGCGCGGCACGCGCTCAAGAGGAACCTCAAGGCGAACATGAAGAAGCTCTCGCCGCTCGATCCGCTGGTGAGAGAGGCGCTCCGGGAGGTCGTTTCCAAGACCGACGGCAGCGCGACGCTGACGACGAGGGAAATGAAAGACACCGTCGAGAAAGCGGTGAGGGAAGCCGTGCGGGAGCGCGTGCAGGAAATGTTGAGCGAGTCCAGCGAGCAATAAGCGCGCATCATGACCGCCGCCGGTGGTCACCCCTGACCGTCTTACTCTGAAAAGACCCTTACGACCTGCCCGCGCTGCGAGAGCGACACGATCGAAGTGTTGCCCGCGACCAATCCCGGCAACATCAAGGAACGTCGACAATCTCGGCGAAAGGGTTCGGAAAGGCGTGCTCGAGAAGGCGCGACAGGGCCACTGGCCGAGCGTGGCCCCGATTGGCTACGTGAACAGTCCCGTGACGCGCCGAATCGAGCCCGATCCCGAGCGAGCACCATCATCACGAAGTTATTCAAATGGTACGCGACCGGCGGGTATTCGCCGAAGGCGCTCACGGCGAAGGCAACGGCGGCGGCGCTGACCAATCGCGCGTCCGGCAGTCTGCTTCCGCGGGCGCAAGGTGAATCTGAGTCACGTCTTCGCCGGTCAAAGCGTCGGCGTGACCCAGGTCGGCGAGCGCATCTGGCTCGTCACCTTCATGCAGTACGATTTGGGCTATTTCGACGATGAGACGTGCCGGCTCGAACCGATCGAGAATCCGTTCGGGCCGAAAGTGTTACCCATGTCTCCGGAATGAACTGTCACCCATGTGCCCGGAATGAACCCTGAAAAGATTGGCTCCTCAGGCTGGATTCGAACCAGCAACCCTCCGGTTAACAGGCGGAAAAAGAAGCGTTAGCCGCCCTTTGCGGCGGTGTGTTGGCCGTTGCTGGATCGTGCGCCATCACTCGTAGAATCCGCCGATTTTCGACCTTCGCGTTATGCCGCCGCTTGCCGCCGTTTGCTGCATTTTGGTGCACCGAAAGGGCAACAAAAGGGCAACGCTCGGCTTCATGAGTCGGTTGTGTGAAAGTGCGAGGAATACACATGATGATGCATGTCGCCCCTTGGAATTCTCAATTGCTGCCGCGCAATGCCTCAACGGTCGGTCTGCAGCAACAGCTCGGCGACGTACTCATGGCTTTTCTTGCCTCGAGGCTTGAGACGCAGATCTCGCCGCCTGCGCAGGAACGCCTCGGCTTGATCTACATCGCTCTCAAGGCAAGAAATCTTGGCTAGTCGATCAGCGATTCTTTGGGCAAGGGCGAGCGGATCAAGACGCACTCTGTAGTCTCCCGCGTCCTCACCTTATCGCATACGAAACGTTAGCAAGCGGGCCAAGACATGCCTGGCCTTTCCGGATGTCGGGCAGCGTGCAGCGGGACGTCATGCGACCCGCGGTGGTTCGCGCGCGAATCGAGAACGGGCGCCACTGATTTTTTGGGGCGTACTCCCGCGCTGTTGTGCGATCTGTTCGTCAGTGATGTGATTCACGAGTACGTCAAGGCGGCATGACCGGGTTCTGCACCCTCCAGGACGAGGAAATACGCTCAGCGCGGGTGTAGTATATTGCCCCTGTTTCGCGCCAACATCGACCCCCCGGACTTGAAAATTTGGGCGCACGTAGGAGTCCGCCATGAGACCAGCGTTGCTGCTCGCGGCAATCATTTCTGTTGCTGCACCAGTCGTCGTCAGTGCCCAGGAGCCCGTCGATTGTGGACCCAAGGGGGACAAGCACGAGGTTATCAAGCACAAGGGCGAGCGGCCGCTCCCCAGACCCGCAGCCGGACGGTCGATGATCGTCATCGTTGTCGGCGGATCTTTCTACAAGAGCTACCAGCAGAAGCTCGCCGTGAACGGAGAATGGCGTGCTGTGATGAACGAATCCCAGTACAGCTTTTTCGAAGTGGATCCAGGTCTGCAGAAATTGTGCTGGGCCGTGAGAAGCGGTAAGCGTGATGACAATTTCCTGCTCCTGACCACCAGGCCCGACGAGACGTACTACATTCGCGGGACCGTCGCGAAGGGAATCTCCGAACTCGACGCTGATGAAGCACAGAAGCTGGTCCAGAAGATGACGTACGTAACGTTCGAGGCGCGACGTGAGAACTGATGGACGGCTCATCGCCGCCGCGGCAGTCGTCACGCTGATCTCGATCGGCGCAGGTGCCTCGCAGACTGCGCAGTCCTCCAGTAAGACGTGGTCCAACGTCATGTATTTGGGGGGAGTGGCCGGCGTTCGTGGCAAGTCACTCGACTGGGACAACAAGCTGACGATCTCGAGAGAGAAAATCACGTTCACCGGCAAGAAGATTAGTTTCGAGATCCAGACGGACACAGTCCGACGTCTGGACTACACAGGGCACCGGCACGTGAACGATGGTGCCGCAGGAACCGGGTTCGTCGCAGGAGGACTTCTTGGCGCACTTGCGGGGTCCTCGGCGAAGTCGACCGACCACTACCTTGAGATCACGTACGCACTTGCCGATGGGTCCCCTAGCGGGTTCCTGCTTCGTCTCCACAAAGATAACCAGCAAGAGATCATCGACGCCATACACGCCGCCACTGGTATCGAGAAGTAGCGTCGGGCTGTGACCAGGGTGCCTTGACACGCAAGTAATTGACTTGCATATCGATCGCCAGCGCCATGTCGAAGATTGACACCGACGGCGTATTCAAGTGGGCATCATCGAGGAGCCCGACGACCGAGGCGTCGACCTGCCGTCGAGGAAGAAGCCCGTAATGTTCCAGTTCTCGGCCGACCCCACGATCACGCCGCCCGCTCATAGAAGTTGAGCAGCTCGCCAAGCCTCCGGCGGCACCGCACGCGGCGCGTCCCGTCGGTCACCGGCGTACCGACGATGGGTCGATTGTCGAGACCCTGATGATTCCGCTCGCGATGATAGTGCGCGACGAACTCCGTGATGACGTGCCGGAAGTGCCCCTCACCGATTGGAATAATGCGATCGAGACATTCTTCGTTGATCGACCGTACGAATCTCGGCGCGTGCGCGCTTCAATCGATCGTTGACATCCTTCGATCTTCGGAGGAACGCCCTACTCGATGGCGACACTTTTAGGCGCTTGCGCGCGGTGTCGGACCGGAGGCTCTACTTGCGTCAGGACCATACACTGTGACTGCCGCGGCAGCTCGTCGGAGGTCATCGAGCGCAACGCTTACCCCCGGCACTCTAAGACTCGCGAACTTCGCAATCGGCCGTGAGCGCGCCGTCCATCGGGCCCTCGACCGCCTTTACGTCATCGCGAAGCGCGGTTCCGTTTTTCGCACTTACGACGGCCACATGCTGATGGCGTTCGCACTCACCGCGAGCACGTCGCGCAGCCGCGCGCTCCAGGTCAAGGCACGTGCAATGGGGCGCGAACGTGCGTGTTACTGGATGGAGCGGTGGCCTGTTATCTGCCCCCGGCTGGACGCCGATTCCGTTCTGGAGCAGGTGATCGCGAGCGACGCCACCAACAGGCTCGGTCTTAATACACGTCGCATTCAGCATGACCTGCGCGCCACTGTCAAGAGGTACTCCACAAAGTCCCTCCTCTATTTCGACCCGAAGCGTCAGCACGTCCCTACGGACCTGGCAGTAGAGCCATTCGAGGCCTGGTACTACGCGCTAACGAACGCCTATTTCTGCGCGCGCCAGGCAATGCCGCTGCCGGTCAGCCCTGGCGACTTGCTCAAGCTCTTACCTGGCCTACTGCCCTATCCGCCGGCCGGAACTCCCCACCACTACCAAGCGGTATACGCCGTGACACACATAGTGTACGTGCACAACGACTACGGCGAAAGGCGGCTCTCGTCCGGCACCTTTCGGCGCGTGCGCGCCTTTCTCAAGGCCAGCCTGGGTCCGGCGTTGGAACGACAGGAGCCTGACACAGTCGCGGAGATCGTCGAGAGCCTACTCGCGCTCAGTGTGCCGGACACAGATCCTCTGATCGAGGTCGGGCGAGCGTTTCTCCTCGCCACGCAGCGTGCCGATGGCGGATGGGGTGACCGCGTCGACGGCTACGGAGGCTTTCACACTATCTGGGCAGCCATCGACGCGCTCAGAGACCATTCCTGGAGTTAGGGAGTATGACTTTTTTTGATATCAACAGAACCCTGGCACGCCACCTTGCCACCGGTGGTGGCGCCGCCTTTCTGCTGCGCAGCAACGCCCAGAAGGACCTATCGAATGCCGTCTCAGATCTCTTTGACGCACGCACCGACGTCAGACGTCTGGAACGGGCGCAACGGGTCTCACAAAAGATCCTGCAAGTCAACGATTTTGCCGACATGATGGAGTTGCGAAACATCGTGGCGCAGCAGGAACTCCGCCGCCTCATCAACTACGCAAAGCAAAAAGACCATACTGCGCACACGACTTATCTGTACCTGCTCGGGATCTGGTTCTTCGATCACATCACCGACGTGCATGAGGCGATAGTCAAGGCAAGTGGAGCCACAACGGAAGAAGAAGTTTGCGAATGGTTCCTCTTCCAGTGGATGCACGCGAGTTTGTTGCACGACATCGGATATGCGTTTTATGACCTGTCCGAGGGGACAAGAGTCGATCGCGAACGTATCGACGGAATCTATTCATGGACATGGCTGGTCGCGTTGCTTGGTCCGGGCCGGGGAGAAAACGGAACCGTCCTTGGTCGGGAGGTCAAACCGGAGAATCTGAAACTGCTACGAGACGTTCACGATCAGTGGATCAAGAAGTACGGAAAAGAAATGCCCGCTCCCACAGCGAAGTACGCTCCAGGGACCTACGTTCAGGTGCTCGACAGACTCGCGTCGGCGCCGTGGCTGGGTGATCTGCATTCCGACTGGAAAGACAAGGACATCTTCGACATTCTCGACCTCGACGCAAGCGATACGTTGAGAACCTACGCCATGCACGTTGCCAACGAGGGCTACAAAAATGACAAAGGACAGTGCGTCGACCACGCAGTGGGGTCGGGACTACTGCTGTTCCAATACGTATCGTATTGGTACTGGCTGATGAACGAGTTACGGCCGAACACAACTGCGTATGAGGACATATCTGGCGGCTTCAATTACACCGTCGAACAGCTTCGCAGCTGTACCGTTCCGGCGTGCCGAGCGGTGGCGTATCACAACTTTCAGCCGTCAGTACCCGGTGCGGTCGATGTGCTGACGCAGATCACGCTTGAGAATCACCCGCTGCTCTACTTAGCTATCGTATGTGACGAGTTGCAACGATGGGATCGTTATCCGGCCGGCGATGCCGTGCTTCAGGAATACGAAAGGACAGCGGTCGAGTGGCCCGAAGGAGATGAAATCGAACTCAGTTGCACGGGGACCGACAAGAAGGTCGCTCGGTTCTGTATTTCTCACCTCCAACAAGAAGTCGTGGTGGACGATCTCCGGACAACGTTAGCAAAGCTCACCGGTGTCGAGCGAATCGTGTCGATCGTCGGTCATGTAGAGGAATGAAAGGTGTGGTCAACTAACCGCGCCTGCACCCTACGCTCGCAGGTCTAGCAAAGTCTCTAGCGCCTGCCGGGACACGAGACTGTGCTTAGACGTTGTGACGGACAGGTGCTTTTTCGAACGGCAGAACGATACAACGAGAACGAATCGTTCGCCCGCCGAGCGGCATTGGCAAACGCGATGAGCTACTTGGATTTGGCCTTCCGTCGTTCCACCCAATGGAGAGCATCTTTGGGCGAGTGGCGCGGAGCGCAGTTGTTCACACGAGGATCATACGCGAGCCGACGCGCCGGTCGGCGAAAGATGCTCTGCACTAAACCGCTACTCGGGCGCTCCCTCTATGGGCATCGAATGACGACTGGTGTCCGCGTCTGGCAGAGTCGTGGACGAGGAGTGGGTCGACGACGCGATCTGGCATGACGCCACGGTGCGTGCTGCGCTCGTGAGAGGCATACGGAAGGATGCGATCGACACGCCTCGCCGAGGTGCACCGACAGGATCCCCAAGACGGCGGCGGCGCAGCTGTCCCTACCAGAAGGCCCCTACGTGGCGATTCCTTGAGGTTCTCGTGGCTGTCGCATAGCCTTCGGTTCAGTGATGCCGATCGTTGTATCCGTGCTCGCAGCCGTTTGTTCGCTGGTTCGCTCCCGCGGCGTGCTGCACCTCGAGATTCTCGCGCTTCGACACCTGTGGCTACCAGAATCTCGGTATCCCTTGAGACGATTGAGCTTGCACGAGCACCATCTGCAGCGCCGCGGAGTCGATCAGGGGGTCGAGCCTATATCATCGGCAGCTCTGGCAGACGTCGGCCGAGTGGTGGAACATTACGGCGCTGTCCTCCCAATCGATCCTGTTTCCCTACTTGATGTCGATTCCTGAAAAAGCACCGTAGCTCGCGAGTTCCTGCCCACTGCGACGATCATGAATCGTCACTTGCGGGAGTTTCTCAGTCGCTTTGCGATTGTTCGACATGGCCTGGACGAAGTTTTCTTTGTCGTCGACGTGTAAAAGACTCCATTGGAAGCCGTTCACAAAAATGCGGCGGTGCCCCGGAACATTCCGAGCACCACCATCAATCCGAGTAATAAATCCGGCCGACGCCAAGTTCGCGACCGTGGCGCGAAGCGTGGCTGCCTCCCTTTGCGCTGTAGCCTGTCGAGCAACCTCGGCCTTCTGTCGCGCAACTGCTTCCTCTTTGACCTGCTGAGCCGCTGCTGTTGATTGTTCCTTCGCAATACGTTCTGATTCCGCGCGTGCCGCTACACACGCGGGTTTGCGTCGCACGCCGCTTTTGCGGCCTGCTGTGCGGCTGCAGCAGATTGAGCCGGGGCTGGCGCTGACGGCATCCCGGCGCCCGCCACGCCAATGGCTAGCAAACTGCCAACTATGAGTTGCCCTCCGCGGCGATGTGTGGCAATCCACAACTTGGGCAATGGCTTTACCAGTGAGACGAACCCGAGGATAAAACCACCGAAGGCAAGCAAAGCAAGAAGAACAAACATCCCAAGAGCCTCCCCGCAATATTGCAGGTCATTTATCAACACGTCTGTACTGGACGAGATGAGAGCGGAATCGCGGGATTGAACCGCGCTCTTCAACGGCTCCGCTGGACTACTTAAAGTGAGCGGTTTCTGAGCGGAATCAGACTATTAGTTGGTAGACCGCGGATCAATGCTCATCCCACGATTCTGCGCGTGTTCGTGAAGTGATGGGCGTTGTGAAAGACAGACTTCTAGGCCTGGTCTACCTCGACTATCGTTAAGCCGCGTCGCGTCATCGGGTGCGATACTGGCGAGGGAGAGGATTCCCGCTCAGGGGGTTCTGCCCCAGCGCGGCCCTCGCTTCCCGCCGTACACGACGTTGTAGCCGTGGCTCCTGGCCCAGTCCCTCGCAGCTTGCGCCAGTTTCTCATTTCCGCAGTTCAGGAGCGCCTCCGCCATGCTCACGAAGCCGTTCTTGTCCAGCGATCGCATGAGCGCGTCTTCCGCTGCTCGATCGCCCCTTTGAATGAAGAAAGTATGCGCGCCCGCGACGATGGGAAGATCGTTTTCCCTCAAGCCGCGCAGGAAGGCACTGGTGATTCGGGCGTCCCTGACGGGAGTCAATGCGAGGGCGGCGTAGCGCCGCACGTCGCTCGACGAGTCATGTAGGGCAGCCATGAATGGCTCCGTCGCGCGCGCGTCGTGAATGGCCTCTAAGGCCTGGGCGGCGCCCTCTCGCGCGCTGGCGTTGGAATCCTTGAGGACGAGGATGAGCCGATCGACGGCCGATTTCCCGATCTTCCCAAGAGCCGAGGCAGCAGCTTGGTGGACATTCTTGTCGGTGCTGTTCAGGTTGGCGATCAAAGGCTCAATGGCCGGGTCGCGCATCTTCACCAGAGCTGCCTCTGCATCTTCGCGGACGTTGTACTTCGGATCGTTCAATGCCTTGATCAGCGGTTCAATCGTTTGGGCTTCCCTGACCGCCTGGAGCGCTCTAACGGCGCGAACGTCGTTCTTGGACTTGTTGACGGCATCGACAAAGGAGTCGGCAGCGTGACCACCACGAATGGCGACAAGCGCCGACGCCGCGTACCACGATGACCTTTCGCCTGCCTCCAGAAGCGCGGCAATCAGCGATTCGACCGAGGGCTCGCCTGTGTTTATCAGCGATTTGGAGGCATTCCAGCGGATGCCGCTGTCGGCGTCCTTCAACGCGGCAATCAGTGGGCCGACCATCGCCGGCCCGCGGACTGATCCCAACAGTGCGAGCGCATTCACCTGGACTTCCCGATCCGACTGCTTGATGGTCGCGATGAGCGGCTGAAGCGACTCGGCGCCCTGGATCGCGACGAGTGCGCGCATTGCATACAACTGGGCGATCCGATCAGGGTCTCTGAGAGCGGCGATCAACGGCTCGACGGCGCGCGGATCATGTGTGGCTCCCAACGCCAGCGCCGACTGCTGGCGAACGCGCGGTTCCTGGTCCGTGAGCGCGGCGACGAGCGGCTCGAGGGTCCGGGGATCTTTGAGGGCTCCCAACGCCGGAGCCATCGCGGCTTTCAGCTGGCTGTCGCCGCCCGTGAATGCGGCAATCAGGGGCTCGACCGCCGAATCGCCCACTTCTTTCAGTGCAGCGGCGGCGCTCTTTCGCACGTTGTCGTCGGTGTCCTTCAGAGCGACGATGAGCGGCTCAACGGTGCGAGCATCCTTGGTCGATCCCAAGATCTCGGCCGCATGCCGTCTTGCGAGGACGTTGGAATCCTTCAGGGCAGCCATCAGCGGCTCGACGACCGACGGCCCCATGTTTTTCAAGGCGGCGATCGCCGACTTCCTGACGTCGATGTTCGAGTCCTTGAGCATCGTAATCAGAGGAATGATGGTGCGAGACTCGTCGAAGGCGCCGAGCACATCGACGGCGTCACGGCGGACGATGCCGTCGGATTCCTTCAGCGCAGCGAGAACCGGTTCGAGCGCCTGGTCGCCCATTCGCTTCAACGCGTCCGTCGCCGTCTCCTTGACCCTGCCGTCGGAGCCTTTGAGCCCGGCGACGAAGGCCTTGATAGTCCTGGGATCCCGATGCACCACCTCGACGGCCAACTCCGGCCAGTCCGACTTGATGGCGTAGTCGAGCAAGTCCGGCAGAAATCGAGGCCCGCGTCGGTTGGCCTGATCGAGATCGAGCAGGAACCGAAGGGCATTCAGACGCTTCTCCGCTTTCGCGACCGCGATCAGCTTCGAGGACGCAAGGACCGACCAGACGGGAAGCTTGCTCAGCTCCAGAAGGTAGTCGAGGCGCTCGCGACGCACGGCTTCCACCATTATCGCGGCGAGGCCGTCGCAGAACGCGTCGGGGATCTCCCCCCTCGTCTGCGCGTAGCTCCGGGCTTGTGCAGTGAGACAGAACCTCTGGAGATAATCGACCGCCGTCTTCCCGGTCCGATCGCGCATCTCGAAGTTGGCTCCGGACGCAATGAGGAGAAGGACGACGGGCCCTTTCTGATGAGACGTGGCTTCCATGAGGGCTGTCTTGCCGTTGCCGTCCGTGCCGTCGATGGGAGCGCCGGCAGCGAGGAGTGCCCGCACTTGCTCGAGCTTGCCGTTCCGGGCGGCAGCGCGAAATGCGGCACCGCGATCAGCTGCATCGAGAACGACACCGCCCAGGCTCACACAGGCAACCATGATGAAGCCGCCGAGCTTGGTGAACATCGATGCGATGCAGTCTTGTCGAAAGATTAGGGCCAACGTCGAGAGCCGCACCATCAATGGACGCGAGAACGAGTTTTCAATAGGGACAGCCAATGCGGAGTCCCAGGCAGAAGCGGCATGCGTGCGCCATTTTGCCTTCCGCTACTCGAAACGCATGGCGCGGATGGATCGCTTCTCGTCCACGTAGAACAGGGTCTGTGTAGCGGCGTCGAGCACAATCCAAGGATCTTTTTCCTTGAGCGACACCGTCCCGCGCTCGTCGCCATTGACGAGACTCACCCGGGCGACGCCGTACGTGGGCTCCGCCCCAATCACTTCCTGCTTGAACAGCACGAAGTGATACTGCGCGGTCGCTTCAGCCATCTGCGCGCGCCGGTTTGCGACGAATTTCATGGTCGTCGCCAGCGTTGGGCCCGGGACGTACACACCCGCGGCGCTGCCGATCGACGGGCCGATGCTGCTGAGCGCGCTCGCCAACGCGAGCCGGCCGAAGTTCGACCAAAAGCCATCCCCAATCGGTGATTCGTACTCACGGTGGAAGCGTTGTTTTCCAGAGGCATCGAACCGTGTGACGTGCCGGCGCGACGTCGCCACGAGCTCTCCCTCCGGCGTCAGATCGAGGTTATCGTGATCGATAGTGTAGGTCCCGAGCGCCGTTACGTTTCCACTTGCGAGGTCGATCGAAGACAACTTCTTGTCGCCAAGGGCAAACACACGATTCCGCGCTTCGTCCACGCGAAACCATCCGGCGCCGGGCACCACGACCTCGTCGCGCCAGATGCGCGCTCCCGACTTCTTGTCCACGAGGCTTAGTTTCCCATCCGCTGACACCAGTAGGCTCGTCGATAGCGTCCACAACCGTGTCGGCTCGGAGCTCGATTTGTGCTCCCAGAGAACCGTTCCGTCACCCGTGTTGATGGCGTAGACGCTCTTCTGATTGGGCAGATAGATCACGCTGCCGTCACGCACCCATACGTCAGGGTCCGTTACCTTGTTCAGAGGATCCTTACCCTCGAAGCGTCGAGCCCGCCACAACACCTGCCCCTGGCTGTCTAGACGAATCGGTCCATCCTTGCCCAGATGCACGACGACGGTCGCGTCCGTGTCTGGCAAAGGAAGGCGGTAATTGCTCAGGTCTCGTGTCAGCACATCGTCTCGTGCCCAGAGCCCGCCGCCGACAGGGTCGATGGATGCCAATACCCGCTTGCCATGCCGGTCCTTCCCGTATCCGAACAACCGGCCATTGCGTAGGCCGAGCGGCGTGTAGTCCGAGACGATGGCCGTCTCTGTCTGCCACGCCTTCGCACCGGTGGATGCCTGAAACCCAGCGAAGACATGACGGCCTTCTGCCTCTTCGGCATAGACCAGGACCCGGTCCTGCTCGAACACCAGCTGAGCGTTCTTGTACTTCTTGAATGGAAGACTCCGCGAATCGAGCGTAACCTTGCCTTCCTGCAGATCGACGACAACGACTCCACTTTTCAGACTGACCCACGCGTAAGGCGCGTCGTCGGACACACGCAGCACGGCGCCGCCATCGTGTCCGGCACGGCACATCGTCTCGCCGAGCTCTAGGTTGAAGGAACAATCGCGGACAGCATCCAACGTCCACAAGACCTTCCCGGTCGTTCCGTCCAGGAGCATGATCGCCTCGCTCGTGCCTACGAGGAGATGACCGAGAGGCGTCAACGCGATGTGTTTCACGTCGCGTGGTGATTGATAGCTCCATGCGTCCGCTGCCTGGGCCAACCCAGGCAACATCAGCGTGACGACCGCGGCTGCGACGAATACGAACCTCGACATGGTCGCTCCTATCCGGCGGGTGTTGCGACGGTCCACGTGGAGTGGACGCGAGCTTCCGGAGGGACTCTATAGAGTCATCACGGTCGAGGTCAACAATTCTCTGGAGGTGTGGTCAATCTCGTAATGTCCGAGAACTGGGCCATGGGCGCTACGCGGCGGCGCGGTAGAAGTAGCTGAGAAGTCCACCGATCCGTTGTCGCCGGCGAACCGGACCCGCGACACGCTGCCGTAGCGGACGATCGATCAGCTCGTTGCCCAGCCCTTGATGATTCCGCTCGCCATGGTAATGTGCCGCGAACTCGGCGAAGGCGTTCATGGCCTTCTACCGCACCCTCTTTGCTCGGCTCGACGGGGATACGGCCGTCAAGGCGATGAACGATGCAATCGACCCAAGTCGGGAGACGTTCTGGCTGATCTCCGTCGAGGATGCGTTCAAGACGGTCAACCGAAGTCACTTCGAGGAACACTGCACGCCTGAGGCGCTCGCGCGCCGGCGCGACCGGTTGATGTCCCGCGTGGCGCGCAAACACCGCGCCCGGACTGGCCTCGACGCCGGAGTTCAGCTCGCCCAGCAGTGGTTCGACCAGGCCACGGCGCATCTACTGGATCAGCGCGGATTGTTCGAACGGCTTCGCCGCGAGTATTTCTTCATCAACGCCTTTCCGGAGAACGATGCGCGCTTCGATGTGACGTTCGACCAGTGCTGGCCGGCTGGGATGGAACTTCGTATCGATTAGCATCGGTCCATCTTTGCAGATCGTGCCCCGCCGCGGTACGCCGGGCACACTGCCCCGCAACAGCCTGCCCGGGTGTCCCGTGCCTGCGATCTTCGAATGACCGCACGTCGTCCTGCCGCGAGTTGGGGCCCGCGAGCTTGAACGCTGCGCGCGTAACGCCCCTAGGGCTCTGCGCTCCGTGATCGACCGCATTGTGGAAACCGATCCACGCGCTGCCTAGCCTAAGCGTAGGCTAGAGATCCCCAACACAGGATCTCGCCCAACGTGTGATCACGCCAGCGGCGGTCTTTCCTGATCTCGCGGCTCTTCGTGGCCACTTGAAGCCAAGCACTTCCGCCGCTCCGCGAGTTGACGCGCCTGGAAGCGGAGGAAGATCATCGGATTGGTCCGCGACCGCGCCGGCTGCGTGATGGGTCGCGATAGACGCCGATCTGGCGACGGACTGCAGCCGCGTCGCGGAGCTCGCCACTTCGCGACTAGTCCGGATGAATAAACTCCGCTGCGTTTGTCAGGGCGGGGCTTCGCGCGCCTGATGGCGCCGCGATGAGGACGCGAGCCTGGGCAAAGGTACGGCAAGCGGCTCGGTGGCCAAGGTCGCGTCTATGGTCGGAGTTCGTGAGATGGGAGCAACACGTAACGTGTGGCTTGCCCTCAGGTCACGGTGCGCGCGGCGCGTCTCTACCACACGAACGGAACCAGACGAAAGTGTACCCTGCGCATGTATTCCGTGTACCCGGGCAAATCTCTCTGCAGGATTTTCTCCTCGTCGAGAAGGCGCCACAAAAGCACGGACATGAAGGGCACGATCAGGCCGAGCGACCACCACGAACCGAGCGCGAGCGGCATTCCGACGAAGAGCCAAACGGCGCCGGCGTACATCGGGTGACGCACGTGCGCGTACGGCCCGGTGTCGATGACTTTTTGATCCTCCTCCACGCGAATATTGGACGCGGCGAAACTGTTGACCCGGGTCACCCAGAAGATGAATAGGAAGGACAGCAGGATCACCACATCGCCAAGAATCGATACCCACGGCGCAACCGGCGACCACCCGTATCGGTAATCGAGCACGGGCAGGACGATCAACGCAAAAAACGCGAGGAAGACCAACGACACGATGATTTTTTGCGACCACTCTCGCTCATGTTGCGGCCCGGCTTTCAACCGACGCTCGAAAAGCGGTCTGTCGTAGATCGCCAGGTACACAGTGAAGCCGACGGTCGATGCGGCAAAGATCCCCAGGAACAGCCAGCCTTGCCAGTAGTCGAACGTCCCAGCAGGCCAGAAGATGAGGGCGACAAAGAGGGGAGTCCCGAGCACTCCTTGAACAATCGCCTGCCGGTGGAGGGGATCCATATCAAACACCAGGCCGGTACGATTGTCGCAGCAATCTGGCGCACACGCTCAGTGGTGAGCCGTTACAACGCAGCGGCTCTCGGCGTCCACGTCTCGCAACGCTATTTCCCTGTTGGGACTTTCGCCTTCAACTCTTCGAACCAATTGAGGACGACGCGAAATTCTGGAGCGTTGGAGTTTCCGGACTGAGTCTGTTCGGAGGCGTCCACGAGCCCGAGGATCTTCCCGTCCGGAGTGAGGTCGTAGTTCCGCATACTCTCCGGGGCACTATTTCCCGTCGAAAATTTTCTCGGCACTGCTACAGGATTACCGAATGAAAAATCCGGCCGCGTCGTCACGCTGATCGCAGCGAGTGCACCAAGCGCAGGGATGTAGAACAGCTCCTTTCCGTCCGACGACCAGACGGGGTGATGATCATTTTGGCCGGGATCGTTTTTTGGAATTTGATACTTGGTTCCGGTGAGTGGGAACGGTTGGACGTAAATGGCATCCCTACCCGTCTCGTTGGAGTAGTACGCGACCCAACGACCGTCCGGTGAGAAGACGGCATTAATCGGGTTCCTTGACTGCACGTCGCCGAATGGCGTTGCCTTCCTGTCCTCGAGCACAAATGCCCACAGGGAGATACTGGAGCCCTTGGTCGCGGCGAACAGGAATCGCTTGCCGTCTGGAGACCAGGATTCCGGAACGTGGGATGTCCCTTGCTCCGGCCTGGTGAGCCGCTCCGCCGTCCCGGTGCCGTCGGCGCGCTGCCAGAAGATGCCGAGGTCGCCTTCGCGATCCGATTGGAACGCGATGCGCTGCCCATCGCCGGACCAGATTGGAAAGCGATTCTTCTGTCCGAACGTGAGCCGGCGCATCGAGCTGGTGCCGGCGAGATCGTAAATCCAGACAATCGCCTCTTTGCCGTCATCGGTGTCAAACGCCACCCGTTTGCCGTCTGGAGAAATGCGAAGGTGCTCGTACGGTCCGGGCGGAAGTTTCAGGATTTCTGCGCTGCCTTTCCGATCAGCCAGCACCAGCGCTCGTCCAGCGCCAAACGCGCCGGCGGGGCCTGGAATGTAGACCAGCGAACCGGTATCGGAAAAGCTGAACTGCACTGCGCCGGAGCTCCCGCCCCCTGTTGATCGCTGCACGCCTTCGACGATCGGAACCGGACCCCCCGCCACCTCGAGGCGCTTTGCGTCGAACGGAAGCGCGAACAGGGTGCCTCGGACCGCGTACACGATATGACCGGTGGGCACGTAGCGCGCATCGGTTCCGCCGTTCACGAGCGTCTTGCGTTCTCCCGATTTCAACGATTGCACGACGACTTGCGCCTTGTCCCACCGATCGGCGCCGGTACCCGTCGCGAGCGTGAAGAGCATCGCTTGTCCGCCGGGCAGCACGTGGGGGCCGTGGGCGACCTCACCGTCCTTGACGCTGACGAGCCGTTCGGGTTGGCCGCCGTTTGGCGACACGCGCATGATGCCCTTGCTGCCTTGACCGAACATGATCCCGTCTACGCCCCAGCTGATGCCGAAAGGAACATCCGCCGGACACAGCGTTACCGCAGCGCCGCCATTGACTGAAATGCGCTTGAGCACCTGATCGGCCGCAGAATAGAAAACGAGGGATTGGCCGTCAGGCGAAAAGACGGGTGTCCTCAAGAAACTTGGAGAGTCCGTGCCAGGAATGGCCTTCGGCTCGAGGTCCCAGGCCGACCGTAGGTACAAACGGGTGTTTGTCGCGTAGACGATGCGCGTGCCGTCCGGCGACATTCCGACGATGTGGCTGTTCGTGGCAAGAAACGCCTGGCCCTGCGGGAGGCCCGGGAGGGAAAAAGAAAAACGTGTGACGATCGGCGGCGGCGCGGACGGCTTGAAGCTCCACCAGGCGACGCTCGTCAGCGCCGCCACCAGAAGCGCGGTGGCCGCGATGGGGATCGCGCGCTTCCAGAGTGGGCGCGGACGGAGAGTGGAGCGTGAGCCGGCCGTGGCTGCGACGCTGCCGGCGGGCATCGCCAG
Organism: Vicinamibacterales bacterium; assembly: GCA_035571515.1. GTDB lineage: Bacteria > Acidobacteriota > Vicinamibacteria > Vicinamibacterales > UBA2999 > Gp6-AA40. The sequence continues at coordinate 58,305 of DATNCQ010000130.1, forward strand.
GGCTTCCTGGATCTCGAGGCGCGCTACGGCAATGTCGGGCACGCGCTCCTTGCGATCCTTCTTCAGGCAGCCCCGCAGCAACTTGCCGATGGGCGCCGGCGTGGTCGCCGGCAGCGCCTCCCAGTCCGGCTCTCCGCGCAGAACCGCCGCGAGCGTGTCGGACACGTCCTCACCCTCGAACGCGCGCTTTCCCGTCAGCATCTCGAACAACACGCAGCCGAACGCCCAGACGTCGCTGCGCTTGTCGATGACGCGCCCTTTTGCCTGCTCGGGACTCATGTAGGCCGCCGTCCCCAAGATCATGCCCGCGTGCGTCATCGCCGGCGTCGTGATGGTTGGTGATTGCGACACACTCGGTGCGCTGCCGATCGGATCCATCGCCTTCGCCAGACCGAAGTCCAGCACCTTCACCGTGCCGTCTGGGCGCACCTTGATGTTCGCGGGCTTCAGATCGCGGTGCATGATCCCTTGCTCGTGCGCGGCTTCGAGCGCTTCCGCGATCTGCTTCGCGATTGGTAATGCCTCGTCGAGAGGAATCGCGCCGCGCGCGATCTGCTGCGACAGGTCTTCGCCTTCAACGAGTTCCATCACGAGGGCGGTCATGCCCCCGCTTTCCTCGAGGCCGTAGATGGCGGCGATGTTGGGATGATTCAGCGAGGCCAGCGTCTTCGCTTCACGCTGGAAGCGCGCGAGCCGATCGGCGTCGTGCGCGAAGACTTCGGGGAGGATCTTGATCGCGACATCGCGATCCAACTTCGTGTCGCGGGCGCGAAGGACCTGACCCATACCGCCTACGCCGATCGGCGCAATGACCTCGTAGACGCCGAGCCGAGTGCCGACTGCAAGGGCCAAATGTGGTGTGATTATACGGGCGCAGCCCCGCTGCGGGGAGGCGAATCGATCCTGACTGACGCCGAAGGGGCGAACCTGTCCGCGACGACGAAGAAGGCCGTCGGCGATGCCAAAGTCGAAGTCTCACAAGAAGAAGCAACAGCCGAAGCGAGTCTTCAATGATTGGGGACACGACGTCGCAAGACGCTCGTCGCCTGTTATCAATGTCATGTCGACACGCATAAAGCGATAGAATCGGATGAGTCCAACGGTGTGCGTGCGCCGTCCAGGCTTTGAGATGAAGCGTTGGAACGGCAGATCGTATGAGCTTTTGCACTTGGAGGATTCAATGTCATCGAATGCGACCGGCGGCGCCCGTCGACACGTTGTGTTGCCAGTGTGCCTCTGGCTGGTCGCCAGCGCCGCGGCGGCCCAATCGATACAAAGGACCGCGATCGACTCGCCGAGCCTCGCAGGCACGTCATGGCGGCTCGTGAAGTTCCAGGGCAGCGGTGGCACGACGCTGACGCCCGACGACCGTTCGAAGTACACGATCGCGTTTGGCGCCTATGGGCGGCTGACTGCGCGGGTTGACTGCAACCGGGGCCGCGGGACCTGGAAGTCGAGCGGCTCGAATCAACTCCAGGTTGGTGCGCTCGCCCTGACGCGCGCCGCGTGCCGCCCAGCCTCCCTGCACGACCAGATGGTGAAACAGTGGGGCTCCATCCGATCGTACGTGGTCAGGGACGGACATCTCTTTCTCGCGCTGATGGCAGATGGCGGGATTTACGAGTTCGAGCCGCTCGCGTCTGTTCCGGTGATCGTTCCTGATTTTTAGCACGACGACACCGTTCGGAAAACGGGCACGCGGCGGACCGAGCACGGGCCACGGGTAACACGAACAGAGCGTGCAGACGATCATGTTGTGCACCAAAGGCGTGTTCTCCACGACGACCATGTGCTCACCCTGCTGGCCGCCGTAGCTCAACTCTGCAATCGCGCTGTCCGGGTCCGCCAGCAATCGCCGCTTGTAGGCAGGGTCGAGCCAAGCTTTCTCCACGACGCGGGCACCGTTGCGCGGTCGCCACCTTAATTCTCGAACGTGTTTACGAGCGCATCGAGGGCCGCACGATCGACGAGGCCCTTCTCCACAGGAGTGATTCAAGCGAGGCACGACCGCGAGAACGAGATCATTCCTCTGTAACGCCGTAGTGTCGAGTCGCGAGCGACTCGGGCCTTCATCGTTTGCGGCGCGGGGGAGTCGTCCAATTCTCGATGGCGAGCCCGCGTACGCGCTCGAATTCCGCGGTGTTGTTCGTGACGAGCTTCAGGTCGAGCGCGCGGGCGTGTGCTGCAATCAGCAGGTCGTTGGCGCCGATCAGGGCGCCCCGCCTCTTCAGATCAGCTCTGATCTCAGCGTAGTGGAGTGCGGAGGCGTCCGCGAAGTCCAACGCCTCGACGTAGGGGAGGAAGGCAGCGAGCGCCGCGGCGTCCTGGGAGCGACGAGGCGAGACCTCCACGCCGTACAGCAGTTCGGCCTTGGTGATGACCGACATGCAGACGTCGCTGACCGGCACCGCCTGCAGACGTTTGAGCACGATCGGGTGCGAGCGCTTCATGATGTAGGAGCAGGTGTCGGTGTCGAGCATGTAGCGCGGCATCACCCCTCGCGCTCCTGCACGGGCAGGTCATCGACATCGGCCATGAACGCGTCGGAGGCCACGGGCGCCGATTCCAGGTAGGAGCGCCAGTCGCGAGGGCGCGGAGAGAGGATGACCTCATCGCCCTCCTTGCGAATGAACACTTCAGCCGTGGAGAACTGGTATTCCTTCGGCAGTCGGACAGCCTGGCTGCGATTCGTCATGAAGACCTTGGCGGTGCGGGGCATGGCGAGAAGCCTCCGACGCCATTATGCCATATACGTCACGTATACGGCTCCACGTGCTCAATACGTGTCTCTACCGGGGCTTTCGTGCGGATCAAGCGGATCGTGAGGAAGCAAGAGTCCGTTAAGTTCTTTGTTTGCAACAACCGGCAGTGGTGCGAATCCCAGCCTCTCCGCCAATACACACCTTCGCCATCACGGCTCGGTCCGTCTATCTACTAGAACGCGCATTTCTATCGAAACCTTACAGGGACTGCGGTCGAACTACGAAGCGCCGACTTTCCGCCGCAGCCATGCCTTAGCGAGTCCCCATTCCCGAGTCACGGTCTCGGGCGAGGGGCCAGCGCTTCAGCGGTTTCCTCAACGTTCAGTCCGCCAAAGTGCCGGAGTTCGACGATGCGGCTCTTGCGCTCGTCGATCCGGGCAAGTTCGTCGGGCGCATTGCTGAGCGCGATCACGTTGACGTCTGGAGCTTCGCCCACCAGCAGCTCGGACACTTGATGCTGTCTCTGCCTGGGCGCCTCGCCGAGAGGATTATGCGGCCTGGTGTGGAGACCACGTTGTGGGTGCTCAACGCTCGAAGTCGTAGGCGCTCGAGGTCATGTCCCGAATCCGGCCGCTCCGGTGACTGATGCCCGTGGCTTCTGCCGATCTGCAGTGCGCCGTCGCGGCCGCACCGGAGATCGAGACGGAGTCGGATTGGACGTAGCATCAGGCCACGCCAATCAATAGAGCCCCGGAGCGGTGGCGACAGATCTCCGCCATCTACCATGCGGCGGCCCTGCGGCCGGCCGCCGATCGGGTCGCGTACCTGTCGCAGGCCTGCGGCACCGACGAAGCATTGCGGCGCGAAGTCGAGTCGCTCCTCGGGCAAGGCGAGAGTTTTCTGGCCACGCCGGTCGCGCTCCCGCGCAGCAGTCGGCTGGGGGCGTATGAACTGCTCTCGGTCATTGGCGCCGGCGGCATGGGCGTCATCTATCGGGCACGCGACCCGCTGCTCCAGCGCGACGTCGCGCTGAAGCTGCTGCCGGAGGCGTTCGCCCTCGATCCCGATCGCGTGGCGCGCTTTCAGCGTGAAGCCCAGATCCTGGCGTCCCTCAATCATCCACACATCGCGGCCATTTACGGACTGGAAGAATCCGAGGGCGTGCAGGCGCTGGTGCTCGAGCTCGTCGAGGGGCCGACACTCGCGGAGCGCATCGCGCCGGGCCCGATGTCACTTGACGAAGCGCTGCCGATTGCGCGGCAGATCGCGGAAGCCCTCGAAGCCGCGCACGAGCAGGGCATCATCCATCGCGACCTGAAGCCAGCGAATATCAAAGTGCGCCCTGATGGCGTGGTCAAGGTGCTCGACTTCGGCCTGGCGAAAGCGATGGAGCCGACGGCTACGACGTCGGCGAGCATGTCGATGTCGCCGACCATCACGTCGCCGGCGATGATGACCGGCGTTGGCACGCTCCTGGGGACGGCGGCGTACATGGCGCCCGAGCAGGCGCGCGGCAAGACCGTGGACAAGCGTGCCGATATCTGGGCGTTTGGGTGCGTGCTGTTTGAGATGTTGACCGGGATGCGCGCATTCCCTGGCCAGGATTTCACGGAAACGATCGCCGCGGTGGTCAAAGACCCACCGGAGCTGATGCGCGTGCCTGCTCGCGCACGGCGACTGCCGCGGATACGCTCCCGATGGACGCCACCTTCGCTCTTGAGCAGCGAGGCTTCGCCGTCATTCAGGGTCTCGTGCCCGCCGATTGCATGTCACAACTGACCAGCGCATACGCACCTGCCGAGGCGTCAGCCACTGGCACTTCTATCACTTCTTCAGTGTTCCGCTTCTTCGGCCTCACCTCGTCGGCAAGGCGGCCATGTGCCCAGCGTCCCAATTCCGACTTGGGTGAACTGACCTGCTCCCGAAAGCCGACAAGGGAAACGCGACTAAAGTCGACCTCAGGCGATTTCAACTGCAGAACACTGTCAATTCACTGGACATCAACGGGACCGATGGACACGAACGCGCTGCACGCATCGACGGTCATTACCTCTCCGTCCTGATGAACGCCCACCCGGAGCTTGGCGCGAGACCCTGCCCCACGATGATCTCGTGACCCTCTGCTGAGAGCGTCTGCGTTCCGCTGCCTACGTCGGTGACTTGCACGCGAATGGGAGTGTTCCCATCGACTTTCAGGATGCCATTGACGACCGTGCCGAGTGTCTGCAAGTCGAAAGGCGTCTGCTGATCCACGATGGTGACGTTGGTGTTCGTGCCGTCCATCCAGACAGCTCCGCGAACGTGAACAGACGTTCCGTTCGCTGCGCTGATTTGCAGCTGGAAGTTTCTCCGCGGATCCTGCGACGTTTGCGCTGAGGCAAACCGGAAGCTCGCAAGCGGCACAACCGTGAGAATGGCGGCGAGCATGAGGACGCGAATCTTCATCTGACCCTCCTACCGCACCGAGATTATGCCTCGGCCCGTGATGCCGCTGCCTCATCAACCCCAAAAACACCCAATGCCGCGCTGCTCCAGCGCTTTCGCGACCTGCGTTAGACCGTGCCGTCCTGTTGTTGCGCGAGCGCCCTATGCATGAAAGCCCAATGTGTTGTCACTACGGCCTACCTGCTGAACCAATAGGCAAAGCGGACGAGGAAGATATCGTTGGGCGCCGCGGTAAACAGCCGTCGAGTGTCTCGCCCGGGAGAAAAAACGCCGGGATTGGCCAAGTCCTCGCGGGTTTCGGTCCAGACCAGGTAGAGCGTTGATCCAAGTCTCCACTCCCACCGGAACACCGCGTTCACGCGCAGCGACTTGAAATTGAAGTCAGGGTTCTCAAAACGAAACGCGGACGCCGGACCGTTCCCATCCGGATCTGCGATGTACTGACGATCCGGATCGAGATCGATGCGGCCGGCGTCGTGTCCGTACCGGAGGAACGAGAAGCTGGCGGGGCGCGCGAATTCCTTGAAATCCCAATAGCGGCCGACGGAGATCAACGGCTGCGCAAACACCTGCAGCGACATCTTCGGACTCAGAATCCAGTGGCCACGCGTTACCAGCGAGACCTGGAATTGATCCAGATCGGCGAAGACATACCGGTTCCCGAACGTCGGTGTGGCCGTGGCGTCGACCGCCGTGCGCACGTATTGCGCCACATTCCGCGAGCGGGTGATGTCAGGCCCCGTTGACACAGAGATGGATGGCGCTGGTTTGACGGTAAAACCGAGATTCCCCCCATAGTCCCAACCACCGGCTTTGTTCGCGCTGTGTGAAGCGCCCATGTTGAGCGACAGCTTCCTGCGCGCGTCTGAATTGACGCTGACATTGAAAAAGTAGCCAGCAGGATTCAGGGCGACGGGGCCGCCGCGGGTCAGATGATCGTCGTAGGAGTGTCGAAAGACACCAAGGCTGGCGTGCAGGGACCAGTAGTTGAGCAGCGTCGCATTCCCGAAGACGAACACTCCGTCGTGCAGCTTCTGTCGGCCGTAATTCCAGGTCCACGATTTGGCGACCAGGATGTCGCGCGACCGAGTGAATCGATCGGGAGTGGGCTTCTTCCAGATCCACCCGAAGTGCGCGCCGGCCACATCACCGCCGGTCTGAAAACCAAGATCGTTGGATTCGAAACCGGGACTCACACCCCAGAGCGCGGCATTGGCCACCATGTCGCCCTGGTTCTTGTTCAGGTTGATGCTCCCGGTCCATCCGCGCATCGACGTTTCGCCAGGCGGCCGTGCGAGGCGAGGCGCATCCGGACGCTGGAAGTAATGCTGCGGCGCCCGCTGAAGCAGGTCGATGGCCGCAGCGCTGCCGTTGACATGGCTGCCGGATAGCTTGCCGGTCACGACCCAGTCGCGGCGGGAGTCCAGGAAGAGATATCCGTCCGCGCCAACGACGTAGGCTTGCCGATTGAGGGAATCGCGCAGCGCCGGACCACCCAGGTCGCGCTGCAACCCGGTCGTCAAGAATCCAATGCCGCTGCGGCCTTTCTCGCGCTGCATGCGTCCGACGACGTAATTCGTCAGCGGTTCAACCTCTACTTTCGAACGGCGCGCGCCACTTATCGTCGTCGCGTATTCGCGGCTTGTGGCCGCCTCGACGAAACCAAACGTCCAGCCGTTGGCGCTCTTGCCTGTCATTTTGCCCGCGCCGAGAATCGTTGTCGCCGACGGCCGATCGATGAAATCGCCCTCTGCAGCGCCTTGAGGCGCGCGCCCGATTCGACGGGTATAAAAGACATTGGGCTCGGCCCGATTGAACCCGAGGAAGTTGTTCGCGCCGCCGCCGCCGAAGTTCCCGAAGATGTTGGCGCCCTCGAGAAAGAACGGCCGCTTCTCGGGAAAGAACGTTTCGAACGCACTGAGATTCACGACGGCCGGATCGACTTCGACCTGGCCGAAGTCCGGGTTGGCGGTCGCGTCCAGCGTGACGTTGCTGCTGACGCCATACTTCATGTCGATGCCGGTCGCTCCGGATTGTCGCGCGCCGTCGTTGAAGGGATCGCTCCCGGACGCGGGTTCGACAAATTCGCTCCGGTTCGCGACGTACGGCATCAGATCGAGGTGGCGCCGGAATTCGACGCCGCTGAGTCCCTCGAGGTCATCCATCCTCGAGGCAAGCCCGCTTTCGTTCTTGGGGACCAATCGGAGCCAGACGGTCTCGTTTTTCCGTTGGACATAGCGGCTCGCGTTGATGCCCCACACCTGAGGACCGGATGCGGGAAAGCGGAGCTGCGACAGCGGAATCCGTATCTCGGCAATCCAGCCTTCGTCCGTGATGCGCACAGCCGACTCCCACACGCCGTCCCACGAGTAATCCGTATTCGTATCGTTCGAGACGATCGCGTCGCGCTGAACGCCGGCTGCGCTCACCTCGAACATGGCGCCGGTCAGGCCGTCGTGAAACGGACTGAGCTGGATCGTCAGTGAGTCCGCGTTGGACTCGTCGTCGCGGCGGGAGAGCCGTTGAACAATCCTCGACGGCTGGCGATCGAACAGGCGTACGCCAAAGTAGATGTTGGCTTCGTCATAGGCAATTCTGAAATCCGTCCGCTCTGTCGCCGGCCTTCCTTCATCTGGATCTCGCTGGATGAATTCAGTTGCGGCCGGCGCGACCGCCCACACCGCGTCCTCCAGGATGCCATCCACCACGATTCTTGCGGATGCTCGTACGGCACGTGCCACCCGGTTCTGCGAGTACGCAATCGCGGCCGCCGACAGAACGCACGCCGCAATGGCAAGTCGCTGCAGGAACACGACGCGCCCCCTGTACCTACTGGCCCGATGATTGACTCAGACTGCGATCATCGTTTCCGAGATAGTTCGCCGTGGAGTTGCTCCTGAAGGGCGTGCCAATCGCAGGTGTCGGTTCTCTTGGGTCACTCTTCTCTGAAGATTACCGAGAAGCATTACGCACCATGGGTGAAGGCACGCCAGGAGCAACTTGAACAATCCGTTCGGTTGGCGTGGTCGGCTTAAACCGCAGACGACTGCCGCCTGCGTCGACGGGTCAGCCTCCGCCATGTTTTGCCAGAAACGCGACGACGTGCTCGGTTGAGGGCTTGACGCTCGTCGCGTGTGTGGCGCCGGGTAGTTCAACGAGCTCCAACGACGGCACCACACCAGACATCCGCTTCGCGCTTGGCAGGTTGCGGAGGTCCCGTTCGCCGGTAATCGCAATCACCGGAATCTTCGTCGACCGCAACGCCTGCGTTGGCACGTCGAACAGCGGAATAAGGCCCTTCGCGGCGGCCGCCAGCGCGTCCCCATCGTTTCGGGCGAACAGCGCGGCGTTTGCCGCGGCAACCTGCTGATCGCTTAACGCGGTCTGCCCGCCGGCGCTAACCCCGCGGATCAGCGCTGTTGCGTCTCTCTTGGAGAACGCCTCCGACAGCGCGAGCACCTCGGATCGGATTTGCTGCGGGTTCTCGCCCTCCCACCCGGAACCGATCAGTGACACCGTGCGGAGACGTTCGGGGTAGCGAACGAGAAGCTGCAACGCAATGGCGCCGCCCATCGAATAGCCAACGACGGGCGCGCGATCGATCCCAAGATGATCGAGAAGCCTGACGACATCGCGAACCATCTCCAATCCGTATTGGGCCGCGTCGTGCGGCTTACCGCTGTCGCCGTGGCCGCGACAATCGATGCCGATGACGCGATATCCGGCGGTCTGCAGTGCGGTGCTGAGGCCCGGCATTTCGATGTGCCTGGCGTACGTTCCGGTAAACCCGTGCAGAAGCACGACAGGTACACCACGCCCTGAATCTACGTAATGAATCCCGACACCGTTCGAATCAAAATGAGCGGACGTCGGCTGCGCGTACGAGGCCGGCGCAAGCAGGAGTGCAACCAGGATGACGAGGCCGCGTGGTTGTCGCACTGTCATTTGCGAATGCTACACCTCAGCGCCCTGGACCGCACATTATCGCCTGGCATATACCCAGATGATCGACGGCGCGCAGCGCGCTGCGGTCGACACACTCGGCGACGCATTGTTCACGATTGTCCACGGCCCAGGACAGGCTGGCACTGCCACGTCGCCGACTTCTTCGGAAAAGTTGGCGCGCCCTGGGGGACTCAAGACTTGCGGTGCGAATGCTCGCGACCGGCCTTTCGCGGTCCCCTTTTCTTCCCAGCGTCAGGACGCCGAGAATGTCCGCGCCGGAAGCGTTCGTGGACGCGCTCGCCAGATTCGGGCGGCTCTTTGACCCTGAGCGGATCAGGGCTGCATTGTCCGGATGGCTCAAATTGCGGGCGCGAGAGGAATATGCGATCCAAGATTCCTTTTTCGCTTGGGGTGTGAGGCCTATGCAAATTCAGCGCGCGATTGCCTTGGCCGCTCCAACCTCCAACCGGTTGCAGTTGACGCTCCGCAGGATAGCGGGTATCTGCCTCCATCTCTGGCACGGAGTACCCTCAGTCGGAACCAACCTAGTACTTGGCATTGCCATTTTCTACATGGTGCGGATCCCCCGCCGAGGAGCTTGGGAGAAGATTCGACCGTGTTGTGACACCGCTCCTGCTGGCGAGCCCGCTGGCATTACGTGTTTATGAAGTCCCTCGGATGCTCATACAGGCCGCGTCCTTCGTGCTGATCGGCTGGATAATCGGCGGCCTGAGCTCACGTCGGCGCGCGATGGCACTTGGGGGAGCAATCGCCAATGTCGCGTTCCTGGTGTGGTGGTACTCGACAGTTGCCGAGATCCCCGCGAGCCAAAGCGCCTACTACCTCGCTCGTGAGCTTCCTATCATCGCAATCGGAATTGGTGGGATCGTGGTCGGATATCGGCTCTGGCGGACAAAAGCAAGGTCTGATCGGACACGCTGACCGGTTGGGTCTGCGTCTGGGATAGAGGTGAGCCATCGCTTCGCTTTGTCGCCGATCGCTGATCGGTGATAGCCGTCGTCCTCGGTTGAGCGGCCTAACACCGCGTGGAGCCGACGCCGCGCGAGTCATCTTCTTGGAGTTCTATCGAGGAACGACGGCGCCGCGGCTCAACGCGGCGTTAGCTGCACGGATCGAAACAACTGATGTGGCGAGCACCGGACATGGACTCAGATCTTCGCCGACGGATGCTCAGCTACTACGACGAGCGAGCATCTGAGTACGACGAGGCGTATACGCTGGGAACGGGCACCGCCTCGATACGCAACCCGAAAGTGTTCAAGGCGGAGGCTCGGGTGTTGGCCGGCGTCGTTGCCCAAATCGCGCATGGCCGGATGATGGATCTTGCGTGCGGCACGGCGTATTGGCTGCCGGACTACGGTCCGAACTGTTCCAGCATTACTCTGTTCGACCAGTCCGCCAGGATGCTCGCCGAAGCCCGTGCCAAAGCGAATCGCCTTGGCATCGCGGATCGATGTGTCTTCCTGCAAGGGGACTTCTTCGAGCACGAGTTCAACGAGAAGGCCTATGACACGGTACTGGTCGGCTTTTTCCTGAGCCATCTCACCGAGGCGCAGGAACCGCTCGTGTTCGATGCGCTTCGGAGCATGCTCGGTTCCTTCGGACGATTTGTCATTCTCGAGTCGGCGTGGAGCGCCGAGCGAGCGAAGGTGAACGCGAAGGTCGAGCGTCAAACGAGACGGTTGAACGACGGGACGACCTTTGAAATCTACAAGCGGTACTGTGATCGAAACGACATTGCGCGATGGCGTCGAGAACACGACGTCAAGCTGCGCATCGACCACTTCGGGACTGCCTTCTGCGCCGTGTCGGGAACGTTCAAATCAGGCAGCTAACATGGCGTTGCCGCCGTCCGCCGCTGGTGCGAACATGAGCGGCCGCGGCTGAACGCCAAGCGTTACCCCGACTTCGATCCAGATGGCTACGGAGTACGAACTTGTCTCGCCGACTGATGAAGGTGCGTGGCGCCGCTATCATGACATCCGCCGCGAGGTGCTGTTCGAGGCACGAGGACGATTCGGCGTCTACAACGAGAATCATCCGGACGAAAAGGTCGATGGACATCACCCAAAGCTTCTCCTCCATCGGGGGGATCCCGTCGGCGTCGTCCGTATCGACATCTCGGGAGAAGACGCAGTCCTCCGACGGGTAGCCGTCCGTTCTGACGCACAGAGACGCGGGCACGGCCGGGCGTTGCTCTCACTGGCGCAACAGTTCGCTGTTGCTAATGGCTGTGGGCGTCTGGCGTCCCATGTTGCTCCTGATGCCGTCCGCTTCTACGAAAAGTGCGGGTTTTCTGTCGCGACGAACCCTGACGCCAGAAGGTCAGCCGGCGAATCCGTCTTCATGACGAAATGTCTGAACCGACCTGTTGATCCAGAGGCCGTTTCCGGTGACGCGGGCTAACATCCAATTGGAGCCGACGCGCCCACTGTCCAAGCGATCATGTCGTCGCCGCGCGCGGCTCAATTGGCGCGTTACACCGAACGCTGCACTTCGCGTTTCAGCCGATAGGTCCTGCTCAACGCCGCAGCGTTTACCATTGCGCCTGCGCGACTAACGCGAGCCGGCTCAGGCCAGCTGCCGAAGCCGTCAACCCGTCTGAGCAATTCGGCAGTGTGGTTCCAACTGGCGAACGTTTGGCTCACCATTAATCAGATCAACCACTTACGCGGATCGCCCGATCTGCGCGGTTAAACAATCTGCGGCTCAGAAAGTAGCCGGTCCGCATATTGGCGTCAACTCAGCGCTGGCCGTGAAGCGACCGATAGACTGAATCAACGTGGACCGGAAGCACCGAGCGGAGATGTTGCTGGTGTTCGGCCCGCCGATACTCGGCGCGTTGATCTACTTGGTGCTGTGGCTGCTTGGCCGCTGAGAAGTCGTAGAACGGCGCGAGCTGTTCTCTACCTGACGATTCTCGCCGCGCCGTTCGCCTGCCTCGTTGCGTTCGACGAAGTCCGTGCGATTCGCGCCCGCAAACCATTGCTCGACCTTCGCGCCTCGATTGCGGCTGCACGGAACCGCGACGAAGCGAGCGATCTGCTTCCACGTTCCGTCAGCGAAGGATTGAGGGCAAGGATTGTGCGGCCGGATCAATGGGTCGTTGAGACTCCGACGCAGATCGGCGCGCGCAATTGGGTCTTGTGGATCGAACTTGATGGCGAGCGGGTTCGCGCATTGCGGGTGAGAACCGAAGACTCCATCAATCAGAAGCCAACTGACGCGCCGGACGATCTGGTTCTCGTCCGCTGAACGCGCCGATGAGCTGGGACGCGCACCATGTGCGGTTGCTGTCAGCCGCGTGCATTCCACACCCCGGCCCGGAAACCGACTTCGGGCCAGAACTGGCGCACGGTATTAGTCAGTTCAGATCGGACGGGTCTAAACGGCGATCAGCGAGAACCACACGGTTGCGAAGGTCGTAACCCGTGAGCCGATCTTCGATGCGTAAGAGGGTGATGGAGCGCAGCACGTAGAGCATGTCGTCGCTTCTGCGAACGTCGCCGATGTTCGTGTAGTCCGCAGGCTTGAAGACTTGTCGCGGAGTCTTTTCGTCCGAGTAGCGGAGTGTCGCGAAAGCGAAATGCTCACCCGCGAGAAGATGGACCCTCACAGCACTCGTCACGGTGAGATCCTGGTTCCATCCCGGATTGCCGAGTGAATCAATCGTTGTCTTCGGGAGAGGCATGGCGTTGTCGAATGCGTCGATGATGCGCCTATCCGGAGATCAGGGGACGTTTGCGTTTACATGCTTGACCATCTCTCGGCCTTACACGGCGCATTATTTCGGGACCGCACAGATTCAGGATGGCTGGGAACCGATGTGGTTTTTCGGGTCCGCGGCACCAGGATGCGGCCAATGGGATCCAACCCCGGCGAAGCCGCGACCAGACGACCCAGGCGCCCTCGTTCATTATGGAAACGGCGAAAATCTCTATCCAGGCCAAGTCTATCCAAAGCGATACATTCCAGCTGGCGGGTACATTCTATCGAACGGAGGCGCGTATCGTCTTCAATATCAATCTGCAGATGGCAACCTCGTGCTAATCAACACCAGCGACGAATCAGTTGCGTTCAACTTCGCTGTTCCTCCGCATATCCCAGGTCCGAAGGCGCGGGCGATCATGCAAGCCGATGGAAACTTTGTCATATACAGAGATGCGCCCTATACTCCTGACAATGCGGTGTGCCAGACACATACGCACGGCCACCCAGGGGCGTACTTGGTTGTGCAACCAGACGGGAACGTAGTCATTTACGACATTACGAGCGATGTCCTTTACGTGAAGCAACAATGTCAGTAGGCGATGTTGGCACACGTGCACCGGGCCGTTCGTCCTTTTATCATAGGGCTGTGGTCACCCGATCATCGGAGATGCTATGACCCTGATGCCTCGGGCTGCGAGTAGCCACGCCAACGTCAGTATCTACCTACTGTCGCTGCTCTTGCCTGCGCTCGGTCCTCCAACCTGTTTGGACGCGCAAAGTGTTACCGCAAATCCGCGCGTGGAGGTAGTCGTCGTAGGCGGGACGCCGTCGCAAGAGCTTGTTCTAAGTACTCCGATCACGCGTTGCACCACATTCCTGAGTAGCGTTACTATTCCGACATCGTGCTCGAATCCCGCCGCGATACGTTCAACGATTGGTGCTACCACGCTTGACGTTGCGCGAGAGTTGGACCTCTCTCGCGCTACATCCTGGCGTTTGAGTGCTGCGCTAAAGCTGGCAGAACATCATAGGGTTCGGTTTCGGCGATTCGGTAGCGAAGTTGATGGTGACACCAGGGCAGTAAGGCCATTGGTTCTGGGCGCGCAGGGAATAGGCACCGGAATTCACGTCATATCCGCGCGGAGATGGTCGGCGTGGCGGCTAGGGTATCAATGGACTCCACTCGTGTCTAGTTGGGCTGATCTCAGTCTCACGAGTGATGTCTCACGAGTGGGCACGCACGTCGATGCTCAGTCCCCAGAATTTCGAGGAGTGCAGACACTGTCATATGACCGATCAATAACGGTTCCATCGGTTGGGCTTGTCGGAGAGGTCCGACCCGTGAGGAGGGTGACCATCGGTGTCGATGCGGTAATCGCCAGACTGGATCGAATGCGAACAGATGAAACATTTCGCGACATCGACGCTTTCGTAACGGCGGATATTATGAGCAGGCTTGGATTTCGGGTCGGCTATCAGTACCTCAGAACCGATTACGCGATCACCGAGGACCGTGAGGAATCGTCAGTACTTGAAGACATCGGGCATATGCGGATGAAGGGAGGATACATCGGAGCCGCCGTCCGTTTCTAGCCGCTGGAGGATAGCATTCTCAACCCGGAGAGGTCGTTGGATGCGTAGATCGTAAAAGGGGTCGAGGGGCCGGGTCTGCTGGGCCTCCTGGGACGGCCACCACCCGCAGGCGCGCCGCCGAAACGCACGGAGCACTTGTGGCGAGTCATCTGGTGTACGCGGTTGAGCGGCACATCAGAACGCACTCCCTTGTGACGAGGATCGGCCTCCCGGCTGGAGTGCGTTTCTGGACATGTCGGCCCAGCATCGGCGGCCACGGCCAACAACCCAATGGCGGTTATCGGCAGCTAACGTTCGCGATGAGCCGCGGCATTCTCGGGGGTGCTCGCCGCTGACTCCGTCGTGGCTTACGCAGCACATCGCTCATCGGTTTCGCCTATTGCTTTCGATCCACTCGTCAACCGCCGCGAGCGATGGAGGCAGCCATACCCCGTCGACGTTGAGAATCGCCGCAAAACCGAGATACACGTATTCACCGGCCCAACTAAGGAGACTCCATCCGGCCAATTCAGTTTCAGCGATCAGAATCGGCGTGAACCCTCGTACGCTAGGCCTGAGAGTTCGCCGAAATGAGCCTCCTGGCGCATTCGGAAGCGCGTCGCCTCGAATCTGTCCGTAGCCGACCAAGTCGACTTGGCCATTGATCGCGGACCACTCCCCAACCGCAAAGGATCTCTCGAAGCCCGGCCAATAGCCAAGAAACAAGAATGTGCCGTTCGGTCGCAAATACATCACCAGGAAGGAGTCGCTGTTCCATTCCTCGGCAGGTCCAGGTGTCGCAATGACCTTCACGTAGGTGCCCGGAGTACCTGCACGCCCTCCCATTTCGATGTCTGTGGTCATCTCTTTCTACATCATCCCCCAAACGACAGCGTCACCTGTGCCCGCGCAAAGGCACGCGGCGGGCGCTTGCGTGTTACGCCTCACGTTTGCGGCACCAGCGCGACCGATTCGCCGCTGATATTGAATCGGCATGCGACAATGCCCATCCGATGACGCTCCCAAGACGCCCTGAAACACTTCAGTCAGCCACTGACATCCGTCGGGTGCCATTCTTTCCACGCGTACATTCCATCCGCAGAACGGCGTAAATGAATCTTGGCCAGTCCCTTTCTGGTATTCGCGGGGCAACTGTGGCGCGGCGCTATCACGCCAGCCCACTGGAGACCAGGACTGCGTGTCGCTGGTCGGGCCTTACCCGTGGGGCTTCGGTGCGTGGTTCGTGGTTCAGATGTTCACGGCATCATGGAAGTTGCACCGCGAACGCGAGGACGCGCTTGATCTGCCAGTTGATCTGTTTGCTTATCTGCATCGACGGGATGAGACCACGACGACGGGCTGATCATGCTGGCGCTTTACAAATCGAGGCCCGACAAATGCATTCAGAGTCACAGTAGACAACATTCAAGGCGCAACTGATCAGACTGTGTTTCAAGGCTTTGCTGCGCGTTGCAACACGAAGAGAGCGCAGTGGCCGTTGAAATAGCTACCGGTCACCCGGACGGATCGCCGACGTGTACACGGGTGCGCCGCGGTGGTCGTGTGACGGACCGCGCGCAGGCCGCAGGACGTGACACCACACCGTCGAAGCCGTGGCGTGAGCGACCCCAGCCGAAAGGCCGCGGAACCAACTTCTTCGCGGAGTCCGGGGGTCGCTCACGCCACGGCTTGCGCCGTGTGTATCGAGTGCGCCATCGACCGGGCGGCACAGAACGCCACCCGGCTGGTCATCCATCGCTGCGTCGACGGTTCCGTAAGGTACGAGCGCAGCAGGAGTTAGATCGACGTTCTGTCCTGCGCGTCGTTCAAGACCTGCCGTCCGTCGCGACACGAGAGGCGACACGGCTCTGGGCCATGTATGCCCCAGGCTTGTGGCCCGATGTGCGGCCTCAGCCGTGTCCCGGTCAGGCCGTACCGACCAGCGGGGTGAGATGGTGATAACGTCGATGCACCACATAGCTTTCAATCCGGCCGGAACCGCGGGCGAGCGCCTCCGACAGTACGGGCGAATCCAACGCATTGATCAGGGCGTCGCCGTGGGCGAGCCAGTGTCGATAGAGCACCTGATACCGCGCGCCGCCGAAAGCGCGACGCGCACGCCGAAACCGTTCGCGATCAATGCTGGCTCCGGGCTCGTTCAATGCTCGCCGGGCGCGGAAATACCACCGCAGTTCCTCGACTGTTGACGGAGCGAGCCGCGCGCCGAGCTCCTCTTCGCAGGCCCGTCGGAACGGGAATTCGGCCTCCTCGAGATGCCGTGGCACGAGCAGTCGAACGACCCAAGCGGGCAGCACGCTGAGAAGGCGCGCATGCCGGTACAGATACGGCCGGAAGTCCACCGGAATCTGGCGATTGACGACGTAGACGAACTCGTGCGTGTCGCCATCCGGATGCACGCCGATTGGAAGCTTGTCCGGGAAGTGCCGTACGGTTCGACCGCCGGCGTTTTGAAACACCAACTGCGGCATGTCCTCGGGTCGCAGCCGCGTCGTCTGCGTGAAATACGCGAGCTTCTCTTGGGAGGTCGCGAGCCACTTCACCTTCGGCGCCCCGAGCACCGCGTCGAGCACGATCAGTCCCTCGATCGCCCGGCTCACGGACATCAGCCGCCGGTTCCGATTGTCGGCTTCGCCGATGGCGGCGTAGAGGGCCTTGTTATGCATGTGATACACGCGGGCGCCGCTCCGGGCACACGGGTACGGAGTGGCGAGTCTCTTTGCCACGAGCTCACGAAAGAACGCTCGTGTCTTGTCGCCGTGCACGAGCCGCGCGGACGCGCAGTACTGGCGCTGAATGCAGATGCCACCGTGCAGCATGACCGTCACGAGGAACCGCGCCTGACGTTCGGTGAATCCCAAAGCCATGACGCGCGCAACGCGGTCAGCGTCACTCATGACAACAAATCCTCACGCAACAGGGGTACGCGCCGAAGACCATCGATCACTTGCACGATGTGCTCAGCGCAATTCTCCGAACGGCGGTCAAGTGGGGCCACCTGAAGGAGAACCCTGCGCGGGGCGCGGACCTGCCCACGCTGGCGACGATAAAGCCAAAGTGGGCGCTGACGATCGCACAAGCGGCGGCCTTGCTGAAGGCACTGCTCCACTCGCTCAAACGATGACCGGAGTGGCGCTGCTGACAGGGCTGCGGCGTGGCGAGCTGTTCGCGCTGCGCTGGAAGGCGATCGATCTGGATGCCGGCGTGCTGATGGTGCAGGAGGCGGTCTACGAGGGCGCCTTCGGCACACCGAAGACCCAGGCGGGCCTGCGATCGGTCCCACTGGCAGAGGGCGTGGTCGATCTGCTCCGAGCGTGGCAGCAACGAACCAAGCGGACGGAACCCGATGACCTGGTCTTCTCGACCATCTCCGGCAAACCTATCTCGCCGAACAACGTGTTGCGACGGTGGGTCTTTCCGGCGTGTTCAACGCTCGGGCTACCGAACGCGACGTGGCTGACGTTCCGGCGCACCTATTCGTCGTGGGCGCACGCGAACGGTGTTCCCGGAAAGGTCCTCGCGGATCTGATGGGACACGCCAAGGTCGATACCTCTTTGAACGTCTACGCGCAGGTGGTTGACGGGGCCAAGCGTGCCGCCGCGGAAAAAGTGAGCGGCGAATTGTTCACGATTGTTCACAAACCGGAAAACGGGAGCGAGCTAACTCATTTGTGAATTCTCCAGACTAGGGTGACACATTCAGCTCTCCTCTTTAGGCTTATCAGCCTTGGCGGAGAGGCGATGACGAAAGGTGAGCAGGCCCGTCTGACGGCGTGGCGGTTGAAGGTGTTGCGGCAGGCGGGCGACG